>NZ_JBVVQM010000008.1:113283-313345 GCF_055811155.1 Mesorhizobium sp. WSM4822 | reverse complement strand
TGGGCGTCAGGAAACCCCCCAAAACCCGCCCGCGGGGCGGGCCGCGCGCTTTCAACGGGCCCTCGGAGGCCAGTTCGGTGCAGTCGCTCGACAGGGCACTGCGCATCCTGGCCATTGTCGCGGAAGGCAGCGGCCTGTCGCTGAGCGAGATATCGGCACAAAGCGGCCTTGCCGCCTCCACCGCCTACCGCATGCTGACGACGCTGCAAAACCACGGCATGGTCGAATTCGACACATCAGACCAACTGTGGTCGATCGGCGTCGAGACCTACCGCATGGGCGCGGCCTTCCTGCGCCGCCGCAAGCTGGTCGACCGCGCGCGTGTCGTCATGCAAGAGCTGATGGAAAGAACCGGCGAGACCGCCAATCTCGGCGTCGCCGAGGACGATTGCGTGGTCTTCGTCAGCCAGGTCGAGACGCATCAGGCGATCCGCGCCTTCTTCCGTCCGGGCACACGCAGTCCCTTCCATGCGTCCGGCATCGGCAAGGCGGTGCTGGCCCATCTCGAGCCGGAGCGCGTCGGAACCATCCTGCGCAAGGCAGGCCTGCAGCGCTTCACCGACAGGACACTTTCAGACATTTCGGCGCTTGCCCACGATCTGGCGCGGATCAAGCTGCGCGGCTGGTCGGTCGACGACGAGGAGCGGCACCCCGGCATGCGCTGCGTGGCAGCCGCCATCTTCAACGAATTCGGCGAGCCGATCGGCGGCGTTTCGGTGTCGGGACCAACGGTGCGGGTGACGCCGGAGCGGTTGGCCGAGATCGGCCCGCTGGTGCGCGATGCCGCCGCCGAGGTGACCAGGATGATCGGCGGCGTGCGAGCCAGCTGATCAGCCCGTCCCGGGCAGCGCGCTCCTGGTCGCGATATCAAAGAAATCGAGAAGGATGGCCATGCCGACGCCGCAGGCGGTGAATATCAGGCCGGCCATGAAGATGCGGTTGGCACGTTCATAGATGCGCCGCTGCAGGCATTTCGTGTCGAGCAGCAGCGAGAGCGCCCGCATCTGCAAGGCAATGCCGGCCAGGATCGGCAGGACGGCGACAAGATGGTAGGTCTGCCACGGGATCGGGTTGGCGGCCCAATGCGTGATGAAGCCCAGCGAAAACGCCAGCAGGATGCCGACGGCGGTGACGGTGCCGTTGCGGAAAACCGTTTCGACCAGGTCTTCTCTGGGGTCCTGCTCGTCCAAAGGTCTCTCCCCGCGTTTCGCGGTCAGAATAGACGCTCGGCAAATCTCTGTACACCGCCCGGTCTGCCGCCCAGGCCAATCCTTTCTGCGCTGTATCGGCCGGTGGAGCACGCACCGCTACCATCCAGACAGCAGAAGAGGGGCTCGCATGGGCCCCTCTGTTGCTGAAACGGTCCTCCCCTCTAAAGACGGCAGTAGTGGCGGTATCCGTCGCGGCCGAGATAGGTATCGGAGTCCGCGTCGTAGCTGGCGTAACGATCGTAGCAGCGGCGGACATGCCACGAGCCGCCGCCTTCGTCGACATAGACGGTGCGCGGCTGGGCGAGCAGGCTGCCGAGGACAAAGCCGCCGACGCCGGCGGCAATGCCGATACCGAGACCGTGATTGTGGTGATGGCTGTGAGCGGCCGAAGGCTGCACGGTGCCGGCCAGCGTGGCGGCGGCGACGGCGGTGGCGATAAGGCCGGAAACGAGTGTGTTCTTGAACATGACGATCTCCTTGCTTCGTTGACCGAGGCGATCCATCCGCCTCTTGATCATCTGTCGTTGCAGCCAGGAAAAAGGTTCGAATCTTTTGTCGATCTTCTGGGATCCGGGAAATCGGATGGATCGAGGCCATGCTGACGGCGACCTTGCGAGAGCTTGGCGAAGACGTTGATGCGGCTGATCTCCCCCCTTGCGGTCCCCTTGCGGGGAGATGCCCGGCAGGGCAGAGGGGGTGCTGTCCCGCCAGCTTGTCAACCAATCAGGGCGAGGCAACCGCACGGACAAAATAGAGAAAGTTCATGGGGAAGCCGGTGATCTGTCACACCCCCTCTGTCCTGCCGGACATCTCCCCGCAAAGGGTCCGCAAGGGGGGAGATCGGCAGCTTTGCCGCCCCCACTTCACAAAGTGATCGCCGAACGCAAAAAGGGCGGCCGAAAGCCGCCCTTTTGGGGAATTGGGTCCCTCCATCAAAGGAAAATGATCACCCTGCCGTGCCTGTGGTGATGGTTGTGGTGGTGGTTGTAGTGCTTCCACCAGAACTTCTTGAAGTGCTTCTTGTGATGTTTGTGGTTGTGGTGGTGATGATGGCCGTGCATGCCGTGGGCTGACGACGTGCCGACAGTGCCGGCGAGCGCGCCGGTGGCGACGAAGATGGCGACGAGGCCTGAGGTAAGAGTGCGCTTGAACATGATGATCTCCTGGATCTTTTGATCGAGGCGACCCATTCGCCTCTAACCATCAGTCGGCGCGGCGCGGCAAAAGGTTCGATAGGTCGAAGAGATTTTTTGTGGGGCCTTTGGCCCGAGCGAATAGTGAATAGCGAATAGCGAGTAGGAAAAGGCAGGAACGCCACTTACCAATCGCTACGTTGCCGTTGCCTATTCGCTATTCGCTACTCACTATTCGCTCTCTCTCACCCCATCCCCGTGACATGGCGCAGCCAGAACGCCAGCGCGATGAAGCCGATTATGGTGGTGACGCCGGTCCAGTCGACATTGGCCTTCTTCACATCGCTGATGATCTTCACCAGCAGCATCCAGGCCACGAAGATGATCGGGAGAATGATGACTAATCTGATCATGCCACACCCCTGCGCAAAGCGATTGCACCTCCCCTAGATGTAGGAAGCGATCTAGCGCTTTTCAGGATGCCCTAGTCGACGGGCCATGTGGCATGCCGGGGAAAAACGGAGTTTTGTCTTTACTGGCGCAACAAATATGCTAACCGGAGCGCCGTGCCCTTGTAGCTCAGCTGGTAGAGCAGCGGTTTTGTAAACCGAAGGTCGGCGGTTCGATTCCGTCCGGGGGCACCAGCAAAATCAACCAGTTAGGTAGAATTACCGCAGCGTCAATCGGGCGCCTGCCGTAGTCTGGGTAACGTTTGGGGTAACAGAGACGTGATCCACCGAAAAAGCCCGCCACCTCTCGGCAGGCCCGCTGCCGGGCGCCTGTGCAACAAAGGAAGTCGATCCGCGTTGAGGCTCGTCTCATGGGAGCTTCGACAATGGACCCGGCAACCGCAGCAGTATTGCTTTTACTCTCTTGCAGCCCAGGCCAGGCTGCCGTCTGCAAGCCCATTGAGGCCGCGCCGACCACATATGCGTCGTTCGACGCGTGTCGGGCATCTATGAAAGACAGGCTCGCAGTTGCGCCAAACGGTGAAATCGTCGGACGATGCCATCCTGTCGACGAGACTGTCACCGGTTCACTGCCCGCCGGGTACACCACCGTTGTTGTCACGCGCGGTGTTGGGAGCAAAGCCATCAGCAATAGCTACATCGTTCAACACAAAGAATAGAAAGGCCCGCCGCCGTGAGGCAGCGGGCCAGTCGGGGCGTCAAACCTATTGAATGCAAGAGCCCGGCGGGTAGTGCTTGGGGTCGTAGCACGACGGCGAGACGAGCATGAAGTCATCGTCGGTGCGGACCGCAATCATGCCGTAGTGGTACCGTTGGTAAGCGTGGAACGGCAGGACGATCATGTCGTTGCTCGGCTCTACCGCCGCGGAAACTCTTCCAACTTGGAAGGGTTTAGCCTGCGCGGTCATAGCCCTGACCTCACAAGCACTTCCTGCGATTCGAGATCATCCGGCCACATAATGACTTCGCCGTAGTCATCGGCACAGTAGCATTCCCGATCGCCGCCATCCTCGTCGTCGCAGTTGTCCTGCTCCAGATCGTCAAGGCAGAGCAGCGATGGCTCATCATCGGCCGTGTCCTCGAGGTCGCAATCCACCTCCATCAGGTCGAGCGCGGTGATCAGGGCCATGGCGCGGTCCAGGAGCTCGTTCAGGCGCGTCTCGACCGATTGCCGCCATGTGCGAGGGTCGACACCTTGCGGGCAGCCGTAGGGCCTCAGAATGGGCGTGTGGGCGTTCATGACAGCGCCTCCGCCTTCATCTGATAATCAGGCCCGTTCTCGATCCCCTCGACGCTGGCATCGCAGACCATGCAGACAACGCTGAGAAGCGCTTGCGCCCTTCTCAAAATCGCCCACGTCTGCGGCGACACGTCGGCCCGATTGATCTCGTGGATGATGTCAGACGCGGTATTTATCACGGCACCGACGTTGGCGATGACCACAGGCCCATCGCTGAGATGTTCCGGGGCGCTCATGATGCAACGCCTTTCGAGAGCCTTGCCAGTCCTTTCCGTTCATAAGAAACGTCACCGGGTTTATCGCCCGCGACATGAGAAAGGATGATGACCATCCCGTCCTTGACGTTGTCCATGTCGATAATTCGAAGCGGTGCATCGGGCCACTTCTCCCAGAATGCCGCCTTGATCTCCTCGATAGCGGCGGTGATCCGCTCGTCCGGTGTGAGGGATACCGGTTCCGGCGCGGCACCGGTTTTGCTGGCGGGAAGCACGGACAGCGCTCCCAGGCCAGCCGCAGTTGCCCCTGTGCCCAGCAGCAGGCGCCGCCGGTCGATCGTTGTTGCCTTCGTGTTCATTGATAGTCCCCACGGTCAGAACCGGCTTCTGAAGGCCGGCGGCAATGTGTGTCCCAGGACACATTATGCCATCATCGGCGACGGGCCGAAGCCGGGGGTTCAGAACCAGCCGTGAGACTGGCGCGACGCTTTTAAGCCCGAAGGCTCTGGACAGAACGGCGCCCCCCGGCCATAAAGGTCGGGTCTGGAGCCGCGCCGCCAAGCGCGTCCATTGTTTGACAAGCTCGTCAAACATTCATCCGAAGCCTCCTGTCGAGGAGGCGCGACCCCGCCAAGGGTCAATTCGGAGATATCACGGTCCGGGTTCTGAAGCCCACGGACGATAAGCCGCTGATTTGCCGATTTCGTCAAGCACTCCCGAAAGGGAGCCGGCTTGCGTTGGTTCAAGGCTTGCGGATGCGCCGCTGTTCGGCGGCCTCTGCCACCAGATGGCGAAGATGGTTTTCGATCAGGATCAGCGTCGCCAGTGTGCCGCAGAAGATCGCCGCCGCGGCGAAACCGATAAGCAGGCCGAATATCACACCCATGGTCGCATTGCCGACGCTCTGCTGATGGTATCTCTCCCATCCGAGGGCGCCGCCTCCCAGGGTAATTATGAAGGCTGCCACGGCATTGAGCGTGGCGAGCATATCCGACAGTGCACGTGTCATCTGAATTCCCCCACCGGTAAAGGGCTACTTTAACGCGCCACAGGTAAGCCCGCCAGCGAGGTGGTGGGAGCGGAGCCGGCTTGCATTGGCGTTCGACTGGCGCGATGCTGTTCCTTGGGGATCCGAGGGAGGGGCTATGCGTATTTTTGTTGCCGTTGCCACCGTCATTGCCACGACATCTATCGCTTCTGCTGATGCCGACACTATGGTTGGCATCAAGGCGGCTTGCACAGCGGATTGGCCGGGCGATTACTCAATGCAGGAATTCTGCATCAACAATCAGGTGAAGTCCTACAATCATCTCGTCCAGATCAACAACAGCGGCCAGAATGGCGAGGAGAAGGGTATGCTGGTCAAATGCTTAGAGGACTGGAAAACCGCTACCGGTTCGGATTGGACCATGGTGGAATTTTGCTACAAAAATCAGCATGAGGCCTACGAGCGACTCGGCAATTGAGGGAGAGGGAGAAGAAGCGGTTTGGAATCGCCAGAAGCCTGGGATTGAGCCGGCCACAATGCCGATAGGTGTAGAGCCCAGGTTATGACCCGATCCCTCGCCCTCTCTGCCAGGCAAATAACGGCGATCTGCAAAGGCGCTGCGAAAGCAGGCTGTGTCGCCGAGATCATAGTCAACGGCATGGTGGTTCGGCTGGTACCAGAGGCACAAGCGGCGAAGCCCACTAGGGCAACAGTCCCCAATGAACTGGACGACGAACTGGAGGGGTGGGACGACTATCATCGTCGCCAAGACAACGAAGCAACCGGGCCAGGCGGCTATCCGATCGGGTCAGGCCGCAAGGGTGATCCGATTCAAGACTGGTACGACAAGCTCGGCTTCGATCCTCGAACGATGGGCGAATCCGAGATGAGGCAGTTACAGAAGGTCGCCGAAGAAAAATGGAAGGCTTCAATTCCCGGCACACCGCTTCAAAAGCGAGAGAAGCAGGCGCTTCAACAATTGGCGGCGCATGGTCCAAATGTGCCGGTTGACACCGCACAGATTAAGAACTGTGGTTCAGATACCGAGGAGCGCCTGCAAGCGCGCGGCTACTTGGAAACGAAGCCCCACCATAAGTATCCTGACAGCGTCGGGTCGCTGATCCTCACGGATGCAGGCTACGCAGCCTATCAGGCCCTCAGCACTTCTTAGCCTTCGGCGTGATCTGGCTCGCTTCAGCCCTGTCCTTGGTGCTCAGGATCGTGCGCCAATGCGGCTTTGTCGAAAACTGAGACGATGTAGGTTGTGGCAGGCTTGTCGGTCATTCTGCCTGGTCGCTGCTGTTCAAGCTGCACATGCGGATCAACCAACCTCCGCCAGCCTGGTGCTCAAAGACGCTAAGCGAAGTTCCGTTTCCGGTCGCCTCCCCTTCCGAGTAGGCCGCGAGAGACCATGCCAGATCTCCGGAGCCTCCTGCCTCGATCACTGCAAGTGTCTTGTCGGGGGTGGCGTGTTGGGTCCAGACACCGTGCAGCGCCTCTATCGCCGCTCGGCCGCGAGCTGGGGGGGCATACGGAGAATGCATTTCCGCGTTATCGGTAAATATGGACGCGCAACCGGCAGCATCCCCGGCGCGGTATGCCGCCACGTAGATGTCCCAAAGCTCCTGCAGTTCATCGCTGATCGACATAAGCCTGCTCCTTTTGTCTAGTTCTCCGCATGGCTAAAAACGACAGTGCCGTTATCCTTGCGAATTTCAACGGACACGATTCCATCGTCGCCCTTCCGGGTCTGAAACATGGAGATTGCATGATCCTTTGCCGTTTTCTCGGCGTCGAACATTTCCTTGTCGACGATGCCCTGTCGTCCATACCAGATGACAGTAAAGGCCATATTCGCTCGTCCTTTCGCGGCAGCCAGACATGGTATGCCGGTTGGGACGGAAAGTCACACAATGAGACGAAGCGGCGTTGACGCCGATCTGCTGGAATGGTCGTACGGAAGTGGGCGCTATTCAGCCGTAGGCGATCGAACTGGCCCAGTAGTGTTCCACCGGATGAACTCAACTTCCTTCCCGGTGACTTCCCGCACCGCCTTTAACAGCACCTCATGCAGGACGCGCGTCTGCCTGTAGTGGTCGCAATGCGGCGATATGAAAGGCTTGATGATGCTCAGGTGCAGCGCTTCTGCCGCCACGAGAAAGCGCTCGATTTCAGCCTGCGATAACTGCTTTGAGGGTTTTGACCTAGCCATGGTAGCGAACTCCGTTAGAGGGTGATCGCCGCAACGGGAGGATTATATTCCTCATCTGCTTTGGGCTGGCAAGCGCTGTCTATTGCTTATCCCGGAAATCGAGCAGCTTGGCATGGCGGAGCCTCTCCTCGCCCTTCAGGAACCGCACGCGACCGACAAGACCGGGCTTAAGCCATTCGGCCTTTTCTTTCTTTAGACCGATGGGCACTGGTCCGCCGACTTTCCCTTGCACGCGATCCCACAGGCGCTGGCGCTTGTCGGCTTTAAAGGCAACGAAAGCGCCGCCGGCATAGCGACCTTTGTCGGCCATCAGCACCATCGCGGGCTTTCCCGCCTCGCGCTGCACGCCAATGATGTCCATTTCCTTTTCGGCATAGCACTTGATCTTGCGCCAGTTCATCGTCGGCCCGCTGCGGTAGACGCTGTCCTTGCGCTTCGAGACCATGCCCTCCAGCCCTGCCCTGTCGACGAGGTGATAAACCGCATCGCCAGTGCCGGGCATAGCTTTGCTGACCTGAATGCGGCCGACGGCTGGTATCAATGCCTGCAGGATCTCGCGGCGGTCTTCCACCGGCATGTTGCGCAGGTCGTGCCCGTTCAGGTGCAGGAGATCGAACGCCACCAAATACAGGTCGCGCGACGGCTTACGGCGGGTAACGGCTGATTGCAGGGCGTGGAAGTCGGAGAGGCCGGCCTCGTTGACCGTGATTGTCTCGCCATCGATGATGAAACTTTCCGCCTCGATCGCCTCCGCCTCTCCGGCAAGTTCGATGTAGCGGCCGGTCCAGTCGTAACCATTCTTGGTGAACAGCCGTATACCGTTTTCATCCTTGATAATTTGGGTGCGATACCCGTCGAATTTGATTTCATGGAGCCATTCGTCGCCTTGCGGTGGCGTGTCGACCAGCTCGGGTTCCATGGGCTTGATGAACTTCAGAGGCATGCGCTGACTCGCATAGTGCGATTCAATTAGCGCGCGCTAAAATGGTTCCGGAACATTTTAGCCATCCTGCATGTTTCAGTGCATGCCGACGATAGACACAGAAGAGTGCAGAGCGGCGCTAACGCTGATCCGGCGAACAATCGAGGATCATTGTCCGCCTGGCGTTCTTCCGAGCGAGGAAGCGGTAAATGGTCTTTATGGGCCGGAGCTCATGCATGAAGCCGCCGCTTTGGCCACCGCCATTGTCAAGACCGTCGACAAGCTGACATTGAGTTCGACGAGGATTCCGCCGGCGCCCAGCATTAAAGCTTAGCCAACGTTGGAAGGTAGGCGCGCCGAGCGCTCAACCTGACATCCAAGATGCCAGTAGTAGGGCGCATAAGGATGAGACCAGAGCGGCGGCTGCGAGAAGCACCCCTGGGCTCTGCCATCCCTGCGGCGGCTCGTGTCCCAGCCTGTTGGGCGGCTGATTATCGTTCATGGGCGGCAGAAAATTAGGTTGCCCTAATTCTTGACGATGGCGCCAAGCCGGCAAACCCTGTTGCGAACGGGTTGCAATGATCTCACCAGGCTGCATTCGCTCTCCGTGATGAATACCCGCCACGCCAAGCGAGCCGTGGCGGGTAATCAACCAACCGACGATGAGGGGACTGTTGATCGTCGGCTGCATCAAACGTGTAAAGAACTCCAATGTTTCACGGGTCAGACCTTTGCGCTTCGGCATTGGGCTTTGGTCGGACCCAAGCCCTTTAGCACCAACGCGAAGGCCCGCCACCGATCAGCAATGACGGGCCCCTGCCTCGAGACCGCTCGGCTGTAAACCAAGCTATGATCGAACTTCGGTTTCGCAGACAGGTTCCCTCAATCTCCAAAAATTGAGCTTCAGTGGGTCCGCCCCCACTGGCGGGCAGGGGCGGACCCGGCCGGGGCTTGGGGGCCTCGACCGGCAGCGGGGGACGCTGCCGCTTTCCCAACCTGCCTTGGCATATCAGGTTCCGCTAACAGGCAAATAAGCTGTACGGATTATCCCTCGCCGCCCACTTGACGATCCTTGACCATCGCCATGCATTGCAGCGCCATCGAACGGGAAAGGCCTTCCTGCTTCTCGACCCATGGCCCGAAATGACCGTGCGGCAATGATGCCTTGTGGTGGAACAGCCAGCGGCCGATCGCCAGCTTCTGCTCGTCGGAAAGGTGCCCGCGGGGAATCGCTCGGGTATCGGCCGGCTCAGGATCTGCCAGCGGCGCGACATTGCTCGGCGACATCAGTGCCAGATAGGCCTTGTGCACCTCATGCTGCTTGTCTGCTGGCAGCTTGTTGAATTGGTGCACCGTCATCCCGCAACCGATGGCCAGGACCGCGGTGTGACGTTCCTCACCACGAAGGCGCCTAAGTCGCTGGCCTTGCCATTGGTTCGGAAGACGATAGGTGCCGACGCCTTCGATCTCAATTTCGGTGAAAGGGGTCCTGGCTAACATGCGATGCGCCTCGCGATTGCAGGGCCTGTGAGCAGCGCCAGCAGTGCGCCGGCCATGACATCAGCCGTTGAGCCTGGCAGCGCCTTGGCGGCCGTCCTGAGCTTGCCCAGGTCTATTTCATCCATGGCCAGGAACAGAGCAGCATTGAGCACCACCTCACCAGTCAGGAGCACCGCTGAGACCGCCTGCAGCGTCGCAGCATGAAGGTCATGGCCGTTGTCAGTCGAGTTGATCAGCTTCAGCACCATGGCCAGGTGTTGCTCGCCATGCCGGCGCCCGATCGCGCGCACCGTCGGCTTGCAGTAGCAATGGCCGGGCTTGCGGCCGCTCGACCGGTTGTCAGCGCTATTGTGGAGCTTGACGCCGCACATGCGGGCTATGGCGTGGATATCGCAAGGGTGGACCGTCCGTGCCAGCATGCCGCGCCTCGCTGTGAGAACGCGGGGATATTGCATAAGTCGCGGCTTATGCGCAAGAGATCGAGGTTGGCCTGGAGTGAGGTCACACTTGCATTTGAGCTAAATTGCGTGGCTGTATGGCCGATGAAAATTGGCCGGGGGGCCACACGACATGACCACAAACCTGTTTCTCACGGGTGTCGCTGCATTCGCGTTGCTCGTTCCGCTCTACTTCATTCTAAAATGACGACGGTATTCTAAGGCGCCTCACGACGCTCTCTGGACTATTTATTAGAACGGCCGCATCTTCCCCGCCGGGGAAGTGAGACAGTGGGCAAATTCCAGAAGCAGCATATCGGGGCCGACCAGGCTGACCGCTGGCGCAGCGCCAGGAAGCGACGCCGCCGCATATTGCGACCAGCGTATCTGCTCGCGCTGATCTTTGTGCCTTTGGCCGTGTTCCTCTCGCAGAACCCCGACATCATCGGCGCGGCTCCCAGCCTCATGCAGCTCGATGCATCTCCAAGCGCCTCTCTCTTGTCCACAGGCGCTGGATGCAACATCAAGGGCAACGTCAGTATCGACACGGGGGAACATATCTTCCACGTGCCCGGCCAGAAATATTATTCGCGAACGATCATCCGGCCCGAGTTCGGCGAGCGGTGGTTCTGCAGCGAAGCAGAGGCGCGCGCGGCCGGCTGGCGTAGAGCACGGCGATGAGATGCCAAATAGCGATTGCCGCATTGCTGGCTAGTGTTATTCAGTCGCACGCTGACACGCGGCGTGGTGATTTCAATAACGCTCTTTGGTATTCGGCCAAGTGCCCGGCCTATGAGCTCGACCCCGATATTGCCATGGCGGTAGCTGTCTCCGTCGGGCTTCCGGATACTCCAAGTTCAATCATAGTTGCGGCAAACGAAGGCGCACAGTCCATGCTGTCGAACGTCGTGCCGTTCGGCGGCCGTCCCGAAACGTCGCAACTACCGGACGATGTTTGCCGCTGGGCATATTCGATGTTTGGGCCTGATGGTACGAAGATAAAAGGGCTGATGAGAATTAGGACCAATGGGTGAAACCTAGCGTCCTGAAGGGGAGCGTGGGACTGCCATCTCTCGCCCCGCGCCTTCTGTCCAAGGAGTCCAGCCCTTGCCGGGACGTTCGGTGAGTTCGTTGTCGCGCATATATTAGCAACCCCTTGACGAAGCGTTTGGCCGCGCCAGAATCCCAAGCATGGCTCGGGGTAATTTCAAAGTTGGCGATGAGGTCGCGATCACCGCGACGATAAGGAAGCGCGTGACGGAAGACAGGGTCAGCGTGCTGATCCCGTCATATCACCAACCGCATTCGATTGTGGACACGTCACTAAACGTGAGCAGCGGGCAGAAGATCGAGCTAACCGGCGAAGTCACCCCACATTGACGCGGAGGCCCGAACTGTCACCATCAACTTGGGCGGCGTCCCCGTTACTGTTAAAGCCGACACGGTGAGGCTGGTGACCGCCTACGTGCCGCCGAAGCGAAAGACACCGCTGGTCGACAAGCCGATTTAAAACGGCCAAGCCAACGCCAGGACGAAGCCAGCGGACAAGGTGAAGGCGAGGAACGGCATCATGCCGCGTCGTCAGGATCTGAGTCGCCTTTCTTGCCTCCGGTCAACGGCGTCAGGCGCGGCCGGCGGGGACCTGTTGGGAAAGACAGGGTGAACTCGCCTCGCTCGGCACGACGCAGCGCATCGCGGAAGAGGTCAATCATCTCGTCTGAAATGACGTGCTCATGCCGGCCGCCGGCGTCGCCAACGGCGCAGATGAGCGCCCCCATGAGATGCGCAAAAACCTTGTGCGCATCACATCCTTGCGCCGCCATCTCGGGCATGGTCACCCGGTTCATGAACTCTTGGGTGTAGTGGTTGCACCACTTGCCGTTTTCGCCTTCGAACGCGCCAAGCTCGGGATGGGGAAAGGTCATCTGCGTCCGGGCCTCCTGCCGTTGCTCGTATAAGCCTCTTGTATTAGAAACTGCTGCAGCCGGTTGAGCGCGATGTCCCCGATCGTGAGATCGTCGATGCGCTCGCCGCCAGGCAGTTGCAGGACAAGTGGCGTTCGGGTGTTACCAGTCGACCCAGCCGGCGCCAGGTTGCCGACAAAGCCGCCACCGGCAAACCTTGGGATCTGCATCGATCTGTTGAAGCCATCGACGAAGCCGCCGATCGAGAAGCCGCGCAGACCGTCCAACGACGGGACAAAGCCGTTGTTGATGGCGTGCAGGAAGTCGAGGCCGAGCCGCTGCACCGCGCGCGCCTGGACGACAAATTCGCCGTTGCTCAGCCGTGCCAAAATAGAATCTGTTCTCGGCCCGCCGGCGCCACGTACGAAGCCGCCACCGGCAAAACCGCCATGCGAGCCGCCAGACTGCGAAGCTGACGAGGAGCCGGCTGCCTGTGCTCGCAACGATGACGCCGCCGCCGCTGCCGCCCGCAGCGATGCCAGGATACGAGCAATTGAGGACTCGATCTGGCTGGCGAGACTGGTAACGATGCCCTGCAAGCCCGTAAAGCCGCCTTGCAGTAGCGCGCGAATGCCGTTGAGGATGGCCGAGAACTTGCCGGGCAGCGTCGTGAACGGCGCCACGATGGCCTCTGCCGCTGCCTGTGCGGCGCCAGCGTCTAGACTGCCGAGCGAACTGTTGAACCCGCTGGCTGCCTCCTGTGCGGCCGGCGCGATGGTGCCGATGCTGTTGGTGATTTCATCTGATACGCCGCCAACAGCGCCGCTGGTGCTGTCTACGCTGCTCTTGAGATCGTCGAGGGCCTTCTTGCCTTCCTCGGCACGATGCGCAACGCCGTCGATGACGTTGAAGGTTTCGGAAGTCAGCTTGCCGTCGGCTCCGCCGCCACGAAACACGTGGATCTGATGGTCGAGGTTGCCGACTTGCGCGGCCGTCTCGCTAACCGCCGCGCCAACGCCCTTGATGCTGCTTTCTGTGGCAGCGGCGTTGTTGCGGAGATCGATGATGTTCGAGACGACCTTGCCGTCGATCTTGGCCTGGATTTCCTCAAGCTCGCGCTTGGCTTGTGCGACTGCCTTTTCTCGGATGATGAGCTGTTCCAACGCCGGGTCGACGTCGAGGCCAAGGCGTTTTTCCATTGGCCCGAGAGCGCTCTGCTCCTGGCTCAGCTTGGCCGCTTCGAAGGCTTCGCGCGCGCCCTTCGCTTGGGCCTCGGCGTCCGCGATGGCAGCTTTAGCGGCGTCGAGATGGGACTGAGCAAGGCGCTTAAGGGCCTCCTGTGCGCCCGGCACGTTTGCCTTTACGTTGGCGATCGCCTGGTCGAGCTCGCCCAGCGCTTTGCGGTGAGCATCGGCCGCCGCGGCCGAATCGTATTGCTTGTTTTTGATGAGGTCGAGGACAATCCCGGCGCCCTTGATGCCGGCGGCGATCAACAGGATCAATCGGCCAAGCGGCGTCAGCGTCAGGAAGGCGTTTCGCAAGAAAACAATCGCTCCGATCAACTGCCCAATGCCGCCGAAAACGAAGCCGATGCCGCGACCGAACAACCCGAGCGCTATAAGCACAGGACCGATGGCAGCCGCGACGGCGCCGATCTCCGTCCCAAGTCGCAGCACAGCCGGATCGAGGTTGCCGATCGACTTGGTAAGGTCTGTGGCCTGCTTCACAAGCTGAGTGACGAAGTCAAGGAAACCTGACTTGCCGATGGCGATCGACAGGTTTTCCACGGCGCTGTTGAACTGATTGAGTTCGCCGGCAAGGCCCTTTACCCTGGTGGCGGCGATCTCGGCGGCATTTGTCGCCAGCAACTTCGCCATCATCTCGTCGATGCCCTTGCCGCCAAGCTTCATCAGGGCCAAGGCAGTACGAAGGGCGTCGGTGCCAAAGATGGTCGAGACAGCGTCGTTTCGATCTTCCTGGGAGAGATTCGAAAGCTTGTCCTGCAGGATCTGGGCGATCTCCGACATGGATTTCATTTTGCCGGAGGCGTCGAAGAAGCGGATCCCCAGCTTTTCCATCATCGCCGCGGCTTGTTTCGACTGCGGAACCAGTCTGGTGAGGAAAGTCTTGAATGATGTGCCAGCGTCCGAGCCTGAACTGAAGCTGGTCGCGGTCGCCGCCAGCACGGCATTGAATTCTTCGAAGTTCACACCCAGGGCGCCAGCGGCGCCGCCGGCCTGGCCCAGAGCCAGAGCATAACCCTCAAAGGACAGCTTGGACTCGATGGTCGCTCCGGTGACGGAATTAACGATCGCCGGAAGCTGTGAGACCTTCAGGCCAAAGTGGTTGATGAGGTCGCCTATGGCAGTCGCGGCCGGCGCCAATTGCGTGTCATTGGCAGCGGCGAGATCGACCATTGCTTTGGCCGCACCGCCCATGATCGTCTTGAAGTCCAGACCGACTTTCGCCAGCTCGGTCATGCCCTGCAGCGCTTCCGTGGACGAGAAAACAGATGCCTGGCCGAGTTCCTGCGCTTTTTTGGTAGCGTCCTCGAAGGCCGAGCCCACCACTCCAGCATTGACCGCGAAACTGTTGCCAGCCTTCTCGAAGTCGGCCGCCTGTTTCAGGATGCCCACACCAGCACCGACGAGGGGAAGGGTCAGGTGCGTGGCAAAGGTCTTGCCGAGTTTCTGCACGCTCGTGCCGACGTCGTTGAACTGCTTGCTGAGGCTCTGAAGCTGGACCTGGGCCTGCTTGAGCGAATTGAAAAACCCGGGCGATAGCCCTTTGGTCTCGTTCGCTGCTTTCTGGAGTGCTTTGAACGCCTGTTCGCCGACTCGGCCGAGAGCCTTCAGTTCGGCCTCGATTTCCTTCCCGCCGTCGAGGGCAATTCGCTGTTTGATCGTTGCGGCCATGGGGTCAAATCTCCTATCTCAGACGCGCAACTGCGCTTTGGCCGAAGCCAACGAATCCGGCAGCGTGTCGCGATGGGCTGGCGAATTAGCTTGGACAAAACGGCGAGCGACTTCGACCGTGCGCACCGCTGTCATGTCTGGGATCTCGACCGCTAGATCGAGAGCCACCAATAGGAGCTTGCCGTCGCTCTTGCAGGCGCCGACGATCGCCTTGAAGCGTTCGCGTTCTGCGGCTGCACCGAGCTTCATGCCTTCGGCAAAGCCTTCACCCCGCGCCAATGCCGCGGCCCGTCCGTGAAGTTCAATGTTGCCGTCCATCATGCGCCTCCGATCAATTTTGCAGTGGTCTTGGCGGCGGAAGCCCCCAATGCGCGGCCTATCTCTGCAAGCGGCATGCGCTCAGCCGCCCCTCATCCTGTTTGACGGTTTCCAAGGACCCGTTGATCTGGTCGCGTCGGCCATCGAGTCAGGCCCTCGCATTGCGGCGGCCATAGATCTCTCTAGCGGGACGATTGAAACCGAGTTCCCGGTTCACCTTCTCGGTGGCCTTCGTCCACATCGCGTCGATCTCTGCCTGTGAGCGCTTGCCGGGCCTTGCGCTGCTGACCTTGGCGAGCTCAGTGTCGATCGCGTCGAGCTCTGGCTTCAGCTCAGGCAATGTCGGTATGCGATCAGGGCTGGTGCGCCCGAGGATGAACCGCGGTGCGACGGCAGCTGCCTGGCTACGCTCAGCCTCACGCCCTCGGGCATGTCGGGCCGATGCACTGGCCGTGAACAGGTTCGCCAGGTCGGGATGACTGCGAAGGTCGCCACCCGTTCCCCGTTGATCCATCGAGAGGCTGAAGAAACATCCGGCATTCGATGTCGCATCGAAGAACGCGACGGCATCTTCCGAACTGGTGAAGCCCGAGGCGTCGCCGCGCTCGATTGCGGCTCGCCACACTGGGGTGAACGTTGAGGGGATCATATCAGTGCTTCCTGTGATCGATGCGGCCAGGACAGCGAACACCCGCCCCGGCCGCCAGACGCGGGCAACGTTGAAAGGACCGTGACCGCGCCATCTGGGAAATTGGATGAGCCGACCCGCCGCTGTTGATTGAAGGAGAACGGGCCGGCTCTTTGCACCAACCGGACTGACAGGAACGGCTGGGCAAATGGATAGGAAAACGAGTTTTTCAGAATCTCAAAAACAGGCGAAACGCGGGCTTCGCCCGCCCGCATCCTATTTTGGGCGCGACTGGGGAACCTTATGTGGGGGTTGGGTAACGCCCTCGGGTGGCTGACCCGCTCGACCATCCCGAGGGCAACGCCGGCCACCTCGCAGGTTTCCGGCGTATTCAATTCGAGCGTTTGGCTAACACTCGTCATCATCACGGCTCCTCGGCCATGTCGATGGTGGCAGGCTCTTCCTTGGCCTTGGCAGGCGTATCGGCAACTGCGATCAGCTGAGTGACCGGTTCCTGATCGGCATCAGGCGGCATCGGCCGCATGATCGCGAGATCACTCATCCTCGCCAGGACAAGCCTTGGCATGTCTGTGCTGTTGTTCCTGTGCTCCCAGATGGGAGGGTCGCCTGCGACGAGACCAGGCAGCACGACACTGGCTAGCGGTGAGTAATGGATGGGGCTGGTCCGGGGCAGATAGGTTCGGCGGATGAAGCGGCGCTTGGCCGCTCGGATGCCGCCGTGAAGGTGGATAACACCATCAGGAGGCAGCCGCCCTTCGGTCTCAAGCTCATTGGCGCGTTTCTCGGCCTCGCCCTGCCTATTGTCGGGCAAGATCTCCCAAGAACCGGCGTGACACCAAATCTGCACCTCTTTCTCGTCGATGGTCTTCTCTTCCGATCCTGGGCGCCGGCGCACCGTCACCTCGACAGGCCATAGCGGGGCAGCATCGGCGGGCAAGCGCCTATTGGCTTCCTCGATCGCGACGTCCGCCTCGGCAACGGCCCTGATCAGTTCGACAAAGCGGCGAGCCAAGTCCGGGTATTCTTTTCGGAGGAGCTTGGCGGCGGCGTCAGCCTTGGCCTTGGCATTGTTGTAGACGCCGGCGAGTTCAGCCTCAGTCGCCGCGGCAATAGCTGCCTCCAGGCGCTTCTCGAGTTCGGCCTTGGCCGCATAGGCGCGCTCGATGTCACGGTTTGCCGCAGCGATCTTAGTCTCGATCGCCTCCAGTTCCTTGTCGCTGCCGTCTAGGAGAACGCGGCGCCGTTCGGCTTCAAGCTTTTCGGCAGCGGCCTCCAGGCCTTCGATGTCGATCTGGGCAAGCGTCTGGCGAAGCTGGTCGGCCGTGTTCGTCTGGCCTCCTCGCAACGACTTGACGATGGTTTGGATGTTCATCTGCGTTCGAACTTTCGGGCTGTGGACATACACCGAAGATGCCGAACGAAAACCGACAAGCGAAGCACTCGAAAACCGCGAAAACCGCGAAAGCCGACAAGCTACCTAATGTTGAGCTTTGCCCGCACTCTCGAGATGGAGACGAACCATCGCCCCCCCCGCCTCCATCCCCATTCAGGATCGTTTTTGCACCAACGCCATATGGTGTCCTTCGAAACTCCAAACCGACTTGCGGCCGCGCCGGATTCAATCCACTCCTTGCCGAGCAGGTCGGTCCGCCTTTCAGGCTCGGCTATTGTTGCCGCTGGCGGATGGTGACCCGCCTGGTGGCGTTGCCCCACATACCGTCGTAGCTCGGCTATCGCGGCTTCTGCCGCTGCGACATATGCCTCAAGCTTAGGGTCCACCTGCTCGGTCATGGAGCTTCCGCTGCCAGTTGCGGACCATCGCTTCTAGACACAGGAACAAAAGCCCCGCAGCGATGTTTCGAGCACGAAGGGACCGCAACCGCATAGGAAGCGGAACAATGGTTGAAATCCTTGATTTCGAACTTGGCAGTGCGAGGTTGCGCGTCAAACGAGCCGAGAAATCGCTGATGCGCGCGAAGGAAGAAATGGACAGGAAAAATGGCGTCGCAGTCAATATCGCCCTGTGCTGCAGAATCCGGGCAGCGCAACAGCGTGTGATGGAGGCCAGGGAGCGCCAGACCAGTATCGACCCGCCGGAGTCCTCGAAATGACCCCCACCTATTGATAAGAAACAGCGAGGATTTGACGCCATGACGATGCTGTTTGAGCCGCTGGATTCCGAGTATCACAAGCGAAGCGTGCTTTACCACGCGGCGCGTTTGTCGATGCTCCACGATCGGACGCTGATGAGATTCGACAAAGTCGACGAAGCGGCCGACAAGGTTGAAGCCGCGGCGGCGGTGCTGGTCGATGTCACCCACGGCTCTGCTGTCGACGCATTTCAGGGCGCTGTGTTCCGGAATTCGTCCGCAGATTTTCTTCAGGTTGAAGCCGGCCAAACTATTGGGCTGTGAAATCTGCCGCTCATTGGCAGAGACCATCAGGGAAGCGGCGCGGCTATTCGCCTGGTCGAGCGGGCTAACACTCCAGGCAGGAACCAAAGTCTGCAAAGGGTGTTTATTGACCGAAGGGCATCTTACTTCCTTGGAGATTTGAAAATGAAAACCACCCTGATTCTGGGCGCGCTGGCGCTTTGCTTGGCCGCGCCTTCGATTGCGTCGGCCGATGCGATCGTCCTCACCACGAACCAGCACCGCCATCATCATCGTTCGGACGCTGTCGTCATAAATGAGGACGGAGCTCGCCTCCATCATCGCCGTCATGGCACCGAGGCGTTTTACGACAACGGCAATCGCCATCATTGGCGCAGGCATCATCGTCCCGACGTTGTCGTCATCAAGCGTTCGGACGACCGCCCGATGCATCGTCGTCACCGCCACGTCGTCATCGAGAACAACGACTACTGATCTCCGACTGCAGACCCGGCTCTCAGAGGGGAGCCGGGTCACGCGGCGCTTCCCCCAGGCCGCTGCTGGTATGTCTGCCGAATGATCTCAGCCTGCACCGCCGACCAGAAAGCACCAAGCTGCTCATCCTGCTCGTGTTCGGGAATGCCGATGCGGGTCATATGGCCGAGCAGACCGGTCGTCACCTGGTCGCGATAGCTTTCGGCATGCCGGTCGGTCGACTTGTCGAGCATCTTCCGGGCGACGTCGCGCACCTTGCCGATCCGACGAACAAGCGGGAAGACGATCACATGGCAGGGGGTCCAGTCGAGCAATTCCATCTGCGAATTCATGCCGCCCTCCCCTTCGCTTGTGCATAGCTGTTGGGCTGCGCCTCTCCCTCGCGCGCGTAGACGCCAAGTTCTGTCCCGTCAGAGCGGTCTTTGGTATCCCTAAGGTTTCCCTCTAAGGTATCTACTTTACGGTCACCGTAAGGAACTTCGTTACCGGTCACCGTAAGCTTGTCGTTACCGGTCACCGGTATTTTTCGAGCCTGCTTGCGAAGCCTGCCGTCGCGGAGCGCGGCCCCTTCCTCCCCCTTGGCAAATTGGGGCTTCGAAACCCTCTCAGCCATGTCCGCAGCCCAGCTAAAATTGAGCTTGATGAATAGGCCGCGGTCGCCTTTCTTCGGTGCCACTGTGGCCGGCACGTCCTTCCGGTGGACCTTCTCCAAGGCACCATCTCGCTTCATTTTCGAGATGGCCGGACTGACTTTTTCCGGTGTCAGGTTGAGCTCCGCCGCCAAGCGATCGAGCGACGGAAAAGCGAAGCCGAGCTCGGCGTTGTAGAAGTCGGCGATCTTGGTCGCCACGCGTCCAAGGATGGTTTCGCGCTTCCATTTAGGCGCTGCGTTCACCGCATCACGCCAATCATATTTCGTCATTTCGGACAGCTCCTTTCGGAACCAGGGCTTGGGCTGTTTGCTCACGCTGCGCCTCCGCGCCCTTGCCAGCGACGGTAGTGGTCGATCTGGTCGACGTAGTCGCGACGGCTATCGAACAGAGGTTCGTCTGGCGGTGTGGCTGTGCGTGCCTTTGGAAGGTCGTTTGGTTCGATCGCCGGAATTTGTTCCTCGATCTCCTCGGCAATCTCGGGCCAGAGCGACTCCGTCTCAGCCTCTATTTCCAAGACCTGGGCCTTGAAGCCATCGAACGCGGCGTTGTAGCGGTTTTCGATTGAGGCGATATCGTAATTGCTTAACACCTCGGACCGAAAGTTGCGAAAGCCGCGCTCGATACTCCATTTAGCTTCGCGCACACGAGCAGGAAGCGTGGGGTCGAGATACCGCTCAACTTCGCTTCGAACGATTGTGGCGAGCGTCCCTGGGTGTAGCGCTTCCAGCGCATCAAGCTCGGTCGCGCCACTTCCGAACCGCTCCTCAAACTTGGCAGCTCGCCGCTCTGTCTGCTTGAGAGGGGTGCGCGGCAAACGATAGGTCTCGCACTGCTCGGGCGAAAGGACGATCGGTTGGAGGGTGATGTCGAGGTCAAGCTCGGTGTCACGAACCCAATATTCGATCTTACGGGCCAGCGCGACCGGCATCGATCTGCCGCCAGGATCAAAGTCGCTGACATATAGAATCCGCATCGGTCGCCGGTCCTGAACGGCTCGCTCCACGGCAAGGCGCGCAAGCACCTCTGATGTCTCGCCAGTGCCAGGGACCAGATTGAAGCCGACGGTCTGTGCCAAGGGCACAAGGACATCGTTCATCGTCGACTTTTCGATCCACACCTCAACCAGATATTCCTGACATGCATCGAAGTGGTCCAGCGACGCAAATGGCGGATAAATTGAAGACCTCTCCATCCCGAACTCAAGACCTGCGCCATGCCGGCCGTAGACTTGCAACGATGGCAAGCCGGCAGCCGCGGGCCCAGCGTGGATAATGGGCGGATCGTTGCGAGCATCGGACAGAGCGCCATCCGGGATCAGGCGCAAATAGCGCGCCGATAGGGATGCAGAAGCGAAATATTTCCAGTCGTTTTCCGTGTTCTGGTAAGGCTCGCCATTCGGCCGCAAGACCGGCGGGTCGCGAGAGACAAGGTTGTAGTGCAAGCGTCGTGGATGGCTCCCTACAACCCAGCCGCATGATACCCAGAGGCCAGAAAACCATTCGGCCGCTTCCCGCCTGCTCGCCACGCCGGCATAGAACGGGTCGTTGCTGGCCGCGAGCGCGATCAGGTCGGTGACGTTACATCCGATCTCCGAAGCCAGCCCTTTGATGAAATCATAATCAGGCCGCAAGGTTCACCTCCAGCCCGCGCCGGCGGCACTCGGAGATCAGCGCGTCATCACTTGCCTTGGAAAGCATGCGCTCGACCATCGATCCGGCCCCAAGAGCGGCAGTGGGGATTTCCCCACCTGCAGATGAGATGACCTCTTTGGAGGCGGAGCGATGGGGAATTTCCCCACCTGTAATTTCTCGGCGTATGTTGCCAACCGTCTTGTGGTCGACCGCGCAGCGCTTGCCGATTTCCCGGTCTGACTGCCTCGACCAATCCGGGTCGCGGAGCATCGCCAGCACAGACCGCCGCTTGTCCGCCGTCGTGCGCCGAAGGCCATGCGATGCATTAGCACCAACAGCAAATAGGATTGCATCGCGCTTGCTGCCTTGCCGGACGTCGGCCGATATCGCGTTGCGATCGGTACGCTTCGCCGCCTCAATGCGGTGAAAGCCATCGCCAGGCCAATAGGTCTCGCCATCGAAGAACAAGACGACGGGCGGGAACTCGGCGCCGCCCGTCATGGCTTCGGCATAGTCCGTTACCACGCCTACATCGAGCCCGGCGGTGCGCATCTGAAGATCTGGGTCCGCCTGGACTAAATCCAGATTTATCGGCTCGCTCATGCGGCGCGCGCCCTGCGCAATGTCGTCTCACGGATGCAGACAATCGCTTGGTGAACCGTGAGTCCAAACCGCTTCTGCAGAGTCGGTACGATCGGCCTCTCGCAGGTGCCGTAATTCGCCGAGTACCATTCGACAGCCTGGTCGACGATAGCGCTGTGTTCGTGCTCGGTCGCGAAGAGGTCGTGAGCGCTCATACCGATTCACCCAGTTCTTTGAGAACTTCGATGCCAAGTGGATCGCCACAGAGTGCCTTGTGACGAGCCGCCTCGATCAGCGGGGTGCCGGCTGGCATCCCTTCAAAGAGGGGCAGGTATCGCGTGGAAATGAGGTCGGTCTCGGCCTGATAGTCTCGGGCCCGATCCTCCATAATCCCGGCGGCATCTTCCATCGCCCTGCCGAGATCATCCCCGTTTGCGTTCGGAGCGATTCGGGCCAGGTAGCGCATCATGGGCTCGACGCCCTTGCCTCGGAGATTGGCTGGCGTGTTGAGAATGCCGTCGACCAGCATGCGGTGCTGAGTGCCCTTGTTCATGCGGCTTTCGCGGCACGAGCGCGCTCCCATGCGACGAGATCAGATTCGAGGAAGTAGCGGCGCCGATTGATGACCATCGGCTTGGGGAAAGTGAGATCGGGATTGTTGAGCCAGCGATGCAGGCTCATGTCGCTAATCCCGTATCGCGCCAGCACCTGCGGCGCGGTGAGATATACTTCGGAGGTTGACATGATGTGTGAGGCCTTCTGTTAGCAACGAAGGCCTCCAATTATGGGCATTTCAGTTCGCGATAATACACCGCTTTGCGAGATTTATTCCGGCCTAAACACGCACCACGGTTTAGACATGAAACTGCCGCCTAAACCTTAGGACTGGAGCGCTCGACGCTTCTCTTTCCTGTAGTCAATGACGTGTCGCTCAATGTTCTCGCGTGTAAGCGGATTATCCAGGAAGATGGCCGTGCCGGCTTCGATGAAGTTCATCGCTGGGCTGCCAGAGCTGGCCGACAGTTTGATGTCGTGCTCGGCGATTTTCATCGCTTGGCACCACAGCCGGACAAGTCCACCAACGACGACCCTGATTTCCGGCTGCTCATTCTTGACAGGTCGGGCAGCGTGATTCTCCACGTGATATTTGAGTAAGGCGCCGGATCTTTCTACGAGCGCGCGCAACACGCGACGGGTGGCCTGGATTTCTTCGTCGCTAAATTCCGGCGGTACTGACCACTTTTCCAAGTCTTCCATCGTGACGTCGTATTTTGACGGATCCCAGGCATCATCGAAGAATGGAGCATCATCTCGGAGACCGACCGCGGTCAGATCGTATTCCCAGTGGTTCAGAAAATGAATCGTCGTGCGGATGCCATAAAAGTCTTCGTGCGCTTGATCCTTGACTGCCTCCAAGGTCGAAACGTCTCTACGCCTAACCGCCTGCTCATAATCCCAGTCGATGGCGTGAAGCTTGGTCATAAGCCAGTTTGGGCCGGGCTCAACAAATCCGCGCTCTTTAAGCATGCGGAGAAGCATGGCCATGTCCTCATCGGTGAACCTCATCATTTCGATGCCCTCATCCGGACGACGTTGCTGGCCTTCTTGGTGTCGACCAGGGTCATTAGGAAGCTCGCCCAAGCATCCAGCGCGGCCCGTTTCTCGTCGGCGTAGTCGTGGACCTGATAGATGCCGGCGATGCCGCGGAACGATCCGGACTTGTGGTTTAGAACCTTCTCGGTGACTTCCATTTTGATGCCGATGCGCTGCATGCCGGCAGCCACGGTGCGGCGGATGTCGTGCAGCGTCCAAGAAGGTATCTTGGCCTCGGCATCCGCCTCGGTAGCGTACCCGGTCATGAGTTTATCGATACGCTGCTTCATCCTTGAAAAACCGCTGACAGGGTGCTCGCCATCCGTAGTGAAGACGTAGCCGGCCTTTCCCTTGACCTTGGGAACGGCTTTGAGAACCGCCAGCGCCTGCTTGGACAGCGGAACGACATGGGGCTCGCCGTTCTTAGAGCGCGCGGCCGGGATGACCCATTCGCGGGCATCGAGGTCGACCTCTGGCCACGTCATATCGGCGACTTCTGAGCGTCGCTGGCCGGTCAGGACAAGCATCTGCAGGAAAGAGCCGAACGGCCCTCGCCCGGTCTCATCGTAGGCCTTGCTCGCCTGCCATAGCCAGCGCAACTCGTCGTCGCTCGATCCCGGCACTTCCTTGCGCCGGATCAGCACGCGGTTGCGGCTGTCGTTTTCCTCGGATGGCGCCTGAAGGTCGGCCATCGGCGAAACGTCGAGAATATCCTTGCCGACGCTCCAGTTGAAAAACTTGCGAAGCTCCGCGAACGTCCTGTTGGCGCCGATTGGTGCTTTGGACGCGAGCTTTTCCAAATGCTCGCGAATGTCGCGGCGGGTGATGTCTTGAATGCGCTGCGCGCCCCATAGGCCGGCTGCGCGATCGTCGTTGGCCTTCCACTCCTCGCCGTCCTGGCGCATGCCGAGAAGCCGCGCCTTCTCCCGATAGTTTCGGCGCTTGGAAGCGTACTCTTTGAGGTATCTGGTGACGACGGTCAGAAACAGATCACGGTCGGCATCAGCCTTCGGCGCGTGCTTGGCGGCTTGCTTTTCGGCGCCAGGATCCTCGCCCCTTCTAACCCGCTCCAAGATGCTTGACGCCTCTTGGCGCATGCGGGTGAGTTCCGCGCCGGCTGCGTCGGCATCGTCGCCGAAAAGCGAGTTGCCGAGCGTCACCTTTTTCGGCGTGCCAGATGAACGATACCGAACCGCCCAAGCCTTCCTGCCGGTGGGCTGAATGACGAAGTACAGCCCGGCCAGTATGCCATCAGGTATTTCCCGCCGCTTCGCTGGGTCGGCTTTGAGTTTTAGGAGCGACGTTGCGGTGAGCGCTTTTGCCATCTTTCCCCTCTGGGGTAACGGTGGGGTAACGGATGCAGCGTGTTAGGTGCCGTTACCCAGTGATGGCAACATATGCCAACACCGCGCGGAAATAAAGGCTGCGCAAGGGTTTCAGGCTGGAAGATGTTCGGTTTTGTGGCGGCTCGTTAGGGGTGGTTACAGGTTTTGTAAACCGAAGGTCGGCGGTTCGATTCCGTCCGGGGGCACCAGATAACTATTTCAATTCCTTGATTGATGAACGTGAAGTTCCGTCCATCGCTTAGTCCACCTTAAAATTTTGGCTTACCAGCCGGAATACCCGCCCCTTAGGTTCCGGACCATTTTAGACAAATTGAATGTTTGATAGCCGTGACGAGGCTGTCCGGACGCGGGGGGAACAAAAACCCCGGCACGAAGGCCGGGGTTAAGTGGACCGGAAATGCCGGTCAGAACTTGTAGCTAACACCGAGATTTATGTCATGGCTCGTGAGATCGAGATCCCCTGCGGTTGGTAGAAGCAGCAGGAAACCATCTGAGTTGCCGAAATCGCTGTAGCGATACTCGGCCCTGAAAATCAGATTATCGGTAAAGGCATATTCAGTACCCAAACCAGCTGTCCAGCCGACCGAGGTATCACTGTAGGATCTGATCTCTGCGCCGTTGAAAAGACTAGCCGCGTCGAAGCCGGCAAAAGCCAAACCGCCGGTCACGTAAGGGAGCCACCGGTCCATTGCATAGCCGGCGCGAAGCCTCGCCGAACCAGTCCAGTTGTATTCGACCTGCGAGGAAAATCCAGGAAAGGCGAATGCGCCGGCAAATGTCTCTCCGGTGCCATCGCCATCTCGGTAGTCGACGTCAAACTCAACACCCAGAACAATATTGTTGCCGAACTGATGCTGGGCGCCGGCGTGCACGCCGACCAGAAACCCGTCAAGATCAGCCTCCGAGGTATGGTTCAATCCGCCGGAAAGAACGTTAATGTCGCTGTCTGCCCAACCGTAACCACCGTGGACACCGGCGTAGAATCCGCTCCAGGTGAATGCATTCACCTCGACAGCTGCAGGGACTTCTTCCACAACCGCATCGGCAGCATTAGCGCCTGCGGTCAGTGCAAGGATAGAAACCAACGTCGCGAGATAAAATTTCAAAGCGCACCCCCAGTGCTTGAGCAGACTCTTGGGTAGTTACCGCACCGACATCCGGCTAGTGTAAAAATACCACACAGCTACCTTGCCGTGCGACAGTAACCGGGACGGAAACTGCGGCTCCAAGGCGCGTAGCGACGCAATTTTGAACGATACCACAAATCCAAATAAAGCCCGCCGCTCCATTCACGGCAGTGGCGGGCAGAAGTCGCTTGAATATTGCGGCGGCGGATGCACGCTCGAACACCCGCTTCAGACGCACGATTTCCGCGTCGGCATCGCGATGAAGTTCCAACTGTTCAGCCCATCGCTGATGGTTGACGCCCTCCGCAGGAATGGCAAAACCAAGGTCCAGCTTGCGAACGGTCTTGCGCGGGCGCAATGTCGCCACGAACCCGACGGCTAGGGGCCTGGATCGCAAATAGTTCGCGGCTCAGGCCCTTCGTCCGTTCCGGACCATGCTATGGGCTCTTCTGCCGGGGGCTCCGGCCCTTGTTGTGCCGGCCCGGTCAAATTCCACCGGATGAACGTAGCATCCTTCCCGGTGACTTCCCGCACCGCCCTTAACAGCACCTCATGCAAGACGCGCGTCTGTCTGTAGTGGTCGCAATGCGGCGATATGAACGGCTTGATGATGCTCAGGTGCAGCGCTTCCGCCGCCACGAGAAAGCGCTCGATTTCAGCCTGCGATAATCGCTTTGAAGGTTTTGACCGAGCCATTGCGACACCTTTTAAGAGTCGCCCCACCAGAGGATAATATTCCTATATTCCCCACGGCATGTAAAGCACGGTCCACGCCCCAACGCGCCGCCGCGATTCGATCCCACGTGCGCGCCCTTGCGTACCAAACCGTACGTTGAATCCTTCTTGGGTCACGCGTGAGAAGAGAGTAAATAGATCCTTTCGCAGGAAGGGAGGCCGCGATGGTTGAAACGCATATAGAAGTCGCACGCGCGGCTATAGAAACCAGCTTTCGGTTGCGGCACCATTCCCTGGCCGGAACTGCCTCATTCCGCCACGGCATGGACCACTCCCGACGCGCAATCGAGGCCTCGCGCGAACTGCTCAAGCGCCTTCGCCAACGTCACCGCGATGACCTGGCCCGAGGTTGGGAAGATCCGGACCCAGGTCCTGTTGCCGTCTCGGCCTTCGATGCCGACATTCTCCGCTCTGCATTTCGAAACCTGGTCCGGGAAACAGGCGTTCCTGAGTGTGAATGGCGCCACCTGGCTGAAAGCTTGGTCCGCGAATATGTCGGGTGCAAGCAGGTTGACGCAGGCTTGTTGGACTGGATTACCCATAAGTAGTCACCGCTTGGATAAATCGCGTACCGACGCAAAACAGCCCGTCCCGCCCACATTGCCGGTGACACGAAACGGGCTGCGGAAGCCGGCATGCGGCGCTTCCTGCAATCCAACTTTGGACGCGCACGGATGTTCCGTTAGCCTCTGCTGAAAAGCGGGTACATCCTGCTGCTGTGCCATTCGACAGCCGCAGGTAGAGTAGACCCGCCGCTCCATTTGCGAAGCGACGGGCTCTCGCCCACCCCATGCCTGTCAGAGCAATTTAGATGCCAAACTTTTTGACCCGTTATGGGGCACAGCCGTCGCCTTGCAGTCGGTCTACCCCGCCGTAGGAGGCACCGGCCCAGTAATGTGTTCCACCGGATGAACGCGACTTCATACCCGGTGACTTCCCGCACCGCCTTAACAGCACCTCATGCAGGAGGCGCATCTGCTGGTAGTGGTCGTGGAAACCAGCCAATTCACTCTTCGCTGTTCCTAGGGGAGCCCAAGCTTACGGCCGCCCTCTCCTCGCTCTACCTCGACGTTGGCAGCGATCACCAATTGTCGGATTCGTACGAAGCAGAGTTCTGTACGATTCCAACCCTTTAACTTTGCACACCCCTGTTTTGTAATTCGGCGGCTGGGGGACGCCGTGCATCAGGTCGCATTTCACTGTCAATCGCGCGCCAGAGGGCGTATCTTCTCTAAATCGTCTGCACGTGTTTACGGGCGCGGACGGCAGGGAGATTGGAAAGCTCTTGCCCCAAGCGGGATTGAGCTATGACCAATCCAAAGAACGCTTCCTATAAAAACCAATTGTTGCGTCGGCTTAACCCTGGTGACCTGGGGCTTTTGCAGCCACACCTTGAACTGTGTGACCTCGAGCTGAGAATGACGTTAGAGAAAGCCGATTCGGAGATCGAGACGGTTTACTTCCTGGAAGACGGCATTGCCTCCGTGGTCGCGGCGGCTTCAGGTAAGGAGGCCGAGGTAGGTCTTGTCGGCTTTGAGGGAATGACCGGTGCCGCGCTCGTGATGGGCGCTGACTATGCGGCGCATCAATGTTACATTCAGTCGCCCGGCAGCGCTTTCAGGATCGGAGCCGAGCCCTTCAAGGAGGCTCTTGCGAACAGCCCAACGTTGCGCCTGTTCCTGTTGCGCTATGTCCACTACTTCCACATCCAGACCAGCTATACGGCCCTGATCAACGCAAAATCAAACCTTGAAGAGCGGTTGGCGCGCTGGCTTCTAATGTGTGACGATCGGGTCCACGGCGAACGCCTTGCGATCACCCACGAGTTTCTCGCCGTCATGCTTGGAGCAAGACGCCCAGGGGTTACCGTTGGACTGCAAGTGCTGGAAGGGCGCGGTTTCATCTATTCTCGACGAGGCGAAGTGCATATCAGGGACCGCAGCGGCCTTGCGGCTTGCGCAAACGGCACCTACGGCAAACCGGAGGCCGAGTATGCGCGGCTGGTTGGATGAGAGCGCCTTCCCAGCATGCCGGACGTGGACCACTATAATAGGTGGTTCCAGACACTTGTGCCTCGCGCCAGCAAAACAGCCCGTCCCCATATTGCCGATACAGGAAACGGGGTGCGGAAGCCGCGATGCGATGCTCCCGCAATCCAACTTTGGACGCGCATGGATGTTGCGTTAGCTTCCGCTGACATGCTGCAGTCAGCTACCGCGACACCGAAAGTCGTTCATATCCCGTGGGTCAGTACAAGGTAAATAGCGGGCACTAACATCAACCAGCCGCCCATTCCTAGAACCACCAAAATGGCCATGCGCTCCGTTCGCCTGACAAGGTCGGCAATGTTTTCCTCGTCCGGCAACGAGACGGCGTCCGCAAACCCCGCGGCATGGTCGTTGTCATTTCCCGGTTGGTTTGCGCTGCCACTCGCATTCAATCTCTGGACCAATGTCATTGTTACCGTTCACCAAAAAGATCCCAACCGGCCCGTTCTCGGCGCGTGAGCCGGAACGGGCCAAGGCGGAAAACTAGTTAAAATCGAAGGACGACCGAAGGACCACGCCGGCGGTAGCACCGGACGCGACGGCGACCATGCCGCCAGTAACTGCGGCAAACCCGTCTCCAGCCTCGCCGGCGGCGGCGGTGAGGACGGTGGTGCCAGTCCCGATGGTAGACCTGCTGCACTTCTGCCTGTGAATCTTCGTCAAAGGCCTCTGTTTGTGGCGTCTCAAGTTCGTCGAGGATGCCGTGTCCGGCTCCTGGAACACCCGCCATTGCCTCGATTGGGCGGACAGCGCTTGCAAGGGCCGCTGCCCCGGCAACACCAAACATTGCGGTCAAGAAGGATCGCCGATCCATAATAAACCTCCCAAGGTGCATGAGCTAGAAAGCGCTCGCTGCCGAATGAGCAGCCCAGCGCACGGTGAAATACAGGACCCGCCAGCCGCCGAAAGCGGCTCACGGGTCCTATCAGCGCAGGAAGGGACGTAGCCGCGCCGATCCACGTCATGTCAGCCAAGGACCATCCCCATCACCAGGAAAGTGATGGCTGTTGCCAAAATCGGTGCGAGCAACCATCGCGCCTGACCGACACTTTTTTCCACTGTTTCTCTCCGCGTTTGCAGAGACAACAACCTTCAGGCCTAAGCCGTTCCGCCTACTCCCAGCGGGTAAGACCATTGCGTTTCCCAATCAGACTTTGGTCCTACGGAGATTCCGACAGAAGCCCGTATGAGGAACGTTTGGCCTGGCGACGTGTTCGGGTAGTTCGCGCGCAGCCGATCGTGCTGCCGCCACATTAAAAGAGGAGGAAAACAATGGGGATGCACCTAAGCAGCGCCGCTGCGGCGCTCTTGCTGCTGGCCAGCGTCGGCGCGGTTGCGGCACAGGATGTGGTTATCACACAGGAACAGGACACCGTCGTGCGCGAATACGTGAAGAAGCAACCCTTGGCTTCTGTGAAGCTTCCGGGGGTGGAGCTGAACGTCGGCACGGCTCTGCCAGACACGGTCGAGCTCCACGAGGTCCCCAACGTCAAATACCGCTATACTGTGGTCGACAACCGAACGGTTCTGGTGGACCCGAGCACACGCAAGATTGTGAAAGTCTACGACTGAAACTTCAAACCGGCCACGCCCGCCGGCAGGGATGGCGGCGGGTTGTGCTCGTCAAATCGCCAGTGAATCGGACAATGAAAATGATGAGCCCTGAAGTCGAGACGTCGCAAGCCCTCGTGGCGCGCCTGGCTGATCTCCAGGCGAAAGCGCGGGCAGCACCTATAAACGAAGTCGAAATGAAGACCTTCCAAAAGCTCGCAGCCGTCACGGACGACAGTTGCGGTCAATCGGCTCGGGATTTGGCCATTCCAGGTTCGATGACGACATAGTGGTGCACGAGGTCACACCCTGATCGCCGCCGCCAAAATCCAGTTCTGCCTGCGGATCGCCGCGCGCAGCTCCGGGTATCTTCGCCGCGTCGCGCTTCACGAACTCGATGAACATCATGTCATTGAAGATCAGTTCGTCGAGCCCCGATGCTCCAAAATATCCCAAATTGGGCTGCCTTCTATGACGCGCTCGCAACCTGGGCGGATGCCCCAATCCTGGTGAACGTGTTCCGCACCCTGACAGACTTGTAGACGTAGGCGACCCAGAGCCCTGTCACCACAAACGAGACTATGGGGGCCACCAGCGCATCGCCTGCGAGCACCAGGCTCACCGGAACGCCCAGAACTGAGGCAACCCAGATCGTGTCCAGGATAAACACGACGGGAATCGCCAGCCACTGGAGCAGAAACAATTGCGGAAAGCGGCGGCTACGCCGCAGCATCGAAACGAGCACAACCAGCTGAAGCGCCAGAAACGCCAGATTAAGGGCAACCTCGCCATACACCGCCAGCGGCCCATTTGAGAGGGTCATGAGTTGCTGGTAGCCGTCGGTCGAATTGGCGAAGTCGGCAAGCGTCCGCAATGGTGACACTGCCTGACCGATAGCCAGCAGCATCAGCCAGCCGCCGAAGCCCACAAGAGCCTCAGGATTCTGTGACGGCTTCGCGGCTGATCGAACGGCAAGGAAAACAGGCACGCCGATCAACAGCAGCAAGATCGCCCAATGCCAGACTGAAAACGTCCCCATTTACCCCTCCCCCTATTTATGCCCTCCTAGGTTGTACCAGATTTCAAACGCAACTCAAGAGGCGACCCGCGTCTGAAACCAGGTCTATGCGGAAGCGACGCTTTCTCCTGCCTGCTCCTGACGTCTCACACCACAATCGCCGCCACCAATATCCTATTCTGCCTCCGTATCGCCGCGCGCAGTTCCGGTATCTTGGCCGCGTCACGCTTCACGAATTCGATGAACATCATGTTCATGTTGTTGAAGATCAGTTCGCCGAGCGCTGCACCGTCGATGTCCTGGCGCACCAGGCCAATCTCCTGCAGCCGGGCGATCAGGGCGCGGATCTGTTCGGTCAGGGCGCGGTCGAGTGCGGTGTAGGCCTGGCCGAACGGGCTGTCGGGCAGTTGCGTCGAGATCGCCATCGCTTGCCGCCACATCTCCTTGCTGAGATAGTGCAGCGAGTGCTCGATATAGATGCCGACCAGCGTGTCCAGCGCGTCGCCGACATTGGCCGGCGGCTTGGCGACGACGCCTTGCCCGGCATTCAGCACCTCGTTGACCTCCAGCGAGACGATGGCGCCGAGGATGTCGCCCTTGTTCTCGTAGTAGTTGTAGATCGTCCCGACAGAGACCTCGGCCTGCGCGGCGATCGCCTCGATCTTGGCGCCTTCGTAGCCGGCCTCGCGAAACAGTTCGGCCGCCGCCTCGATGATACGCCGGTGCCGGTCCGCCTTTTGCCTAGCCCGCAATCCGCTCATTCCCAGCCTCTTGCCACAAAACAGAATTGACTCAATTTTAGAATTGGTTCAATTTTTTGCAAGAAGCCACAAAGGCAAGGGAGAACACTCGATGTCACACACAGCCAGCAATCCGCTTTCCATCCTGAAGACCCGTTTGCGCACAGCTGCCGCAGCCGCGGCGCTGCTGCTTTCGACGAGCGCGCAGGCCGCCGATCTCAACGCGCTGATCTGGTGCGATCATGCCGATCCGGCCTTGCTGCAGCCTTTCGAGGAGGCCAATGGCGTCAAGGTCAACGTCAAGGAATTCGAGGGCACCGGCGCCGGCCTCGCCATCGTCGAGCAGTCGCAGCCCGGCGACTGGGATGTGATGGTGATCGACAGCATCGACGTGCCGCGCGGCGTTGAGAAGGGCCTGTTCGAGCAGTTGCCGGAAGACAAACTGCCGCTGGCCGACCTGTTCCCGCAGGTGAAGATGGACGGCTCCACCGTGGTCGGCGGCAAGCGCTACGGCATCACCGAAAAGTTCGGTTACAACACGATCGGCTACAACAAGACCAAGGTCGACCCGGCCGACATGCAGTCGATGGCGGCACTCACCGGCGACAAGTACAAGGGTAAGGTCGCCATTTACGACTACTACCTGCCGGTCATCGGCATGGCCGCACTGGCGATCGGCAAGAAGACGGCCGATCTCACCGAAGCCGACCTGCCCGCCCTCAAGGACGAGCTCTTGAAGATGAAGGCCAATGCCAAGCTGGTCGGCGAAGTGACCGCCAGCCAGACGGCGCTGGCGACCGGCGAGGTCGACATATTGGTCGGCGGCGGCGAATGGGTGACGGCGGGCCTGGCCAAGGAAAACCCGGCGCTGGACTTCTCGGTCCCCAAGGAGGGTGCGATTCTCTGGTCGCAGTCGCTGGCCATGTTCAAGGATTCCAAGAACAAGGACATGGCGCTGAAGTTCATCCAGTACATTATGAGCCCGGAAGGCCAGGCGCGCCTTGCCACCTCGTCCTGCTACTGGGGCATGCCGGCCAACACCAAGGCAGCACTCACCGACGACCAGAAGAAGGTGTTGCGCTTCGACGAACAGCCGGGCTTCCTCGCCCGCGCCCAGGCCTATCCGGCGCCGAACGCCGATCTCGACAAGAAGATGCAGGACATGTGGACCGAAATGCTGCAGGCGAAATGAGCCGATAGCGCTCATGAGCAGCTCGGCAAACAACGGACGTGCCCTGCCCCGGGCGGGCTCTGCTCTGCCCCGGGCGGCCCTGCCCCGGGCGGGCTCTGCCCTGCCCTGGGCGCTGGTCACGCCGGCGCTCGGCTGGACGCTGCTGTTCTTCGTGCTGCCCTTCATCGCCATGGGGTTTTCCAGCCTGACGGCGCATGAGGGCGGCGGCTTCACGGCGTCCAACTACAGCCAGTTCTTCACCAACCCGTCCTACTGGCAGGCGATGGTGAACTCGCTGCAGGTGACCGCAATCGTCACCGTGATTTCGGTGCTGCTCGCCTATCCCTTTGCCTGGATCCTCGCCGAACAGGTGCCGGAGCGCTGGCAGCGGCTGGCGCTGATGCTGGCCGTGCTGCCGTTCTGGACCTCCTATGTCGTGCGCTCCTATTCCTGGCTGCTGGTGCTGGCGCAGAACGGCGTCGTCAACCGGGCGCTGACCGGCTCTGGCCTGTTCAGCGAGCCGCTGCAACTCGCCAACACGCGTTTCGCCACCGTCACCGGCTTCGTGCACTTCTTCGTCATGCTGTTGACGCTGACCATCTTTGCCAACCTCAAGCAGCTCAGCCCGAGCTATCGCAAGGCCGCCGCCGATCTCGGCGCCGGGCCGGTGCGAACCTTCCTGCATGTCGTGCTGCCGCTGACCTTGCCCGGCATCATGGTCGGCGCCTTCCTCACCTTCGTGCTCTGCATCGGCGATTACATCACGCCGCAGATCCTGGGCGGCAACAACGAGCTTCTGATGCCGCAGCTGGTGATGATGCAGATCGGCCGGCGCGGCGACTTTCCGCTGGCCTCGGCGCTGTCGATCATCCTGATGGCGGTGGTTACCATTGCCTACCTCGCCTGCGCCCGCTGGCTGAAGATCGAGCGGGCCTGAGATGCGCAGGATTGTCCGCATCGCCTCCTGGCTCTACGCCATCATGGTCTACGGCTTCATCTTCCTGCCGGTGGTCGTGCTGGTGCTGTTTTCGCTGCAGGCGACGTCGTTTCCGATCCCGCCCTTCACCGGCCCGTCGCTGCGCTGGTACGACGCGGTTCTCTCCGATGTCAGGCTGACCTCGGCGCTGGTCAATTCGCTGCTGGTGGCGTCCATCTCGTCGCTTGCCGCCGTCACGCTCGGTTTCCTCTCCGCCTGGGGTTTTGCGCGTTTCGTCCTGCCCGGCTCCGGCCTGCTGCGCGGACTGATCACGCTGCCGCTGACGGTCAGCTATCTCATCATCGGCATGGGGCTGCTGGTGCTGTTCAACTGGGCCGGCGTGCCGAAATCGCTGCTTGCCGCCGGCATCGGCCACGTCGTGATCAACCTGCCGCTGTGCTTTGCCATCATCTACAGCCAGATGGGCGACCACCAGATCAACATCGAGCGCGCCGCGCGCGACCTCGGCGCGCCGGAATGGAAGGTGCTGCTCTTGATCACCGTGCCGGTCATGGCGCCCGCCATCTTCGCCGGCTGCTTCCTGTCGATGACCTTCTCCTGGGACGAGTTCGTGATCTCCTTCCTGCTCACCCGCTTCGACACCACGCTGCCTGTCGAAATCTGGAACCTGCTGCGCTCCGGCCTCAACCCCAAGACCAACGCCATCGGCTCGCTGGTCTTCGCCGTCTCCATCGTGCTGGTCGTGCTGTTCGAGTTGACGTTGCTGCGCAGGAGAAAGGCATGACCGCGCCTTTGGTCGATATTCGTGCCGTCTCGCATCGCTTCGGCCAGCACACCGTGCTGAAGGATGTCTCGCTGCAGATCGAGCCGGGCAGCTACACCATCCTGCTTGGGCCCTCGGGGTCTGGCAAGACGACGCTCTTGTCCATTCTGGGCGGCTTCGTCACCCCCAGCGAAGGCAAGGTGTTCATCCGTGGCGAGGACTGCACCTCGGTGCCGCCGGCCAAGCGGCCGACGACGACGGTGTTCCAGGACTATGCGCTGTTCCCGCATATGAGCGTCGGCAGCAATGTCGGTTTCGGCCTGCGCATGCAGGGTGTCGACGGCGCTACCCGGGCGGCAAAGGCCCGTGAAGCGCTGGCGCTGGTCGGCCTCGCCTCCGCCTTCGACAAGAAGCCGCATCAGCTCTCCGGCGGCCAGCGGCAGCGCGTGGCGCTGGCGCGTGCGCTGGTGATCGAGCCGGCGGTGCTTCTGCTCGACGAGCCGCTCGGCGCGCTCGATCTCAAACTACGCCGGCAGATGCAGGACGAGTTGAAGGCGATCCAGAAGCGCGTCGGCACCGCCTTCATCCACGTCACCCACGACCAGGAAGAAGCAATGGCGCTGGCCGACCATTGCGTGGTGATGAATGACGGGCGCATCGAGGACGAAGGTCCGCCCGAGCGCGTCTATGCAAGGCCGGCGACGCGCTTTTCCGCCACCTTCATGGGCGAAAGCTCGATCCTTGCCGGCACGGTCACGGAGGCGAAGGAGAGGACAAGCACCGTCGCCACGCCCGTCGGGCCGGTCTCGCTGCCCGGTGCGCTGCCGGTGGGCTCCGCCGTTGCGCTGGCCATACGGCCGGAGCATCTTGTCCTCGGCGAGGCCAGCGGCGGTGTCAGGCTCGGCACGGCTGAGGTGAGCGATGTCGTCTTCCAGGGCAGCTTCAAGCGCGTGCTTGCGGTTTCCATCGAGGACCCCTCGCTTCACTTCATCGCCAAATTGCCCGCGACGGCGGCCGTCCAGCCGGGCGACACGGTCGCGATTTCCTGCAATACCGACCAGATTATTCTGCTGACGGACTGAGCTTTTCTGACGGATTGAACATGGCAACACTTCCGCTCGTCGAGGCACCCGACTGGTACGAAACCATCCGCATGAGCGATGGCGTGACCTTGATCCACGAGCCGTGGATAAAACCGTTCTTCCGCTGCAATATGTGGCATGTGCGCGGTCGCGATCGCGATCTCCTCTTCGACACCGGCCTCGGCCATTTCAGCCTCCGGCGCCATGTACCGCTGGTGAGCGAGCGCAAGCTGATTTGCGTCGCCAGCCACACGCATTTCGACCATATCGGTTGCCACCACGAATTTCCCGAGCGCTGCGTGCACGCCGCCGAGGCCGGCATCCTCGCCGATCCGCGCAATGAATGGACGGCAGCCGGCACCTATGCGACCGACGAGATGTTCGATCGCATGCCGCAAGGCTGGGACACGGCGCGCTACGGCATTTTGCCTGCGCCCGCCGGCCGTTTGCTCGGCCAGGGCGATGTCGTCGATCTCGGCGACCGTGCCTTCGAGGTGATCCACACGCCCGGCCATTCGCCCGGCGGCATCGCGCTCTACGAAAACAGGACGGGCATCCTGTTATCCGGCGACATCATCTATGACGGCCCGCTGATCGACGACGTCTACCACTCAGACATTCCCGACTACATGGCGACGCTGATGCGCCTGCGCGACCTCCATGTCTCGGTCGTGCATGGCGGGCATTTCCCAAGCTTCGGCAAGGTACGCTACCGCCAGCTTGTCGACGAGTATCTGGAACAGAAGCGGCAAGCCGGCTGCCATCTGCGGCAGCCCTGAAAGCGGTTAGCGCATCAGTTCGAAATGCCGCGGGAACGCCTGATGCAGCAGGAGCAGCATGGTCTTGCGCAGCACGTTGGTGTCACGGCTGGACGGATTGAGATGATCCCAATACCAGGCGCCATGAACCAGATAATTCAGGCTCTCCGACAGCGTATCGATGTCGACGCCGGTATAACCGCCACTGCGCGAAATCTCGATCAGCAGCTCGCGCGCCTCGGCGGTGTAGGCAAGGTCGCTCGGCAGGCCGATTTCGTTGTAGATCTGCATGCTCTTGCGGTCGCTGGAAAACACGACAAAAACTGAAACCCATTTCGGATGCTGGCGGGCGAAACGTTGCGCGCAATCGACCGCGCCCAGAGCCCGCTCAACCGGGGACAGGCCGGGCGCCCGCACCAACGTCACCCACAGCTCATCATATCGATCGCTGAGATACTGCAGGACGGCGCGAAACAGGTTCTCCTTGCTGCGGAAATGGAAGACGACCAGGGCATTGGACGAGCCGACATGTTCGGCGATGCGCTGCATGGTGACGCTTGCCAGCCCCTCCTCCGCGATGAGTTCGATGGTGGCGTCGATGATCCGCTGCACGCTGGCTTCGCCGCGCTCGCGCCGACGGTCCTTGGGCGGCGCGGCATCGTTTGCCGCACTTCCATTCTTCGCCGTTGCGCCTGTGCGTTTTGCCGCCGCAGCCTTTTGTTGCGCCATCTTCGTCCAGCTCCTTTCGGACCTTCTGGCGGCGATCGCCGGCGCCACCACAGATCCGTGTATTCGAGGTGTCCGGCGTCGGCTCTCCAACCGAGACCGCAGATCAACCACCATCGCGGCAAGGGCCGCATCGCCCTGTTATAGCGACGGACGCGTTTCGGCGTTTGTGTACCATCGCCCGTTGGCCGTCTCATAGGCCATGGCCGCTCGGAAAACATCGGCATCGCAATAGGTGCGGCCGACGATCTGGATGCCCGTCGGCACGCCGCTTGCCGCCCGGCCCGATGGCACGGACAGAACCGGACAGCGGCTCATCATGTTGAACGGCGTCGTCATCACCCAGCCAAGCGACGGGTTCACCTGCTTGCCGTTGATCTCGACCGTGCCCGTGGTCTGATCGAACTCCGCCGGCACGGAGGGAAGCGCGTTGGTCGGGCAGATCAGCACATTATAAGTCTCCAACAACGGCCCCAGCGTCTGGTACATCCTGGCCGCCACCTCCAGTGTTCCGACAAAGTCCGTCGCCTTCGACTTCTGCCCATCCTCGGCGAACTGCCTGGCGTAGCTCGTCATGTCCTTGCCGTGCTCCTTGAGCAGCTGCGACAGCGAAGCGCCAAAGAGATGCTCGAGATAAGCCATGCCCGCCCTGAGCACTTCGTCTCCCCAGCCCAGATCGACTTCCTCGACCGTGGCGCCGAGCGAGCGGAACACATCGCAGGCGGCAAGCGTGTTCTTGCGCACATCGGGGTCGACTTCGAAAGAACCAAGGTCCATCGAGAAAGCAATCTTCCAGCCCTTGATCGGCTTGTAGTCGCTGGGCAGCCGCAGTTTTGGGCGCAGCGTGGCGATGTCGAGCGGGCTCGGTCCGGACATGACGTTCTGCAGCAGGATCGCATCCCCAACGTTTCGCGCTAGCGGTCCGGTGTGGCAGTAGAAATCGAGATTGAACGGCGGCTCGTCCGGATTGCGCCCGTAAGGCGGCTTGAAGCCGACAAGACCGCAGGCCGACGCGGGAATGCGGATCGATCCGGCAATGTCCGAACCGGTGGCGATCGACGACGTGCCGGATGCCAGCGTCGCCGCGGAACCACCCGACGAACCGCCGGGCGTGAAATCCGGGTTCCACGGATTGCGCGTCACACCCCAGCGTTTCGACCAGGTGTAGCCGGCGCAGCTGAATTCAGGCGTCGCCGTGCGGGCATGGACAATGCCGCCGGCCTTGATGATGCGCTCGTTCATCGTCGAGGTATGGCCGCCTATCGCATCCTTCGACAGCAGCGAGCCGTGCGAGGTCGGCTTGCCCTTGATGTAGCTCTCGTCCTTGATGCCGATCGGCAGCCCCTCGAGCGCCCCGGTCCGGGCGCCCCTGGCGTATTTCGCCTCGGCCTTCCTGGCCAGGTCCATCGCCTCGTCGAAATGCGTGAAGGTGAAGCAGTTGATCGTCGCCTTGGTGGCCTCGGCGCGGCGGATGGTGGCCTGCATCAGTTCGACAGGCGAAAGCTTCTTGGCCTTGAACAGCCGCAGCGCCTCGCCGGCCGGCATGTAGCAAAGGTCGAGATCGGTCATGAAAGTCTCCAGCGATCTGCGCATCGCGTTTGGCATGGACGGAAGATGACCGCGCCGCGTGCAGCGGCGCGGGAAGCCTGGTCAGGTCATTTCTGCAGGTCGGTCCAGATCCTCGTGTAGAGCGCCTGCACGTCGGGCGGGCAGGCCAGCATGAACTGGCCCTTGGCAGCGAAATCGGCGGGGATGTTGACTTCCGGCGCGGTCTTCATGTCGTCGGGCATGAAGGCTTCCGAGCCCTTGATGCCGTTCGAATAACGCGCAAAGGCTGAGATCAGTGCCGCATTCTGCGGATCCATGATGAAGTTCTGGAACAGCTTGGCGTTGTCGACATTCTTGGCGTCCTTGAGGACTGCGACATTGTCCATCCAGATCGGATAGCCTTCCTTGGGATAGCCATAGACGATCTTGTCGTTCTCAAGCCGCTCGCGCAGCGATATGCCGTTCCAGTTGACGCCCGCGGCGATGTCGCCCCTGCCCAGGCCATCGACGGCCGCATAGTCGAGCGAAAGCCATTTCGCCTTCGCCTCCACCAGCTTGTCATGCACCTTCTTCAGCATCTGCATGTCGCTGCTGCAATATTTGCCACCCTCGTAAGCGATGGCGAGGAACATGATGTCACCCATTTCGGGAACGACATTGATCTTGCCGACGAGTTCGGGGGGTGGGTCGAGGAAGATCGCCGATGTGTTCGGGTCGCCGGCATAAACCGACTTGTTCACCGAAATGCCGGTCGTGCCCCACTGCCATGGAACGGTGTATTTACGGCCCGGATCGAATGGAACATCGACCCACCTGGGATCGACGTTTTTGAAGTTTTCCATCTTGTTGGGATCGGTCTCCAAGAGCAGACCTTCGCTAATCCAGACCGGCACGACGCTCGCCGAGGGCACGACGATGTCATAGCCGGAGGCGCCCTGCCGGACCTTGGCCAGGGCGGTATCGTTGGAATCATAGTCGGTGACGGTGACCTTGACCTTGTAGGTCTCCTCGAACTTCTTGATCAGGTCGGGGCTGGTGTAGTTGCCCCAATTGTAGATGTTGAGCTCGCCGTCGGCACGGGCCACGCCCGTGACAGTCAGCAGCGACAGGCCGATGGCCGTCGCGGTCAGTTTCCAGTTCATGCTGCATGCTCCCATTGTTGGGACCGGCGGCGTTACGGCCTCAGGTCCGTTTCCTGCTGACGAAAAGATGGCCGCGACAATGCCGATCGACGCCGCGAGAACGGCGGTCGACATCGCACTCGCGGCATGCGGCGCGCCGGCAACGGCAAGCCGCATCTTAGTCGAGATAGTCCCCTCTTCATGGTGGCCATTCACCGGCTGGCGCCGGCTGTCCAACTCAATTCTCGACCTCAGGAGTAACTATGACTAAACATACAGTCAATATCTTTTCAAGGATACGGCCATGGCTCGCCGATTGATGCGCCCGATGCGGTGAGTGGGCAGCAGGAAGAAGCTTGGCCGCGGCGTAGGGCGCGTCAGGCCGTTGAGGCCGCAATGGCTCCAGCCGCAATTCGCTGGCGGAACCAATCGAAGGTGCGCCCGATGCCTTCCTGATAGCTCGTCCTGGCTTCCCAGCCAGGAAGGACGTGCCTCGCCGAAGTCAAGTCCGGACGCCTATTTGTCGGATCCTGGGGAGCCGGAGGGTGGTGCTCGATGCGGCTGCCGGGGACAAGCGAGCTGACGAACTCAGCGATGCGCAGGACCGAAACCTCGTGGTCGTTGCCGATGTTCAGAGGGCCGCGATGCGAGATGCCGTCGCGCCAGAAGTAGCGTTCCAGCCCTTCGACGATGTCGTCGACATAACCCCAACTGCGCGATTGGGAGCCGTCGCCATAAACCGTCAGAACCCCGGTTGTCAGAGCCTGGATGGCAAAATTCGAGACGGCGCGTCCATCGTCGATGCGGGTTCGCGGCCCATATGTGTTGAAGATCCTGACGACGCGAATGTCGAGCCCGCCAACCCGCTGCTGCTCGAACAGCAATGCCTCGGTGCAGCGCTTGCTTTCATCATAAGAGGCCCTGGGACCGGTGCAGTCCACCGATCCCCTGTAACTCTCGGGTTGCGGTGAAACCAGGGGGTCGCCGTAGACTTCCGAGGTCGAGGCGAAGCAGAAGCGACCGCCGGGCTTTAGCAGCGTCAGGAGATTGAGCGCGCCGCCGATATTGGCCTTGATCGTGCGTACCGGCTCGCGCATGTACCAAAGCGGCGACGCCGGCGACGCGAGATGGATGATCTCATCGAAGCCCTGAAGGGATGAAAAGCTTTCGGCGTCGGCAATCTGCAGATCGAAACGCGGATCGGCGACATGCGCGATGTTGTCTCGCGTCCCGGTCCAAAGATTGTCGACGACGACCAGCTTTTCCAGATCGCTTCGCCGCAACAGACGGTCGACCAGATGCGAGCCCAGGAAACCGCAGCCGCCAGAGATCAACACGCTGCGTGACATGGAAAACCCCCGCTCCAGACACCGGCCAGTCAACGAGCCCAGGGCTTGTTTCCCAACAACAGCGGATGCGAGCTACCCAAAAGCCTTTCCGCCAATCGATGCACCCATCTACACCGCCAAGCGCCGCGAGTGCAAACAGCAAGCCTTCACAAGTGGAACGTGCGGCGGCCGACCGGCCTCTGCTTTTAAGGAGAGAAACTGCCGCGCGATGTCGCGCATCGAAGCGACCGCCGATGCTGCCCGTCATCGCGAGGATGATCAGGACATTTCAGGGCTACAGCGCCCTTTGCGGGCATGGCGCCCCGGCTGCATCACCACAGCGCGACGCCGTGGGCTGCGGCCGGAAGCTCGTCTCTTCGGACTGGCGCACCAGTTCGGCAAAGAGCAGCGCGAAGCTTCCCAGCATCAGGAAGACGATGATCAGGCGTGTTACCGGCAATATGTCGGCCTCGACTGGCTAGCCCCCACGCCACCCATCCACTGCCGGCTAACATGACCGATCCGGCTTTACGAGACTTTAAGGCCCGTCTTAACCATCACATTCGCGTAGCCTTTGACATGATACGCGAACGGCATGCCCGCATTGGCCGACCGGCATGGCCGTATCATCCGGGATGGCGTTGCCATCCGGGATGGCACCTCCCTTTGCAGACGTACCCCGCCCATGCTACCCCGGCGCTGGCGCGGCCCAGCAACGGGCCGCTGCCAATCGGTCGTCATCGGGGAGCCATGAGCAAAGCCGCCAGCCGCATCGCCTTCGTCTCGTCCGACACCGCTGACGCCAAGACGGCGCTGGAAAGCCTGTCGGCGCGCTATGGCCAGTCTTCCGTCGAGGAGGCCGGGATCGTCGTTGCGCTTGGGGGTGACGGTTTCCTGCTGCAGACCCTGCGCGACACGATGGGGACCGGCAAGAAGGTCTACGGCATGAACCGTGGCACCATCGGCTTCCTGATGAACGAGTATCGTTCCGGTGGCCTCACCGAGCGTCTCGAGGCCGCCGTCGCCGAAACGATCCGCCCGCTGGAGATGCTGGCCGTGACCTCGGAAGGCGAAACGATTTCAGCACTGGCGATCAACGAGGTGGCGCTGTGGCGCCAGTCGTACCAGACGGCCAAGATCCGCATCACCGTCGACGAACAGGTCCGGCTTGAGGAACTGAACTGCGACGGCGTCATGATCGCAACCCCGGCCGGGTCCACCGCCTACAATCTTTCGGCGCATGGACCGATCCTGCCGCTCGACGCGCCGCTGCTGGCGCTGACCCCGGTCAGCCCGTTTCGCCCGCGCCGCTGGCGCGGCGCGCTGCTCTCCAACAAGGCGACCGTCCGCTTCGACATCCGCGAGCCGGAAAAGCGGCCGGTAAACGCCGCCGCCGACCATACCGAGGTCAAGGCCGTGACCTCGGTGACGGTGCGAGAATCACCAACGGCGACAGCAACGTTGCTGTTCGATCCCAATCATTCCTGGAACGAGCGTATTCTCGCCGAACAGTTCCGCTATTGAGCCGGCGCTGCGACCGACAGGTCGATTAAGCATCCCGATTAAGGTTACAACTTCACAATCGTGCCATTGCTGCCCGTTTCTGTTGACAAATCGAGGGCTTGCTCCTAATTGCAATACCAATCTTGCAGGCGCGTGGCGCTTGCCGCGACAGACGCCATTAGACGCCGTTGCGCTTCCCCGAACCAGCCAAAGACAACAACACTTGTCCTCAGACACCACGACCGCTCCAGAAGCGTTGACCTTTTCAGACCTCGGCCTGTCGCCGAAGGTCCTTTCCGCAGTCACCGACGCCGGCTACACCGAGCCGACGCCGATCCAGGCGGGCGCCATTCCGCATGCCCTGCTGGGCAAGGACGTGCTGGGCATTGCCCAGACCGGCACCGGCAAGACGGCCTCCTTCGTGTTGCCGATGCTCACAAGGCTGGAAAAGGGCCGCGCCCGCGCTCGCATGCCGCGCACGCTCATTCTGGAGCCGACGCGCGAGCTCGCCGCTCAGGTCGAGGAAAACTTCGTCAAATACGGCAAGAACCACAAGCTCAACATCGCGCTTCTGATCGGCGGCGTGTCGTTCGACGAACAGGACAAGAAGCTGGAGCGTGGCGCCGACGTGCTGATCGCGACACCCGGCCGTCTGCTCGATCACCGCGAGCGCGGCAAGCTGTTGCTCAACGGCGTCGAGATCCTCGTCATCGACGAAGCGGACCGCATGCTCGACATGGGCTTCATTCCCGACATCGAGCGCATCTGCGAAATGATCCCGTTCACCAGGCAGACGCTGTTCTTTTCGGCGACGATGCCGCCCGAAATCACCAAGCTCACCGAAAAGTTCCTGCACGCGCCGGTCCGCGTCGAGGTTTCGAAGGCAGCATCCGCCGCCACCAACATCATCCAGCGGCTGGTCAAATCAGGCTCCAAGCCATGGGACAAGCGCGAGACGCTGCGCAATTTGATCAAGGCCGAAGACGCCGAACTGAAGAACGCCATCATCTTCTGCAACCGCAAGGTCGAAGTGTCGGAGCTGTTCCGCTCGCTGCTGAAGCATGATTTCGACGCCGGTGCGCTGCATGGCGACATGGACCAGCGCGCGCGCATGCAGATGCTGGCCAATTTCCGCGACGGCAAGCTGCGCTACCTCGTCGCTTCCGACGTTGCCGCCCGCGGCCTCGACATCCCCGATGTCAGCCATGTCTTCAACTATGACGTGCCGATCCACGCCGAGGACTATGTCCACCGTATCGGCCGCACCGGACGCGCCGGACGCTCCGGAAAATCCTTCACCATCGCGACCAAATCCGACACCAAATACATCGATGCCATCGAACGTCTGATCGGCAACAAGATCGAGTGGCATGACGGCGACTTGTCGACGGTGGTTGCCAGCGAAGGCGAGGACGATGCTCCGCGCCGTGGCAAGGGCGCGCCGCGCCGTGCCGGACGCAAGGACGACGACCGCGGCAGGGAAAAGAGCGGCGAGCGCAAACCGCGCGAACGCCACGCCAAGCGCAGCGAAGATGCCGCACCGGAAACAGTGCGCGAGGATCAGCCGGTGGCCGAGGCCGCAGCCGCCGACATCGGCGAACGGCGCTCGCGCAAGGAAGCGATCCGTTCGGAAAACACCGAGCGCAAATCATCCGATCGCAATGAACAGCGCGCACCCGAACGCGGCGACACCCGGCCACAGCGCGACAACAGCCGCCCTGCCCGCCAACGCCACCAGGAAGACAATGATTCCACCGTTGGCTTCGGCGACGACATGCCGGCCTTCATGCGGATCGTCGCCAAGGTCTGATCCCGACCGCTTCGAAGGCGAGCCGGCCACTCGGCTGCCTTCTCGGCAAAGCTCTTTCAGCCTGGCTCGCCCGTTACATCGGCCCAGGCATCATCTTGGTCGGTTTTTCCAGCATCGGAAACTCGGCCTTGTTGCATTTCACGTTCGGGTTCGTCGGACTGAACATGCCGTTCGGGTTGTCCCCGAGCCAGGCATGAAGGTCGTAATGGACGAACTCCTTCGGGATGAGAGGGTAGTGCCCCTCCATAGGTCCCATGAAGGTTTGGCCAAACAGCTTGGGCGGCTCCTTGGTGTCCGGCGTCAGCGGCACCAGCCATTCCACTCCGACCAACTTCAGGCCTTCCTTGGTCGGCTCGTAGATCAGCACGTTCGGCCTCATCGGATCGAGCTTCTGGCCGACACTCGGGACATTGACGAAGTGGATGCCCATGGCGCCCTTCGGGTAGTCCATCGCGCCCGGTATCTTTTCTCCGCTGTAGTGGACGCAGCCGACCGTCGACAGATAGAGGTCGCGGACGGCAGCGGTGTAATCCTCATATTTGGCGAGCGATTTCTTCAAGGCATCGATGTCGGCCTTGTTGGCGTCCTCGGCCCGAGCCGAAGCAACGTTCAGCCACGCGCCTACCAAACCTGTCAAAACGAGGACGCCGCAGCGCCCAAGGCTGGCTGTTCTTGTCATGCATTCCTCCCAGATTTCTGATCTGGCCGTGCAAGACCGAGGCGGAAAAATGCTGATTGCGCGGCCAGTGACACCGCCTCATCCCCTCAGGAACAGCGATGATGCTATTCCTTTCCATAGCTGCGGGAAAGATGTATTTTAGCAATAACTAATTGAATAACACCAATATCCGCTCAAACAAAAAACGGCCCCCCAATGGGAGCCGTTTCGCATTGGTTTGCCGTACAAATCAGGTGAGCGGCGAAAGCTGGATCTCGACGCGGCGGTTCTGGGCGCGACCTTCGGCCGTGGCATTGGATGCGACCGGGCGTGTCTTGCCGAAGCCGGTGACTGCGAAGCGCCGCTGATCCACGCCCTGACCGGACAGATAGTTCGCCACCGCCAAAGCACGGCGCTGCGACAGATCGAAATTGTGCTGGTCGCCACCGGTCGAATCGGTGTGGCCGAACACGTCGACCGTGGTCTGCTTGAACTTCTTCAGCACCAGCGCGACAGAGTTCAGGACCTGGTAGAAGCCGGGCTTCACCGCATCCTGATCCGAGTTGAAGGTGATGTCGGACGGCATATTGAGGATGATCTGGTCGCCGCTGCGGGTGACGCTGACACCGGTGCCCTCGAGCTGCCGGCGCAGTTCGGCCTCGTTCTGGTCCATGGTGGCGCCGATGGCGCCGCCGGCCAGCGCGCCGATGCCGGCGCCGATCAATGCGTTGCGGCGGTCGTTGCCGCCGGCAAGCAGGCCAAGGCTTGCACCCGCCAGAGCACCAAGGCCGGCGCCGGCCGCCGTGTTGGAAATCTTCTGGTCGCCCGTATACGGATCGGTGGTGGTGCAGGCGCTCACGAGCACAGCCGTCGCCACGACGACGAGCACAGTCTTTTTCATATGATAGTCCCTCTCCAAGTCACGCCTTGCGGTGGCGCCAAATCAGCCCTTCCCGCGACTTGTACCACGAATTGCGGCGAAAAGCGGAACGGCAAAAGCGCCGCTCACGGCTTTTCCCGAGGGACCGATACACGGTGATAGCGCCGCATCGCCGGGCCGCAATCGTTGGGATCAGGCTACCAGAGGTTCTTGCCGTCTATGACCACCACTTCGACCTTGTCGAGATCGAAGTCGTCGAACAGCCGCGCGTTGACGCTGATCTTGGGATTGTCGAAATCCGGCTCGCCGGTCGACCAGTCCGGCGTTTCGGTAAAGGTGCCGCAGCCGCAGGCGGCGCAAAAACCGTGCTTTACGGTTTTCGATCCCCAGCGGTAGAAAGAAACGTTTCCCATCGGGCTGGTGAGCTTGAATTGCGAAGGCACGTAATAGGCCCAGAGCGAGCCGCGTTTCGAGCAGAAAGAACAGGTGCATTGCGTCACCGTCTGCGGTGCCTGCGAAACCTCGAATGTCGTCGCCTTGCAATGACAGCTTGCCTTGATGGTCATCAACGAACTCCTCCTGTCGCCCGCCACCCGTGCGGCAAGGCATCATAAAGAGGCGCTCCTGACAACTATCCGTCAGCAGGCTCCACCACGGCGCTACCGCGGCCCGGCGCGTATCGACAAGCCCGTCCCATGATAAGCGATCAGGCGACCGTCCGAACGCGTTCCTGCTCTCAATAAGAACGCGGCGGCACGAACAGGCAGATTGTCTTGCCGGCGTCGAGGCCCGCTTGGTGCGCGCACCAATGGAACTCGCCGTCCGGGCTGTCCTTGACACGCTTGTCGGTCATTGGAACGATCTCACCCGTTCCGGCGATGACATAGCCCTCGGGTTTCTCCAGCACTTCGCCTGTATGGGTCGTGCGACAATCATAGTTGGCGCAGCATGCGAACGGATAACTCCAGCCCTGTGGCTTTGCCGCCGTGGGCGTGGCGTCATGCGCGAAGGCAGGTGCCGTCAGCATTGCCATCGCGCCGATCGCGAACAGGGAAAACAAAAGTCGGCCAGCCGGTTGAACGGCATTGGCCGATCTGAGTGTGGCAGCAGACATGACGCGTTCCTTTCAAACGAGCTCAAGCGTTTCGCTTGCCCGTTCCCGGAACGTATCTTCCCAGTGGCCGGATCGTCGGGTCGCAGATATGCCGCGTCCGGCCATAAATGCTTTTTCTCTCCCAGCGTTTGGATGCTGGGCTGATTCCTTGGTCGGCGCAAGAAGATGCATTCCCGACGTCGTTCTATAAACGTCAGGTATCCGCTACCGCCGACGAGATGAGGCCAAGGTCAATTCCCGGCAAACGGGCGTCGAATAAACGGAATTGGCCCGCTGTGGTTCCAGCCTATTGCTGGTCAGAGCCGGCAATCACGTGCTCTTGATGCTGCGGCAGGTCATCGGTGATGGTGAACCAGCCCGCCTTCGAACCGACGAAGATGTGCTCGGTCGGGCGGATGGACGGGTCGTCGACGAGCGTTCCCATGGCGACATGGACGTAGGCGCCGTCGCGCACCAGCGAATAAAGCAAGGAGCCGCACCGGCCGCAATGCGCGTTATGGCCGCTTTCGTCGCCGAAGATCAGGAGCTTGTCCCCGCCTTCGGTGAGGACAAGCTTTTCACGCTCGATACCGGCGAAAGGCTTGAAGGCCGAACCGGTGGTGCGCCGGCAGTCCGAACAATGGCAATTCGCGGCATAGAGGAATTCGTCGGCGACCTCGTAGTGAACCGCGCCGCAAAAGCACTTTCCGGTGAGCTTGGTCGGCAATCCTCTCCTCCGTCGCTGTGGTGCGCAGGGGTATGTTCAGATTGAGGTCAGGCTAGCCTCACCTGAATATGGACATATCCTAATCCAGGTCTGCTACGGCTTCGCCCGCACCGCCTTCGATGCGCTGCGACAACGAGGCTTCCATGAAATCGTCGAGGTCGCCATCGAGCACGCTCGACGGGCTGGTGCTCTCGACGCCGGTGCGGAGATCCTTCACCAGCTGGTAGGGCTGCAGCACATAGGAGCGTATCTGGTGACCCCAGCCTATATCACTCTTCGACGCTTCGGTGGCGTTTGCAACTGCCTCGCGCTTCTTCAGCTCTTCCTCGTAAAGGCGCGAGCGCAGCATCTCCCAGGCCTTGGCCTTGTTCTTGTGCTGCGAACGTTCGGCCTGGCAGGCGACCGCAATGCCGGTGGCCAGATGCGTGATGCGCACCGCCGAATCGGTGGTGTTGACGTGCTGGCCGCCCGAGCCGGACGAGCGATAAGTATCGATGCGGACATCCGATTCCGAGACGTCGATCTCGATCGTGTCGTCGATGACCGGATAGACCCAGACGCTGGCGAAGGACGTATGCCGGCGCGCATTGCTGTCATAGGGCGAAATACGCACCAGGCGATGAACGCCCGATTCCGTCTTCATCCAGCCATAGGCATTGTGGCCTTTGATCATCAACGTGGCCGACTTGATGCCGGCCTCTTCGCCGTCATGCATTTCCAGCACTTCGACCTTGAAGCGACGACGCTCGGCCCAGCGCGTGTACATGCGCAGCAGCATCGAGGCCCAGTCCTGGCTTTCGGTGCCGCCGGCACCAGCATGGATTTCGAGATAGGTGTCGTTGGAATCTGCTTCACCCGACAGCAGCGTCTCGACCTGGCGGGCCTTCGCTTCGCCTTGCATCGAGCGGATCGCGGCTTCGGCCTCGGCAATGACCCCCTCGTCGCGCTCTTCCTCGCCGAGCTCGATCAGGCCGATATTGTCTTCCAGCGCCTGCGTCAGACCTTTCACCGAGGCGATGCCCTCTTCCAGGCCCTGGCGCTCGCGCATCAGCTTCTGCGCTTCCAGCGGCTCGTTCCAGAGGCTGGCGTCCTCGGCGCGCACATTAAGGTATTCAAGCCGCTTTATGGCCTGATCCCAGTCAAAGATGCCTCCTCAGCAGGGTTATCGCCTGCCTGATCTCGTCGACAATATTCTGCGTTTCCGCGCGCATGGCTGGCTGTTCTGTCCTGTTTGCTGAAGTCGGTCGGCGCGATACATAGGCAGGCCGCCGCCGGCTGTAAAGCAAAATGGGCTGGCGCCAAGGCCAGCCCATCCGCTCATGAAAATCGTCAGTAGAGGCCGCCGCCGCCGGACTGGATGGCCTGGTTGGCCTGCGGTGACAACGCGCCACCGGTGGCATTGGAGCCGTCGGCGCCCATGCCGATGACCCAATAGCTGTCGGCGGGACCGGTACCCGGCTTGAAGGCTTCGATGATGGTGCCCGGATCGCCCGATGCGGCACGCATGCCGGTCTTGCGGTTGATGGCGACAAGGTTCATGCCTTCGGGCACCTTGAAGTCGACATTGGGCGTGCCGTCCAGCGCCACCCGCATGAAGTCCTTGAAGATCGGGGCCGCGAGGCCACCACCGGTGGCGCCATGGCCGAGGCCGCGCGGCGTGTCGTAGCCCATGTAGAGGCCGACGACGAGGTTGGGCGTGTAACCGATGAACCAGGCATCCTTTTCGTCGTTGGTCGTTCCGGTCTTGCCGGCGATGTGACGGCCGAGTTCACTGATGGTGGCGCCGGTGCCGCGCTGCACGACACCTTCCATCATCGAGGTGATCTGGTAGGCCGTCATCGGATCGAGCACCTGCTCGGAATTGTCGACGAGTTCCGGCTCCGGCTGGTTCTGCCATTCGGGCGCATTGCAGCCCTGGCAGCCACGTTCGTCCTGCTTGAACACCGTCTTGCCGTAGCGGTCCTGGATGCGGTCGATGAGCGACGGTTTGATCGACTTGCCGCCATTGGCCATGATCGAATAGGCCGACACCATGCGCATCACGGTGGTTTCGCCGGAACCCAGCGCCATCGGTAGATAGGGTGCCAGATGGTCGTAGACACCGAAGCGCTCGGCATATTCGACGACCAGCTTCATCCCCATGTCATTGGCAAGCCGCACCGTCATCAGGTTGCGCGACTTCTCGATGCCGGAGCGCAGGGTCGCCGGACCGGCAACGGTGCCGTCGTAATTCTTCGGCGTCCAGCTCGTGTTGCCGCTCTGGATCGTGATCGGCCCGTCCATGATCACCGAGGCCGGCGTATAGCCATTGTCGAGTGCGGCCGAATAGACGATCGGCTTGAACGAGGAGCCCGGCTGGCGCATGGCTTGCGTGGCGCGGTTGAATTCGGACTGCGCATAGGAGAAGCCGCCGACCATGGCCAGCACGCGGCCGGTGTGCGGGTCCATGGCGATCAGGCCGCCTTCCACTTCGGGCACCTGGCGCAGGCTGTAGGCGCCATCGGCACCATCGTTTTTCTGCACGAAGATAACGTCGCCCGGCTTCAGCACCTCCGCCGGCGACTTGGCCTTGACGGTCTTGCCGGCAACCACATGGCGCATGGCAAAACCCATGTCCTCCTTGCTGACGGTGCCTTCGACGCGCTCCTTGACGATCTCGCCCGACGCCTGCCGTGCGGGCTGCAGGCCGATCGACAGCCCGGTCGCCGAACTGTCGAGCACGACGGCGAGCGACCATTCGGGAACATCCTCCAGCCCCTTGACGGCGCCAAGCGGCACGCCCCAATCGCCCGACACGTCGATCGATGTTACCGGCCCGCGATAACCGCGCAGCGTGTCGTATTTCATCAACCCGTTCTGCATCGATTTGCGGGCAATGAGCTGTATCTTCGGATCGAGCGTGGTGCGGACGGAGAGGCCGCCTTCGTAAAGCGCGTTCTCGCCGTAGCGGGCGATGATCTGGCGGCGCACCTCTTCGGTAAAGTACTCGCCGGCGAACAGATAGGTGCCGCTGCGGCGCGGCGTCACGCCCAGCGGCTCGGCCTTGGCCTTGTTGCCTTCCTCACGCGTGACGTAGCCGTTCTCGACCATCTGGTCGATGACCCAGTTGCGACGCTCGATCGCGCGATCGGCATGCTTGAAAGGGTGGTAGTTGTTCGGCCCCTTGGGCAGGGAAGCTAGGTAGGCGGCCTCTGCCACGGACAGTTCGTTGACCGACTTGTCGAAATAGGTCAGCGCCGCACCGGCGACGCCATAGGCGCCGAAGCCGAAGAAGATTTCGTTGAGGTAGAGCTCGAGAATGCGATCCTTGGGATAGGCCTGCTCGATGCGGAAGGCGAGGATCATCTCCTTGATCTTGCGCTCGTAGGTCTGGTCCGAGGACAACAGGAAGTTCTTCGCCACCTGCTGGGTGATCGTCGAGGCGCCGACCTGACGCCGGCCCGAGCCGAGATTCTGCAGGTTGACGATGATGGCGCGGCCGAGGCCGGTCACATCGATGCCTGGGTGATTGTAGAAATTCTTGTCTTCGGCCGACAGGAAGGCCGCCTTGACGCGGTCCGGTATGGCCTGGATCGGCAAATACAGGCGCCGTTCGCGCGCGTATTCGGCCATCAGCGCGCCGTCCGACGCATGGATGCGGGTGGTCACCGGCGGCTCGTATTTGGCCAGCACCTCGTAGTCGGGCAGATCTTTCGACAAATGGCCGATGTAGATCGCAACGCCCGCCGCGACCAAAAGGGCCAGCGTCGTGCCGATGCCGAAAAAATAGCCAATGAGACGAATCATACCCGCTCCAGTCCTTGGTTCGGGAATTTCCTAAACGAAGCCGCCTTTCGCGCAAGCTTTCGAGCCGGTCCCAATCCGTAATCGAAAACCCTTGTCGCCGCCATGTGGACAAAATACGGCAATGCCTGATTTCGCGGTCGCGAGCCGGAAATAAAAAGCATTGGGTGTTGTCGTCGCGCAACGCCGCCTCTGGTTGCAGGCGCCGCCGGTCATGTCAACCTCCGGTTCCCGGTCCGGCCTTGGCCGACGCGAACAGCGCGACGGCGTTGGTTATACTCTGGGCCGCCTTGCCGCGCCAGTCGGCGTTGAGCAACTGCGCCTCGTCCTTGGCGTTCGAGAGATAACCGAGTTCGACCAGCACCGACGGCACGTCGGGTGCCTTGAGCACCTTGAAGCCCGCCGAACGCTGCGGATTGTTGATGAGGCCGACGCTGGTCGACAACTGGCCAACCAGCGTGTGGGCGAAACTCATCGAGAAATTGTGCGTTTCGCGGCGGATCAGGTCGATCAGGATGTCGGTGACTTCCTTGTTGTCGTTCTTGATTTCCATGCCGGCGAACTGATCGGAGAGGTTTTCTCGGTCGGCAAGCGCCTGCGCCTCGGGGTCCGAAGCCTTGTCGGAGACGGTGTAGACGGTGGCGCCGCGAATGCCCTTGACGCTGATCGTGTCGGCATGGATCGAAATAAGCAGGTCGGCCTCATGCTGACGGGCGATGCGCACGCGGTCATCAAGACGCAGGAATTCGTCTGTGTCGCGCGTCATGAACACATCATAATTGCCAACGGCTGCGAGTTTGTCGCGCAGCTCCGTGGCGAAGGCCAGCGTGACATTCTTCTCGATGGTGCCGTTCAGGCCCTCGGCACCGCCGTCGATGCCGCCATGGCCGGGATCGATGACGACGGTGAACCGATGACCCGGATTGGAAACCGGTCCGGTGCCGACCCGCCCTCCCTTGTCGGTCGAAACGGTCGATCCGGTGGTCAGCGCCTGATTGGCCAGCGCCACATCGAACTCGCGCTCGGATGCCGCCGACATGTCGATGGCAATGCGGTAGCCGGTTCCGTCCTCGTTCTTGAGCACGTCGAGCTTGTCGACGGCAAAGGGACCCTTGCCGGTGAGGATCAGCCGCGAAACGCCCTCGCTAAGCGCGCCCAGACGCACGCCCTTGACCAGGCCCCGCGCCTTCAAATCCTTGGCATCAACGGCGAATCTCGTATTCGCGAGATCGATGACAAGACGGTTGGGACCGCGCAGCAGGAACCATTTGATATCGGGTTCGCGATCGAAGTCCATGACGATGCGCATCTTGGTGGCATCGCCGGCCATCTTGTAACCTTTTGCCACGAGCGGAGCGTCGGCGGCATTGGCTTTTGAGGACAAGGCAGATGAGACCGCCAGCAGCAGCAAGAGGGCGAAAGCGGCCAGGATCCGGCCGCCGACACGACATCCCTTGTCTGTGAAGTCCGCCAATCCCATCTCTCTTCCAGTCGCTCCCGGTTTGGCGCCCGGCGCCGGTCGTTTCGTCGAAATGCCGGTTAGGCCGCGAACTCGATTAACGATTGGTATCCAGAGAAGGTTAACCAAGCCTTTTCACGCAAGGGCCGCAAGCCTGGCTTACGCTACGGAACGGCTTTTTGCCGGCATCGGAAATCGGGGTTGCCTTCCACCCCGCCAAATCATAAAAGCGATGGTGGATCACTGCAATCCTGGAACCGCCCTCCTCCGCAGCTTCTTGCTACAGGGTCAGACGTAAAGGCGGCTCCTTTCGCTTCAGGCGAAAAGGGTTCAGGTGATCGCGACGAATTTCGCAGGCGTGCTCCCGTGGCGGGGGAATCGCCTGCGTGAGGAAAACGGCCGGGTTTGTTCCCGTGCCGGCTCTGTATGAGCAAACAAGCTGGTCCGGTTCGTCCGGGCTTTGGTTCAAAAGGTTCTGTTGGTGACGATGGCTTCAAGCGCAATCATGGAAAGGTCCGCATCAAACCGCGCCATTATGGCTGCGGGCGGCACCGCCATGGCGCTCAAGCGGCGGCCGACGGACGTTCAAATATCCGGCACCCACATCCCAGGCACGCAGCAGCAGGCTTTGCCTCGCAAGCTGCGGCTGACGGCTGCCGGGGGGAAACGAAATAATGCCCAACAAAATGCTGATAGACGCCTCCCACCCGGAGGAAACACGCGTTGTCGTCGTACGCGGTAATCGTATTGAAGAATTCGACTTTGAATCCCAGGACAAGAAGCAGCTCAAAGGAAACATCTACCTAGCCCGCGTAACGCGCGTAGAGCCCTCCCTTCAGGCAGCCTTTGTCGAATATGGCGGCAACCGTCACGGTTTTCTCGCCTTCAGTGAAATTCACCCCGACTACTACCAGATTCCGGTCGCCGATCGTCAGGCACTGCTGCGCGCGGAAGCGCAGGAGGCTGAGGACGAAGAGAACGAGGACGGCGACGGCGATGACCGCCAGAGCCGCGATCGCGGACGGCGCGGCCGCAGGCGCGGCGGCAAGCCCCGCGACCGGGGTGAGCACAAGCGCGATGCTGCCGATTCCGGCGAGGCAAGCGACACTGCCGACGAGGCGGAAGAAGGCGCCGACGCTGGTTTCGAGGACATCTCGCACACGTCCGAGATCATCGAACATGCGGCCGATTCGTCCGAACATGCCGATGCGTCCGAACATGGCGAGGATTCCGCCGAGCAGGACGAAGGCGAAACCCGCGAAGGCGGCCCGACGTCGATCGCCGCCTCGGTCGAGGCCGATGTGATTTCCGAAGCCGTCCCGCAGGCCGAACAAGGCAGCGAAGCGACCTCCGGCGACAATGATCGCGGCATGCTGGAAGAAGTGCAGTCCTCGCATCCCGACGATCACGAGGTCGAATCGGTCGGCGCAGAGGATGCGCTGGAAGAAGTGCGCAACCGCCGCAAGCCGGTGCGCCGCCAGTACAAGATCCAGGAAGTGATCAAGCGCCGGCAGATCCTCTTGGTGCAGGTCGTCAAGGAAGAGCGCGGCAACAAGGGTGCGGCACTGACCACCTATCTGTCGCTTGCCGGCCGCTATTCGGTGCTGATGCCGAACACGGCGCGTGGCGGCGGCATTTCGCGCAAGATCACCAGCGCGGTCGACCGCAAGCGGCTGAAGGAGGTCGTTGCCGATCTCGAAGTGCCGCAGGGCATGGGAGTGATCCTGCGCACCGCCGGCGAGAGCCGCACCAAGGCCGAGATCAAGCGCGATTACGAATATCTGATGCGGCTTTGGGAAAATGTCCGCAATCTCACCTTACAGTCCACGGCCCCTGCCCTGGTCTACGAGGAAGGCAGCCTGATCAAGCGCTCGGTGCGCGACCTCTACAACAAGGATATCGACGAGATTCTTGTCTCCGGCGAGGAAGGCTATCGCGAGGCCAAGGACTTCATGCGCATGCTGATGCCGAGCCACGCCAAGGTGGTTCAGCCGTTCCGCGACACGACGCCGATCTTCGTGCGCAACGGCATCGAGGCACAGCTTGACCGCATGCTGCAGCCGCAGGTGACGCTGAAGAGCGGCGGCTACATCATCATCAACCAGACCGAGGCGCTGGTTGCCATCGATGTGAATTCGGGCCGCTCCACCAAGGAGCACTCGATCGAGGACACCGCGCTCCACACCAATCTGGAAGCGGCCGAGGAAGTCGCGCGTCAGCTCAGGCTGCGCGATCTCGCCGGCCTGATCGTCATCGACTTCATCGACATGGAGGAGAACCGCAACAACCGCTCCGTCGAGAAGCGGCTGAAGGATCACCTCAAGAACGATCGTGCGCGCATCCAGGTCGGCCGCATCTCGCATTTCGGCCTGATGGAGATGTCACGCCAGCGCATCCGCGCCAGCGTGCTGGAATCGACCATGAAGCCCTGCCCGCATTGCGGCGGCACCGGCCACGTACGCTCCGATTCGTCGGTCGCGCTGATGGTGGTGCGGGCGATTGAGGAATTCCTGCTCAAGGATTCCCGCAGCCACATCACGGTGCGGACGCCGGCGGCGACCGCACTCTACGTGCTCAATCACAAGCGCGGCACGCTGGTGGAACTCGAAAGCCGCTTCGGGCTGACGATCACCGTCGAGGCCGACGATTCGGTGGGTTCGCAGCACTATGCGATCTTCCGCGGCGCGCTGGCTGAAAAGCCGGAAGGCTTCGTCGAGGCGCGCAGCTTCCCGGCCTATGCCGAGCCGGAAGAGCCCGAGGACGAGATTGTCGTCGTCGAGGAAGATGACGAGGCGCCGGTGCAGGCCGAACAGCCGCGCCAGCAGCCGCAGCAACAACCCCGACCTGCTGCCGCCGGTGGCGAGGAAGGCGAAGGCCGCGACCGCAAGCGCCGCAAGCGCCGGCGTCGGCGCGGCGGCAAGGATCGCGATCGCGAACATGGCGCCCCTGCGGACGGTGCTTCCGTCTCGGCTCCGGCCGGTGAGTTTTCGGACCCGGACTCGGCCGCCAGCGATGGCGACACGGAAGCGGACGACAACGCCCCTGTCGGTGTTGCCGAAACGTCTGAGACAGCTGAAGCTTCGGACGAAGGCCAGGGCAAAAAGCGCCGGCGCGGCAAGCGCGGCGGCAAGCGCAACCGTCGCGAAGACGGTGAAGGCGAGGCTGAGGCAAGTGCTGGCGAAACAGCAGACGCTTCTGAACGCGAAGTCCGGGCAACCGAGGTGATCGCCAGCGAGCCGGTCGTTGCCGCACCAGCTGAAGAGCCGGTGGCGCTTGCCCCGGCAAATGACGACGCGCCGGCCACGGAGAAGCCGAAGAAGCCACGTCGCGCGGCCAAGCCAAAGAAGGCCGCGGCCGAAATTGTCGCCGATGAGCCGGCTGCGGAGGTGGAAGCACCGGTCGACACGCCGGTCACCGCATCCGACGAGGCAGCCATCGCTTCTGTCGAGGAGGCACCGAAAGCCCGCTCGTCGCGGCGCAAGCCGGCGGCGGTGAATGCGTCGGTCGAGCCGGTGGTGTCTTCCACCGTGGCGGAAGAACCCGCAGCCAAGGCTGAGGACAAGACCGAGGACAAGCCGAAGCGCGGCGGCTGGTGGCAGCGGAAGGGCTTTTTCTAAGCGTTTCAGCCACCTGAGCTAGTTCTCTGACAAAAAAATCCCGCGCCGTCTCGAAGACGGTGCGGGATTTTCTTATCTGGCGCTATGGCGGATCGCGAAAGGCTACGGCGCGAAGATCGACCAGTTCATCATCCTGGCCAGCTTTTCCAGCGCGATCGACCCCAGCTTGGAGTTGCCGTTGGCATTGAGACCTGGCGACCAGACGGCAAGCGACGCCACGCCCGGCACGATGCCCAATATGCCTCCGCCGACACCGCTCTTGCCGGGGATGCCGACGCGGAAGGCGAAATCGCCGGAGCCGTCATAATGGCCGCAGGTCAGCATCATGGCGCCGATGCGGCGTGCCCGTTCGGCCGACACCACGGAATGCCCGGTCGCCGGGTTCTTGCCGCCATTGGCGAGGAAGCGGCCGGCGAGCGCCAGTTGCCGGCAGCTCATGGCGATGGCGCAATGGTGGAAGTAGACGCCCAGCGCCAGTTCCGGCGCATGGTGGAGATTGCCGAAGGATTTCATATAGTTGGCGAGTGCGAAGTTGCGGTAGCCGGTGGCCCGTTCGGATGCTGCGACCTCGCGGTCGATGATGATGGTCTCGTCGTCGGCGAGGAACTGGATGAAGCGCAGGATCTCGCCGATCGCCTCGCGCGGCTGGTGGCCCGCAAGCAGGATGTCGGAAATGACGATGGCGCCGGCATTGATGAACGGGTTGCGCGGGATGCCGTTCTCATGCTCGAGCTGCACGATCGAGTTGAACGGATTGCCTGACGGTTCGCGGCCGACCCGCTGCCACAGCGCGTCGCCGACATTGCCGAGCGCCAGTGTCAGGGTGAACACTTTCGAGATGCTCTGGATGGAAAAGGCCTGGTCGGCGTCCCCCGCCGTCAGCACGCGGCCGTCATTGGTGACCGCTGCGATGCCGAATTTCTTCGGATCGACCTTACCCAACTGCGGAATGTAAGAAGCGACGTCACCGCGATCGGTGCGATCGGCCATTTCGGCAGCGACTTCGGCCAATGCCTGATCAAGTTTGGAGGCCTGATCAAGTTTGTGGGCCTGATCAAGGCTGAGGGCCTGTTCGAGTTCCGGCATGGCGCTACCTCAACCAGCGTTCGAGGCGCGCCATTGCCTCGACCATGTCGTCGTGGCTGCCGGCGTAGGAGAAACGCATCGTCCGGTGCCCGGCCTGAGTGTCGAAGTCTTGGCCGGGTGTTGCCGCGACATGCGCCTCGGCCAGCATCTTGCGCGCGAAGGCCATGCTGTCATTGCTATGCCTGGTGACGTCACAAAAGGCATAAAAGGCGCCGTCCATGGGCGCCGCCAGCGGAAAGCCGAGTTCCGGGAGGCGTTTCATCAAGAGTTCGCGATTCCAGGCATAGCGACCCTTGACCGCCTCCAACTCCTCGGTCGCCCTGAAGGCTTCGATCGCCGCGATCTGCGACAGTTCCGGCGGCGAGATGTAGAGGCTCTGGGCGACGCGCTCGACCGGCCGCACCAGGTCCTGCGGCAGCACCATCCAGCCGATGCGCCAGCCGGTCATGCAGTAATATTTGGAGAAGGAGTTGATCACGGTCACGTCGCCTCCATAGGCAAGCGCCGTGGTGTCGGGGGCGGCATAGGCCAGCCGGTGATAGATTTCGTCGGAGATGACGGCGATGCCGAGGTCTTGTGCCGTCCTCACCAGGGCCGCCAGTTCATCGGCCGGTATGACCGCGCCGGTTGGATTGGCGGGACTGGCGAAGAGAACGCCTTTCAGCGGCTTTTCACGATGCGCGGTCTCGAGATGGCCGGCATGCAGGTAGGCGGCGTCGCCGAGCTCGATCTCGACCACCTCGATGCCGAGCGCGGCCATGATGTTGCGATAGGCGGGATAGCCGGGTGCCGCGATGGCGACGCGGTCACCCCCATCGAACATCGCCAGGAAGGCGAGGTTGAAGGCGGCCGACGATCCAGTGGTCACCGCGATCCGGCCGGGCTCGATATCAAGCCCGTAGTGATCGGCGTAGTGTCCGGCGATCGCCTTGCGCAAACCTGCCAGTCCCAGCGCGTCGGTGTAGCCGATGCGTCCGTCCTGCAGCGCCTTGGCGGCTGCGGCGCGAACCAGAACCGGTGCGGGATCGGAGGGCTGGCCGACGGCCATCGAAACAACCGGCACGCCCTGGGACTTCAGCCGGTTTGCCTCTGCCAGAATGTCCATCGCATGGAAGGGCTCGACATTGCCACGACGTGAGAGCGAAACGACCATTTGACCAGTATTCCCGATGACTGACGGCGCCAGGCACTGGCGCATGTGCCGCACAAATGCCCGATTGATGTGAGGATCACAAGTTGAGGAAGTTTCCGGCGCCGACTTTTCATCTTTCGCCCGCTCGTCTACCAGTGGAGCCATCATGTTGAGCCGACCCAGATCGACGATTGCCCAGGCAGCGCGCGTCTTCGCGACGCTTTCGCTTGGCGTTGCCGTTGCAATGGCGAGTTCGGTCAGCGCCTTTGCCCAGAACGTGCCGGTGGTGCGCGACGCCGAGATCGAGGCGCTGGTTCGCGATTACGCGCGGCCGATCTTCAGGGCGGCTGGCCTGGCGAATGACGGCATCGACATCGTTCTGGTCAATGACCAGAGTTTCAACGCCTTCGTCACCGGGCGCCGGCTGTTCATCAACACCGGCGCGCTGATGACGGCTGAAACGCCCAACGAGATCATCGGCGTCATCGCGCACGAAGCCGGTCATATCGCCGGCGGCCACCAGCAGAAACTCCGCGACCAGCTTGAACGCGCCAAGACGATGGCCATCATCGCGACGCTGCTGGGTGCCGGTGCCATGGTCGCCGGCGCGACAACCAATAGCCGCGGCCTTGCCGGTGCGGGCGTGGGCGTGGCCGCCGGCGGCGGCGAGATGGCACAGCGCAGCATCCTCGCCTACCAGCGCACCGAGGAGATGACGGCCGACCGCTCGGCGATCACCTATCTCAACGCCACCGGCCAGTCCGGCATGGGCATGCTGAAGACGTTTCACCGCTTCCAGACTGCGCTGTCGCTCTCGGGCGCGCAAGTCGATCCCTACCGGATCAGCCATCCGATGCCGCGGGATCGTATCTCCAATCTCGAAGTGCTGGTGAAACAGAGCCCCAATGTCGACAGGCCGGACCCGCCCGCGCTGCAGCAGCGCCATGACATGGTGCGGGTGAAGATCGCCGTCTACATGGAAGGCCAGGCGGCTGCGTCGCGGCTGATGCGAAAGATGCAAGGGACACTCGCCGCGCTATATGGCGACGCCCAGTCGACCTACCTGTTCGGCAACATCGCCGCCGCGCTCGCCAAGACCAATGCACTGATCAAGGCGCAGCCCAAGAACGCTTACTTCCAGGAACTGCGCGGCGACATCCTGATGAAGGCAAACAAACCCAAGGAAGCCGCGGACGCCTACGCCAAGGCGGTCAGCCTCGATTCGGCGCGGTCCGGTCTGCTGCCGGTGTCCATGGGCCAGGCGTTGATGGCCGTCGGCACGCCCGACTCCCTCAAAAAAGCCGTCGTGCAGATCAACAACGGCCTCGGGCGCGACAAGGAAAATTCAGCCGGGTATCGCTATCTGGCACAGGCCTACGGTGAGTTGGGTGACATACCGGGCGCCGAACTTGCCACCGCCGAAAGCCATTTCTATTCCGGCAACTACAAGGATGCGAAGATTTTCGCCATGCGGGCGCAGCAGCAGATGAAACGCGGCGAGCCGCGCTGGCTTCGCGCCCAGGATATCATAAACTACAAGCCGTCAACCAAGATCAAGTGAACCTTCCGGCCGCGCGCCACGACATAGCCAGACCGGAAAACAGGTAGAAGGAACAGGAACGATGAAAAAGGCACTGCTGCTGGGCACCACGGGGGTTGCGGTCGCCCTGGCCATGCTGGCTTTCGGATTCGTTGCCGGAAACCCGCAGATCGCCAAGGCCGGTACCGCACAGCCGGTCGAGACCGCGGCGGCCGATACCAAGATCGACCGCACCGAGGTCGAAGGCATCATCCGCGACTATTTGTTGAAAAACCCGGAAGTCCTCCTGGAGGTCCAGGACGCGCTTGAGGCCAAGCAGAAGGAAGAGCAGCGCATCGCTCATCTCGGCGTGATCAAGAATGCCAAGGACCAGATCTTCAACTCCGCCTTCGACGGTGTCGTCGGCAATCCGAACGGCAAGGTCACCATCGTCGAGTTCTACGACTACAATTGCGGCTTCTGCAAACGCGCCATGGACGACATGCAGGCGCTGACCAAGACCGATCCGGACCTGCGTTTCGTGCTCAAGGAATTCCCCATCCTTGGACCGGAATCGCAGAAGGCGAGCGTGGTCTCGATGGCCTTTCACCTGATGCACCCGGAAAAGTACGGCGAGTTCCACAATGCGTTGCTCGGCGGCCAGGGACGCGCCACCGAGGCGTCGGCAATCAAGATCGCTCTGTCGCTCGGCGCCGACGAAGCGGCGCTGCGCGAGAAGATGAGGGACCCGACAATCAACGAGGCCCTCGCCAAGACCTACGATCTTGCCAACAAGCTGGCGATCACCGGAACGCCGTCCTATGTCATCGGCAACGAGGTGGTGTTCGGAGCACTCGGGCAGGAGGTGCTGGCAGAAAAGATCGAGGCGGCGAAAGCCGCGCTCTGATCTTGCTCGCCAGCTATTTCTCACGGGCACATTTCCGCCTGTTGTGGACAGTGAAAGAACGCACTTGCGCTCTTTCCGCGGGCGGCTATGCCCATTATAGAGGGCCCAGCGCGCCGGCTTGATGACGGCGCCGGGAAAGGTCGGCTTTTTGAAAACGGTTTTCGTCCTGAACGGTCCCAATCTCAACGCGCTCGGCAAGCGCGAGCCGGGCATCTATGGCGGCAAGACGCTTGCCGCGATCGCCGACGACTGCAAGCAGGCAGGCACGGCGCTGGGGTTCGAGATCGATTTCCGCCAGTCGAACCATGAGGGCGACCTTGTCGACTGGATTCAGGAAGCTGGCGACAAGGCTGTCGGCATCGTCATCAATCCGGGCGCCTACAGCCACACCTCGATTGCCATCCACGACGCCATCCGCGCCGTCGCGCCGTTGCCGGTGGCCGAAGTTCATCTTTCCAACATCCATGCGCGGGAACCATTCCGCCACATCTCCATGGTCGCGCCGGTCGCCGTCGGCATGATCTGTGGCTTTGGGCCGCTCGGCTATACGCTGGCGCTACAGGCGCTGGCCGCACGCCTATGACCGGCCAACAAACAGAAGGCTCGAAAATGTCGATAAAGAAGACCGGTGTTGACCAGCAACTGATCCGCGATCTGGCGGGCATACTGAACGACACCAATCTCACCGAGATCGAGGTTGAACTGGGCGACCTGAAGGTGCGCGTCTCGCGGCAGGCGCCGGCTGTTCATGCAATCGCAGCGCCGCAGCAGGCCTATGCGCCGGCAGCAGCGCAAGCTGCCTCCGCAGCTCTGCCCGTTGTGGCAGATATTTCCAAGAACGCAGTCACCTCGCCGATGGTCGGCACCGCCTACCTGGCGCCGTCGCCGGACGCCAAGGCATTCATCGAAGTCGGCCAGAAGGTCAAGGAAGGCCAGACGCTGCTGATCATCGAAGCGATGAAGACGATGAACCAGATCCCCTCGCCACGTGCCGGCACGGTGACCGCGATCCTTTTCGAGGATTCGCAGCCGGTCGAATATGGCATGCCGCTCGTCGTGATCGAATAGAGCGGGCCTGATGTTTCAGAAGATCCTCATCGCCAATCGCGGCGAAATCGCCCTCCGGGTGCTGCGCGCCTGCAAGGAACTCGGCATCCAGACGGTGGTGGTGCATTCGACCGCCGATGCCGACGCCATGCATGTGCGGCTCGCCGACGAGAGCGTCTGCATCGGTCCGCCGCCATCGCGCGACAGCTATCTCAACATCCATCAGATCGTTGCGGCCTGCGAAATCACCGGCGCCGACGCCGTGCATCCGGGCTACGGCTTCCTGTCGGAGAACGCCAAATTCGCCGACATACTGGCCGCGCACAACATCACCTTCATCGGTCCGTCCGGCGACCATATCCGCATCATGGGCGACAAGATCGAGGCCAAGCGAACCGCCAAGCGCCTCGGCATTCCGGTTGTGCCCGGTTCGGACGGCGCCGTCACCGACCAGAAGGAAGCCAGGCGCATTGCCGCCGAGATCGGCTATCCCGTGATCATCAAGGCATCGGCCGGTGGTGGCGGTCGCGGTATGAAGGTCGCCCTCACCGAGGCTGACCTGGAGATCGCCCTGCAGACGGCGAGCACGGAAGCCGGTGCGGCGTTCGGCGACGATGCCGTTTATATCGAAAAATACCTGGAAAAGCCGCGCCATATCGAAGTCCAGGTGTTCGGTGACGGCTTTGGCCGCGGCGTGCATTTCGGTGAGCGCGACTGTTCCTTGCAGCGCCGCCACCAGAAGGTCTGGGAAGAGGCGCCCTCGCCCGCCCTCAATGCCGAAGAGCGCGCCCGCATCGGCGGCATCTGCGCCAAGGCCATCGCCGATCTCGGCTATTCCGGCGCCGGCACCATCGAGTTCCTCTACGAGAATGGCGAGTTCTACTTCATCGAGATGAACACGCGCCTGCAGGTCGAGCATCCGGTGACGGAAGCGATCACCGGCATCGATCTCGTGCATGAGCAGATCCGCGTCGCCTCCGGTGGCGGCCTCTCGGTGAAGCAGGAGGACATCAAGTTCAACGGCCACGCCATCGAATGCCGCATCAACGCCGAGGACCCGCGCACCTTCACCCCCTCGCCCGGCACGATCACCCATTTCCACACACCGGGCGGCCTGGGCATCCGCGTCGATTCCGGCGTTTATTCCGGCTACAAGATCCCGCCATACTATGACAGCCTGATCGGCAAGCTGATCGTGCATGGGCGTAATCGCGTCGAGTGCATGATGCGCCTGCGCCGCGCGCTGGACGAGTTCGTCGTCGACGGTATCAAGACGACGCTGCCGCTGTTTCGCGATCTCGTCGGCAATGCCGACATCGCCAATGGCGACTACGACATCCACTGGCTGGAAAAATACCTGGCCAAGGAAGACTAGCGCGGAGACGCGATGACCCGCCCCTACGCGCCCGGCTATCGCATCCCCACCGACCTTCTGCTCAAGGCCTACGCCTCGGGCGTCTTCCCGATGGCCGAAAGTGCCGGCGACCCGGAGGTGTTCTGGGTGCGGCCGGAGACGCGCGGCATCATTCCGCTCGATGGTTTTCACGCGCCGAAAAGCCTCAGGAAAACGATCAGGAAGAACCCCTTCGACATCCGTTTCGATTTCGATTTCGAAGCGACCATCGACGGCTGCGCCGAAAAGCGCGTGGAACGGCGCTCGACCTGGATCAATGCGCCGATCCGCGAAGCCTATGTCAAGTTGCATCGGATAGGCCATTGTCATTCGGTCGAGGCGTGGCGCGAGGACCGGCTGGTCGGCGGCCTCTATGGCGTGTCGCTCGGCCGGGTGTTTTTTGGCGAGAGCATGTTCGCCAGGGAGACGGACGCTTCCAAGACCTGCCTTTTCTATCTCGTCGAGCGCTTGAAGGCACGCGGCTTCGCGCTGCTCGATACGCAGTTCACCACCGAGCACCTCAAGCGCTTCGGCGCCGTCGACGTGCCGCGCGGCAAATATGAAAAGTTGCTGGCCGACGCGCTGAAGGGCGAGGCCGTATTCTATCCCTGAAGATTGAGCCTACTTCCCAGTGGCGGCTTCCAATGGCGTTTGCGAATGGAACATCATCTTCCAGCCGTTGACGCGATGGACATAGCCGGTGCTGACCAGCGCGGCGTAAGGTTCGCCGTTCTCGCGTGTCGCATGTGCCTCGTAGGTCAGCATGATGATGTCGCTGCCCGGCTCGATAATACCCTTGAGGTCGATTTTCAGGTCGCGCCAGCGGTTGGGCTTGGTTGCGGTCTTGGCGAGATCCGCATTGTCCATCGCCTGTGCCATCTGCGGAAACGCCACCAGGCATTCGGTGTCGACATTGGCCGCATAGTAGGCCGCGTCGCCCGTCCAGAATCCCTTTTCGAGTTCCAGCAACTCTGCCTTGCCGGCTGTGATCCGCTTGCTGTCTGACATCGGAAGATCCTCCCTGCGCATAGATGCGCGCTCATCCGTGCCCCAACGTATGGTGGCAAGGAGGGTTCCGGAGGATCAGTTGGTGTCGGTCGTATCGGGGTCCGAAGCGTCCGGCTCCGTCACGCCAGGCTCTGTCACGTCCGGAGCGGTCGCGGCTTTCGGTTTGGCCGCCGCGGGCTTGGGCGCCTCGGCTTTGGTTGCGTCAGCCTTGGCGCCGTCGGGCGCCGGCACATCCGACTTCTGCTTGCATTCCTTCAGCCAGACGTCGTAGACGGCATGCTCGACGGCATTGAGGCCGGGGCTTTCGGCAAACATCCAGCCGGTGAAGATGCGGCGAATTTTGCGGTCGAGCGTGATCTCGTCGACCTCGACGAAGGAATCGGTCTTCGGCGCCTCGGCCTGCGGCCGCGAATAGCAGACGCGCGGCGTCACCTGCAAAGCGCCGAACTGCACCGTCTCGTCGATATAGACATCGAAGGTGATGATGCGGCCGGTGATCTTGTCGATACCGGCAAACTCGGCAACGGCATTGGTGACCCGGTCCGCTCCGGCGGGCAGCGCCGGCGCGGGTGCCGCGGGCTCAGGCGAAGCGGCGAAGGCCACGGTGCTGACGGCAAGACCGGCGGCTAGCGCCAGACTGGCCGATATTGAGTAAGAAAAGCTCATGCAAAGATACCGGTGGTTCGCGCCCGGGTGATTCTGTCGATCGCCAAGGCTAGTCGCCGTTTTCTGATCAGCAAGCAGCTAAACACCAATTGTGGCGATAAAGGACCGGCTTGCACCCTGTCGCCTACGACCCGGGTGTCCAGGCATCGTAGTCGCCGGTGACCTGCGGGCGGTGCTGATTGGTCAGCACCGAGCCCTTCGGGCGATAGGCCGCCGGGCTGCCGGTCAGATTGGGCTGATGCGGCTTTTGCCAATCGCGCGGCTTGTAGTCCTCGCTGGACGGCGCGACGTCGACGCGGTGGTGCATCCAGCCGTGCCAGCCGGGCGGTATCGCCGAAGCCTCCGAATAATTGCGGTAGATGACCCAGCGGCGCGTGCGGCCTTCCGAATCGATGCCGCCTTCGTAATAGAAATTGCCGGTCTCGTCCTGGCCGACCTTCTTGCCGTACCGCCACGTGTGCAGGCGGGTTCCTATCGTCTGGCTGTTCCACCAGGTGAAAAACTGCGTAAGGAAAGTCTTCATTTCAAAACCCTCGCGCCGGCAGCGCCCGTTTTCCTGCTTATGGCGTCAGGCCTTGCCGAAGGCAAGGCTTTTGCCACGGCGTGCGCGCAAATGGCTTGCCTGAAGCCCGACACAAGCCTGTGATCCTCCCGGTCGCTGCATGCACGCTTGCCAAGCCTTTGCGGTATTTCTAAAGCTCTGCGCGCCCATGCCTGCATCCAGCCCGGCTTGAGGCCAAGGAGGTGACGATTGGCCACGGAATTGCCGACCACCGACATTCGCATCAGCGCTGAGGCGATTCGCCACCGCAAGGGCGGCACGCCGATCGTTTGCCTGACCGCCTATACCTATCCCATCGCCCGTCTGCTCGATCACCATGTTGACCTGCTTCTGGTCGGCGACAGTGTCGCCATGGTCCTGCATGGCCACAAGACGACTCTGGGCGCCTCGCTGGAGATGATGATCGCACATGGGCAGGCCGTGATGCGCGGCTCGGCCAGGGCCTGCGTCGTCGTCGACCTGCCGGCCGGCAGCTATGAGGTTTCGGCAGCACTTGCCGTGGCCTCGGCGCGGCGGGTCGTCAATGAGACCGGCTGCCAGGCGGTGAAACTCGAAGGCGGCGTCGACATGATCAGCCAGATCGAGGCCATCGTCGCCGCCGGCATTCCGGTGATGGGACATATCGGCCTGCAGCCGCAATCGGTCGAGAAGGACGGCGGCTACAAGATCAAGGGCCGCACCGAGGAGGCTGTTGCGGCATTGCTTCGCGATGCGCTCGCCGTCGAGAATGCCGGCGCTTTCTCGGTGGTCATCGAAGGCACGGTCGAGAGGGTCGCCGCCGATATCAGCCGCCGCCTCGCCATTCCAACCATCGGCATCGGTGCCAGCAGTGAATGTGACGGCCAGATCCTGGTCATCGACGACATGGTCGGGCTGACCGTCGATCGCGTGCCGAAATTCGTCAAGGAATACGCCGACCTGCGCAGCGTGATCTCGCATGCAGCGGAAACCTATGCAGCCGAGGTGCGGGGCCGGACATTCCCCGGCCCCGGCCATGTCTTTTCGGCGACAAACAGCAGGGACGACGCATGAGCCAACCCGTCGTCGTCGACAGCGTAGCCGCACTGCGCGCGCAAATCCGGGACTGGCGGCGCGACGGCCTTCGTGTCGCCATGGTGCCGACCATGGGTGCTTTGCATGACGGGCACATCTCGCTGGTCAGGATCGCGCTCGAAAAAGCCGAGCGCTGCGTCGTGTCGATCTTCGTCAATCCGACGCAGTTCGCGCCGAGCGAAGACCTCGACAAGTACCCGCGCCAACTCGCCCGCGACCTCGACCAACTGGGTGCGGCAAAGGCCGACCTTGCCTTCACACCGACGGTTGGCGAGATGTATCCCGCCGGCTTCGCCACGAAAATCTCGGTCGGCGGCCCCTCCGGCGGGCTCGAATCGGACTTTCGGCCGACCTTTTTCGACGGCGTCGCCACCGTGGTGGCAAAGCTCCTCCTGCAGGCAACGCCCGACTGTGCGGTCTTCGGCGAGAAGGATTACCAGCAGCTTTGCGTGGTGAGGCAACTCTGCCGCGACCTCGACCTGCCTGTCGAGATCATCGGCGCACCGACGATCCGCGACGCGCAGGGTCTCGCCATGTCATCACGCAACGCCTATCTCGATGAGGCCGAACTGAAGATCGCCCGCCAACTCAACGTCATATTGCGCAATACGGCTGCGGCGCTGGCGGCAGGCGCCGGCCAGAGCGACGCAACCGAAGAGGCCAGCCGCGCCCTCATCGCCGCCGGCTTTCAAAAGGTCGACTATGTCCAGGCACGCGAAAGCCTGACGCTTGCGCCATGGCATCGAAACCACGAAGGGCGTCTTCTCGCGGCAGCATGGCTCGGCAAGACCAGACTGATCGACAATGTCGGGGTTCCCGCTGTTTAGCGAAGGCTCGATCCTTCGGCCAGATAGACACGGGCCGACCACAGTCGATGGTCCCGTACTCTTTGGGGTCGACGTATCGCGGCGGATTGCTGCCGCGCCTAGCTCTCGCTCTTTTGTCCGCCGGCCCTGACGATCAGGTGTCCCGCGACGATCCCAACCACCCCGGCCAGGGCTTTTACCAATGCATCGATGAGGCGTGCATGGCGACCGGGATCAATGAGCTGAAGCAGTTCCAGCATGCCGGCGGTCACAGCCACGAAGATCACGACCTGGTACAGTCGGTTGGGGAAGCCGACCGCCAGGGCGAAGCCCAGCAGGACATAAGCCAAGGCACGCTCGACATTCGCTTCAGCGAGGTGCGGCCGCATCTGGATCGGCGACAAGGTCGCGAAAATGATGATGGCGAGCAGCGCCAGCGCTGTAATGCGGGACAGTTTGGTCATGCCCTTGCATATCCGTCGTGAGCCGGCACAGCAAACGCCGCGATGACGCATGGCCGGATCGCTCTATTCATCCGGTGGCAATCTATCCGAGCGACTTCTCGAAACTCAGCGTCGTCGGCCTTGCGGTATCACTGGACTCCTCCCCGGCACTGACAGGCAAGAACCCTTTCGACCGATAGAAGGCGATGGCGCCGCCATTGGCCTCCTCGACCTCGACGCGCAGCGTTCGCGCTTCCGGGAAACTGGCCTCGACCTCGTCGAGCAGTGCTTGCCCGATCCCGCGCCTTTGGCAGTCCGGATGGACGTAGAGCTGGTTCAGCAGGATGATTTTCGCATCGGCGGTGGCGGCGGCGAAAGCCATGCCGCCGATCCGCTTGCCATCATCGGCCACCAGGAATTCCGAATTCGGCCGCGTCAGCCGCGAGCGGAGCGAAGCAATCGAGTGCCATTCGTCGGTGATCTCGGTGACTTTGGCAGCGCCATAAATGGCGTCATAGGTCGCATGCCACGTTTCCACCAGCAGCGTCCGCACAGCGGCAAGGTCGCGTTCACCTGCGGTGCGGACGAACACGGCGCTACTCGATGCCCAGCTTGGCCTTGACGAGGTCGTTGACGGCTTGCGGGTTGGCCTTGCCGCCGGTCGCCTTCATCACCTGGCCGACGAACCAGCCGGCCATGCTCGGCTTGGCGCGCGCCTGTTCGACCTTGTCAGGGTTGGCGGCAATAACGTCCTCGACGGCCTTCTCGATGGCGCCGGTGTCGGTGACCTGCTTCATGCCACGGCTCTCGACCAGTTGGCGAGGGTCGCCGCCCTCATTCCAGACGATCTCGAACAGGTCCTTGGCGATCTTGCCGGAGATGGTGCCATCCTTGATCAGATCGATGACCGCACCGAGCTGCTCGGGTGAAACCGGAGCGTTTTCAATGTCTTTTCCGGCCTTGTTCAATTGCCCGAGCAGATCGTTGATGACCCAATTGGCGGCAAGCTTGCCGTCGCGGCCGGCGGCCACCTTCTCGAAATAATCGGCGATCGGCTTTTCCGACACCAGGATCGAGGCGTCATAGACGGACAGGCCGAGCGACGCGATCAGCCGCGCCTTCTTGTCGTCCGGCAGTTCCGGCAATTCCTTGGCCAGCGCATCGACATAGGCCTGGTCGAATTCCAGCGGCAAAAGATCGGGATCGGGGAAGTAGCGGTAATCATGCGCCTCTTCCTTGGAGCGCATCGAGCGCGTCTCGCCCTTGACGGCGTCGAACAGCCGCGTCTCCTGATCGATCTTGCCGCCATCCTCGAGAATGGCGATCTGCCGGCGCGCCTCATAGTCGATGGCCTGGCCGATGAAGCGGATCGAGTTGACGTTCTTGATCTCGCAGCGCGTGCCGAACTCGCCGCCCGGCCTGCGCACCGAAACGTTGACGTCGGCGCGCATCGAACCTTCGTCCATGTTGCCGTCGCAGGTGCCGAGATAGCGCACGATGGTGCGCAGCTTGGTGACATAAGCCTTGGCCTCGTCGGCCGAGCGCATGTCCGGCTTGGAGACGATCTCCATCAGCGCCACGCCGGAGCGGTTGAGATCGACATAGGACATGGTCGCATGCTGGTCGTGCATCGACTTGCCGGCATCCTGCTCCAGATGCAGCCGCTCGATGCCGACCTCGATGTCCTCGAATTCGCCCTGGCGGTCCGGGCCGACCGAAACGATCACCGTGCCTTCGCCGACGATCGGCTGCTTGAACTGCGAGATCTGGTAGCCCTGCGGCAGGTCGGGATAAAAGTAGTTCTTCCGATCGAAGACCGACTTGTGGTTGATCTGCGCCTTCAGCCCCAGGCCGGTGCGGATCGCCTGCTTGACGCATTCCTCGTTGATGACCGGCAGCATGCCCGGCATCGCCGCATCGACCAGGCTGACATTGGCGTTGGGCGGCGCGCCGAAGGCCGTCGAGGCGCCCGAAAACAGCTTTGCTTCCGACGTGACCTGCGCATGGACCTCGAGGCCGATGATGATCTCCCAGTCGCCGGTTGCGCCGGGGATCAGGCGTTTTGCGTCAGGAGTACGGGTGTCGACAAGGGACATGGCGGCCTGCGAATTGCGGTGAGTGATTTCACGTTTGAACGTGAATTTCACGTCGAACGTGAAATCATTCGCTAGTGCAAACCGCCAAAAGAGACAAGCGCAAAGCCACGGACTGGCCTTTTCAGCCGCTTTCGCCTATAGGACGCTCATTCCAATGGAGAGTGGATGTCCACTTACGCTCAGTCCCGGTAAGGCCCTGACCTCCTGGCGAGGCAGGGCAGAAAACCTGAAACCCCGTGCCGCGAAGCTTCGCGGCGGCGGCATTTTTTGTTTTCCCGGAAAACTCTCACATGGATATTTCGCGCACTGAACAGCGCATCCTGCACCTGCTCGCGCAGGGCGGACGCATTGAAATCGAAAAGAACGACAAGAAGCGGATCGCCTCCGTCAAATGCCTGACCCGCGACGGCTGGCACTATCCGGACGTCGATCTCGACATGTTTCGAAAGCTGAAGCGGAAGAAGGCGGTTTCTTCGTCGGGAGGCGGCCCCTACCGCATCACCCGGCGCGGGCTCGCACTCGTCCGCTCCGAACTCGACAACAGGTAGCCCGCGGTTCCGCCGGTCGGTTCTCCGGCCGGCGGTTCGCCTCACCGTTCAGGCAGTGGCGATATAGGCCCTGATCTGGTCGGCCTCGCGCTCGACATCCTCGATGCGGCGCTTGACCACGTCGCCGATGGACACGATGCCATCGAGCATGCCGTCCTTTTCCACCGGCAGATGGCGGAAACGGCCGCGGGTCATAATCTCCATCACCTCGTTGACGGTGTGATTTTCGTTGCAGATCTTCACCTTCGGCGTCATCGCCGAACGCACGGCGATATCGAGCGCGGCTCCACCTTCCCGGGCGACAACCCGGACGATGTCGCGCTCTGACAGGATGCCGACGATCTTGCGATCGCCATTGGTGATGACCAGCGCACCGATCTTGTGCTCTGCCAGGATGCGGATGGCTTCGCTCAGCTTTTCGTTCGGCCCGAGCGTCAACACGTCATGGCCTTTTCTCTCGAGAATTGCCTTCACCGTCATGGCGTCCTCCTCTGCTTTGCCTGCCGGTTCCTGCCCTGACCGGCCTTCACGTAAGAGTGAACATCGTGCGCCGTGATCGGTTGCATTTCAAGTGCGGTGGTCAGTCGTCTCCCACTCGGGCGCCTGCCATCGCCTGTCGAACCAGCGCAGGCCGAAGAAGCCCGCGACAAAGCCGCCAATATGAGCCTCCCAGGCGATCTGACCATCTATCCCTGGGGCAAACCCGAGCAGGCCGGTGGCGAGATTGATGACCATCCACATGGCGAGGAAGATCACGACACCGCGCAGGCGCAATACGAATGCGATCGGCAGCACAGGGCCGGCGAAGGCGGCCTTGCCGGCCGAACGGTCGGTGCGGAAGCCGAAACGCGCCGCAGCCCCCATCATGCCCGATATCGCACCGGAAGCCCCGACCAGCGGCGCCTCACCATAAGGATGCATCGCCCAGAAAAGCGCGACCGAAGCCAGCCCGGTTGCGGCAAAAAACAGCGCGAACCACAGCGCTCCCAGACGGTTTGCCAATGGTGAACCAAACGCGGCGAGCCACACCATATTGATGGCGATATGGGCAAAGCCGCCATGCATGAAGGCATAAGTGAAGGGCCGCGAAAACAGGAACCAGTCGAAGCCGTATTGCCCGGTGTAGAGAACGGGGATGAAGGCCCCGTCATACAGCAATGTCATCTGCTGGGATTCGCTCAACACATATTGCTGCAACAGGTAGACGACGACACAGATGCCGATCACCGCCAGCACGACGGGCGGCAGGTTGAACACCGGCTCGCGCCGCGGTTCAGGTGCGCCCTCGACCGGGTCGACTTCCGAGGGAGATGCCGGTTCACTCATTTGAAATTGCACTCTGCGGGATTCGGGGCTCGAGCATCTAGATCACCACGGACCGAACCGCAAACCGCGAATCGCCGCGGCGCGAATCAAAAAAGAAGCCGTTCAAGGTTTCCCTTGAACGGCTGGTCGAGCCCCCTGCTCCCCTAAAACTCTTGACTGAAGTGCTGCCGATCGTCGCGAAACGACCGCTTCTGGAGTGGTTTTTGTGTGCCACGGGGCTCGCTTCGATGCAACGTAAACCACTTGTTAACCTTAACGGCCCCGACCCGTGAACAAGTGTTAACGACGCTGGCACGCTTCCTGCTCCGCAACGCATGTAGGTCATCGGAGGGCGCCCTTCTGTTCACCGATGGGACATCAGACGACAGAATGCGCGGAGCAGCATAGCATGAACCAGAATGGATCGATCACGCTGTTCCAATATTGGAACCGCCTGCGTGACGGACGTCCTGCCCCGAAGCGTTCGGAGGTCGAGCCGGCCGACATCAAGTCGCTGCTGGCCGACACCTTTATCCTGGAGCGGGACACGCGCGGACAGGCCGTATTCCGGCTGGCCGGCACCAGGCTTTGCGCCTGCTACGGCCGCGAACTCAAGGGGTTTTCCTTTCCATCGCTGTGGCGCGAGAAGGATCAGCGGCTCGTCTCGCGGCTGATCCATGGCGTCTTCGAGCAGAAGTCGGTCGTGCTCATCAGCTATGAGGGTTTCAGCCGCAACGGGCGCTCCAACAAGTTCGAACTGCTTGCCCTGCCGCTGGACGGCGGCGTCGAAAATCCGCGCTGCCTGGGCGTCATCAGCGCCGTGGAGAAGCCCTTCTGGCTGGGTGCCGATCCGATCACCGACGCGTTGATCGATTCGATACGCGTCATCGATCCGGAGAAGGAGCTTCTCAACAATCGCCCGGCGATCGATGTCCCCTCGCTCGTTCCCGATGAACTTGGAGCACCCGAGACGATCTCGGCGCTCGGCCGGGCGCGCCGCATCCGCCATCTCGTCGTGTTCGATGGCGGGCGCGAGGAATAGTCCGTTTGCGGCCTGATGCACGTCGCCCAAAACTGCGCGGCTGTTTTGGCACCGCGACCTGCAAAAAGGAAACCCCTGGAGCGCCCGCTTTTTCCCTTTGTTAACCCGCTTTGTTGTACTTCTCTGATGAAGTTCCTCGCATCGGCGCGCGGGATGCCAAACGGGGTGTAGGCAGTCATGAGGTCAGCGGCGGTCGACTATGCGCCGTCCCAAGCTGAAAGGCGTAACTTTCAGCGCGTCCGGGTTAAAATCTACGGACGCTTCATGCTGGAAGACCGCACCGAACACCCCTGCCAGGTCGTCGACATGTCACCGGGCAATGTCGCGTTTCGCACCGAACGCATCGGCATGCCCGGCGAAAAAATCATTGCCTACATCGATCATATCGGCCGCATCGAAGGTGTCGTCACCCGCACCTTGCAGGACGGTTTCGCGATGACCGTCATCGCGTCGGATCGCAAGAAGGACAAGCTGGCCGCGCAATTGACCTGGCTCGCCAACAAGCATGAACTCGACCTGCCGGAAGATCGCCGCCACGAGCGCGTCGCGCCGCGCAATCCGACCAGCGTGCTGCAGCTCACCGACGGCCGCCAGTACCAATGCCGTATAATCGACCTTTCGCTCTCCGGCGCCGCGGTCGAGATCGACGTCAAGCCGGCGATTGGCATCCAGGTTATGCTTGGCACCATGCGCGGGCAGGTCGTGCGTCATTTCGAGGACGGCGTCGCCATCGAATTCGCTGTGATCCAGCGCCCCGAAACGCTCGATTCCGAATTCAACACGCCACGTACCTGAGCAGGCCCGACAGCGACACTCCAGGAAACCGGCCCTTGTGGCCGGTTTTTTGTTTTCGACGCCATGACCGGCATGCTTAGCCCACTCTTGGCGGGCTTGGGAGCCCTCCGCGCGCCGAGATTGGCGCCTCAATATCCAAACGAATTAATACTCAAATGATTCAAATTTTACGTTTATTCTACTGGAGTTTTACTCAATATCTACTTCGAGCTTTTGCGTCAAATAAATCCACATGTGGCAATGTCTCCTTCGAACGGGGAGACTACAACAATGAAGAACACGAGGGGCAAGCTGTTGCTGGTGGCAATGGCGATGCAGCTTTCCGCTTGGGGATCAGCATATGCCGCGGGACCGGCCTATATGCACACCGGCGGACGCACCACCCAGCCTGTTGGCCATTATGAGTTCTGCCAGCGCAGTCCTGGCGAATGCAGCGAACGGACCCCGAAGGGTGCGCCGGTCGAACTGACCCGCAAACTGTGGGCGACGATCGTCAACATCAACAATTCGGTCAACACTCGCATCAAGCCGCGCACCGACATGGAAAACTACGGTGTCGAGGAATATTGGGCCTATCCGGCCAATGGCTATGGCGATTGCGAGGATTACGCGCTGGAAAAGCGCCGCGAGTTGATGGATGCGGGCGTGCCGGCCGGCAATTTGCTGATGACAGTGGCGCGCCAGCCGAATGGCGACGGCCACGCGGTGCTGACCGTGCGCACGAGCCTGGGAGAATTCATCCTCGACAATCTCGAGACCAAGGTCCTGTCCTGGACGGACACCGACTACACCTATCTCAAGCGCCAGTCGGACCAGAATTCCGGCGTTTGGGTGACGATCAATGACGGCCGCTCCGACGCGGTCGCCAGCGTCCGCTAGAACAGAGCTCAAGCGCGCCGCGTGAATGCGAGGCGCTTCAGGAGAAACCCGGTCGAGTCCCCACCCTCCCCGTCCCCAACGACCGGGTGAAAGGAGCCGGCCCCGTCCCCGGGCCGGCTCCGCCATTTCTGGGTTGCCTTTTGAATTCCGACAAAAGCACGACTTCAACAGCTTAGGTTTCTGTTTGCGGCCCACCTTTGCTATACAAACAGGATGAAAAAGCAGCAGCTGAATTCCGATGAGTTAGGGGAGCATGGCGAAGTGCTTTTTCCGCCGCTCTGCACTCCACTTGGCCTCGTCGTAAATAAATCAGTACGAGATCGAACCGGCTGGGACTACCGTGTCGAGTTCCCCAACAGGTATTTAGACAGGAACAAATATCCAGACAAAAGGCCAGCCTTGCCCGCTTACAACTTTCAAGTGAAGTCGATGTGGGCCGACAAGAGGAGCTTTTCTGCCCGCTTGTTGTCAATGGAGCGTCTGGCCAAAACACCTGAAGCTTCTTTCATATTTGTCATGAAATTCGGCCCAAGTCTCTCAGTTGAGAGTGCGTTTTTGGTCCATCTTGGGGGTACGCCCCTAGATCATGTTTTGAAGAGATTGACCGCTGAAAGCAGTAAGGGAAAGCTCATACGCAGACAGATGCTGACTTTCACAGAGAGCACGGACTGGCATGCTGTACCCATGGAGTCGCATGCGTTCTTCGAACGCGTTCAGGAACTATCCCAAACCTACGCGGCGGGCGGCGACTACACCGAGGCCAAGCGCAAACAAATTGAAACAGCCGGCTATTCGGATAGCCCTGTCAAAATCACGGTCACCATCCAAGGCAAAAGCGGGAAGGAAGTGATTGACGGCTTTCTTGGCCTGACCCCCCTGAATGTTTCGTCGTTCTCGGCCACAGAGGAGAGATTTGGCTTTCAAAGGCCGTTTGGACTGCAATTCTCGAGCCCCGGCATAATGTCTTTTACGCCAACAGGCGGACCAGGGTGCAAGATTTTCTTCCGGCAAAAGCGCAATGGTACGCCCGTAGTAAGAGCAGGAAATTTGATAGTTCCACCTATCCAGCCTGTCTCACGATTCCTGGCAAGTTCGCCCCCCATCACTCTCGACATTAATCTTGCCGGTTCCCTCGGCTTTACCATTGCAAGCTTAAATTCGGAAACCAAGCCGTTGAGATGGTGGAAGGAGGTAGCTCAGGCGGTAATCATATTGGCCTCTGAGAAATTCTACATCGACGTGCACGATCAAGGTGGGTTGAAGCTATTTGGAACCGAAATTGTTGCCAATAACCATTTCAACCGCGACAATGCTGATTGGTTCTGCGCTTTGCTGCGCGCGGTAGATCGAATGATGAGCCTAACCGAAAGGGTAGGAATGTCTGATATCGAATTCAGCATTTCCGATATCGAATTGGCAGATGTAAGCGTGGCCCGTTGCCTCGCCTTTGTCGATGAGATCGGCACCTCGTTCGAGTCAACATTTGAAGGTCTGTCCAAAGAGAACGAGGAGCTTATTGGTGAGCCGAAGATCGGAGTTGTAGCCCAATCACTTCGTCTGGGCAGCACCGAATTAATGTATTGTGCAGTCGCACAGATGACTATGACGAGGGAGCAAGCGGGGGAGCCTATCTTGCAGGGTGTCACGACCTCGCAAGGATTTCTAGAGAGTGGTGGCGGTGTGACTTTGGGAAGGTATGCCCGTGCTTGCGCCAAACAGGTGGGCGCCCAATATTTGATTGTGTTCGGGGATAATGCTGGTTCGGGGGATATTCCTGAATTGGAAAGTCCCGCCTCTTCTTAACTGCGCCCGTTATTCCTTCGATTTGGATGGCAGCTCCCACCGAGCGCATCAGAACATCCCGACCGCCTTCCCACGCCCGGAAGATCGAGGCACTATAGGCCGATGGTTTCGCCTTCTGGATCACAGCGATGTTGGAAGTCCCGGAAGATCGATGCGAGCGCCACCGCCTGTTCAAGGCTATCGACGATGCCTTCAAGGCCGGCGACTTCGAGGGCCTCGGCATGGCGCTGGGCGGCTCTTCCCGCTGGTTCGACGAGCGCATGCCGTTCGAGCTCGGCCTCGGGCATCCGCTGGAATATGCGATCTATTGGAGCCCCGTCGGCTTCATCTCGACCTTGCTGGGTGCCGGCTCGGATCCGAATTATCAGGATCACGGCGGGTTTCCGTCCATCATTGCGGCGCTGTCCACCGACCGGGCCGACAGGCTGGACATAGTGCGGGCATTGATCGAAGGCGGTGCTGACCCCAACATGCGAGGTGTGAACGATTGGACGCCGCTTCACTATTCGGTGGCAATCGGCAGTGTCGATGCGATCCGTCTGCTTTTGGCGGCGGGCGCCGACCCGGCGCTCGAAACCCGCATCGATGACTACAGGACAGCCATCGAGGAAGCCGAGATTGCCGGCTTTGAAGCCGGTGCTTCATTGCTGCGCGATGCGATGGCCGGGCGCGGCTCTGACAGACAGTGAGTTGGGGCGCTACGAAACCACCGCCAGCAAATGCCGGGCTGGCCTCAGACCTTCTTCAACCCCGCCTTGAAGCGCTTGCCGTTGGCGACATAGTGCGCCGCCGAGCCGCGCAACCTGGCCACGGCCGCGTCGTCCAGCACCCTGATCGCCTTGGCGGGCGAACCGACGATCAGCGAATTGTCCGGGAATTCCTTGCCTTCGGTGACCAGCGCACCGGCGCCGACCAGGCAATTCCTGCCGATTTTCGCGCCGTTCAGCACGATGGCGCCCATGCCGATCAGGCTGTTGTCGCCGATCGTGCAGCCATGCAGCAAGGCGCGGTGGCCGATCGTGCAGCCTTCCCCGATCGTCAGCGGGAAACCGGGATCGGTGTGCATGACCGTATGTTCCTGCACATTGGTGTCGGCACCGATGACGATGGGCTCATTGTCGCCGCGGATGACGGCGCCGAACCAGAAGCCGGCATTGCGTCCGACCCTGACGTCGCCGATCAGCGTCGCATCGGGTGCGATCCAGTTCGAGTCCGCATCGGCGAAGCTGGGCTCTGTTCCATCGATCGCATAAAGCGGCATTTCTGGTCTCCGAATCGTCTCAAGCGGGCAGCTCGGACCCTAGGAGACGGACCGTCCACGAGGCAATGGCAAGCACGACGACGCCCAGCGCCAAGGTCCACGCAATTGCCGTGCAGCCGCAGGACATCAGCGCCAACGTTGAAATGCGGCGCTGACGCCGGGCATCGATGGCATCGTTGACCAGCATGAAGGGTCCGGCACAGGCGGTGGCGAGCAGCGAGCGCAAGACATGTGACGGCGACACATAGGGTTCGGTGAAGGCGACCTTGCGGCCCGACGCCAGCTCCATAGCCGATCCGGCCAGCCCACAGGCCGTCAACCCGACGGCAAAAGCAAAGAGTGTGAGTTCCAGCGGTCCCATCTTAACTTTCCATTTACCATGAAATTGCACAGTCGTTCCATGCAGGCTGCAAGAGCCGTGCCGTGCGATGTGTGCCGCCCAGGGACACCGGAGGCGGACGGGCGGCCCGGGATCCGAGGACTGAGATGAAGCAGGCAGCGCTCGCCAACGAACTTACCGTGGTCGATTCCACGCTGATGAAGCGGGTGCTCTACGGGTTCGCGGCGCTCGCCCTGTTGTCGGTGGCGATCAGCCTTGGCGGCAAATGGTTCGGCCACTCGATCGCCATGGCCGGATACACCGACGAGGCAACGGTCCACCAGGTGGTGATCGGCAACAATGTCATCGCTGTCCCGGCCAACGCCATCCGTTTCGCCCAGGCCCGGCGCGACGGCATCGCCTCGCGGCTCGACCTCTATCTGCGCTATCCCCAGATGGACGGCTACAGCGAGGCCGCGCGTGACGATTTCAACCACACGGGCACAGTCAAGAACATCGTCTTCCTGTCATTCGAACAGCAGATGATGTCGCGTGACATGAGTGGCCGCTTCACGCCGATCTACAGCGCGTTGATCACCCAACCCGGCACTGCCGGGCCTGGCGGCACGATGATTTATGATTTTAACGAGAAATCAGGCTATCTGAACGAGGTGCTGGTTGTCGGCAATCGCCCCGGCAAGGAGCCGTTTGTGGCCCGTTGCCTGAGCGGACCGAGTGCCGACCAATCACTGGCGCCTTGCGAGCGCGACATCCAGGTCGGCGACCAACTCAGCCTCACCTATCGCTTCCCAAGGGAGTTTCTGGGCGATTGGCAGGCGCTCGACGCGGCAATCGCCACCGAAGCGGGGCGCGTTCTGAAGGCGGGACGCTAAGAACGCTTCAAGGGAACCGGCTGGCCGGCCGCATGGAGCCGACCGACCGCAAGATTTGCTGGCTCAGGCCAAATCGATGTCGAGAATTGCCATCGAAAAATTGTAGTCGCCGTCGTCCTCGTCCTTGAAGACGATGCCGAGGAATTCGTCGCCGACATAGACCTCGGCCGAATCGTCCTTGCGCGGCCGCGCCTTGACCTCGAGCTTGGGGTTCTGGAAGACGCGCTTGAAATAGGCGTCCAGCTTTCTGATTTCGTCCGGCTTCAACAGTCTTCTCCGATCATCGGGCTTGCTCGTTCGAACGCGCTTCTGGCACGTCGACAATGGCGATGTAAAGGCAAGCGGCCTGATAAGGCGAGACAACCGCCCGCTCCTGCCCGCGGCCGGAATCCGACAGCAGACGACGGCGCCGTGAAAATCAGATGTCGAAGCTGACGACCTGATCCATCGTCTGCGACGGCAGAAGCTGGTCCATCTGGCGCGACGGCTGATCGCAGCCGGTCTCGCCGACGACGCGGGCCGGCACGCCGGCAACTGTCTTGTTGTGCGGCACAGGCGACAGCACCACCGAGCCGGCGGCTATCTTCGAGCAATGGCCGATTTCGATGTTGCCGAGGATCTTGGCGCCGGCGCCGATCAGCACGCCGTAGCGGATCTTGGGGTGGCGGTCGCCACCGGCCTTGCCGGTGCCGCCCAGCGTCACGCCATGCAGGATCGACACGTCATCCTCGATGACAGCGGTCTCGCCGACCACGAGGCCGGTGGCATGGTCGATGAAGATGCCCTTGCCGATGCGGGCGGCCGGGTTGATGTCGGTCTGGAACACCGAAGACGAGCGGCTCTGCAGATAGAGCGCGAAATCCTTGCGCCCCTGATTCCACAGCCAATGCGCCAGCCGATGGGTCTGGATGGCGTGGAAACCCTTGAAATAGAGCACAGGCATGATGAAGCGATCGCAAGCCGGATCGCGATCGTAATAGGCCTGGATGTCGACACGCACCGTCGTCGGCCACTCCTTGTCGTCGGCCAGCATGGACTTGAAGGTCTGGCGGATGAGGTCGGAGCCGATGTCCTGGTGCGCCAGCCGCTCGGCCAGCCGGTGAATGACTGCTTCTTCCAGGCTGTCCTGGTTGAGGATGGTCGAATAGAGGAATGCAGCGAGCAGCGGGTCGCGGTTGACAGCCTCCATGGCCTCGTCGCGGATCGAACGCCAGATCGGATCGACCGGCTTCAATGCGCTGTGTCGGGAAATGCTGATGCTGTTCATCGCCGTCTCGTCCTGCGTCCTGCCTGGCTTGCCTGTTGTGCCTGTTGCCAAGCCGCACATATAAGCCAGATCATAGCACGATTGAACTCAATTTTCCTTAGTGCTTTGTCAAATGGATTTGGTTCGCGGGAATTCAAGCAGCCATGGAAAACGAACCCTTGATCGACGACGCGCTGAAAAGCGAGCTTTCGGCTCTCTACCGGGCGCCAGGCCGCCACTATCATAACCTTTCCCATATCGAGGCAATGCTGGCGCTCGCTGGCGACTGTCGAGAATTGCTCGGCGACCCCGAGGCGATCGAAGCGGCGATCTGGTTCCACGATGCCATCTACGACAGCAAGGCCAAGGACAATGAGGCGCAAAGTGCGGCCCTTGCCGAGAAAAAGCTGGCGGGCCGCGCAAATCCTTCACGCCTTAACCGCATCTCGGCAATGATCGTCGCCACCGCCACGCACCAGGTGCCGCCGTTCGAAGACGCGGCGGCCACACGGGACGCAAGTCTTTTCCTGGATATGGACCTGTCGATCCTGGGAGCCGCGCCGGACGCCTTCGACGCCTATGAGCGCGCCGTGCGGCGCGAGTATCACTGGGTGGAGGAGCCGATGTGGCGAGCCGGACGCAGTGCGGTCTTGAAGAGCTTCCTCGCCCGCCCGCATATCTTCCACACTGAAGAGTTTCGCCAGCGCTGCGAACCGCAGGCCAGGGAAAACATGACGCGGTCATTGCAGGCCCTGCAAAGCCCTTTGTGATCTTCGCCGGTGGCGCGCTTGCATGTCGCCCTATCCGGCCACGGGCGTTGCATCGAACAATGCACCGAGAAACGCCTGAACAAGCGAGCGCTGGGCGTCGGTCTTGCGATAGGCGACGCGGTGTATGGAACTGAACGAATAGGCCCTTGGCTTGATGGCCCGCATGTCTCCGGCCGCGACCCAGGGATCGGCAAAATGGCACGGCAGAAAGCCGATGAAGTTGCCCGACAGGATCAGCATCAACTGCGCTTCCATGTGCACGACCGATGCACTCGCCTTGGGATGGCCGACCAGGTAGAGGTCGTCGAAATGTCGATAGCTGCGCACCGAGAACCGCGCGGCATCGACGGCGCCTTGATCGATCCTTGAATCGGGCATCGCAAAGAGCGGATGCCGGCGGCCGCAATAGAGAAGATGCGGTTCGCCGCAATAGTCGCGATAGACAACCCCAGGCGCTTTCTGCGACAGCGGCCCGATGACAACGTCGCGACCGCCATCGGCAACTTGTTGCTCGAGTTCGGACGGCGTACCCACCGAAAGGTCGATGAAGACGTCGGAATCGGGCCCCATGAAGCGGCTGAGCGCGTGCTGGATACCCAGTTCGCCACTGGTGAAGACCCCATCCGACGTGCCGACCCGCAAGCGGCCCGACAGGCTGCCGCTGGCTGCATTGATGCGATGTCCGAAATCGTCAAGGTCGCGGAACAGCCTCTGCGCCGCATCGTAGGTTGCCTGTCCAACCTCGGTCAGGCGGAATTGCTTGCGCCCGCGATGGCAGAGTTGGGCACCGATGCGTTTCTCCAGCTCCGCCAGATGCGTGCTCAGCGTCGGCTGTGACAGGTTGAGCGTGATTTGCGCAGCGGCGAACCCGCCTGAATCGGCCAGCGCCACGAAAACGCGCAGCAGGCGGATATCGATATTGTCCAGCCGGCGCATGCCATTCCCCATGATGCACAGAACGATACATCGATGTTATTCGATGTATCGTTCTAAATAAACTCATTTACATCAATGTCAGAAATCGCGAGCCTGTACGGAACAAAATTGGGGAACAATCATGAAACCGTTACTCGGCACCGCCTTGTCCGCAGCCCTGCTGCTCGCCAGTTCGCAGCTCGCCCTCAGCGCCGACCAGATCCGCATCCTGGCGCCGACATGGCTGGGATTTGCGCCTGTCCATATCGCCAGCGACCTTGGCTGCTTCACCGCCAAGGGCCTTGATGTCAGCATCAAGTTCGAGGATGACCTGACCAACGTCATGGCGGCGATGGCGCGCGGCAACATCGAGATGCAGATGCGCTCGGTCGGCGAATATCAGGGCCGCCCGCGCGACGCCTCGACGCCCGGCATCATCATCGGCACGATCGACGAATCCGTCGGTGGCGACGGCGTCATCACCGATGACAAGATCAAGTCGGTTGCCGATCTCAAGGGCAAGGTTGTCGCGGCCGAGCCCAACATCCCCTCGCGCCTGCTGTTGCAGATGGAGCTGAAGCAGGCGGGCCTGTCGCTGAAGGATCTGCAGATCAAGGACATCGCGACGGCCGATACGGGTGCGGTTTTCGTCGATGAATCGATCGCGGCGATCGCGACCTACGAACCGTTCATGTCGCAGGCGCTGAAGGCCTCGACCCGCACCGGTGCCCGCATGCTGATCTCGTCCAAGGATCATCGCGGCATCATCATCGACGCGATCATCGCCCGCAACGACGACTTCAAGGCGAACCCCGACAAATACGCAAAATTTCTCGGCTGCATCTATGAGGCGGTCGATTTCATCAAGGCCGAGCCGGAAAAATTCGCCGACATGGCGTCCAAGCATTTCGGCCTGACGCCTGCCGAAGTGACCGACATCGTCAACTCCAGCCTGTCCTACACGACGCTTGCAGAATCCCTGGCCTACATGGGCAAGCCGGGAGAAAAAGGCACGTTGCACGGGATATTCGACACGGTGATGGATCTAAACCTGGAGAACGGCGCCGCCGACAACAGACTGGTGGCGGCCGACCAGATCGACAATTCGGCGATCAACAAGATCCCGGCGAAATAGCGGGCGCGCGGCCGGGCCGGCAGCTTGTCTCGGCTGTCGGCAGCGATGTCATTCCGGCTCGCGCCGGTGACGGCCGTTCTTTCGATCATCCGGGGATAATGATTTGTTCAGCAGCCTGTTTGTCTTCCGCGGTCGCGCATCGCCGATGCTGGAGTTTGCCGTCAGTGTCGCCGCGGCTGTGCTCGTCGTTGCCCTGTGGGAGCTGGCGGCGCGCGCGGGCATCATTGCGCCGCAGTTCCTGCCCTCGCCGAGCCGCGTCGTCATTGCCCTGTGGACGATGCTGACCGAGCAGAACCTGCTCTGGCACGTAGCGGTCTCGACCACCCGTGTCTGGATTGCCTTCCTGCTGGCCGCCGTCATGGCGATCCCGATCGGCATCATGATGAGCAGCTACCGGATCGTCGGCGCCGCCCTCGAGCCGATGATCGATTTCATCCGCTACCTGCCGGTCCCCGCACTCGTGCCGCTGTCCATCATCTGGTTCGGCGTCGGCGAGGAGACCAAGATCTTCCTGCTCTGGCTGGGGACGTTCTTCCAGCTCGTGTTGCTCGTCGCCGACGACATGCGGCGCGTGCCGCAGGAATTCGTCGAGGTCGCCCGCACCGTCGGCGCCAATTCGAGGCAAGTCATGGTCGACGTCGCCCTGCGCTGGATGGGCCCGACGCTGCTCGACAATCTGCGCATCACGCTCGGCTGGTGCTGGACCTATCTGATCATCGCCGAGATCGTCGCCGCCGATTCCGGCATCGGCTATGTGATCTGGACGGCCCGGCGCTTCGTCAAGACACCGGAGGTCATGGCCGGCGTCGTCGTCATCGGCCTGATCGGCCTTGTCACCGACCAGCTTTTGCGCCTGCTTCACCGCCGGCTGTTCCGGTATCTGTGAGGAGCATGACATGACCGGATATGTTCAATTCGTCGACACGGCCAAGTCCTTCGGCCCCGTCGATGTGGTGCGAAACACCAGTCTTGGCCTCGAGCGCAATTCGCTGGTCGTCTTTCTCGGCCCATCGGGCTGCGGCAAGACCACCTTGATGCGCATGGTCGGTGGCCTCGACGAACCGAGTTCGGGCTCGATCCTGCTTGGCGGGGAAAAGGTGGTCAGGCCGGACCGTCGGCGCGGCATGGTTTTCCAGTCCTATTCGTCGTTTCCCTGGCTGACAGTCAAAAACAACATCGCCTTCGGCATGCGTTACAGGAAGGACCTGGGCGCAACCGAAAGGGCCGAGCGTATCAGCCATTATCTCAAGCTGTTCGGGCTCGCAGACTTTGCCGACTCCTATCCAAACCGTATCTCGGGAGGCATGCGCCAGCGCGTGGCCATAGCCCGCACGCTCGCCGCGGGTTCGGACGTGCTGTTGATGGACGAGCCCTTCGGCGCGCTCGACGCGCTGACGCGCGAGCGGCTTCAGGTCGAGCTGCGGCAGATCCAGATCCGCGAGGAAAAGACCATCATCTTCGTCACCCACGACGTCGAAGAAGCCGTATTTCTCGCCGACCGGATCATCCTGTTCTCGCGCCGTCCAGCCTCGATCGTCGCCGATATCGACGTGGCGGCAGAGCTTGGCCCGGACCGGCCGCTGGAGATTCGCGAAACCCAGAAATTCTTCGAGCTGCGCAACAAGGTCCTGCATCTGATCCGCAACGAAACGGGAGTGGTCGTATGAGCCTCTCCTTTTCCGGAAAGACGGTCGTGATCACCGGAGCGAGCCGAGGCATCGGGCTCGGCATCGCCAAGGGCTTCGCCCAGGCCGGCGCCAGCCTGCACCTCATTGCCAACGACGCGGCCGTGCACGAACGGGCCCACGACTTGGGCGCCACAGGCACGGAGGCCGACATCGCCGACCGCGAGGCGGTCGGCGCGGCCCTCGAACCGATCTCCCGGATCGACGTGCTCATCAACAATGCCGGCCTCGAGCTGATGACGCCGATCACCGACAGCAGCGACGAGGCCGAAGCCGCCTTCCGGCGCATCATCGAGATCAACGTCATCGGCACGGCGCTTGTCACCGCGCGCGCCTTGCCGCGCATGCAGGCGGGCGCTTCGATCATCAACACCGCCTCGATCTGGGGCCGCGTCGCCGAAGCGCGGTTCGGCGCCTACGTCGCCTCCAAGCACGCCATCATCGGCCTGACGAAAACCTGGGCCAAGGAACTTGGATCGAGGGGCATCCGCGTCAATGCGGTCTGTCCGGGATGGGTCCGCACGGAAGCATCGATGCGCTCGCTTGGCCGGATGGCCGAGCAAGGCGCCGTCAGTGAAGCAGCACTGCTCGAAGACATCGTCGGCGCGCAAGCCCTGCCCGGCCTGATGGAGCCGGCCGACATGGCCGGCACCTATCTGTTCCTGGCGTCGGATCTCGCGGCCAACATCACCGGGCAGTCGCTCGGCGTCGACAGGGGAGAAGTGCCTTGGTAACTCCATTGCACGGAAAACGCGCGCTGGTCACCGGTGCGGCCAGCGGCATCGGCCGCGCGACCGCGCTCGCCTTACGGGACGCCGGAGCCATGGTTCTCGGCTTCGATCTCAAGGCATCTGAAGGCGATATCCCGATCCTTGCCTGCGACCTTGCCAATGAGGCCGACATCATTGCCGCGGTCAAGCAGGGCGCGCAACGGATCGGCGGCTACGACATTCTGGTCAACAATGCCGGCATCCTCCAGGAAGCAGCGCTTGAGGCGATTTCGCTCGACCATGTCGACCGCATGTTCGCCGTCAATGTGCGCGGCGCCATCATCGTGGCACGGGAAGTCCTGCCGCACCTTCCCGATGGCGGCCGCATCGTCAACATCGCCTCCGAGCTCGCCTATCTCGGCCGGTCGAACGCATCGGTCTATTGCGCGACCAAGGCGGCATTGCTCGGCCTGACCCGCTCCTGGGCGCGAGAGCTTGCGCCTCGCATACTGGTCAACGCCGTGGCGCCGGGGCCAACCGACACGCCGCTTCTCGGTTTCGAGGCGCTGAGCGAGAGCCAGCGCGCACTTGAGACGACACACCCGTTGGGGCGGATCGGCCGGCCGGATGAAATCGCCTCCGCGGTGGTCTTCCTTGCCGGCCCCGGCGCCACCTTCTTCACTGGACAATGCCTGGGCGCCAATGGTGGCGCGGCGATGCTTTGAAACGAGATGATCATGAAAGACCGAGTTTTCCTCGCTGAACTGCCATGGCCCGAAGCCGAGAAGCGGATCGCCGCCGGCGCTCCCATCTTCCTGCCGCTCGGCTCGACCGAACAGCACGGCCACCACATGGCGATGAACGTCGATGTTGTGCTTCCCACCGCCATCGCCGAGACGGTGGCGAAGCAGGTTGGCGGCCTCGTCGCGCCGACCATTGCCTACGGCAACCGCTCGCAGCCGAGAACAGGCGGCGGCCCGGCCTTCCCCGGCACGATCAACATCACGGCGCATACGTTTTCGCTGCTGGTCAAGGATGTGATCTGCGATCTCTATCGCCAGAAGGTCCGGCGCATCGTCGTCCTCAACGGCCACTACGAGAACATCGGCCCGTCGATCGAAGGCATCGAACTGGCGCTCGACGCCATCGGCCGCGAGCGTGCGGCGGATCTGACGATCCTGCGCATCGATCATTGGGAAATGGTGCGCACAGAGACGCTGGCGAAAGTGTTCCCCGACGGTTATCCCGGCATCGAGCTGGAACATGCGAGCGTCATCGAAACCTCGATGATGCTGGCGCTGCGTCCCGAGCTCGTCGACCTCGGCAAGGCACTGCATGACGGCCCGGCGCAGTTCAGGCCATATGATCGCTATCCCAAGCCGGCAGAGGAAGTGCCGCCATCCGGCGTGCTGTCGCTGACCGAGGGCTCATCGGCCGAAAAAGGCCGGTGGCTGCTCGACGACTGCGAGACCCGCATTGCGGAAATCGTCAAACGCGAATTCTTCTGAGGTGCCGACACCATGAGCAGCAATTTCTTCCAGCCGATCGACGCCTCCGCCGTGCCTCGCTTCGCCGGACTTTCGACCTTCATGAGACTGCCGGCCGTGGCAAGCGCGGAAGGGCTCGACATCGCGCTCGTCGGCGTACCGTGGGACGGCGGCACCACCAATCGAGCCGGTGCGCGGCATGGCCCGCGCGAGATCCGCAACCAGTCGAGCCTGATGCGACGCGCCCATCACGTCTCGGGGACCGAGCCGTTCAGCATCGCCAATGTCGCCGATGTCGGCGATCTCTCGGTCAATCCGATCAACCTGCTGGACGGGCTGAAGCGCATCGAGGACGGCATCGCGGCGATCGTGGCAGTGGGCGCCATTCCGCTTGCAGCGGGCGGCGATCATCTGACGACGTTACCGGTGTTGCGCGCCGTAGCCCGCAAGGCGCCCGTCGGCATGATCCATTTCGACGCGCACTCCGACACCAATGACCGTTATTTCGGCGACAATCCCTATACGCATGGCACGCCGTTCCGCCGCGCCATCGAAGAGAGACTGCTCGATCCCAAGCGCGTCGTCCAGATCGGCATCCGCGGCTCGATATACGAACCCGGCGAACATGACTGGGCGGTCGCTCAGGGCATCCGTATCATCTACATGGAGGAGTTCGTCAGGCGAGGCGCGGCCAGCGTCATGGAAGAGGCGCGCGGCATCGTTGGAAACAATCCTGTTTATGTCACCTTCGACATCGACTGCATCGACCCATCGATGGCCCCCGGGACCGGTACGCCCGAGTTAGGCGGCTTCACCACCCGCGAGGCCCAGGAAATGGTCCGCCTGCTCGATGGATTGACCATTGTAGGCGCCGACGTCGTGGAGGTGGCGCCGCCTTTCGACCTAGGTGGAATGACGGCGCTCGCCGGCGCGACGATGATGTTCGAGCTGCTGTGCGTGATGGCGAAGTCGGTTCAAGCAGCGAGAGCGCCGGACTGAGCACAAGTATCAAATCCGCCTGATGCATCGCCGTCCGCTCAAAGCGGATTCTCGGCATAGAACTCCAGCACGCGCTGCTTGAAGGTCTTGTCCCCGACGGCCAGCATATGATCCCGGCCATCGATGTGAAAGGCGCTGGCGTTCGGCATCAACGCTGCAAGCTCATCGGGCGAGCCGCCAATGTCGTCGGTCGTTCCGACGGCGACAAGCGTCGGCTGGGCGATGCGGGCGATATCCTGCTCGCTCAGCAATTCGCGCGATTTGGCGATGCAAGCGGCCAAGGCACGGCGATCGCTGCGGGTCTGGTCGGCGAAGGCGCGAAACGACCGGCCGCGCGGATGGCTGGTGGCGGCCGGATCATCGGCAAGCAGGGCGGCGGCGATCGGATCCCAATCGCCGACACCGTCGACCATGCCGATGCCGAGACCGCCGAAGACCAGCGTCGCCACCTTGTCCGGATCGGACAGCGCCATGAATGCCGCGATGCGCGCACCCATCGAATAGCCCATGACATGAGCGCGCTCGATGCCGAGATGGCCGAGCAAGGCGGCGGCATCGGAAGCCATCTTGACCGGCGTGTAGTCGGCCTCCTCATAGCTCTTCGACGACGAGCCGTGGCCGCGATTGTCGAAGGCGATGGCGCGGTAGCCGGCACCGTTCAGCGTCTTGAACCAGCCGGGCGACACCCAGTTGACATAATGGCTCGAGGCGAAGCCATGGATCATCAGCACCGGATCGCCCTCGCCCGATTCCGGCTGGCGGTCGAGGAAGGCAAGGTCGAAGCCGTCATGGGTGAAAAACTGCATCTGCGATCCCGCCTGCGTGCTCAACCGCCACCGCCATTGGGCGCATCGCCATTGTCGGCTGGTGGCATGCCGGGGCCGGATACCGTGCCCACGGCCGGATGGCGCAAAAGGTCGCCATACTCGATGCCGTTCCTGGCGGCGGTGCCGGCCTTGAGCTCGAGCACGAAGCGCACCGGTACACCGGGCGAAATGACGGCGTCCGATTGCGGCTCGCCGTGCTTGACCGCCCGGATCTTGCCATCCTGGCCGACGAAAATCAGATCGAGCGGCATTGGCGTGTTGTGCATCCAGAAGCCGACCTGCTGCTGGACCTCGAAGACGAACAGCATGCCGTGGTTGTCCGCCATGTCCTGGCGGTACATCAAGCCGGCCTCGCGCTCCGCGGCGGTGTCGGCGACTTCGATGGAAAAAGAGCGATCACCGCCTTTCGTCACCACGACCAATGGCGTCGGATCGGCCGGAAGGATCATCGCCCGGCTGTCCGCCGAGGTCGGCTTTTCGGAATAGAAGTAACCACCGGCGGCGGCGATGAAGGCAATCGCGCACATCGCGCCCGCGGTCAGCCAGTTCCTGTAAGCCATTCGAAATCCTCGGCCGGAAACGCCCTAGTGCGAGACCGGCAAGGTCCCCATATCGGGGTGAATTTCGGCGGCCATAAGGCCTTTGTCGCCGCGTCCGAAACGAACCAGCACGACCTGCCCCGGCCGAAGCTCGGTGATACCGTAGCGGCGCAAGGTCTCCATATGGACGAAGATGTCCTCGGTGCCCTCGCCGCGGGTGAGAAAACCAAACCCCTTGGTGCGGTTGAACCATTTCACCAGGGCGCGTTCGAGACCGCTCTCAGGCGTCACCGCGACATGGGTGCGCTGCTCCTGCATCTCGGCCGGGTGGACCGCGGTGGTGACGTCCATAGAGAGCACCCGGAAGGCCTGCAATCCGCGGTCGCCATGTTTGACGAGGCAGACCACGCGTGCGCCCTCCAGGGCCGTCTGAAAGCCATCCCTTCGAAGACATGTCACATGGAGGAGGATATCGCCGGAAATGCCGTCATCCGGCAAAATGAAACCATAGCCCTTGGCCACATCGAACCACTTGATGGCGCCGGCTATTTCGAGCAAGTCCGCGGCATCGCCGCCTTCGTCACGCTGCAAGGCGTCGCCGAGGGGTCCGTCCCGCCCCGTCAAAGAGGCCTTTTCCCCCATAAGAATGCCCCCTTTTTTCAAGAACACCGCAACTGATTCTTGCCAACAGATTAACACTGCGGCTTCCGGTCTGTGCAAGACCTGCCGTGCCTTTTTTCACGGTTCATTTGGGCAATACCGGATTTGTTCTTTGCCGGCATTGCGCACCGCCGCACGATTGCCCTTTGACAGGGCCGACCCTATGTTGCGCCGCAACGCAATTTATCGAGGAAATCACATGCGCTATCTGCACACCATGATCCGCGTCACCGACGTCGATGCCTCGCTCGACTTCTACTGCAACAAGCTCGGCCTCAAGGAAGTGCGCCGCTACGAAAACGAGCAAGGCCGCTTCACGCTGATCTTCCTCGCGGCCTCCGAAGACGAGCAAAGCGGCATCGCCGACAAGGCACCGCTGGTCGAACTGACCTACAATTGGGATCCGGAAGACTACAAGGGCGGACGCAATTTCGGCCACCTCGCCTACGAGGTCGACGATATCTACGCCACCTGCCAGCACCTGATGGACAATGGCGTCATCATCAACCGGCCGCCGCGCGACGGCAACATGGCTTTCGTCAAGTCGCCGGACGGCATCTCGATCGAGCTTCTGCAGAAAGGCCCGGCCAAGGCCAAGGCGGAGCCCTGGGCTTCGATGGCGAACACCGGAAGCTGGTAGCCGATCACGCTGTCTTGAGCGGACAATACCAGGCTGACGGCCCAGTACCGTTTGGTTTTTCAGGGGCGGCGCCTATCTGTCTGGCTGAGGCGCCAGGCTTGGGCCGGCGCCCAGCCATGCAACAGGCGCTTGCCCAGGAGAATTCATGCCGACCAGCCATGCCGACGTCACCACCGAACATGCCAGCCGCTACCTGCAGCAGCTGTGCAAGCACTGGGCGCACAAATTCCCGGTCGAGTTCGATCCCACCCACGGCACCATCGATCTCTCAATGGGCCGTACCGTCATGGATGCCGATGCGGCGACACTGCATATCACGGTGTCGACTGACGAAGCAGGATCGATCGAGCGCCTGGAAGGCGTTGTCGCCGATCACATCAAGCGCTTTGCTTTCCGCGAAGAACTGACCTTCGACTGGAAACCCGCTCCGGCAGCTTAGGCGGCGACTTACTTCCCACCGGCCGGAGCGGCCATCTCCAGCAGCGCCTGCACCGAGCGCCAGTTGCGCGCGGTACCCGGCACTTTCAGCGTGCGCGGGATCAGCCCGGCAAACACCGATTTGCCCAGCCCGTCCGGCGCGTGCAAGTAGAGCACATCGCCCTTGATCTCGAAGCGTTCGGGGCCGGTGCACTTTTCGGTCAGTCGCGCCACCTCGTCCGCTGTCGGCTCGCGCTCCAGCACATAGGCATGCAGCTTGGTATGGTCCCCGGCAACTTCCGGGTAAGGGTTTTCGTTCACCAGCCGCTCGAACCAGGAAAGATCGCGCACCATGATGCGCGAATAAAAACCCCATTTCTTCTCGAAGGCTGCTTCGATCTGTTTCGCCAGTGTCGCTGCGTCGCCCTTCTTCGCCCGGAACACGGCATTGCCGCTCTGCACGTAGGTGGCGACATCGGAAAAGCCGAGATCCTCGAAGAACGACCGCAGCTCCGCCATTTTGACGATGCGGTTGCCGCCGACATTGATGCCGGAAAACAGCGCGACGAAGATTTTTCCTGCCTCCTTGCCGCTCATATGATGAAACCGGCCAATGTCTCGTTGTCGGTGATGTCCTGATACTGGACGCCCTCGGCCTCGAACTTCGCCTTGAGCAGATCGAAATTGCGGCGGTCCTTGGTTTCGATGCCGATCAGCACCGAACCGAAATTGCGCGCCGATTTCTTCAGATATTCGAAACGGGCGATGTCGTCGTCGGGCCCGAGCAGTTCGAGGAAGTCTCGCAGCGCGCCGGGCCGCTGCGGAAAGCGGATGATGAAGTATTTCTTCAGCCCCTCGAAGCGCAGCGCCCGTTCCTTTACGTCCGGCAGCCGCTCGAAATCGAAATTGCCGCCCGAAACCACGGCAACGATGGTCTTGCCCCTGATCTCCTTCTTGGAGAAATCCTTGAGCGCATCGATCGCCAGCGCGCCAGCCGGCTCCAGCACGACGCCTTCGACGTTGAGCATTTCGATCATGGTGGCGCAGAGCCGGTTTTCCGGGATCAGCCGCACCGTTTCGGCCGGAAAATCCTTGAGATGACGCAACGGCTCGCGGCCGATCTCGGCCACCGCGGCGCCATCGACGAAATTGTCGACCTTGGCGAGCTTGAGCCGTTTTCCCGCCGCAAGACTTTCGCGCAGGCTCGGCGCGCCTGCCGGTTCGCAGAAGACGAAGCGTGCTTCCCTGCCCTGATCGGCGAAATAATGGGTGACGCCCGCGGCAAGTCCGCCACCGCCGACCGGCAGCATGACGATATCGGGCATGCGGGCGCCCGGCATCTGATCCGCGATCTCGTAGGCGACGGTTGCCTGGCCCTCGATAATGTCCTTGTGATCAAAGGGCGGCACCATATGGGCGCCGGAACTGTCGGTGAATTCCAGGGCCGCGCGATAGCAGTCGTCGAAGAAATCGCCGACCAGCCTGATCTCGATGAAATCGCCGCCGAACAGCTTGGTCTTGTCGATCTTCTGCTGCGGCGTCGTCACCGGCATGAACACGACGCCTCGCCTGCCGAAATGGCGGCAGACGAAAGCAAAACCCTGCGCGTGGTTGCCGGCGGACGCGCAGACGAACAGTTCAGCCTCGTTGCCGGCCGCCAGTGTCTTGCGGAAGAAATTGAAGGCGCCGCGGATCTTGTAGGAGCGGACCGGCGACAGGTCCTCGCGCTTCAACAGCACCCGCGCACCGGTCTTTTTCGACAGATAATCGTTTTCCTGGAGCGGCGTTTCAGGAAAGATCTGGCGGATCGCGGCGGCAGCGGCAGCAACGCGGGAAGAGAAACTGTTCATCGGAAACCACCCTTAGCGAAAACCACCTTGCGTTGCATGCTGTCCGCCGACCTCTATCTTTGATCGGGTCGCGCACGTTCGGTTGTTGAGCGCCGGGACAAGGTGCGGCGCGAGCCAGCCTATTGCATATCCGGCTACGTGGCGCCATCATCCATCATGTGCGTCGTTCCGAGCGGAAATTTTGCGGAATATTTTCAGCTACTTGTGGGTGCATTCTAATGCCCCTTCGTATCGGGCGGCTTGAACTCGCTATCTCTGCGGGAATTGGAAAGCCGGCGACGGCGCCGCTCATTGCACGCATCACGCAGCCGTTTCCCGCCATTTTGGCTTTCGCGCAACACTGCGATGGCCGCAGCGGGGCGCCGATCACATTTCGACTGGACATGACTTAGTTCTGCCGCACTCTGCCTGTCCGGGAGGTATCGTGAGGATAGACAGGCCTTTCGGCCGGAGTTGGAAATTCAGGCGTGCCTTTGAAGAAGATTTTTGCCGTTCTCCTGGCCTTGTTCGTCGCCGGCTGCGCCGGCCAGCAAACACAGGAATTGCTGGGCAGCGCCATGGTGTCCGCGCCGGTGACGGAGATCGCCGGCAACCACTCGATCTTCATCGCCACGACGCGCAAGAAATCCGACGATCCCAACAAGGTTTTCGACGGCGAACGCTCGGCGACGCTGAACTATGCCCGCGTCAACGTCACCGTTCCGGGGCTTCACAAGACCGGCCAGATCGAGCGCCGCTCGCGCGGCAAGTCGGACGACCCGGCCAAATATTTCATGGCTTCCGAGGTCGTCGGCTACGACACGCAGCCGAAATTCTCCAGCGCGCTCAACGCCGACATCGCCGCGCGTGGCGGCCGCGTCATGGTCTTCGTGCATGGCTACAACACCGGCTTCGATGCCGCCGTCTATCGCCTCACCCAGATCGTCCATGATTCCGGCTATCCCGGCACGCCCGTGCTGTTTTCCTGGGCATCAGGCGCAAGAACCACCGACTACGTTTATGACAAGGAAAGCGCCAGCGCTGCCCGCGACCAGTTGGAGGTGACGCTCAGGATGCTGGAGCAGTCCGGCGCGCGGCGCATCGACATCGTCGCGCATTCGCTCGGAACCTGGGTCACCATGGAAACGCTGCGGCAGATGGCCATCACCGGCGACCGCGATCTCGGCGGCAAGCTCGGCGACGTGGTGCTGGCTTCGCCCGACATCGATGTCGACGTGTTCAAGAGCCAGATGCGGCGCTATGGCAAGCCCGACAAGCCGTTCATCCTGCTGTTGTCGGACGACGACCGCGCGCTGCGGCTCTCCGGCCTGATCGCCGGATCCCGGCCGCGCGTCGGCGACTACAAGGATGCCGCCGATCTCGCCTCCTATGGCGTGTCGGTCGTCGACCTGTCCAAGGTCAAGGGATCGGACAGCTTCAACCACACGAAGTTCGCCGACAATCCGACGCTGGTGAAGATGATCGGCCAGCGGCTGCGCGAGGATGACGGCTTTGCCAGCGACCGTGACGTGACAGACCGCATCAGCCTGCTTGGCCAATAGGTGCGGTCCCGCGGTTTTCGCCGTGCCTGCCCGGCATCGCGGACGTGTGGATTCACTTTGAACTGGACCGCGCCGGTCTCTGGCCTTATCGGAATAGCCAGCGACGTCACGCGTTTGACGTCCCCCTTGGCGGGAGCCGGCGTATGACCATGCGTTCGAAGAGCTACCTCGTCGTTGCATTGGCGCTCGCTGTCACCGGCTGCGCCGGCGGCAAAACGCACGACCTGCTCAACAAGACGACGGTCACGGTGCCCGCTTCCGACATCGCGGCCACGCATGAAATCTTCGTCGCCACCACCCGCCAGAGGGCAACCAAGGACCCGCGACAGGTGTTCGACGGCGATCGCTCGCTGACCACCAGCTTTGCCCGTGTCGACGTCACCGTCCCGAAAAACCATCAGGTCGGCGCCATCGAGCGGGCCAAGGGATCGGCAAACAGCAACCCGGCCAAGGATTTCACCGCCAAGGACGTCACCTTCTATGAAGGCGCGCCGCAGTTCGCCAAGGCGGTCGGCGCCGACATCGCCATGCGCGGCGACCGTGCGCTGGTTTTCGTGCACGGCTTCAACAACGGCTTCGATGACGGCATCTACCGGCTGACGCAGATCGCGCACGACACGAAATATCCCGGCACGCCGGTGCTGTTCTCATGGGCTTCGAGCGGCAAGACCACGGGTTACATCTACGACAAGGAAAGCGCCAACGCAGCGCGCGACGACCTCGAGGCGACGCTCAGGATGCTGGCCAAGACCAAGGTCAAGAGCATCGACATCATCGCCCATTCGATGGGGACCTGGGTGACCATGGAGGCTCTGCGCCAGCTTGCCATCACCGGCGATCGCGATCTCGACGACAAACTCGGTTACGTCATCCTGGCCTCGCCCGACATCGATGTCGACGTGTTCAAGAAACAGATGATCCGTTACGGCAAACCCGACAAGCCATTCGCCATCCTGCTCTCGGCGGATGACCGGGCTCTCAAGCTGTCCTCCCTGATCTCGGGCGATAAGCCGCGCGTCGGCGATTACGGCGATGCGGCCGACCTCGCCAGCTATGGCGTGTCGGTGGTCGACCTTTCCCAGGCCAAGGGCGGTGACCGCCTCAACCACGCCAAATTCGCCGACAACCCGATGCTGGTGCAACTGCTGGGCGACCGGCTGCGGGCGCCTGCCGGCCTTGCCTCGGACGAGCCCGTCCCGACTCAGCTCAACAATCTCGGCCAGGGCCTCGGCAAGGCCGTCGGCTCGGTCGCGGAAATCGTCATCACCACGCCGTTCAAGGTGCTGACCATCGCCACCGGCGGGTAGCCGGGGGCAGCTTCCTGGTGGAGACCATCAGGTGTCGAAGTCGGCGCTGCCCCTCACCTGCCTGCCGGCATCCTCTCCCCGTATAGTGACGGGGAGAGGGGCGCTATTATCACCGGTTTCGCCAATGACCAGCATTGCAAGAAGAGCACAGTCGTTGCGGCCAGCCCCTTCTCCCCGTCACTATACGGGGAGAAGTGCCCGGCAGGGCGATGAGGGGCGGCGCCGACGCTCGGCAAAGGTGAATTCGAACCTGAAGCGATTGCCCGCCGGGCATGGCCTGAATATCAACAATCCTAGACGAACAGATCGACCTTCTGGAACGTCGTCACGTCGATCAGGCCGACATCGGAAATCCTGAGTTCGGGAATGACGACCAGCGCCAGCAGCGAGTGCTGCATGTAGGCGTTGTTCAGCGAACAGCCCATCTTGCGCATCGCCTCGGTGAGCTTCTCTGCCTTGGCCGCGACGATCTCGGCCCGCTCGTCCGACATCAGCCCGGCGATCGGCATTTCGACCAGCGCCAGTTCCTTGCCCTTGGAGAACAGCACGACGCCGCCGCCGACTTCGCCCAGGCGATTGACGGCCAGCGCCATGTCCTGCTTGTTGGTGCCGACGCAGATGATGTGGTGGGCGTCATGCGCCACGCTGGACGCCATGGCGCAGTCGCCGATATAGCCGAAGCCGGAGACGAAGGCGTTGGTGACGCCGCCCGTGCCCCTGTGGCGCTCGACCAGCGCGATCTGGCAGACATCGTTGCGGCGATCCATGGCGACCAGCCCGTCCTCGACCGGCAGATCGGCCTCCAGCGCGCGCGTCGGCGCCTGGTTCTCGATGACGCCGATGACGCGCACCCGCACCTCGTTGGCGCCCTTGGGAGCTGCGATATCGAAGTCGCCGCCCTTCAGCTTCTTGCCGAGCTTGACGGTGTTCTTCGCCGAGCGGGGATAGTCATAGGCCGGAATATCGATTTCGAGCTTGCCGCCTTTGGCCAGCCTGACACCGCGTGCATAGACCTCGTCGATGGTCATTGCGGCGAGATCCGAGACGATCAGCAGGTCGGCCAGCCGCCCCGGCGCGATCGAGCCGATCTCGCGCTCCAGTTTGAAATGCTGGGCAGTGTTGAGCGTCGCCATCTGGATCGCCGTCACCGGCTTCAAGCCCTGTTGAATGGCGTGGCGCACCACGCGGTCCATATGGCCTTCCTGGACCAGCGTGCCGGAATGGCTGTCGTCGGTGCACAGGATGAAGTTGCGCGGGTCGATGCCGCTCTCCGTCACCGCCTTGATCTGCGAGGCGACGTCGTACCAGGCCGAGCCCAGCCGCAGCATCGCCTTCATGCCCTGGCGCACGCGGGCGATGGCGTCCTCGGCGCGCGTACCCTCATGATCGTCCTCGGGGCCGCCGGCGACATAGCCGTGGAACGGCAGGCCGAGATCGCGCGAGGCATAGTGGCCGCCGACCGTTTTCCCCGCTTTCACCGTCGCGGCGATCTCGCCCGACATGACAGGATCGTTGGCGGCGACGCCGGGGAAATTCATCACTTCGCCAAGACCGATGATGTTTTCCCAGCTCATTGCCTCCGCGACATCGGCGACCGTCAACTCGGCGCCTGCATGTTCAAGCCCGGGCGCCGAGGGCACGCAGGACGGCATCTGCACATGCACGTTGATGGGCATGGCGACGGCCTCGTCATGCATCAGCCGCACGCCGGGCAGGCCAAGCACATTGGCGATCTCGTGCGGGTCGATGAACATAGAGGTGGTGCCGTGCGGAATAACGGCCCGGCAGAACTCGGTCACCGTCACCATGCCGCTTTCGACATGCATATGCGCGTCGCAGAGGCCGGGCACCAGATAGCGCCCGCCGGCGTCGACCACCTTGGTGCCCTGGCCGATGGCATGGCTGGCGTTCGGCCCGCAATAAGCGAAACGACCGCCGGCGATGGCGATGTCGGTGCCGGCGATGATCTCGCCCGAATGGACGTTCACCCAACGGCCGTTGCGGACGACCAGGTCAGCGGGTTTGCGCCCCATGGCGACATCGACCAGGTTTGTCGCCATCTCGGTCCACGGTCTGGGTTTTGCGGGCGTTGCTTTCGTCATTCGCGATTCCTTCGGTTGTCGCCAGTCTCGCAAATGTCGGCGGGCGCCGCCAGAGCCGTCGGTCCGACACGCCGCGTCAGGGAGAGCTTGTTGACTAATCCGGCTGGAAGGCGATGCTGACCGCGGACCGAACCATATGAGGGAAGACATGACCCGGTTTTGCAAAGTGTTCGCCATCGTCATCCTGTTCGCCGCCTCGAGCGCTTTTGCCGCCGCCGAGGAACGTTGGCAGACCTTGCCGGAGCCTGCGGCCATGCCCAAGCCCGATCAGAGCGGATATGCGCCGGTGAACGGCATCCAGATGTACTACGCCGTTTTCGGAGCGGGTGACCCCGTGCTGCTCATCCATGGCGGCCTCGGCCACGCCGACATCTGGGCCAGCCAGGTGGCCACGTTTTCCAAGACGCACAAGGTGATCGTCGCCGACAGCCGTGGTCACGGCCGCTCCACCCGCACCGAGCAGCCCTATGGCTATGACTTGATGGCGTCGGACTATCTGGCACTGCTCGATTACCTGAAGATCGACAAGACCGCGCTCGTCGGCTGGAGCGATGGCGGAATTATCGGTATCGACATCGCACTGCATCATCCGGAGCGGCTGACAAGGCTCTTTGCGCAAGCCGCCAACGTAACCACCGACGGCGTCGATCCGGGCGTGATGACCAACAAGACCTTTGCCGCCTACATCGACCGCTCCGGCCGCGACTACAAGAAGATGTCGAAGACACCGGACCAGTATGACGCCTTCGTGGCGCAGATAAGCCATATGTGGGAGACCGAGCCGGCGTGGACCAAGGAGCAGCTCGCTGAGATAACCACGCCGACGGCGATCGTTGCCGGCGACCATGATGAAGCGATCAAGCGCGAACACACCGAATATATCGCCTCCGCCATCCCGGGCGCGAAGCTGATTATCCTGCCCAACGCCAGTCATTTCGCCATGCTGCAAGCGCCGGATGAATATAACCAGGCTGTGCTGGACTTCATCGACGCCAAATAGAGGATTCTGTGCGGCGACAGGGGGATTGCGATTGCGGCGAATGCGGTTATCCTTCTGGCGAGGATCTTTCTGAACCGTCATTTCGGGGAGTTCGATGTATCGCCTGATGGTCGCAAGTGCCGGTTTTCTTGCCGCTCTGGCCGTGCCGGCTTTCGCCGCCGACCCAGCGGCCGATGTTCCGATGACCGCGCCCGGCTTCGACTGGACCGGCTACTATGCCGGCATGCAAGCCGGCTATGGCTGGGGTCGGTCCGACATATCAGGAACAGAGGGCGAGCCGTTTTCGGCCACACCCGATGTTGACGGCGGTTTTGTCGGCGGCCATGTCGCCGGACTGTGGCAATTCGACCAGGCGGTGCTGGGCGCCGAGGCGGAACTCAACTATTCCTCGGTCCGCGGCACGACGGTATCGGCCTTCGGAAGCACATTCGGCACCGACATCAAGTGGTTCGGGTCGGTCAACGCCAAGGCGGGCTACGCCATGGACCGCTTGCTGGTCTATGGCATTGGCGGCGTCGCCTTTGCCGGCATCGAAACATCGCAAGTCGCGGGTCCGGCGTTCGACAGCACGCGCACGAATGTCGGCTGGACCGTGGGTGCCGGCGTCGACTACGCGTTGACCGACAAGTTCGTCGTCGGCGCACAGTATCGCTACTATGATTTCGGCTCCGAGCACTACGACGTAGCGGAACCCTTCAACGATCGCGATCAGAACGTGAAGCTCAACACGGTAGGCATCAATTTGAGCTACAAGTTCTGAGCAGGGCCACAATCGCGACGCTGCCGGACCAGGCAACCACTCAAAGGGCTCTTTCATGGAAGAGCGGCCGGCGCTCCCAGTGGGCGGGGGAATGGGTTGGGCCTGAGAGGCGCCGGCCTTGGCGGATCAAATCCACCACACGCATCCTACCATTACCCGCCGCGCCGATAATTCCGTGATCGCGCCAGTATCATCAAGTCGCCCGGTCTGTTCGCACGTTCGGCGAACGCTCAACAACACGACTTGACGGGCTGTGTCTGGCGTCTGAAAAGGGCTGGCCTGCGGACGTGGCGGAATTGGTAGACGCAAGGGACTTAAAATCCCTCGATCTCTGATCGTACGGGTTCGATTCCCGTCGTCCGCACCACCCTTCGCTCTTCGAGCTTCGGGTGGCGGGCCACCTGAAGCTCGGCAGGTTCGAACTTCATCCGTTCAGGCGCACCAGTTCACCGGCTACCGCTTTGTCGGCATCTCTACGTTTCGAACACTTTCTCAGTGAACCATTCCGCCAACCTGGCAAGCTCCGGCCCCAGCACGCGATCGGCGCCGACAGGCGGCACGATAGCTCTGATTTGATCGACGAAGGAGCGCAGTGCCGGCGGCGGCGTGCGTTCGGTGACGTGCAGCGCTTGCGAGGCGATCATCGCCAGCATCGCCATGGCGGCGTCGACGCAGCGGCCGGCGGTTGCCTCCTTTGTCCATGCGAAGAACGCCGTCGTGGCGACGTCGTCCTGCCCCGCGCCAGCCGATTCCGTGCCCGGAATGAAGGTGCGCTGTGCGGCCAGCTTGGCCTGCTCGAGATAGCCGGTGATCGCCATCGGCACGTAGCCGACATTGCCGTGGCCGTCGCTGTCGGCTGAGTGACGTCCGGTCATCAGCAGATCCGGCAGCAGCGACACCTTGCCGTTCAGAAGCTTCGAGGCGTGGCGGTCGCAGAGCAGGCAGATATCGGCCCATATCGCCGCCAGATCGTCCAACGCCGGCGTCGCCATGGCATTGTGATAGCCGCCGGTCGAGATGCAGCGGCCGAGCGGATGTGCATCGTCGGGCGGGATGTAGACCGGATTATCCGATATAGAGGCCAGCGACACATTGGCCGCCCGCTCGGCCGACGACAACGCACGATGCGCCTGGCCGAGGACGCGCGGCACGATGCGGTAGCTGACAGGCGCCTGATAGTTGCGCCGCCCGTCGCCGGCGCCAACCAGAAATTCCCGCAAACCCTGCAGGGCCGCGGCCTCATGCTCATCGCCCCAGAGCGTGTCGAGGGCGGCGTCATAGTGTTCGAGGGGGGCACGAAACGCCTCGATCGACAGCGCGAACACCTGGTGCGCCATGCGGATCCGGCGGCGCGCCGCGAGCGCTGCGTCTGCCACCAGAGCGGCAGCGCAAGGCGAGCCGTTGATGAGCGAACCCCGTTCCTTGACCTCGAGGTCGAAACGCGTCGAAAGTTCTGCAAACAAGGGGTAGAGCGCCAGGATCTCACCGGCGCCGCCCTGGCCGGAGGCCGGCACGACAGGCATCGGCTCCCCGTCGAGCATTGCGGCCACGGCTAGCGCGATGCGCGGCGTTGTGGCGGCGTTGCCCTCGATGAAATTCGTCAGACGGGCAAGCACGATCGCCCTGACCACGCGATCCGGCAAGGGATCGCCGAACGAGGTGGCGGCGGCAAACGCCTTGATGCGCGCATGGCGATCACGCTCGTCGAGTTCGAGCTTGCGGCTCGCCAATTCCCCCATGGCGGTTGTGACGCCATAGATGACCGGTGGCGGATCGGATTCAATCAGCCTGAGAAACGAAGCGCGGCATTCAGCGATGCGCTGCAACGCCTTCTCGCCGATCGCCACCGTGTCCTTCTTCCAGGCGACGCGGAAAACAGTGTCGAGGTTGATGTCCTCACGCGTCGACAGGCTAACTGGCATGCTTCACACCGCTGGAATTAAGGGGCTTTAGTAGAGTGGTTCCTCGAACAGCGTCTTGTCGCCGTCCACCAGCGCCTTGATCTGCGCGGTACCGTCGCCGGCGAGCGCAAGACGGATGCCGAACGGCCGCACCCGCATGTCGTTCTGGATTGCCATCCCCTCGCCTTCCGGCAGATAGAAGCGCTCGACACCGTAGTCCGGCGCGACGGTCGCCTCTTCGCCGCGAAGGTCCCAGCCCTCGGCGACGTGGCCTGATATATCGGCCTCGTCGGCAGCGGCCGGCGTCGGTGCCTTGCCGAACCAGGCTGTCGTCGGCTGCCAATAGCTGTCGGAGCCCTTCTTCAGGCGCACGACAATTGAGGTGTCGTCGCTTGAAAATTTGTCGGGCGGAATGTTGGCGATCATTTTCACCGGTATGCGCGAAATATCGTAGCTCAGGATAATATAATCGCCGCGCAGGAGGTCGCGCGGATCGACGGGCTCGATCTTCAGCAGCACCTCTTTGCCGTTGCGCAGGATCGCCGCGCGGCCGGCGATGATCCAGCTCAGGAAGCCGATCTGGACGAGCGCCAGCACCAGTGCCGAGATGACAAGCCTTTTCCCGGTGATCATGCCGTGGCTCCTTTGGCATCTGGACCTTTCATACGCTTTTCCACGCGGATGATGACGATCGCAAGGATGCCGAGCAGCACCGCAGCGGCCAGGAAGAAGCCGGCCGTATCGAGCATCGATTGCAAGGTCACCACATAGATGATGGCGAGTTCGAAGGCGAAGCCGAGATAGGCAAACCAGCGCAGCCCACGGCTTTCCCGCCCTGCCAGCACGATTGCGGCGACAATGCCGGCAAGCGCGATCACCGAAGCGAGGGCAAAACCGCTGTTGTAGGTGCTCTCGTCGGCGAGTTCGAACTGAATCATTGCGAGGCCGGTGAGGAAGCCGAGCAGTGCGTGCAAGGGCAAGCGGCCGCCGAGCTGCACGACCCGGTCGACTGGATCCGGCGCGAAGACCGAGGCCGCGAACAGCAGCGCCGAGACGACGACCAGCGGGATCGCCACCTGCAGCGTGTCGTGGTTGGTGACCAGCAGCACAAGATAGAACAGAACCGACAGGATGATCAGGTGGCGAGCCGCCTGGCTGCGGGTCCAGAACGAGACGGCAAACAGCACGATCGCCATGATCAAGAAGGCATGCGGAAATTCGCTGCGGCTGTAGTAGTCGAAGCCTTTCAGGAACAGCCAGGCATCGGCGATGCCGACCGAAGCGACTGTCAGCGGATTAGAACGCAGCGCAACCGCCGCCAGCGCCGTGCCGGCGCCCCAGGTGACCAGAGCCGAGGCCTCGTCGCCCGAGAGATGATACATCTGGCCGATCAGCGCGATCGAGCCGCCGAAAGCCGCAGCCGCCACGATCCAGAGCGCTTCGCCGATCGCCGCATGGTCGCGGGCCTTCAGCACCGCGCCGCCGACATAGCCACCAAGGATGACGGCAAACAGTGCCGCCACGCGCGCCAGCCGCGGGATCGCGTCCCAATTGGCGGCGACGAAAATCAGGATGGCGGCTCCGAACAGCACGGCAGCCATCATCGCCAGGATAGAGCCGAAGCTGAGCGACTTGCGCTCGTTGGCCTCGACATCGCGCGAAAGCGAATCGGCTGTGGCGGCGTCAATCAGCCCGGCCTGCAGCCAACGCGCGATATCCGCCCTGACCCGCGACGAATACCCCGCCATGCTGCGTCTCCCCCAAGTTTGGTCTTTTTTTCAGCCGATCCGGTCAAATCGTTGACGTGGCGACATTTTCCGATTCGGGTTTCTTTGTGTCAGGTCCGTGAACGCCTGTTAATGCTGCATTGCACAATTTGCATTGCTGCCATGCAGCCATAGCGCTTTTAAATCGATATGGGTCCGCCTATTTATAGTTCGTACACAAACGGAATGATCCGCAAGAAAGACGAAACGAGAACTACCATGAACCTGATCCGCAACTACCGCAACTGGCGCCGCTACAGGGACACCGTGTCCGAGCTGAGCCGCCTGAGCAACCGTGAACTGACCGACCTCGGCATCAGCCGCAGCGACATTCCTTACGTCGCTCGCAAGGCGGTCTAATTCTTCGGACCGCGAATGGTCCGAACCAGTTTTGAAAAAGAGAACGACAATGAACCTGATCCGCAATTATCGTAACTGGCGCGTATATCGCGAGACGGTTACCGAGCTGGGTCGCCTTTCCAACCGCCAGCTGCATGATCTCGGTATCGTCCGCGACGAAATCAAGATCATCGCCCGCCAGGCGATCTAACCAGAATTTCGCCAGGGTCGACCTCCTCCCCGACCCTGACGGATCCGGTCAACCTTCACCTCCTCCCGAGGGTTGACCACCAAAACGGCGCCCGCCGCACCTCCTCCCGCGGCGGGCGCTGTTACCCGGGGCAAAAGGAATTTTGCCCCAAAAGGTTTCGCCCCTTTCAAACGGCGAAAGAGTTTTCGTCAAAGCCGACCTCCTCCCCGGCGATGACGAATAGGCCCGACCCTCACCTCCTCCCGAGGGTTGGCCACAAAAACGGCGCCCGCTGCACCTCCTCCCGCGGCGGGCGCTGTTTCCCCGGAGTAAAACGAATTTGCTCCAGAGGTTTCGCCCCTTTTAAAATGGCGAAAGGAATTTCGTCAAAGCCGACCTCCTCCCCGGCGATGACGAATATGGTCGGCCTTCACCTCCTCCCGAGGGTCGACCCCAAAAACGACACCCGCCGGACCTCCTCCCCCGGCGGGTGTTGTCGTTTTTGGGGGGCGCTCCCATCTGCAGCCGTTTGCCCCGCACCGCGCACGGCAATTGCAATCGCCGCACCAAGCGATTATTCCGGCGTCCATGAGCAAAAATCCAATCCACATCATCGGCGGCGGCCTCGCCGGTTCCGAATCCGCCTGGCAGGCAGCGCAGGCCGGCGTTCCGGTCATCCTGCATGAAATGCGGCCCGTTCGCGGCACCGATGCACACAAGACCGACAGCCTGGCCGAGCTCGTCTGTTCCAATTCCTTCCGCTCCGACGACGCCGACAACAACGCGGTCGGCCTGTTGCATGCCGAAATGCGGCTGGCCGGCTCGTTGATCATGAGCGCCGGCGACGCCAACCAGGTTCCGGCCGGCGGCGCGCTGGCCGTCGACCGCGACGGATTCGCCGATGCCGTGACGAAAAAACTCGAAGCACACCCGCTGATCACCATCCAACGCGAGGAAGTGCCTGGTCTGCCGCCGGCGGATTGGGACCAGGCGATCGTCGCCACGGGCCCATTGACCGCCCCCGGGCTTGCCCAGTCGATCGCGGAAGCGACCGGCGCCGATGCGCTCGCCTTCTTCGACGCCATCGCGCCAATCGTCCATTTCGACACGATCGACATGGATACCTGCTGGTTCCAGTCGCGCTACGACAAGGTCGGGCCAGGCGGCACCGGCAAGGACTACATCAATTGTCCGATGGACAAGGACCAGTACCTTGCCTTCGTGCAAGCGCTGGTCGACGGCCAGAAAACCGAATTCAAGCAATGGGAAGGCACGCCCTATTTCGACGGCTGCCTGCCGATCGAGATCATGGCCGAGCGCGGCGTCGAGACGCTGCGCTACGGGCCGATGAAACCGATGGGGCTGACCAACGCGCACAATCCGACCGTAAAGGCCTATGCCGTGGTGCAGCTGCGGCAGGACAATGCGCTGGGCACGCTCTACAACATGGTCGGTTTCCAGACCAAGTTGAAGCATGCCGAGCAGGTGCGCGTGTTCCGCACCATACCGGGTCTCGAAAACGCCGATTTCGCCCGCCTCGGCGGCCTGCACCGCAACACCTACATCAACTCGCCGACCTTGCTGGACGCCTCGCTGCAACTGAAGTCGCGGCCCGGCCTGCGTTTCGCCGGCCAGATCACCGGCTGCGAAGGCTATGTCGAAAGTGCCGCGATCGGCCTGCTTGCCGGCCGCTTCGCCGCCGCCGAGCGGCTCGGCCACTCACCGTCGCTGCCGCCGCTGACCACGGCCTTCGGCGCGCTGCTCAACCACATCACCGGCGGCCACATTGTTTCGGACGACGAGCCGGGAAAGCGTTCCTTCCAGCCGATGAACGTCAATTTCGGCCTGTTCCCGCCTGTCGAAGCGGTCAAGATCGAAGGCAAGCGCCTGCGCGGCACGGACAAGACCGTTGCCAAGCGGCACGCCATCACATCGCGCGCACGCGCCGATTGCAGGGAGTGGCTGGGACTGCCGGTGCAAGCGCAAGCCGCCGAGTAGTCCATGGCCAAGCGCTCCGAGCTGCACCAGCTTCTGCCGTCGGACCTGCCGCCGAGTGGCGAACCTTTCGCCGGCGACTACGAAATTTGCTGGAGCATCTATGTCAGATGCACCAACCTGCGGAAGCTGCGCGAAGTTCATATACCCGCTATCGAGGCGCTAATAGGTGAGCCTCACGGAGGCCAAGGTTGGCTGTACGAAAATGAAAATTACAATGAGAACCGCGATCGAAGCTTAAAGAGAATCATTGCCGTTCAGCCTGTCGAAGGTCCCTACAATGACCGGCTCCTTCTGGATCTCATGAAAGCGCTCTATTCGCTGTCATCCTTCTGGGCGATCCAAGCCCGTCTGGATCCCTCACATCCTCATGGCGTCTACCTCAGTGCACGATTCACGCAGGAGGCTCCCAGCTCGGAGGCGCCGGCTATCGTCGACGCGCTGGTTGAGTTCGAAGCCAATTTTACAGATTTGGGGGGCCGTGAATTCGGCCGGCATTTCGGCACAACTCGGCGCATTAGCGCCACCATGCCGGATGGTTCGGAAGCCGGCCGGGCGAAACCCAGGCGCTAGGACCTCATCGTTGGCCGCACGGATGAAGTAGGATACAATCCTACTTGCTGTCCAATGGGAGCCGTTCCATGGAATTCGCCGAGAAACTTTCTGTCACAGTCACGCCAGCAATGGCCCGCCTTATCCACCAAAAAGTCGAAGACGGCTCTTTCGGCTCGGCGAGCGAAGTCATCCGCGCGGCGCTCCGGGCCTTCCAGCGCGAGGAAGAGGAGCATGCCGAGCGCCTAGCCGCGATCCGGGCCAAGATAAAGGCTTCGATCGAAGATACCCGTCCCGCTGCTCCGCTGGATCACGCCATCGCGCAAGTGAGGGAACGAATCGCGCAATTGGCGTACGACAGCGATGACGACGGACCCTCCTGACATAAGAAGTTCTACTCGGCGGGCTCGACACCCACGCTTGGCAATCCCGGCTTCCCCGCCTCAGCAGGATTTCGCCTGACATAGGCAGCCTTCAAACTCTCCGAAGTCTCGCGCAAGCCGTCATGGCTCCACCCCGGCGGCTTGATCAAGTAGTTGATGCGGTCGCGCACCGTCAGCCTTGGCGCAAACGCATCCCTGAACATGCCGATCCATTCATGGAACGCCACTTTCAGCGGATTGAAGGTGCCGAGGTTCCTGACGATGCCGTAGCGCGGCCGGTCTTCTTCCAGTTCCCCGACGAAGGTACCGAACATGCGATCCCAGATGATCAGCGTGCCGGCATAGTTGGCGTCGAGATAGCGCGGATTGGTGGCGTGGTGGACGCGGTGGTGTGACGGCGTGTTGAAGACGAATTCGAACCAGCCCCACATCTTGCCGATGGTCTCGGTGTGGATCCAGAACTGCCAGACCAGATTGAAGCCGAAGGTGAAGGCAATCACCGCCGGGTGGAAGCCGAGCAGCACCAGCGGCGCCTGCAGCACGAACATGAAGGTGAACAGGCCCGTCCAGCTCTGCCGCAGCGCCGTCGACAGATTGTAGTGCTGGCTGGAATGATGATTGACGTGTTCGGCCCACACCCAGCGCACCCGGTGCGCGATGCGATGATAGGCATAGTAGCGCAAATCATCGAGCAGGAAGGCCACCAGAAAAACCCAGACCGACAGGCCGAGATTGAAGACGCGGAATTGCCACAGCCACAGCAGCGCCCAGTAAGACACGACGCCAAGCAGCAGCCCGGCAACGACATTGCCGGTGCCCATCATCAGGCTGGTCAAGGTGTCGCGCGTCTCGAACGAACCCTTGGCACGGCCGGTGCGCACCAACCAAAGCTCGATCAGGATCGCGACCACGAAGAACGGGATGGCCAGTTGGGTGACTTGCGGGAAATTGTAGCTGTCCATCATGCGGCCTGCCTGGTGGAATTTGAATGTTGCGGCTCAAGTGCTTTCAGCACGCCTTGCGCATCCACTGCGCTGGCAAAGCGGAAGCGGCCGCCCTTCCAGGTGAAATCGGCGAGCCGGAACGAGACCGTGTTCGCATCTTCGGCGTTCAAAACCGCGACATCTTGAGGCGTGACGATGCGGGTCAAAAAGCAGTCGCCGATGCCGTGAACGATGCCGATGCGCCCTCGCGCGAGGTCGAGGAAAGCCGATCGGCCATCCGCCGTCAGTCGAACCGCTGCTGTGATCTCGTCGGGAAAATCCTCGGCGAAGCGGCTCCTCGCCTGATCAATGCCGGCCAGCGTCGCCGTCTTGCTGCCGCCTGTGAAATGCACCGCGGCAACCGACAGCGCGATGCCAAAGGCAACGATCGCGACCAGTACAGGTAAGCTCATTGATCTCCTCCGGCCCGGTCTGTTGTCTTCGGCAACAGTTTTGGCGCGGGGAAGTCTTAACATGATTGACGTTTACGTCAAAGCGCAGGCTAGCCCTTGCTCGCGCGACGCAGCAGCAGCCAATGCCGGCGCAAGGCCGACAGCCGCGCCACGCCTTCGAGCGGCGAACCATTCTCCATCTTGCCGAGGTAGGCACGTGACAGGGCGAGCGGCAGGAATGCCGGACGCAGCGAGACAGGCAAGGTCGGTGCGCCTTGCTCGAAGGCGGAAAGATGTTCCCGTGCCAGCGCCATCATCGCCGCCACCGCGCGTTTGGCGCCGGGTCCGCCATCACCAGCAATGAATTCTTCCGGCGACGATCCCGCCGCCGCCAGAATGTCGGCCGGGACAAAACACTGTCCGCGCCTGCGGTGCAGCGGCAACAGCAGCAACAGGCCGATCATCGCCTGCGCGCAGCCTGCCCTGCCCGCCAGTTCGGCAAAGCGCGGCGCCGCGCCGGGGTCGAGCACCATCGCCGCAAGCTGGATGAGTGCTGCGGCCGTCTCGCCGCAATAGCCTTCCAGATCGGTGCGCGACGGCATCGGGTCGTCGTAGAGGTCGAAAATGCGCGCATCGAGCATGTTCTCGAAGGCCGGTTTCGGCAGGTTGAATGTCGCTATTGTGGCATTCAAGGCTTCGGCTGTGGGATGGCCGGCGCCCGCCTCCCCGCCGGCGGCAATGACATCGCGCCACCATTGCAGCCGCACCTCGCCCGGCAGCGCCTCATGGATGCGATCGCGAATACCGGCGATCTCGGCGTTGAAGGCGTAGAGCGAAAACAGCGCGCCGCGCTTGTCGGCCGGCGCGTAGAGCGCAGTCAGATAGCGGTCATGGTCGGCGGCGCGCACCGCGTCCATGACGATTTTGGCATTCTGGGACATGTCAATCTACGGCGATGAGCGCCGCGGCCACCGCGCGCTCTTCCGCCAGAAGGACATTGTAGGTCCGTACCGCGGCACCGGTCGACATCGGGTCGGACGCAATGCCGGCAGCCTTCAGCGCGGCTCGCAGTGCGGCGGGCAATGGCCGGAGATCCCTGCCCATGCCGACCAGCAGGATCTCGACCTTGCCGGCCTCAGCCAGCAGCTTGTCGAAATCCGCCACCGTCAGCACCAGAGGATCAGCCGGTTCCCAGCCATGGATGCCGGATGGCAGGCACATGAGCGAACCGCGATGCGACATGTCGGCAAAGCGGAACCCGCCATTGCCATAGGCTTCGATCGGCGCGCGGCCCGGAAAATGCGCCTCGCGGATGACGATGCCTTTGCCGGTCACCGCTATACCCCTTCGGGGCGGCGCGTCAGGTCGCGACCGCCTTGCCGCCATTGACCGGCTTCTCCTCGTCGGCCGAAGCCTGCGGCCTCAGCTTGAACAGGATCAGCAGCGGTGCGGCGATGAAGATAGACGAATAGGTGCCGAAGACGACGCCGAACAGCATGGCCATCGTAAACGAGCGGATCACCTCGCCGCCGAACAGCACCAGCGCCAGCAGCGCCAGGATCGTCGTCACCGAAGTCAGCGTCGTTCTCGACAGCGTCTCGTTGATGGCGTTGTTCAACAGCTGCGGCAGCGGCATGCGCTTGTATTTTCGCAAATCCTCTCGAACACGGTCATAGACCACGATCGTATCGTTCAGCGAATAGCCGATGATCGTCAGGATCGCCGCCAGCGATGACTGGTTGAACTCCAGTCCGGTGATGACGAAGAAGCCGAGCGTCATGACCACATCGTGCACCGTCGCCACGATGGCGCCGACCGCGAACTGCCATTCGAAGCGGAACCAGACATAGACCAGGATGCCAAGCAGCGCGATCAGCATGGCGATCGTGCCTTGCTTGGCAAGCTCGCCAGAAACGGTCGGTCCGACCACTTCGACGCGGCGGAAATCGTAATTGTCCTGCAGCTCGCCACGCACCTTGTCGATGACGGTCTGCTCGGCATTCTCGCCACCATCCTGCGTCCCGACGCGGATCAGCACGTCGTTCGGCGTACCGAACTGCTGCACCTGAACTTCGCCGATGTTGAGCTCGGTCAGCCGCGCACGGAGGTCGGCGAGGTCGGCATTGCCGCTCTTGGCCTGCACCTCGATCAGCGAACCGCCCTTGAAGTCGATGCCGTAATTGATGCCAACGGTCATGAACAGCACCACCGACAGGATCGACAGTGCGCTGGAGAGCGTAAAGGTCCAGCGACGGATGCCCATGAAGGGGATCTTGGTGCCGGGTGGAACGAAAGTCACCGGCGCCTTCGGCAATTCCTTCGGGCGAGCCCGGCGCAGCCAGATCGAGACCAGCAGGCGGGTGAAGGTGAAGGCGGTGAAGACCGTGGTCAGGATGCCGATGGCGTAGGTGATGGCAAAGCCCTTCACCGGCCCGGTACCGAGATAGAACAGCACTACGGTGGCGATCAGCGAAGTGATGTTGGAATCGACGATGGTCGCTAGCGCCTTGGTGAAACCGGTATCGATCGCCTGGATCACAGAGCGGCCGGCGCGTCGCTCCTCGCGAATACGTTCATAGATCAGCACGTTGGAATCGACCGCCATGCCGATGGTCAGTACGATACCGGCGATACCAGGCAAGGTCAGCGTAGCGCCAAGCAACGAGAGCACGCCGACGATCATCGCCACGTGCACCGCCAGCGCGATGTTGGCGAGGAAGCCGAGGAAGCCGTAGGCGACGAACATGAAGGCGACGACGAGGATAGAACCGATGATGCCGGCGACCTTGCCGGCATGGATCGAATCCTGGCCAAGGCCCGGACCCACCGTGCGTTCTTCGATGACCGTCAGCGTTGCGGGCAACGCACCGGCGCGCAGCAGCACCGCAAGGTCATTGGCGCTCTGGGCAGTGAAATTGCCGGAAATCTGGCCGGTGCCGCCGAGGATCGGCTCGCGGATCTGCGGCGCCGATATCACCTGATTGTCGAGGATAATGGCGAACAGCTTGCCGACATTCTGCGCCGTGGCCTGACCGAAGCGCGCCGCCCCTTTCGAATCGAAGCGGAACGACACCACCGGCTCGTTGTTCTGCGAATTGTATGTCGCCTGTGCGTCAACGAGGTTTTCGCCCGAGACGATGACGCGATTTTCGATCAGATACGGAACCGGCGGATCGTCCTGCGAATACAGCACCGACGAGCCGGCGGGCGGACGGCCATTGAGCGCGTCCTGCACCGGCATCGACTGGTCGACCATCTGGAAGGTCAGCTTGGCGGTCTGGCCGAGGATTTCTTTCAGTCTCTGCGGGTCCTGAAGACCCGGCACCTGGACAAGGATACGGTCGTCGCCCTGCCGCTGCACGATCGGTTCGGTGGTGCCGAGTTCGTTGACGCGGCGTTCGACCACCTCGATCGACTGCGTCAGCGCGGTCGACGTGCGGTATTTGATGCCGGCGTCGGTGACGTTGAACTTGAGCAGGCCGGGCTCGGAATCGTCGAGCGTCATTTCCTGGACGGAGCCGCCGGTGAACAGGCCGGCAGCGACCGGATCGGTCAGCGTCTTCAGCGCCGTCTTGGCGGCATCGATCTGGGCGGGATCGGTGATGCGGACCTGCAGGGTCCGCCCCGTGCCGGCAAGGCCGGTATAGCCGATCTTGGCGTCGCGCAGCATCGTGCGGATTTCATCGCGCGTCGTCTCCAGCCGATCCTTGATCAGATCGTTCTGGTTCATTTCCAGCAGGATGTGCGAACCACCCTGCAGGTCGAGGCCGAGCGTCATCTGCCGCTTCGGCACCCAGCTGGGCAATTGCGCCAGCGTGCTGGCGGAGAACAGGTTGGGCGCGGCGAGGATCACTGTGATGGCCACGGCCACCCAGATCAGGATCATCTTGAAGCGCGAAAAATACAGCATATGGCGTCGTCCGTCAGAGCGTGTCCGCGGATCGCTCCGCCTAAAATTGGATTATTTCTTGGCGTTTTGGTTGGCCACCGGCTCGCCCTTGACGCGCACATCGGCGATCGTCGAGCGCAGCGCCGTCACCTTCAAGCCGTTACCGAGGTCGATCTCGAGCTCGTTGTCGTCGATCACCTTGGTCACCTTGCCGACGAAGCCGCCGCCGGTGACGACCGTGTCGCCGCGACGGACAGCCGCCAGCATCTCGCCGCGCTTCTTCAGCTGCGTGCGCTGCGGCCTGATGATCAGAAAATACATGATCACGAAAATCAGGACAAACGGCAAAATGCTGATGAACATGTCGGGAGAAGCGCCGACGCCTTGGGCGTATGCCGGTGTCACGAACATCGAGGTACTCCTGATTTTTGAAAACAGCCGCCAATTTGGCGGCCCTTGAAATTTGGCCGGAATATAGTCGGTAAAGTTGTCAATGCAACTGCGCGGCCGGCCAAATCGGCTGCTTTTACGGCCTGTTGAGCCGTGTTAGAGCATGATCGCGAAAAGCGCGAGCCGGTTTTCTCAGACAAACGGAAACCGTTTGCCAGAGATCACGCTCGAACAAAAGGTTGCCACCGGTTTTGGATCAGAGGGAATCGGGCACGTTCACGCTCCCAAATGTCGAAACCGCGAAACAAAAGACAGACATGACCGACAGCAGCATTGAAGCCCTGAACCAGAAACTCGACCGGCTGATCGAGGCGGTGAGCCGCCTCGCCCCGCCGCCGGTGCCCGAAACCGACCTCGGCGAGGCCGATTGCTTCGTCTGGCAGGCCGATCCGGGCTATCTGGAACCGGTGCGCAGGGTTAACCGCGTGGACATCGGCCTGATCCGTGGCGTCGACCGTGTCCGCGACATCCTTGTCGACAACACCGAACGCTTCGCCGCCGGGTATCCAGCCAACAATGTGTTGTTGTGGGGCGCGCGCGGCATGGGCAAATCGTCGCTGGTCAAGGCCGTGCATGCCGAGATCAACGCCAAGACCAAGTCCGACCTGCCGCTGAAGCTGATCGAAATCCACCGCGAGGACATCGACACGCTACCGAAGCTGATGGGCCTGCTCAAGGCGGCCCCCTTCCGCTTCATCCTGTTTTGCGACGATCTCTCCTTCGACCATGACGACACTTCGTACAAGTCGCTCAAAGCCGCGCTCGAAGGCGGCGTCGAAGGCCGGCCGGCGAATGTCATCTTCTATGCCACTTCGAACCGCCGGCACCTTTTGCCGCGCGACATGATCGACAATGAGCGCTCGACCGCCATCAACCCTTCCGAGGCGGTCGAGGAAAAGGTGTCGCTGTCCGACCGCTTCGGGCTGTGGCTCGGCTTCCACAAATGTTCGCAGGACGAGTATCTCGACATGATCGACGGCTATATCAGCCATCATGGCCTTGTCATCGATCCCGAGCAGTTGCGCTCCAAGGCATTGGAATGGGCGACGACGCGCGGCAGCCGCTCGGGCCGCGTTGCCTGGCAGTTCACCCAGGACCTGGCTGGACGGCTCGGCAAGCCACTGAGGGACTGACACGTTGGGTGGCGTCGCCAAGGCCATCCAATGAGAAGATCATTTGGGCTGCGCCCGGCGCAAATCACGCGGCGTTTGGCCGATCTCGCGGCGCATCCAATGCGCCAGATGTGACTGGTGCGCAAAGCCCGTCAATTCCGCCACCTCGCTTGTGCTGAGATCGCCTCGCTGCAGCATGGCGCGTGCGCGTTCGACGCGACGTCGCACCACGTAGCGGTGCAGGGTGACGCCCGTCGCCGCCTTGAACCAAGCCCGCAAGTGCGAGCTGCTCGCCCCGGCAACTCGGCTCAATCGCTGGATTGAAAGGGGCTCGTGCAAGCCAGCTTCGATATGCTCCAACACGCGCTTGAGCTGGGCATCTGACAACCGGTTTGTTCGCTCGACATCGGAATTCTCAAGACCGAGCAGCCTCACCGCCAGAGCGGCGCCAATGCTGTCGGCAAACAAAGATCCACTCGGTGAGTTTGCGCCGAGATCGCTCTCGAGTGCACGGGCGAGATGTTGGATGCGCTGATCACGAAGCAGATGACGTGTGTCGAGCGGCAACGCGCGCGCCTTGCCACCTAGCTCAGCCGCCACCCTTTCCATCAGGGCTGGTTGTAACGCGATCTCGATCGTGTCGAACGGGGTTTCGGTCTCGAAGCCGCCCTCTTGGCCAGCGGGCACCAGGTCAATATCGCCAGCGCGCCTCACGAAATATCGACCAACCTCATTGCAGTAGGAACGCGTCGCCGCGCTTGCATGCACCATGATGCGATGATGGGCCGCCCTGGAGAGACGATGGACGCCCGCTTCGATATGCCAGAAGGCCATTGTGACGTCGGGCGGAAATCGGGCCGGAACAGACTGCGAATGCATGCTCTCTCGCTTCCTGGCAAAACCTGTCCAAGAATTGGCAATTCCCGCGCGATTTTCAATGCCATGGACATGTACCTACGCCTCTCCATCGAGCTTGGACGAGAGGTTACGCCATGAGTTTTTATGTAGTTGTCGGAGCAGGCCCGGTCGGGCACGAGACCGCGCGCCTTCTGGGCGAAGAAGGACATGATGTCGTTCTCACGAGCCGGAGTGTCGGCTCAAACGCGTTGCGGAACGTCCGGGCGGTGCAGGCCGATGCCACCGATGCCGTTGAACTGGCGCGTATCTGCCGAAACGCCGACGCCATTTTCATGTGTGCCATGGCCGCCTATCACCGGTGGCCGACCGACTTCTTCCCAATCATCGACGGCACCGTGCGTGCCGCGGAAGCGGTCGGCGCGAAGCTTGTGGTTCTCGGAAACCTCTATGGCTATGGGAAACATGCCGATAGTCCGCTTCACTCCGACCTGTCTCTGGATCCGACGTCGAAGAAAGGGACCGCCCGCACGATCATGTGGCAACGGGCGGTCCGTGCGGACGTGCCGGCAGTCGAAGTGCGGTCCAGCGATTATCTTGGATATGGCGCGGTCAGCTCTTTCTCACTGGTCGCGCTGCCCTCCATAATCGAGGGGAAACCGACTGCTTTCATTGGAAACCTCGACGCGACTCATGCCTGGTCCTTCACGAAGGACGTGGCCAGGACGCTGGTCGCCGCTTCCCGCTACACGGGCGAATGGCGACGGGCGTTCCATGTTCCATCGCAACACGCCTCACCCCGGGAACTCATCCTGACGACGGCGGCAATGCTTCACCGTGAAATTCCAGAAACACGTTCCTATTCCATCCCCGAAATGGAAGCATTGGGCATGCATGAACTCATCGAGATGAGCTATCTCTTCGACAATCCCTTGCTGGTCGATTCCTCCGACGCGGAGACGCTTCTCGGAATCAAGGCCAGCGGCCTTGACGTCATGATCGCCGACACTCTGCGTGATCATCTTTGAAGCTTGAAGACTGGCGCGTCGCGTTGAAACTGAAAAAGCCCGCTCCTTTCGGAACGGGCTGAGCCGGCGGGCCGGACTGGAGGTCAGACGGCCCGCAAATTGCTTTTTTTCTTCTATTCGAGGTAACCCGAGGGATCGACCGGGGCCGAGTTCTTGCGCACTTCGAAGTGCAGCTTCGGCGAGTCCGTCGTGCCGCTCATGCCCGACAGCGCGATTTCCTGGCCGCGCTTGACCTTCTGGCCGCGCTGCACCTCGATCGAGCTGGCGTGGCCGTAGACGGTGACCAGGCCATTCTCGTGGCGCACCAGCACCGTGTTGCCGAATTCCTTGAGGCCGTCGCCGGCATAGATGACGACACCGTTCTCGGCTGCCTTGACCGGTGTGCCCGAGGGCACGGCGATGTCGACGCCGTCTTTGCCGGAGCCGAAACCGGAGATCACGCGACCGCGCACCGGCCAGCGCATCTTGCCGATGCCGGTGGCGTCAGGCGCGACGGCATCGTCGGCCTCGGCCTGCTGGATGACCTTCGAATCCTTCTTCGGCGGCGTGTAGGACGCCAGCGTTTCCGACGGCGTGGTCTTTGCCGCGGGCTGCGTCGTGGCCGTCGTCACCGGATCGACCTTGGCCGGCTTGGCGGCGGCGACGGTCGCGGTTCCGCCGGCGGCCACCTTCAGGGTCTGGCCGATCCTGAGCAAGCCATCCTGCATGCCGTTGGCCTGCTTGATGGCAACGACTCCGACACCGGTTTTCCTGGCAATCGAGGAAAGCGTGTCGCCCGACTGAACCGTATAGGTGCCAGCTGCATTGGTCGCCTTGGCCGCGGCCACCTGCGGCTTGGGCTCCTTGGGCTGGCTCGCGGCGGCCGACGTGTCGACCTGAGCGGCGGATTTGCCCTCCCTAGGCTTCGGCTGCTGCGGCAGGACGGCGACTTTGTCCGGCGCAGTGGCCGGCAGGTTGTGCTTGGTGTCTTTCGCCGGCTTGGCATCCGCGAGCTTCGGCTCGCTCTTGCTCGAATAGGCGTAGGCCGGGATGACCAGCTTCTGGCCGGTCTTCAGCCCCTTGGTCGCGCTCAGCCCGTTGACCTTCATGATCACGTCGGACGGCACCTTGTAGCGCTGCGCCAGGCCGCCGATCGTTTCGCCGTCCCTGACGACGATCTCGGTTGCATGCGGAGTGCCGGAAGCAGCCACGCGGGGTTCGTCAGGTTGCGAAACCTTGAAAGGCGATGCCACCGGGGCGACGGTGCCGGTCGTGGTCCTGTCGACATGCGGTGCGGGGGCCAATGCGGTGCGCACCGGCTTCGATACCGGCGCCACGTCGGGAGCCTGGGCAACGGGCGGCGGCAGCGGCCGCGTCGAGACCGGATCGAGGCTGGAGCGACTGACCGACTGTGTATGGCTGCCATCGATCGGAGCGGCGGCGACATCGCCCGGATAGGGCTGCTGTACGGCATCCTGCTTGTTGATGATGGCGCGCTGATTGTTGGTCGAGGATGTAAAGACATCGTCGACGCCATTGAACCGCGAAACCTGGGAACTGCACCCCGCAGCAGCACCCGCGACCATCAGTATGGCGCAGCCTCGCGCCAGATTGCGACCGTTTGTCTTCAAAACACTGAGTTGCATCGCACTAACCCGCACATACCCGGTACAAACTAGGCATGATTAAAGCGCGTTAATGTTACTCGACGGTTAACCCCATGGAATCCGGCGCAATTTTTCTTAAAATATTAGAGAGCGAGCCCAGGGGAGATTTTCAGGTCATGCCGGCCGGGGTCGAAGACGCACCCGACGCGGCGCGGCCTGACATCGACAGACGCGCTAGATGATAGCGGCGACACCGCGCAGGATCGGCTGCAGGCGAACGAGGCCGATGTCTTCACGCTCGAAGCGGCTGCCGACCTTGGTCAGCTTGGCCAGCACCTGTTCGCCCTCTTCGGGGCCGATCGGAGCGATGACGATACCGCCGCTCGACAATTGGTCGAGCAGGAAGCGCGGCAGGCTGTCGAAGGCAGTCCAGGCGACGATACGGTCAAATGGCCCTTCATTCGGCAGCCCGCCGGAACCATCGGCGTGGCGCACGATCACATTGCCGATGCCGAGCGCCTCGAAGCGCTGCCGCGCCTGCTCGGCGAGCGTCTTGTAGCGATCGGTGGTGATGACCCGCGCCGCCAGCCGCGACATCACCGCCGACGTGTAGCCCGAGCCGGTGCCGATCTCGAGCACGCGGTTGCCCTGCTCGATAGCGAGCGCCGCGATCACCGCCGCCTGCATGTCGGCACCTTCGATCGCCTCGCCGCATTCGATCGGCAGCATACGGTCCGACCAGGCGATCTGATGGAACTGGGCCGCCAGGAAGCCGCGCCGCGGCGTCGCCTCGAAGGCCGCGATCAGCGCCTTCGGCACAGTCCCCCGGCCGCGCAGACGCAGCAGAAAGGCGGCAAAACCTTCGCGGTCATCGATCCCCTGATTCATGCAAGCGCCTTGCTCAATTGGTCACGGATTTCATGCGCGGTCAGATCGAGCTGCAGCGGCGTCACCGACACCAGCCTGTTGCGCAAGGCGTAGAGATCGGTGCCTTGCTTGCCCTCGACCGGCTCGCGGCCGAAGCGCAGCCAGTAGTATGGCAGGCCGCGCCCGTCGCGGCGCTCGTCGACCCACAGGGAGTGCACGAGCTTGCCTTGCGTGGTGACCACCGTGCCGGCGACCTCTTCGGGCGTGCAATTGGGAAAATTGACGTTGAGCAGCACGCCGTCCGGCAACGGCGTCGCGACCAGCTTCTTCAGCAGCGCCGGCGCCAGCACCTCTGTCGTCTCGTAGGGCACGACGCGATCTTCGCCGACATAGCTGTAGCCCTGGCTGAGCGCGATCGAGCGGATACCGAGCAGCGCGCCTTCCATGGCGCCGGCGACGGTGCCCGAATAGGTGACGTCATCGGCGATATTGGCGCCCGAATTGATGCCGGACAGGATCAGGTCGGGTGCGCCAGGCAGGATTTTCTTGACGCCCATGATGACGCAATCCGTCGGCGTGCCGCGCACGGCAAAATGCTTCTCGCCGATCTTGCGCAGCCGCAGCGGCTCCGAGATCGACAGCGAATGCGCGTAGCCGGACTGGTCCTGCTCGGGCGCCACCACCCAGACATCGTCGGACAGCGTGCGCGCGACGCGTTCGAGCGACGCCAGGCCCTCGGCATGAATGCCGTCGTCATTGGTCAGGAGGATACGCATTATTTCGCTTCGATCTTTTCCAGGCCGCCCATGTAAGGCCGCAGCACTTCAGGAATGGTTACGCTGCCATCCTCGTTCTGGTAGTTTTCGATGACGGCGATGAGCGCGCGGCCAATGGCTGTGCCCGAGCCGTTGAGGGTGTGGACGAAGCGGTTGCCCTTGCCGTCTTTGTCCTTGTAGCGGGCGTCCATGCGGCGCGCCTGGAAATCGCCGCACACCGAGCAGGACGAGATCTCGCGATAGGCGTTCTGGCCGGGCAACCAGACCTCGATATCGTAGGTCTTGCGCGCGCCAAACCCCATGTCGCCGGTGCACAGCGTCATGGTGCGGAACGGCAGGCCGAGCCGCTTCAGCACTTCCTCGGCGCATTGCGTCATCCGCTCGTGCTCGGCAAGTGACGAATCCTGATCGGTGATCGACACCAGCTCGACCTTGTAGAACTGATGCTGGCGCAGCATGCCGCGCGTGTCGCGCCCGGCCGAACCCGCTTCCGAGCGGAAGCACGGCGTCAGCGCGGTATAGCGCAGCGGCAGTTTTTCATGCGCGGTGATTTCTTCACGCACAAGGTTGGTGAGTGGGACCTCGGCGGTGGGAATCAGGCCAAGCCTGCCCTCCCCGTGCGGCGCGAAGAACAGATCTTCCTCGAACTTCGGCAATTGGTTGGTGCCGAACAGAACATCGTCCTTGACCATCAACGGCGGGATGACTTCTTCGTAGCCATGTTCGGTCGTATGCAGGTCCAGCATGAACTGGCCGAGCGCACGTTCCATCCGGGCCAGTCCGCTTTTCAGCACCGTAAAGCGCGAGCCCGACAGCTTTGCCGCGCGCTCGAAATCCATCATGCCGAGCGCTTCGCCGATCTCAAAGTGCTCCTTCACCCAGTTCGGCCGCGTCGGCACCTTGCCGACGATGTGCTTGACGACATTGTCATGCTCGTCCTTGCCGACAGGCACGTCGTCAAATGGTACGTTGGGCAGCACCGCCAGCGCATCGTTCAGCGCCTTGTCGAGCTCGCGTTCGCGCGCCTCGCCGTTCTGGATGAAGACCTTGATCTCCCCGACTTCGGATTTCAGCGTCTCGGCCAGGGCGGCATCGCCCGAACGCATGGCGTTGCCGATCTCCTTCGACGCGGCATTGCGGCGCTCTTGCTTGGTCTGCAGCTCGGTGACGTGCTCGCGCCGGGCCTCGTCCGAGGCGATCAGCCCGTCGACCATGGACTGCGCCTCACCGGCCGACCACGAGCGCTTCACCAGCGCCTCGACAAGGGCCTTCGGGTTGTCGCGAATCCATTTGATGTCAAGCATGGTTTGAAACGCTCCTGGGTAGCATGTCGCCCAAAAGTGCACAGCGATTTGGGACAACGACATGCTCAAAACAAAACTGAAAGGCATCGCTTTGAGCGCGATGCGTTTCAGCCAGAGGGCGTAAACCGCATCCGAGATCGATGCAAGAGGACGGGGCGACGACTGTGTTTTTCCGCCGCTGCAGCCGCTCTGTCGCCTATGAGGAGGCAGGTGCCGGGGGCTCGTCCGGTGCTTTGTCCGCCACCTCTTCCGCCGCGTCCTGCTTCTCGCGTGCCACGCGCTGCTTTTCCCGATCGCGCTCGATCAGCCGGGCAGCCCAGATGGACACCTCGTAGAGAAGGATGGTCGGGATGGCCAGGCCGATCTGACTCATCGGATCGGGCGGCGTCAGTATCGCCGCGACGACGAAGGCAATGACGATCGCCCATTTGCGCTTCTCGGCCAGTCCCTTGGACGAGAGCATGCCGACCCGTGTCATCAGGCTGGTCACCACCGGCAGCTGGAACACCAGGCCGAAGGAGAAGATCAGCGTCATGATCAGGCTGAGATATTCCGACACTTTCGGCAGCAGCGAAATCTGCACCTGATCGTCGGTGCCGGCCTGCTGCATGGCGAGGAAGAACCACATCACCATCGGCGTGAAGAAGAAATAGACCAGCGATGCGCCCATCAGGAACAGGATCGGCGATGCGATCAGGAACGGCAGGAAGGCGTTGCGCTCGTTCTTGTACAGGCCGGGCGCGATGAACTTGTAGATCTGCGTGGCGATCAGCGGAAAGGCGATCACCATGCCGCCGAACATGGCGAGCTTGACCTGGGTGAAGAAGAATTCCTGCGGCGCCGTGTAGATCAGCTCGACCTTGTGCGGATCGAGCCCTGCCCATTGCGTCGCCCATTTGAACGGCACGACCAGGAGGTTGAACAGTTTCTTGGCGAAGAAGAAACAGACCAGGAAGGCAACGAAGAAGCCGCCCAGCGACCAGATCAGCCGCCGGCGCAACTCGATCAGATGCTCCATCAGCGGCGCCGACGATTTCTCGATCTCGTCCTTTTCGGTGTCCGAAACGCTCACTTGGCGGCTCCAGCCGTCTTCTTGGCCACCGGCTTCTTCACCGCTGCAAGCTTCGGTTCGGCTTTCGCCCCCATCTTGGTCGCTACAGTCTTGGTCGCCACGGCTTTGGCCGCGACAGCCTTGGCCTCAGCGGGCGTCTTGGCCCTGGGCGCTTCAGGCTGTGCCGCCGTCATGGCCTTCGCCTGCGTCTTGGACGCAGACGCTGCCTTCGCGGCAACCTTTGCACCATTTGCCGAAGCTTTTGCAGCCGGCGTCGCTTTTGCCGGCGCAGGCTTGGTTGGTTTCTTCGCCGCCGACGCCTTCGGCGCCGCAACGCGTTCCGCCGGCGCCGACGAGGTCACCACCGATTCGTCGGTCATTGCCGGAAAAACCGGCGCTGCTGGCGCTGCTTCCGGCCCGTTGACGCCAGGCATGGTCGTTGCACCGCTCTTCAACGGCTCGGCCGCTTGCGGGGTCGAAGCGACAGAGCTTGCCGGATCGGCTGCCGGCTTCGGCTTCATCGCCGCATCGACGCCGGAGCGAACGTCGGCCGCGGCCTGTTCGAACGGATTGAGCTGCTTCCTGATCTCAGCCATCGGGCTCATGCCCCTGAGCTCGTCGACGGACTTCTTGACGTCGTCGAGCTCGGCTTCCTTCAGCGCCTCGTTGAACTGTTTCTGGAAATCGGACGCCATGGCGCGCAGCTTCGCCGTCGTGCGGCCGAAGGTGCGCAGCATATTGGGCAAATCCTTGGGTCCGACGACCACGATCATGACGATCGCGATGACCAGCATTTCGGTCCAGCCGACTTCAAACATGGCACTCTGTTCCGACTAGAACCTTGGGCTCAGCTCTTGCTGGCTTTTTCCTTCGCGGCCGCAACGGTCTCGTCGGCACGATGTTCGACGGTGCGCTTGTCTTCGGCAACCTCGTCGTCGGCCATGCCCTTCTTGAAGCTCTTGATACCCTTGGCCATATCGCCCATCAGCTCGGGAATCTTGCCGCGGCCGAACACCAAAAGCACGATCACCAGCACGATCAGCCAATGCCAAATCGAAAATGAACCCATAGCAAATCTCTCTCGAATGTTTTCCCTGGCGATGATCTATGCGTTTTCGCGTTGGGATTCAAACACAACTGCGACAGAGTTTATGAAAGGGTGACGGATGTCACGCATTTTCGACGGGAACGCCCGCTACGAATCCGCGCATCCTCATCAAGTTGGCCGCCAATGCCAGTCAATCTTCCGTGACGCGCGGCGTCAGCAGGCCGAGTTCCTCGAGATCGATGTCGGTCAGCGCATCCTCGTCGTCGGTCAATGCGTCGGGATCGGCCGGCGGCTGCGGAATGGAGAAATTCGACGGCATGCGGCCCGAAAGCAGTCCAGCCCCCTTCAGTTCCTCCATGCCAGGAAGATCGCGAATCTCTTCCAGCGCGAAATGGTCGAGGAAGGTCTCCGTCGTACCGTAGGTCACAGGGCGTCCGGGCGTCTTTCGCCGGCCGCGCATGCGCACCCATTCCGTTTCCAGCAACGTGTCGAGCGTGCCTTTCGAGGTTTCGACGCCCCGGATGTCCTCGATCTCGGCGCGCGTCACCGGCTGGTGATAGGCAATGATCGCCAGCACTTCGAGAGCCGCGCGGGAGAGCTTCCTTTGCTGAACGGTATCGCGGCTCATCAGGAAAGCCAGGTCGCCGGCGGTGCGGAACGCCCAGGCGTCGCCGACACGCACCAGATTGACGCCGCGCCGCACATAGATCTGCTGCAGCTCGGCCATGGCCAGGGCAATGTTGATGCCGTCAGGGAGGCGTGCCGCGAGCTGCTTTTCGCTGACGGGTTCGGCGCTGGCGAACACGATCGCCTCGGCCATGCGCACGGCCTCGGCCAGATGCAGCCGCTCGGCCGGGTTCTGTAGCTGCTCGGCCGGATCCCGGGAAAGCGACTCCTCTTCGGGTGCATCGCCGACCTTGAACGGGATAACCGAAGCGTTGGCGCGTTCGCTCATGATGCCACCTCGACTGCCTTGATTGCCTGCGTGCGCCCGCGCAGGTAGATCGGCGCGAACGTCTGATCCTGCCGCACGTCCATCGTGCCGTCGCGCACCAGTTCCAATGTTGCCGCAAAAGAACTGGCGATTGCCGTGCGCCGCTCCTCGGGGCTGGTCATGTATGCGATCAGAAAACTTTCCAGCGCCGTCCAGTCGCTTGCAGCCCCGACCAGGCGGGTCAGGATGTCGCGCGCATCCTTGAGCGACCAGACACCGCGCCTGGCGATCGTCACATTGTTGATCGCCTGCTTCTGGCGTTGCTGGGCATAGGCGGTCAAGAGATCGTAGAGCGAGGCCGAATAGGCGTTACGCTTTTCGACGATGACCATTTCCGGCATGCCGCGCGCGAACACATCGCGGCCGAGCCGGTTGCGGTTGACCAGACGCGCCGAGGCGTCGCGCATGGCTTCCAGCCGCTTCAGGCGGAACTGCAGCACCGCCGCCAGTTCCTCACCGCTTTCGCCCTCGTCGCCGGGCTGCTTGGGGATCAGGAGCTTGGACTTGAGGAAGGCCAGCCACGCCGCCATCACCAGATAGTCGGCGGCAAGCTCCAGCCTGAGCGCCCTCGCCGTCTCGACAAAGGTCAGATATTGCTCGACCAGCGCCAGGATCGAAATGCGAGCCAGATCGACCTTCTGGGTGCGGGCAAGATGCAGCAGAAGATCGAGCGGACCTTCGAAGCCGGCCACGTCGACAACCAGCGACGGGTCGCCGGTAACGCGTGAATCGTCATTCTCGGCCCACAGACGGTCCATCGGTGCGGCCTTCGAGGCCTTGCTTTCCAATGTCTCCGCCACTCCTGTCACTTTCCCTTTGCTATGCCACCGCATCGAAGTAGGTGGCGAATTCGGCGCGTATTTCGGTTTCTTCGACCGTGTCACGGTTCTTTATATAGGTCAGCGCCCGCTTGGCGCGCTCCAGCGACGTGCCCTCAAGCCCTGTGGTGCGCGATGCGATGCCGGCCATCTCCTCGAAAACGCCGTTGCAGTGAAGGACCAGATCGCAGCCCGCCGCAAGGATCGATGCCGCCTTTGTCGGGAAATCCCCAGAAAGTGCCTTCATCGAGGTGTCGTCGCTCATCAGCAGCCCGTCGAAGCCGATTTCGCGCCGGATGATCTCGTCGATGACCTTGCCGGAGGTGGTCGCCGGATTGTTGGGGTCGATCGCGCTGTAGACGACATGGGCTGTCATCGCCATCGGCAGATGGCTAAGCTCCTTGAACGGGGCGAAATCATGCCGCTGCAGATCGCTGAGCGAGGCATTGACCACCGGCAGTTCGAAATGCGTGTCGGCAAAGGCACGTCCATGGCCCGGAATATGCTTCATGACCGGCAGCACGCCGCCCGACATCAGCCCTTCCGCGGCTGCGCGGCCGAGCTCGATCACCGGTCGCGGATCCTTGCCATAGGCCCGCGCGCCGATGACATCGCTGGCGCCTTCGATCGGCACGTCGAGCACCGGCAGGCAATCGGCTGTGATGCCGTAGCGCAGCAGGTCGAAGGCATGCAGCCGCGCCATCAACCAGGCCGCTCGGGCGCCGGCATCATGATCGTCGCGCCACAGCGCGCCGAGCGCGCCGCCGGCGGGATAGTTCGGTGCCAGCGGCGGTCGCAAGCGCTGCACACGGCCGCCTTCCTGATCGATGAACACCAGCGCGTCCGGACGCCCTATGCAGTCCCGCATCTCGGCGACCAGATCGCGGATCTGTTCGGTCTCGCCAATGTTGCGCGCAAACAGGATGAAGGCCCACGGGCATTCATTGCGATAGAAATTGATTTCTTCGCGGGTAAGCGATTTCCCGGCACAGCCGAGGATCATGGATTTTGATTCGGTCATGTCGGCAGTTTAGGGCTTTGTGCGATCAAAGGGAATCGCCAGGGACTCATCCGGGATAACGCCGGATCTGCTTTCCCCATGAAAAAAGCCGGCGCGGTGGACCGCGCCGGCTTTTGATGGTTGGCCCCGGCTTTAGCGCGAGACGAAGCAGTTGCCGCCGGCGGCCTTGTAGCTGGTGCACAAATTGATCGCGTCATTGCGTGACTGGGCCGGAACGCGCACGCGGTAGAACGTGCCTTTGCCGGCGATCTCGGCCTTGACGATGTTGGCGGTACGCCCGGCAAGCACACTGCCATAGCGGCGCTGCAGATCCTGATAGCTGGACTGGGCGCTTTCGACGGTCGGCTGCGAGGCGATCTGCATCGACCACGAGCCACCGCCGGCCGCGGTCGATGCCGGATCTATGGACGCAACCTGATCGGGCTTGACCTCGCCGACAACATCGACCGGCTGGTCGGACGGACGCTGCGGCGCGAGCGGAACCTTTGCCGGCGTGTTCGCCGATTGGGCCTCGGCTTTCTGCTTGGCGACCGGCTTGAGGGCCGGCTCGTCGTCCGCCTGGGCGGCGGCAGGCGCCACGGTGCCGGTCTGGTCCGCGTTGGCTTGGGCCGCTGGGGCAACATGCTGCGGCGCCGGATCGACCGGCTCGGTAGCGGCCACTAGCGGCGCGGCGGGCGCCGCCGGATCTTCACGCGGCACCAGCGAGCCGTCCGACTTGACCACCATGGTCCTCACCTTGCGCGGCGCAACGGCGACGACATCGGCATTGGTGCCCTTGTCGGCATCCTGCAGCACCTGCGCAATGCGGTCCTCGGACTTGGGCGCGGGCGCCGTATTGTTGGCAGAAGCGTTGGCCGAAGCGGCGCCGGCCATCGGCGCGGCATTGCCGACATCGGTTCCAGCGGCGGCTGTATTCTGGTCCGGCGAAAGGTCGATGGCGCGGGCCGGATCTTTCGCCTGGACGTCCACTGGCTCTTCGACGTTGGTGACCAGCTTTTCCTGGACCGGCTCGGCTGGCTTGGCGCCCCTGACCGCGTCGTAGACCTTGTTGTCCTGATTGGGCACCACGGCGCCGCCCGGATTCTCCGGCTTGACCTTGATCGGCGCGTTGTCGGCCTTGACGATGACAGGCGCTTCGCTGCCGCCCTTGCCGCCAAAGGACAGCGCAAAGGCCCCGAGACCGCCTGCGACCGCGACCGCGCCGACAATCGCGGCGATGAACAGTCCGCGTCCGCGCGTCGGCCTCCCGGCCTCACGCTCGCCGAGACCCGGAACAGCCATAGCCTCGTCGAGTTCGGGATCGTAGTCGAGTTCATCGACAGTAAAATCATCGGCTTGCGAAACCGGCTGGCTCCCTGGCAGGCCGTCGAGGTCGAAGCCGGAGGCGTCGGCATAACCCGTGGGCGCCGCCGCGCGGGCGGACATGTCCATCGGCCGCGCGGCATAGGTCCGCGCTTCCGGCTCATAGCCCGGCTTGACCCCGTCATAGCCCGGCTTGACCCCGTCATAGCCCGGCTTGACCCCGTCATATGCCGGCTTGAGGCTGTCATAGCCCGGCTTGAAGCCCGCGGCATAGGAGTCATCATCATAAGACGCGCTGGCCACATTGCTCGTGGGAACAGGAGCGACCTCCACCGCGTTCATCTCGGAGAGAAGGCTGGAGAACTCCGCATCGAGATCGTCGTAGCCAGACGACGCCGGTTGGTCTTCCTCGAAGTGCAGTTCGGGAATATCGAGATCGTCGGCCAGCGCGACGACACGCTCGGGTACATCGACCGTTTCGACGTCGGGCATGTCTTCGTAATGCGCAGGCTGGCGCGATTGGGGCGCCGACACCGGGGCAGCGGGAGCCACGGCCTCGACCGGCTCGGACGAACGGTAGGACGTCATGGCGGCGACTGCCGGCGCGGCGGCCACGGATGCCACCGAAGCGGCCGGCTGAGCAAACGCAGGCTGAGCACTGAATGACGGCTGCTGCGGAACGGGCGTCACGCGGCTCCACGAACGCGTCGGCTCTGCCGGTTGGGAACGCTCCGCAAGCCAATCGAGAGAATCCGCCGAATTGTCCCGGTCAGCGGCTTCGTCACGCGGATCAAGATCCTTGGGCAAAGCCGCGTCGAACGCATCATCGTCGAAATCGACATCGCCAGCCGTGTGCCAAGTCGTATCCTGGAGTTCATCAAGCATAAGGTCGTCAATATCCGCATCGGCCGCTTGGGCCGTGCCAACATGCCGGTCCTGCTCAGGCGCGGGTTCGTCAAGATCCCAGTCGAGGTCGCCGACAAGATCGGCCGGTTCCTCGGCGGGCTCGGCAACAGGCGGCAGGGCGGCGACAGCCGGCTGAGCCGTGACGGGCTCACTGGCCACCGGCGCCGTGCGCGCCGTCATGGCACCCAGCAGCGCATTCAACTCGTCTTCCAGGCTCCGTTCGTCCGCGGCCGGGGCATGCGCCGCCGGCGCAACGTGAGCCTCTGGCGCCGCCGGCTGGACCGTAGCGGCAGCAACCTCGGCGACCGGCTCTTCGGCCGTTTCGGCAAACGCGTCGTCCAAACTTAGGTCGAAAGCATCGTCCGACATGCCTTCAGGGATGGGAATATCGCCGTTCGCGTCAGTGATATCGACAAGCGCATCATGCGCGTGCGGCTCGTCGAAGGCATTCGGCTCATCCGCGCGAACGTCGAAATCCATGTCGACATCAGCCATCGCGTCGTCGAAATGGCCGGCAAAGCTCTCATCGGAGATTGCATGGCCGTCACGCGCCGCCTGCTCCGGCATGGGATACTTGACGGGCTCGGCGGCCATGAATGACTGTTCGGCCGCCGAATGGTCGTCGAGCACCAGCTCGTCTTCAAGCGAGACTGCCACCGCATCGTCGAATTCGTCATCGGAGGCAACTGGCTCGATAGAAGCGGGCGTGTCGGCAACGGCGTACTGGGCCTCTTCAGCGTACTGGGCCTCTTCGGCTTCCTCATCGATCCGGAGATCCTGGTCGAGCGAAATGGCCAGCTCGTCCGCCATCGAATGATCGTCCTCGAAGGGAGAGACGTCCTCAAGCGAACCGGCGACGGCATCGTCAAAATCAGACGCGAAAGCCGGCTCGACGGACGGCGCCGCTTCAGCTGCGACCGCATGGCTGGCGCCGGCGACGTGATCGTCTATCTCAGCCATGTCCAGTTGGAAATCGTTGTCGAGCGACACCGAAAGCTCATCGTCCATCGCGCTGGCGTCAGCCGCTTCGAATGCCGGCTCAAGCACGAAGGTCGGCTCATGAGCCTGAACAACCGGAGCGGCGTCGCTGTCGTCAGCGCCGAACTCGCCCATCATTTCTTTCTCGAGATCGATATCGAAATCGCCCTTTTCGAGCCCGTGATCGGCGGCTGGGGCCTGCGGCTGGGCGGGCGATTGCGGCCTGACCGGCTGGCGCGGGTCGAATCCCATGATCCTGGTCAGTTCCGCGAACGGATCATCGTCAGCGATGTCGTTGTTGTCGGCTACTCTCAGCTGGGTTCTGTCTGCCATTATTGTTCCCGAACTCGCACTCATTCGGACGCCATGGACGTCGCGTAGGGTTGGCCCTTACCAGCGCAATGTGGGCAAAAGGTGACAGGTTATTTAGTCAAACCTAACGCATTTCGGTGGGCGCGGCGGCTCCGATCAACGTCAGGCCGGACGTCAAAACGTCCGAAACAGCCTGCACCAGCCCTAGTCTGGCATGCGTCAATTGTCGGTCGTTAACCTTAACAAAACGTAAGTCCGGATTATCCGTGCCACGGTTCCAGTGTCCGTGGAAGCTGGAGGCCAGATCATAGAGGTAAAATGCCAGCCGATGCGGCTCGAGCGCAAGGGCGGCGGACTCGATCAGCCGCGGGTATTCGGCAAGCTTGCGGATCAGGCCGATCTCGCCCTCATCGGTCAGCAATGCCGCGGCAGACGCCAGGCTGTTGCGGTCGAAATTGGCTTCGCCCAGTTGCTCGCTCGCCTGCCGGAACACCGAATGACAGCGCGCCGAGGCGTACTGGACATAGAACACCGGATTGTCCTTGGACTGCTCGGTCACCTTGGCGAAATCGAAATCCAGGGGCGCATCGTTCTTGCGGTAGAGCATCATGAAGCGGATCGCGTCGCGGCCGACCTCCTCCACCACTTCGCGCAGCGTCACGAAATCGCCCGACCGCTTCGACATGCGCACCGGTTCGCCCTCGCGAAACAGCTTGACCAGATTGCACAGCAGGACAGTGAGCTTCACCTCGTCGCCGGCAATCGCCCGCGCCAGGGCCTCCAGCCGCTTGACGTAGCCGCCATGGTCGGCGCCGAGCACATAGATCAGGTCGACGAAACCGCGATCGACCTTGTCCTTGAGATAAGCGACGTCGGCGGCGAAATAGGTGAACGAGCCATCGGACTTGACCAGCGCCCGGTCCATGTCGTCGCCGACCGCGGTCGAGCGGAACAGCGTCTGCTCGCGATCCTCCCAATCGTCGGGTTTCTCGCCCTTGGGCGGCGGCAGCTTGCCCTTGTAGATATGGCCCTTCAGCGTCAGATCGTTGATCGCAGAGCGGATCTTCCTGGCTTTGTCGGCGTGCAGCGTGCGCTCGGAGAAGAACACGTCGTGATGCACGTTGAGCATCGCAAGGTCCTCGCGGATCATCGCCATCATCGCATCGATGGTGCGATCCTTGACGATGGCGAGCGCCTCGTCATCGGGCATCTGCAGAAGCGAGCGGCCGTATTCCGCGACCAGCGCCTGGCCGACGGGCACCAGGTAATCGCCGGGATAGAGACCGGCGGGTATTTCGCCGATATCGTCGCCCAGCGCTTCGCGGTAGCGCAGGAATGCGGAACGGCCGAGCACGTCGATCTGCGAGCCGGCGTCGTTGATGACATATTCCTTGGTCACGTCGTAGCCGGCGAAGGCCATCAGATTGGCAAGCGCGTCGCCGACGACAGCACCCCGGCAATGGCCGACATGCATCGGCCCGGTCGGATTGGCCGAGACATATTCGACATTGGTCTTCCTGCCGCCGCCAACCGTCGAGCGGCCATAGCTGCGGCCCTCGCCGAGCAGTGCGGTCAGATGTGCCTGCCAGAAGCCGTCCTTCAGCCTGAGATTGACGAAACCGGGCCCAGCCACTTCCGTCGCCGCGACATCCTTGTCGTCGCGCAGCGCCTGCGCCAGTCTTTCAGCCAGCGCGCGCGGGTTCTGGCCGGTCGGCTTGGCCAGCACCATCGCCGCATTGGTCGCCAGGTCGCCGTGGCTGGCGTCGCGCGGCGGCTCGACGGCAATGCGCGACAGGTCAGGCGAAACGCCGTCTTTGTCTTTCAGATCAAGCGCTTCGACGGCTTTTATGATTCGCGCGGTGAAATCGGCGAAGATGTTCATTTGTGTGACTCTGGGGTCTGGCTCTGGCGGCTTTGCAGCGAATCCGGCTCGTTGGCCGGCAAAATCGAGCCCGCCCTAGCCCAATTCAGGCGTATGGTCAAACAAACGCCGGTGTTCCTTGAGCGCGTAGGTGTCGGTCATACCCGCCAGGAAGTCGGCGACGCTGCGCGCCTTGATGCGGTCGTCGGCCCGATCCAGCCCCTCGCGCCAGCCGTCCGGCATGGCGCGCGGATCGGCGAAATAGGCGTCGAACAGATTTTTGACGATCTGCTCGGCGTCCGCGCGCACCCGCATGACCTCCGCGTGCCGGTAGAGGTGCTTGTACAGGAAGGCCTTCAGTTCTTTCTCCAAGGCAGCCATTTCGGCCGAGAAAACCACCATCGTCTCGCCGGCTGCCCTCACCGCATCGGCGCTCCGCGGCCTGATGCGATCGAGATTGGCGGTCGTGGACTTGATCACGTCCTCGACCATGGCGGTTATCTGCCGCCGCATCAGCTCGTGGCCGGTGCGCACATCATCGAGGGAGTGATAACGTGAGCGAACGCCTTTCAGGATCGTTCCCGGCAGCGAAACCTCCTCCAGCATGTCCAGCGTCAGCAGCCCTGCCCTCAAACCGTCATCGATGTCATGCGTGTTGTAGGCGATATCGTCGGCGATCGCCGCGCACTGCGCCTCGATGCCGGCGAACCGGTCGAGTTCGAGATCGTGCAGTTCAGAGTAATCACGGATCGCCTGCGGCACCGGCCCTTTCAGACCCTTGCCGTTGGCGTCCGTCAGCGGCCCGTTGTGCTTGACCAGGCCTTCCAGCGTTTCCCAGGTCAGGTTCAGCCCATCGAACTCGGCGTAGCGCGCCTCCAGCCTCGTCACGATGCGCAGCGATTGCGCGTTGTGGTCGAAGCCGCCCCAGGTAACCATCTTCTCGTTCAGCGCGTCCTCGCCGGTGTGGCCGAAGGGGGTGTGGCCGAAATCATGCACCAGCGCCACCGCCTCAGCGAGATCCTCGTCGCCGCGCAGCGCCCGTGCCAGGGCGCGCGCTATCTGCGCCACTTCGATCGAATGGGTCAGCCGGGTGCGATAATGGTCGCCTTCATGCGCGATGAAGACCTGCGTCTTGTGCTTGAGCCGCCGGAACGCCGTCGAATGGATGATGCGGTCACGGTCACGCTGGAATGGCGTGCGGGTCGGGCTTTCCACCTCGTCGAACAGCCGCCCGCGCGACTTTGCCGGATCGCAGGCATAGGCGGCGCGCGGCCGATAGCCGAATCCGATGTCGCCCAACTCGTTGGTCATGGCTGATGCTGCCGCAGTTGACTTAGCCAGGTTGACTTGGCCCCTCGCGCTTCATACCTATCATGTGAAACCGAAAGCAAGGTGACGCCCATGGGCGCTGATGCCAAGACTGCCATGAAAGTCGATATGACCGAGGCCGCCGCCAGGCGGATCGCCAGGATTGTCTCGAACGAGGCCGGCAAGACGGCGCTGCGCGTGTCGGTCGAAGGCGGCGGCTGCTCGGGCTTCTCCTACAAGTTCGACCTGGTCGATACGCGCAACGACGACGACGTCGCTATCGAGAAGGACGGTGCCACCGTGCTGATCGACGATCTGTCGCTGGTCTATATGGGCGGCTCGGTGATCGACTTCGTCGACGATCTGATGGGCCAGTCGTTCCAGATCCGCAATCCGAACGCCGTCGCCTCCTGCGGCTGCGGCACGAGTTTCTCCATATAGAATGCCTGCCATTGGTGCGATCCGTCAGATCGCGCTGTCGGCTGGCCGTGATCTCGACACCACGCTGGCTTTCTGGCGCGACGTGCTCGGCATGGCGGTTCATGCGCGCTTCGATCCGCCGGGCATCGCCTTCATCATGGCCGGCGATATCAGGCTGCTGTTCACTGACGGCATACCGGCCGGAACCGTCTATCTCGACATATCCGGCCTTGATGACTTCCATGCCTCTGCGGTCGCGGCAGGCGTACCCTTCACCGCGCCGCCAACACTTGTCCATCGCGACACGGAGGGCCAGTTCGGTCCAGCGGGGGAAAGCGAATGGATGGCCTTCCTAAAGGACCCGGCTGGCAATACGATTGGCCTCGTCGAACGCCATCCGCCGCAAGAATCCAACTGAACAGCATCGAGACCGCCATGAAAATCGTCACCTGGAACATCAACGGTGTCCGCGCCCGCATTGGCAATCTCACCCATTGGCTGACCGAGAGCGCACCCGACATCGTCTGCCTGCAGGAGATCAAGACCGTCGACGAGCAATTCCCGCGCGCCGAGATCGAGGCGCTTGGCTACAATGTCGAAACCCATGGCCAAAAGGGTTTCAACGGCGTCGCCCTGTTGTCGAAGCTGCGCTTCGACGAAGTCATCCGGGGCCTGCCCGGCGACGACGCCGATGAACAGGCGCGTTTCATCGAAGGCGTTTTCTCAACCGACAAGGGTGCCTTGCGCGTCGCCTCGCTCTATCTGCCGAACGGCAATCCAATCGATGACGAGAAGAAGTTTCCTTACAAGCTGTCCTGGATGGCGCGGCTGGAGCGCTGGGCCGAAGAACGGCTGAGACTTGAGGAGGCCCTGGTGCTCGCCGGCGACTACAACGTGATTCCCGAGCGGATCGACGCGCGGTTTCCGGAGAACTGGCTGGGCGACGCGCTGTTCCAGCCGCAGACGCGACAAGCCTTCCGCCGGCTGCTCAACCTTGGTTTCACCGAGGCGGTGCGCGCGGTCACCGACGCGCACGACACCTACACGTTCTGGGACTATCAGGCCGGCGCCTGGCAGAAGAACAACGGCATCCGCATCGACCACCTGCTTTTGTCGCCGGAAGCCGCCAACCGGTTTTCTTCCGCGTCGATCGAAAAGCACGTGCGCGCCTGGGAAAAACCGTCCGATCACGTCCCCGTGGCGATCGATCTCGCGCTTCAGCCGGCCTGAGAGAACCCTCGCCGGGCACGCAGGCGCTGGACCTCATATCGCCACATTTCGCGCCGTTCATTGCGGTCCAGCATGGCGGCTGGGGTTCCATGAGCGCACGATTTCATCTTTGTCCGATCGGCCTGGCATTTGCCATGGCCGCTCCCGGTGCGGCATTTGCCGACCAGGAATGCCTGGCCAATGGAAAATCCTACCAGCTTGGCCAGGTCGCCTGCCTGACGGTGGCCGAGCAGAGCCATCTGGCCCGCTGCGACATGGTGCTCAACAACACATCATGGACGAAGATCGGGGATAGCTGCCCGGAAAACACCGTGGCGCCACACCCCCATGTCACGCCGATCTCGATGCCGGCGCCCAGCATGGTGCCGACGGAGCCGATCGAGAACTGATCGCGATCGAAAATCGAGTGCTGCTGGTGAAGCTGACGCAGCCGCGAGACTACTGGTCCGCGTTGTTGCCCTTGGTGAGGATATCATCGGCCAGCGAGATTGCGGTGCGGCGGTCGGCCTCGCCGGCGGTGGCGAATGCCTCTTCCTGCATGCCGCGGATCCAGGGCTGGTCAGCCGGCGAAGCGCGTTCGAGCGCTGCCGTCATCATCGCCAGGCCGCGAACGATCTTGCCGCTCTGGAACAACAAATGGCCCAGTGTCGCCTGGGCGCCGGCATGGCCTTTCTCGGCGGCGAGTTGGAACCAGCGCCCGGCCTGCTTGACACTGGCCTTCACGCCGCCCTCGCCCTTCAAGAACATCTGCCCCATCTCGAACTGCGCGTTCGGATTGCGGTAGTTGGCGGCGGCGCGCATGTAATATTCCTGGGCCGCCACCTCGTTCTCGGCGACCGGGCTGCCGGGAATGCCCGTGCGCAAATAGTCGCCAAGCGCCACCAGCGCGTCGGAGACATAGCTTTCCTCAGGCGAGCCGGGCTCGACGTCCTGGTCGACGATCTCGGAGAAGAACTTGAACGCCTCATAGTCGTCGCGCGCCACGCCGTCGCCCTCGGCATACATGCGGGCAAGCTTCCAGGTGGCACCGATCTGGCCGTTTTCGGCAGCGTATTTATAGGCCTCGGCAGCCTGTTCCTTGTGGCCGTTCTTGTAGGCGGAGAAGCCGAACTGGAAGACCGCCCAGGGGCTGGATTGCGGCTTCACCCCGGTCTTGTCGTCGAACACCTTGTCGTCGAAGGCCATGGCCTGGCCCACGGCGCCAAAGGTCGCGCCAAATGTGGCGGCCACGACCAGTGCCGAAAAAACAGACGACCTCAACAACTCAGATGTCCGCATAACAGTGTGTTTCTTTCGCACCGCCCGGATGGGTCACCGCGCCATCGCGCGCCGGCCCTACCGTCTGTGCATATTTCCATATCGCGCCCGACTGATAGTCGGTCGCGCGCGCCTTCCACGTCTTTGCCCTCGCCGCCAGTTCGCTATCGGACAACGCCACGTCGATCGTGCCGCTCACCGCGTCGATCGAGATCACGTCACCATCCCTGAGCAGTCCGATCGGGCCGCCCACGGCTGCCTCGGGGCCGACATGGCCGATGCAGAAACCGCGCGTCGCGCCCGAGAAGCGCCCGTCGGTGATCAGCGCCACCTTGCCGCCCATGCCCTGGCCGTACAGCGCTGCCGTCGTCGACAGCATCTCGCGCATGCCGGGGCCGCCGCGCGGTCCTTCGTAGCGGATGACGAGAACCTCGCCTTCCCTGTAGTTGCGATGCGTCACCGCCTCGAAACATTCCTCTTCCGAATCGAAGCAGCGTGCCGGGCCGGAGAACTTCAACTCCGCCATGCCCGCGACCTTCACGATCGCGCCTTCGGGGGCAAGGTTTCCCTTCAAGCCCACGACACCGCCGGTTTGGGTAATGGGTGTGTTGGCCGGGCGGACCACATCCTGATGCTCATTCCAGACAACGTGCTGCATGTTTTCGGCCAAAGTGCGGCCAGTCACGGTCATGCAGTCGCCATGCAGATAGCCGTGGTCGAGCAGCGTCTTCATCAGCAGCGGAATGCCGCCGGCCTCGAACATGTCCTTGGCGACATATTTGCCGCCCGGCTTGAGGTCGGCGATGTAAGGCGTCTTCTCGAAAATCTTGGCCACGTCGAACAGGTCGAACTTGATGCCGGCCTCGTGGGCGATCGCCGGCAGATGGAGTGCCGCGTTGGTCGAACCGCCGGTGGCCGAGACCACGGTGGCCGCATTCTCCAGCGCCTTCAGCGTGACGATGTCGCGCGGCCGGATGTTTTTCGCGATCAGCTCCATGATCTTTTCGCCGGAGGCGAAATTGAACCGGTCGCGCATTTCATAGGGGGCCGGCGCGCCACAGGAATAGGGCAGCGCCAGGCCGATCGCCTCGGCAACGGTGGCCATGGTGTTGGCGGTGAACTGGGCGCCGCAGGAGCCGGCCGACGGGCAGGCCGCCTGCTCGATTTCGAGAAGTTCGGCATCATCGATGGTGCCTACCGAGTGCTGGCCGACCGCCTCGAACACATCCTGCACGGTGATCTGGCGGCCGCGATAGCTGCCGGGCAGGATCGAACCGCCATAGATGAAGATTGACGGCACGTTGAGCCGCACCATGGCCATCATCATGCCGGGCAGCGACTTGTCGCAGCCGGCCAGCCCGACCAGCGCATCGTAGCAATGGCCGCGCATGGTGAGTTCGACCGAATCGGCGATGACCTCGCGCGACACCAGCGACGACTTCATGCCCTGGTGACCCATGGCGATGCCGTCGGTGACGGTGATGGTGCAGAATTCGCGCGGCGTGCCGCTGGCGGACGCGACGCCCTTCTTGACCACCTGCGCCTGGCGCATCAGCGAGATGTTGCAGGGCGCCGCCTCGTTCCAGCAGGAGGCGACCCCGACCAGCGGCTGGGCAATCTCGGCCGCCGACAAACCCATGGCATAGAGATAGGAACGATGCGGCGCACGCGCCGGACCGACGGTCACATAGCGGCTAGGGAGCTTAGCCTTGGAGATGACTTTGGCGTCCATACTCTTCCTTGCCCCATCTTCCCTGCAAATGGGGCGGAGCGGCTGCCCCCTCGCCGAGCCTTTTGGCGCGTGTCCCGAGACCAGATCGAGGTGCGCCGGGTTTATGGCGGGAAATAGGCAATTTCCTCAGCCCGGCTTCCAGCGCAGGGGTTGCTCAGAAAGTGTTGCCAAAACATCACAATAGCAGGAGGCGAAAGCGGTACGGATAATATGCAACGCAGCTTGGATGAGACAAATCGGGGCGATGCGATCCCAAACAAAAAAGGCCGGGCAATCCCCGGCCTTTTGTTATAATTGTCAGAGACTTAGAACTTGATCTTAAGGCCACCTGAAATCGCCGTGACCAGATCGTTGCCGAAGTCGTAGCTGACATCCGTGCCGGCGACGTATCCGTTCTCACCAGCCAACGCTCCAGAATGGCCGCTGGTCAGCACCCCAACCGCGCCGGCCAGACGCACTTCGATGTTCGGCTTGGGCGTAAAGGCGACGCCGCCGCCCAGTGTCCAGGTATCGGTCTGCGAGCCATAGCCATGCGACGTGCCGCGATCCCAGGAAAGCTGGCCGGCAGCACTCCACTGATCGTTGAACTTGTGGCCAATGCCGCCGGTAACTGTCCAGCCGTCACGATACATCAGGTCCAGCGAGGTGATCTGGCCCGAATGGAGAGCATCACCAGTGACGCATGCCCCTGCGGGGGTACCTACGACGCAAATCGGAACGCTCTGCAGCAGGCTCCAATTGACCCACTTGAGCGAACCGAAGGCGAGCCAGCCTGGCGCAATGCCTGACTGCAATTTCAATTCGACTGTATCCGGCATGTATTGCGTTGAGCCGTAGATCGGCAGCACCACGCTGCCAACATGCGTCAAATCCAGCGTGCCCGAGATATTGTCGAGCTTGACCCGCGAATTGTAGACGAGGCTGGCGCGCAGTGCGATCTCGGGGATTTCATAGGCCAGGCCGGCGCGCCAGCCCCAGCCGGTCCCCTTGAGATCGACACGCCCGGTACCCTGGAAATCCGGCACCAGCGGCGATATCAGGTCCTGCTTGAAGCCATAGACTTCCTGGTAGTAGACGCCGCCGATGAAGCGAACCTGGCCTTTGCCGGCGTCCATCTTGTAGGAGCAGGTTGTGGCGTAGTTGTTGCTTTTGATATCGGTTTCCATGTTGGACTGGGCACCGGCCCAAAGACCCGGATTTGTGTGCGCACCCCAAGGCTGGGAATAGTCGAACATACAGTCGACACCCTGGACGATCTGCGCCTTGACGCCGATCCGCGGCACCCAATAGCTCTCGCTGTCCTTCGCCGTGCTGCCCAGAGGCGTCAAATCGCCGTCGAGCGGGTTGGTGTCCACCGCATTCTTGAGCTTGCGTTGCGGCATCACATAGGTCGATTCCGCTTCGGTCGCGAACGGAGCCGGATCGAACAGCAAATCGATATCGTAACCGCCGCGCTCCAGGCCGCCGGCATGTGCCGGATTCATCGCCGTCCCGATCAAAGCCAGCGAAAAGCAGCCAGCTCCCAGCAGCGCTTTCAGTCGCAGAATAGTCATGAAATGTCCTCCCCGAATTCGAGTGCATCAAGCTAGAACCAATTCAGGTTAACGGTGCAACAACGAATTCGCGGGCGTACATGTACGCATTGGCCAGGCGCATTTTCGAGGAAATGCAACCTAGTGCGGCAAAGCCGAAAAATGGTCTGTGAAGGCTGAGCGGCTCTCAAAAAACAGAGAGAACCATCCAAAAAGGCTCGAAAACAGGCCTTTTTTGGGCTCCAGGAGCCCCATTGTTACATTATGGCAACAATGGGGCTAAAACTTCCGTTTACGTCAATATTAACGCAACGGCATGCAGATTTTCAACGCGAAAAACCAGCACTTTAGAGAGGGCTAAAGTCTCGCGAATCTATCCTCAACCGGCGTCGCGAACCCTGGCCAACGCGACCGACAGCTTGTCCTGCGCATCGCGGTATTCAGCGAGCTTTTCACGCTCGGCATCGACGATCTCGGCCGGCGCGCTGGCGACGAACCTTTCGTTCGACAGCTTCTTGTGCAGGCGCGCGATCTCCTCGGTCACCTTGGCCAGTTCCTTCTGCAGCCGAGCGGCCTCGGCGGCGAGGTCGATCAGGCTGCCAAGCGGCAGGCAGATCGTCGCCTCGTTGAGCACGATCTGCGCCGAACCCTTGGGCGCGACATCGGCAAGCGAGATGTCGCCGACCCGCGCCAGCCGCTTGATCGCCGATTCTTCGCGGACAAGTCGTTCGCGTGTCACAGCGTTGGCGCCGACCACGACGAGCGGTGCAATGGCTGCCGGCGGCACGTTCATCTCCGAGCGCACCGAGCGGATGCCGGAGACGAGATCGACCAGCCAATTGATGTCGGCTGCAGCCTCGGCGTCTTCGAAGTCCGGCGACGGCCACGCGGCGTGGCACAGCAGCGAGGGGCGTTGCTTGCCTTCGCCAGCGGTCTGCGCCCACAGTTCCTCGGTCATGAACGGCATCATCGGATGCAGCAGCTTGTAGATCTCGTCGAGCACGAAGGCGACGCAGGCACGGCTTTCGGCCTTGGCCGCCTCGTCGGTGCCCATGAACACCGGCTTCAGCAATTCCAGATACCAGTCACAGAACAGGTTCCAGACAAAGCGGTAAGCAGCACCCGCCGCCTCGTTGAAGCGGTATGAGGTGATGCCGTCGGTGATTTCGCGCGCCGCGCGCGTCAGTTCGGTGAGGATCCAGCGGTTGACCGCCAGCTTGGCGTCGTTCAGCCAGAAATCGTCATTGCGCGCGACCTCGTTCATTTCGGCGAAGCGCGTCGCGTTCCACAGCTTGGTGCCGAAATTGCGATAGCCGGCGATGCGCGCCGGATCGAGCTTCACGTCACGGCCTTGCGCCGCCATCACCGTCAGGGTGAAGCGCAGTGCATCCGCGCCATATTCGTCGATAAGGTCGAGCGGATCGATGACGTTGCCTTTCGACTTCGACATCTTCTGCCCGTTCTTGTCGCGCACCAGCGCATGGACATAGACGGTGTGGAACGGCTCCTCTTCCATGAAGTGCAGGCCCATCATCATCATGCGGGCGACCCAGAAGAAGATGATGTCGAAGCCTGTCACCAGCACGTCGGTCTGGTAGTAGGTCTTCAGCTCGGGCGTCTCGTCCGGCCAACCCAGCGTCGAAAACGGCCACAGCGCCGATGAGAACCAGGTGTCCAGCACATCCTCGTCGCGGGTCAGGATCTCGCCCGGCTTGAAGTTCTCCAGCTTGTCCTCGACCCAGGCCTTCCACGGTCCTTCCAGCGCCAGATAGAATTCGATCGCGGCGCTCAGCGCCTCTTCCTCGGTCTTCTCGACGAAGACGCGCCCGTCCGGCCCGTACCAGGCCGGGATCTGGTGACCCCACCACAGCTGGCGCGAGATGCACCAGGGCTGGATGTTCTCCATCCAGTCGAAATAGGTCTTCTCCCAGTTCTTCGGCACGAAGTTCGTGCGACCTTGGCGCACTGAAGCGATTGCCGGCTTGGCCAGTTCCGCCGCATTGGCATACCATTGCTCGGTCAGGAACGGCTCGATCGGCACGCCGCCGCGATCGCCATGCGGCACCGCGTGGCGATGCGGCTCGACCTTTTCGAGGAAGCCGCCCTCTTCCATCAGTTCGACGATCTTCTTGCGCGCGACGAAGCGATCGAGGCCATCAAGTTCGTCCCAGACAAGCTGGCGCTCCGGCGTCACCTCGAGACCGGCAAGGAAATCCTCATTGTTCCTGAGGCTCACCGCCGCCTCCATGGTCAGGATATTGATCGCCGGCAGCTTGTGGCGCTTGCCGACCTCGAAGTCGTTGAAGTCATGCGCCGGCGTGATCTTGACCGCGCCCGAACCCTTTTCCGGATCGGAATACTCGTCCGCCACCACGGGAATCCTGCGACCGACGATCGGCAGGACGATGTTCTTGCCGACCAGATGCCGGAAGCGCTCGTCGTCAGGGTGCACGGCGACGGCCGTGTCGCCCAGCATCGTCTCCGGGCGCGTCGTCGCCACGGTGATGAAGGTTGTTGGGTTTTCCGGGTCGAAGACCTGGCCCTCTATGGGATAGCGGAAGTGCCAGAGATTGCCGTTGACATCCTGCTGCTCGACCTCGAGATCGGAGATCGCGGTGAGCAGCTTGGGGTCCCAGTTCACAAGGCGCTTGTCCTTGTAGATCAGCCCTTCCTTGTAGAGCGTGACGAACACTTCGAGCACGGCTTTGGACAGGCCTTCGTCCATGGTGAAGCGTTCGCGTGACCAGTCGGCCGAGGCGCCCAGCCGCTTCAGCTGGTTGAAGATGGCGCCGCCGGATTCGGCCTTCCACTCCCACACTTTCTCGATAAACTGCTCGCGGGTCAGGTCGCGGCGATGGATTTGCTTTTCCATCAGCTGCCGCTCGACAACCATCTGCGTGGCAATACCGGCATGGTCCATGCCCGGCTGCCACAGGACGTTCTTGCCGCGCATGCGCTCGAAGCGCACCAATATATCCTGCAGCGTGTTGTTGAGCGCGTGGCCCATATGCAGCGAGCCGGTAACGTTCGGCGGCGGGATGACGATCGTAAATGCTTCCGCCCCCTCCTCGGCGCCGGCACCGGCGCGAAACGCGTCGGCCTCTTCCCAGACTTTGGCGATCTTCGGCTCGACGGTTTTGGCGTCGTAGGTCTTTTCAAGCATGGGAAAATGGTCCGCGCTGTCGGGAGTTTTGCTGGTCCGGTGTAAATCGGAAGGTTTTGGCCAAGTCAACCGCAAGGGCTGTCTCGGACCCTCACAACCAGATAGGCGCGGCCTTGGTCATTTCAACGGAAAGCGATCCGCCGTCCTGCCAACAAACTGACCTCACCAAAAGAAACGGCGCCACGAAGGCGCCGTTTCCTCTGGCAATCGGCATGGGGAGCTACTGCGCCCCGCGCGCCACGCGCTCGATCTCCTCGCGCACCAGTCTTTCGACCAGTGTCGGCAGATTGTTGTCCAGCCAATCCTGCAGCATCGGCCGCAGCATCTCTTCGGCCATCTCGTCGAATGTCTTCTTGCTGCGGCTGGCAAACGCATCGGAAAGCTCGCCAAAGGCAGCCGCGACCTGACGGCCGGTATGCTCGGAAACGATCGCCGGACGCGGCGCGTCGCTGGCCGCCACCGGCCGCACCACGCTTGCATCCGGACGAGACGGCTCGGGTTCGACGGCTACTTTCGCGGTCGGTTCATCCCTTGGAGTCTCCACGGACGGCTGGGCAGCCGTCTTGCGTGCCTCGCTCCGGTCCGACACCGCCCTCGCCTGCTCACCGACCGCGGCGATCTCACGACGCCAATCGGCGATGGAAGCGTCGGCGACAGGACGCGATCCCGGCGATTCAACCGTGATTGGCTCGGCGGCGACGCGGGCGCTAACTTCGGCAAGTGTCATCGATGGCTTTGCCGGGCTGGGATCGGGGCGCGCAGGCGTTTCCATGCGCGCGACCACCGGCTCGGCCGCCGGCAACTGTGCCTGGACTTCCGCCAGCGTGACTGGCTTCCTGCCTTCGGGGGCGGCATGCAGGTCGGCACGGAATGCTTCCACGTCGGGGGCCGCATAGGCGCTCGACGCGCGCTCCAGATCCTGGCTCAGCTCATCGGCGTCGCCCGGCTGCTTGCGGCCGCCGTCGCTGTCTTCGATGATCCGCCTGATGGAAGCCAGTATCTCTTCCATGGAAGGTTCGCGCTGTGCGCTGCTTGCCGTTGCCATCGTCACATCCGCCGCCTTTGTGACCCCTGTGGGTTTCCGCTCCGGCAGAGCCGGATCGAATCATGGCGACAGCGTAACCGACGGATCGCCGCACGAGAATCCCCAATCTGGGGACTTGTGGGATTTCAACAGATTAGCGCAATCTGAACCCGAGTGCGAAAGATCCTGCTCAAACGGGGAACACGGCCAGTCCTGGCAGAACGCCTCAGCGGCCGTCCGGCGTGCGCAGGCCGTACCACTTGTCCTTGACCGCGTTGTAATGCTCTTCAGGCTTGTACTTCGCTACCTGCAAGCCAAGGCGGTCGACGGACAGACGGCCGGTCGCCTGCAGGATGGCGTAGCTCGCCACCACCACATCATGTTCGTAACCGGCCTGGTTGATCTGGGCGGTGATGACCGTCGCCTGTGCGTTGAGGACGTCGAGCGTGGTGCGCTGGCCGACATTGCGTTCTTCGATGACACCGTTCAGTGCCAGCTTCGCGGCCTCGATCACTTGCCTGTTGGCCGTCAGCTGCTGCTGCGCGGCGGTATACTCGGTCCAGGCGGCGGTGACGGCCTGGCGCACCTGGTCGCGGCTGACGTCGACCTGGATGCGGGCCTGGCTGAGTGATTCCTTGTTCTGACGCACGATCGCCGAGGTGCGGCCACCCGAATAGATCGGGATGGTCAGCGTTGCCCCGACACTGGCTGAATTGGTCGTGCCATCCTGCGAACCGACGCCTGGCAAAGGCGAGGTATTGCGATAGGCGCTCGAAACGCCGGCGGAAGCCGACAGCTGCGGCAACAGCGCGCCTTCGGCCGACTTCACCGAAAACGCGGCGGCGTCGACCAGATGCTGCGTGGCAAGGATGGCCGGATGCTCGTTCGAGGCCACCCCGACGGCGGCGGCGAGGCTCGACGGCAACAGCTTTGCCACCGGCGAAGCGCCCTTGAGCTTGCCCGGCTCGTCGCCGACGATCTGGCGATAGAGCGCCGCACTTGCCAGCGCCTGCGCCCGGGCAGCACTCAGCGATGCCACCGCGGCGGCGCGTGAAGCGTCGGCCTGCGCGACATCGGTGCGCGTGCCTTCACCAACCTCGAAACGCGAACGCGCCGCGCGCGCCGTTTCGGTCAGGAACTGCAGGTTCTGCTCGGTCAGCACGGCGACCTGCCGGTCGCGAATCACGTTCATATAGGCCTGGGCCGCGCTGAACAGGATACCCTCTTCGGTGTTGCGCAGGCTTTCGACCGAAGCCCGGACCTGCGCTTCGGCGGCAGCGACATTGTTCCTGGTCTGAAAGCCGTCGAACAGCGTCTGGTCGATCTGGACGCCAAAATTGCCGGTGGTCAGCCGCACGCTTGAATTGGTGCCGTTGAGATGGCTGCTCGAATAATCGATATTCGCCGAGCCGGTGACAACCGGACGGTAGCCCGACTTGGCGATGGCGACGCCCTCGTCGGTGACGCGAACGCCGGCGCGGGATGCATTCAGCGAAGAATTGTACTGGTAGGCCTTTGCAAGCGCGCCGGAGATGGTTTCGGCTGAAGCGGCCAGTGGGGACAGCATGGTCGCCGAAACGAGGACGGCGGTGAAAAGTGACTTGCGTAAAGACGGCACGGTTAAACCCTCATTCGTTTTCCATGGGAACCGCGCCGCGCCTGCTTCTCTCATAGATCAGCCGGCGCCGCGTGTTCGATGTTCCCTGCTGCTCACCCCAAAGTGCCCCCAGTTTGGCATCAGCAGCGATCGTTCAAATGCAAGCGACCATGACAAAGCCTCTGCTGCAAGGCCAAATCATTCAGAATTCGAAAGCACGAATGCGTTCAAACCCCGGTAGTGGCTTAATTGCCGCATTAAATGCCCGTCTTCCGGTTACAACCCCCCCGGCCTTGAAAAAGAGACGAGCCACGCCGGAATTGCCCTGCCCTTCGACGGCGACAAGGCGGCCGCCCTCGGCGAGCTGGTCCAGCAGCGTCACAGGGACTTCCGCGACGCTGCCGCCGACAAGGATGACGTCATAAGGCGCCTGGGCGGCATGCCCTTGCGGCAGCGCACCCTGGACGACGGTCACATTGCCGCAGCCCAGCGACGAAAGCGTCGATCTGGCGGTTTCCGCCAGCGCCGAATCACTCTCAAGCGCCACCACGGACCTGGCCAGCCGCGACAGGATGGCCGAGGCGTAGCCGGTTCCGCAACCGACATCGAGCGCCGAATCGGTCGGATTGATCTCGGCCAGTTGGATAAGCTTGGCCAACGGGGATGCTTCCATCAGGTAGCGTGCGCCGTCCGCGCCGGCGGCAATGCGGATGTCCTCGTCGATATAGGCGAGATCGCGCTGGGCGGCGCCGACAAACATCTCTCTTGGGATGACAAGCATTGCATCAAGCAGCGGCGCGCTGGTCACATCGGTGGTGCGGACCTGGCCGTCGACCATCTTGACGCGTAGTTCGGAGAAATCAGCGCTCATGTCCCAACCAATCCGCTTGCCGCGCCAGAACCGCGGTCCATTGTGTCAGGAACTTCAGGCCCCTGCGCTGCCGCGCGGGGGCCCGGGCATTGGAGGCCTCGCCCGGAATCGAACCGGGGTGCAAGGATTTGCAGTCCTCTGCGTAACCACTCCGCCACGAGGCCTCATTGCTCCCGGCGTTCCACCCGGTTCCAATAGGTTGCGGCGAAAATGCCGTCAAGCGGCCACCGTGCATTCCGAACGGTTTCCTCGCGTCAGTCCGGACGGCATCCGGCAAATCGTCGGACCGGGCCTGACCGCTCCATTAGCGGACAATTAAGCATAGCCTGCCCGGAGGAGAAACTCATCGGCGGCCCGTGCGTTGGACATGGCAGGAGGAAGAGCCATGCGCCGGACAATGGCAGCAAATACGAGTGCCTCGTCCGGCCTGTCCCTGCTACAATGCGGAGAGCTTCTGCATTACGCAATCGACCGTCTGTCCACCGAAGGTGCGGACAGCCTGTCGCCGCACGACAGGGCAAGGCTTGCCTCGGCCGCGGCGATTCTCAAGCAGATCCATGAGGCACTGGAAGAACACGCCGCCCGTTGAACACCCACCCTGCGCTATCGGCGGTCAATCGGGCCGGCGACGCCGTTCCCACCAGACGACAAAGCGACGCCGGTGACGGCGAACCATGGCGAATTCATAGGACAGCACCAGCAATCCGAGCGGAACCATCCAGAAGCCGAGGATCGGCAGGAAACCGAGGATACCGCCGATGGTCAGCAGGATGCCGATCGTGATTCTGAGCCCGCGCGAGCGCGGCATTTTGAACTCGCGCCCGAAAACGGAGATTTTCCGCGCCGGCATCTGGTTGTCTTGTGCTGTCATCGTCTCGAAAAATTGACCCGTTTGATTTTTCGCAAGCATGCTGGAACCAAAGCCGCCGCCGCGCTTTCGGTTCCATATCCCTGCCAAGACGGCTAATATGAGGGCAACCGTCGACGATTGCGAGAAAGGCCTGCGCGAAAAAGCCTCGGAAAAATGTGAAAAGCTTCTTTGCAAAGCCGAAAAGGGCAGCTATAGGCTGCGCCACTCACATAAGAGCATCCGTTCCCCGGTAGCTCAGTGGTAGAGCAACCGGCTGTTAACCGGTTGGTCGCTGGTTCGAATCCGGCCCGGGGAGCCAAATTTTTCAAGGCCTTGAGACGGTCACGTCGCCCATAGGGGCTGATCTATGGCATGTCTGCAAAATCGCGATCAGCAGGTTGATTCTCAACTTGACCTGGCGCCGCTGTCCAGCGCTCTCAATGACGCCGCGGCATCGGGAAGGTTCGCGCGAGCAGGCATAAGGCCTTGCTGCGATCTCGGCGATCTCATCTCTTGTCGCCGTTCGGGTTGGGTGCCGGTGCCTCTCGCACATCTCGGGGTGGCGGGTCGACATGCTCAAGCTCGGGCGGGGCTTCTTTGTCCCGGCGTTGCACAGGTACCTTCTCCGGTGCGGGCGTCGATGGTGGCTCTTTGATCTTGCTTGGCATAATCGAGTTAACCGCCCTGCCGGTCTCTTGTTCCGTAGCGAGCAGAAAACCTGAATGCGTGGGGAACCGGGAACATCGAAGAGCGTTTTCTCGCATGCTGAAGAAGATCGCCCTCGCCGCCGTGCTGGTCCAGGTTGCCGCGTTTTCGGCTCTCATCACCCAGACGGTCCTCTTCGCGTCCACGGCCACCCAGGCCGCCAACGCGCAGCCCGATGACGCAGTTGCCGTGACCGCCGAGAACGAACGGGACAAGCCGGCGCAGCCTATTATTGCCGGCCAATGCCCAACGCGGCTTGTGGCGAGCAAGATCTTCACGGGGAACGTAATTGCGGCGCAACAATAGCTTGCCATCGATGCCGGCCATCCGTCGATCCCCCCAATTTAAGTCAGGGCAATGTGCTTGAAAGCGCAATGATTTCTGTTACTTGCGGCGCAGGGCGAGTGCGTTTGGGTTGGGCAAGAATTGGTATGATTTCATCGAATATGGAATGCCCGCGCTGTCATGGCAGCGGCAGGGTTTTCGACTGCTCCAAGTGGCACGCGTCAAACGGGCACTGCTGCCCGCAGGGGACCCATCGGGGTGGCTGCCCCGGAAAGACGGGCGCCTGCGCGGAATGCGACGGCCTGGGGACGATGGCGGAGCCTCCGCTGAGAGCCGTGGCGTAATCTGCGAGAGCGGCCCATGCCGCTGATGACGGCGCGGAGGCGCCCGAACGAGCATATCTTACTCTGTTGGTGTTTCTACGGGTGGTGCGGTCAGAACCGTGATGTCCATCCTGGCAATCTTGGATGCCGCGCGGCCTTGCGCGCCAGCATCCATATCGCCGCCTGCGGCAACCATGATTTTGGCCAGATGTCCCACGGCGTCCGCGCTGCGGCCCGGCGAAAATCCTTCGCCGGTTTGCGACTTCCCCACTGCCGTTTGTTTTTCCGGGACATGCGGATGTTGACTTGCGATAGCGGAAACCATTTGAACCTCCTGTGGCGACGCTTCGAACATTATATTAGCGCTGACTGTTGCGAGGCTGACCTAGCCAGTCGCCAAAAACCGCACCAGGAGTTCGAACAAACGATCGAGCCGCCCCACTACAAGGTGAGATGGTAGGGCAGTTCACCTTGTAGCGATGTGAACGACGACGATGCAGCGGGCCATCCTGGCGGCGCCGCCCCTATCAAGGCTAAGCGGTAACCCCGCCGCGACCTGACCTTGTGCCGTCCATCCAAGGGAATTGAGCAAGCGGGTCTTGCAGGATCTTGACGGATCTTGCGAAGCCGGCGACGGCATCGCGCGCCACCGTCAGCGGAACCTGGCCGTCGTGAGCACGCTGGCAGGCTCGAAAGGCCGTTTCGAAAATCGGACCCCGCCGTTCCCTTGGCCACTCGTCAAAGAAGTCGAACGCGTCGTCGAGGCACCCTATTTCTTGAATGAACTCGCCATTCTTGACCAGGACCGGTTGGTCGAACGTCCTGTCACTCATGTAATCCTCCATTCGGCACGGTGGGTTGTTGTGGTTCGGGAAATCATGCGATTGCATGCTCCGGCTCGGCCAACATGCCGCCACCTCCACGCCCGGGCGGCACCGTTGCAAAGGCCGGGATTGGCGGCGGATCATCGTCGTCATCTCGCCAGGGGTGCCGCATCCAACCGAGACGGCTCTTCCTGCGGCGCCGGTCGAAAGACAGGCTGACGGCTGACGGCAACATTGAAAAACGCGTTTCCCGCCCGGATTCGTCCAGGACGCGGAGGCCGCGGAGTATGTCGCTGACTTCCACGATGGCGCCGTTGTCCAATTGCCGCAACGCGGGATTGTCAGGAACCGCATGAATGTCGGAAGCCCAGAATGCGAGCAAAGCCCGCTTTGCACCGATCGTCATCGTCTCCTCGTTCAGAACATCATCCGGCGTCCGCAACCCAGCGGGTTCCGCGGCAGAATTTTTCGGTTCGGGTTGGTGAAAACTGTAGGTTTCGGTTCTCATCTCCATTCTCCGCGATCTGTGCCTCCCGGCCGAACCGGGAGGCGGACCGTAGATCTAGGTTCCAGGAATCAGGCGACCTCGCGCTGAGGCTCCGCATCCGAATCGATCAACTGCTTCTTGCCGGGTTGCTCGAGCGAAACCGCTTTGGCTTCGGACCCTATCTCAATGCGCCGAGGCTTGAGTTCCTCGGGCACTTCGCGGATCAGGTCCACCAACAGCAAGCCATTCTCGAGGTTGGCCGCCTTGACCTTTACATGGTCGGCAAGTTTGAACACCTGCTTGAAGTTGCCCGTCGCCAAGCCGCGATGAAGGACCTCCCGATTTTCCTGGTCGGGTTTCCTTTGGCCGATGACAGACAATTCGGGGCCGTTCTGCATGAGTTCGACCTCATCGAGAGCGAAGCCGGCGATAGCCATCGTAATGCGATAGTCGTGCTCGCCAATCTTCTCGATATTGTAGGGAGGCCAGTCAGAGCGCACGCTTTTTTCGAGCATATCGAAGAGACGGTCGAAGCCGACCGTTGTGCGGTAAAGAGGGGTATAATCAAAGCTTCTCATAGCCATATCCTCCGTGAAGCAACATGGGTTACGAGGCTGTCGCAGCGCCGCTGCGACGCCAGTATGTCGAGCCGAAGCCTCGACGGAAAACGATCTGGTAATCCTGTTTTTTTCCGTCAAGAGGGGCGTAAAAAATTTTCTGGCCGGCAGGCAGGTGCCCAAGGCGCTGCCTTGCGTGCTGCTGGCCGCTGCGCGATGTTGACGCCAGGGGTGGAGCAAATCATGCGAAAAATTTTGATGTCCGGACTGCTGCTCGCGGTGGCCTTTTCCGCGAACCCGGCCCACGCGCTGGACAGCAGCGGCACGCCTGTCGTCGTGACACCTCTTGCGTCGCGCACGACGACCGCGTCCGGCCAACCGATCACGTTGCCGCAGAAGAACGTGCAGGTGCTGGTCTCGACCTACGACATCGCGTCGGGCGCGACCTTGCCGGTCCACAGGCACCCCTTTCCGCGCTACGCCTATGTCCAGGCCGGCACGCTGAAGGTCACCAATGTCGAGACCGGCATCAGCAACACCTACAAGGCTGGCGATTTCATCATCGAAATGATCGGCCAGTGGCATCAGGCCACCAATATCGGGGATGTAGAGGTGAAGCTTCTTGTGATCGATCAGGTCGAGCAAGGCGCCAAGAATACGGAATTGCGCCAATAACCGCTAAGTCCGTGCCCGAAGGCGGAAGGCTGTTCGCGCTTTCGCTGCGACCGGCCCGGTGCTAGGGCTGGCGAGAAATCATGGACTGGATCGCCCCTTGACCAAAGCTCTCCGCCTTCCGCTGATCGAAATCTGTGTCGAAGGCATTGACGGCCTTCTCGCGGCGCAAGCCGCCGGCGCCGACCGGGTCGAACTATGCGCCAGCCTCATCGAAGGCGGTATCACGCCGAGCCTCGGCACGGTCCGCGCCGCCCTCGAGCAGGCAAGTGTGCCGTTTCACGTTATGGTGCGGCCGCGCGGCGGCGATTTTCTCTACAGTGAGACCGAATACGCCTCGATGCTGGCCGATGTCTCGGCATTGCGCGAATTCGGCGTGCCCGGCGTGGTGTTTGGCTGCCTGAACGCCGATGGCACCATGGACGAGGCGCGCATGAGCGAACTGACGCAGGCGGCCGGCCCCTTGAACGTCACCTGTCATCGCGCCTTCGACATGACGCGCGACCCGGCCGAGGCGCTCGAATCGCTGATCCGCAGCAAGGTCGGCCGCGTGCTGACCAGCGGCCAGCGTGACACTGCTATCGAAGGCTTGCCGCTGTTGGCGGATCTGGTGCGGCAGGCCGGCGAGCGCATCGTCATCCTCGGCTGCGGCGGACTGGATTTGCACAACATTGCCGAAGTGCGCAGCAAAACCGGCCTGTCCGAAATGCATTTTGCCGCCCTCAAGGATGTGCCGAGTGCCATGGACTACCGCAATCCCCATGTCGGCATGGGTGGTTCCGATCTCGATCGCGAATACCGCAACACGCTCACCGACACACCGCTGGTGGCGGCAACGATCGCGGCAGCCAAGGCATGACCTCGACCCCTGCCCCGATAGCCCGTGTATCGGCCGCAGACGAAGCGGCGATCCTGGCGCTCAACAACGAGCATGCCGCAGAACTGTCGTGGCTGGAGGCTGAGCGGCTGTCCTTCCTGCTTGGCGAAGCGTTTTACACCAGGCGCATCGGCGATCTCGAAGCCTTCATCATGACCTTCGACCAGGACGCCCGCTACGACAGCCCGAATTTCCTCTGGTTTCACGAACGCTACGAGCGCTTCGTCTATGTCGACCGGGTTGTCGTGGCGGCGCACGCGCGCGGCCGAGGCCATGCCCGCCGGCTCTATCAGGATCTGTTCGGCCATGTTGAGCGCGCCGGCTACAATCTGGTCACCTGCGAAGTCAACACCGACCCGCCGAACCCTGCCTCGGATGCCTTTCACGCCACCCTTGGCTTCACTGAGGCCGGCGACGCCGTCATCCACGGCGGCAAGAAAGCAGTCCGCTATTACGTCAGATCGCTGCAGGCATAGAGAGGGCGGGCGCGCCACAAGACGGCCTGAACGCCCTGTTGCTCACCAGTTGCGGTTGAGCCATTCGCGCGCCGGGCGCTCGATGAGGTAATAGCTGCAGGCCGCGCAAGCGAAGACCGCGGCCAGCATCGGGATCGGCGCGCTGCCTTGCTCATAGACGAATTTGTAGAACGGCTGCTGCCACAAATAGAGCGAATACGACCACAGACCCAGCGTCGCCATCGGCCAGGAGGACAGCAATCCGGAAAAATACCGTGGGCTGAAATCGAGTGCGTTGACGGCCAGAGCCAGCAGCGGCACCGCGAAGAGATAGTGGATCGGCGTCGGCACCTGATCCAGGAACAGGACAACGGCGCAGATCGTCGCCACCAGGGCCACATGCTTGCCTCTCAAAAACGCCGGCAGCATGCCGTCGGCCTTCAGCAGGCAGATCGAAGCCGACAGCAGGATCGACGCAATGTGCACGTCGGTGCGCCAATAAGTGGTTTCGTAGTCCATCCCGAAGACCCAGTACGAAACCGCGCCATTGGCCATGGCCAGCAAGGCCAGCGCCAGGAGCAGCACGACCACGCGAGAGCGACTTGAGACGATGACGCTGATCAGCGCCAGGATGATGTAGGCGTGCTCCTCGATGCAGAGCGACCAGATATGGTCGAGCGCCCCTGCCCGCGTCACGAGAATGCCGGCATAGTTGTAGGTGAATGTCAGCGCCGTCAGCGCCGCCTTCCATTTGAAGGCGATGAATGTGCCGGACAGCGCAATCATCGCGACGACTACGAAGACCAGAAGAGCCGGATAGATGCGGGAGAAGCGGCGTTTGAAGAATTTTTTCAGCGGGTAGCGTTCGATGAACAGGATCTCGCCCATCAGCCGGCCGCTGAGCACGAAAAAGAATTCGACGCCCAGCACGCCAAGATTGATTCCCGGAACCGGAAAGAAATGGCCGATCAGCACCAGTGCGATCGAAAGCCCGCGCCAGCCGTCGAGATAGGCCAGTCTTGTTCTGGTTGATCTGTCGGCGGCGGATCGGGACGGAACGACATGCGTCGCGGAAATGTCGGTCATGCCGATCCTCTCGCAAATAGGCATGCGAAAGGGCACGACATTTCGAACCCGGCTCGCATTCCCGCCCAAATCCATATTGCAGTGCAATATGGATTTGTGCAAGTGCGAGATTGCCGCCGGTGCAGTTCCAGGTGAAGTGTCGGCGGAAGAAATTGCTCAGGCAAACGATTGGTGCAGGGCGATTCCATCAAAAGTTTGGACAACTACAGGTCGCCACAAAAGGAAAAGGGGCGCATGACCCCTTCTCCGTGTCCACAACTGACGTATCAGGCGTTGGCGGCAGCCACCGCGCGCTTGGCCATCACCGTGATCAGATTGGCGCGATAGTCGGCGGAGGCGTGGATGTCGGTCATCAAATTCTTCGCCGGCACTTTCACCCCTTCGAGTGCCGAGGCCGCGAAGTTCCCGGCTAATGCTGCCTCGATCTCCTTCGAACGAAAAACGCCGTCGTCGCCGGCACCGGTGACGGCAACGCTGACGCCATCCTTGCCCTTGGCCACGAACACGCCGACGATGGCGTAGCGCGATGCCGGATTGCGGAATTTTTCATAGGCCGCCTTCGCCGGCGCGGTGAAGGTGACGGCGGTGACGATCTCGCCATCCTTCAACGAGGTCTCGAACAGGCCCTTGAAGAACTTGTCGGCAGCGATCTCGCGCTTGTTGGTGACGATGGTCGCGCCCAGCGCCAGCAGCGCCGCCGGATAATCGGCCGCCGGATCGTTGTTGGCGATCGAGCCGCCGATCGTTCCCTTGTGGCGCACCGCCGGATCGCCGATCAGCGATGCCAGATGGGAAAGCGCCGGACAGGCCTTCTTCAGCTTCTCGTCATTGGCAACAGCACTATGCGTGGTGGCAGCGCCGATGGTGACGTTCTTGCCCGACACCGTGACGCCCTGCAGCTCCGTGATCCGCGACAGGTCGACAAGGTCGGACGGCGCGGCAAGCCGCGTCTTCATCGCCGGGATCAGCGTCATACCGCCCGAAAGCAGCTTGGCGTCGCCGGTCTTGATCAGCTTGGCGGCATCGGCGACCGAGGCGGCGCGATGATAGTTGACTGCGTACATTTGTCTTTCTCCCCTGGGTGAAAGAGCGAGCAGGAAGTAGCGAACATTCTCTTCCCTATTCGCTACCCCTATTCGCCATTCGCGTTCAATGTTTCGTCGCGCGGATCGCGGCCCACACGGTGGACGGCGAAGCCGGCATGGCAAGATCGTTGCTGCCGATGGCGTCGGTGATAGCGTTGATTACCGCCGGCGGCGAGCCGATGGCGCCGGCCTCGCCGCAACCCTTGATCCCCAACGGATTGCCCGGGCAAGGGGTGTTCGAGGTCGATACCTTGAACGACGGCAAATCGCCGGCGCGCGGCATGGTGTAGTCCATGTAGCTCGCGGTCAGCAATTGTCCGCTGTTGTCGTAATAGGCGCCTTCGAGCAGCGCCTGGCCAATGCCTTGCGCCAGCCCGCCATGCACCTGGCCCTCGACGATCATCGGGTTGATGATGTTGCCGAAATCGTCGGCGGCGACGAACTGGACGATCTCGGTCACGCCGGTTTCCGGGTCGACCTCGACCTCGCAGATGTAGCAGCCCGCGGGGAAGGTGAAATTGGACGGATCGTAGAACGCCGTCTCCTTCAGCCCGGGCTCCATGCCACCAGGCAGATTGTGGGCGGTGTAGGCGGCCAGCGCCATCTGGAACCACGGCACGTTCTTGTCGGTGCCGGCCACCTTCAGCGCGCCGTTCTCGATGATGATGTCGCCTTCGTCGGCCTCGAGCAGGTGCGCCGCGATCTTCTTGGCCTTGGCCTCTACCTTGTCGAGCGCCTTGACGATGGCTGACATCCCTACCGCACCCGAGCGCGAGCCATAAGTGCCCATGCCCATCTGCACCTTGTCGGTATCGCCATGCACGATCGAGACCGAATCGAGCGGCACGCCGAAGCGCTCATTGACCAGTTGCGCGAAGGTCGTCTCATGGCCCTGGCCGTGGCTGTGGGAGCCGGTCAGCACCTCGATCGTGCCGACCGCGTTGACGCGCACTTCCGCCGATTCCCAAAGGCCGACACCGGCGCCGAGCGAGCCGACGGCCGCAGACGGCGCGATGCCGCAGGCCTCGATGTAGCAGCTCATGCCGATGCCGCGCAGCAGCCCCTTGTTGGCGGCGGCGGCCTTGCGCTTGGCGAAGCCGGCATAATCCGACGCCTGCATTGCCGCATCGAGCGAAGCGGCATAGTCGCCGGCGTCATAGCACATGATGACCGGCGTCTGATGCGGAAACGAGGTGACGAAGTTCTTGCGCCGCAGCTCAGCCGGCGAAACGCCGAACTGGCGGGCCGCCGTCTCCATCATACGCTCCATGACGAAGGTCGCTTCCGGCCGCCCTGCCCCGCGATAGGCATCGACGGGCGCGGTGTTGGTGTAGATCGCCTTCACATTGGCGTGGATGGCCGGGATGTTGTACTGGCCCGACAGCAGAGTCGCATAGAGATAGGTCGGCGTCGCCGATGAAAACAGCGACATGTAGGCGCCGAGATTGGCTTGGGTTTCCACCTTCAGGCCGAGGATCCTGTGGTCCTTGTCGAAGGCCATTTCAGCATGGGTGTGATGGTCGCGGCCATGCGCGTCGGTCAGAAAACTCTCGGTCCGGTCGGCCACCCATTTGACCGGCACGCCGGTCTTCTTCGACGCCCACAGGCAGACGATCTCTTCGGGATAGATGTAGATCTTCGAGCCGAAGCCGCCGCCGACATCGGGCGCGATCACGCGCAGCTTGTTTTCCGGCGCGACATTGTAGAAGGCGCTCATCACCAGCCGCGCCACATGCGGATTCTGCGAGGTCGTCCAGCAGGTATAGTGATCCTCGGCCTTGTCGTAATGACCAAGTGCGGCGCGCGGCTCCATGGCATTGGGCACCAGCCGGTTGTTGATGATGTCCATCTTGACGACATGGGCTGCCTTCCCGAAAGCCGCCGCGGTGTCGTCGGCATTGCCGATGTCCCAGTCGAAGATCAGATTGTTGTCCGCTTCGGGGTGGATTTGCGGCGCACCCTTGTCCATCGCCTTGGAGGCATCGACGACGGCCTTCAGCTCCTTGTAGGTGATCTCGACCGCCTCGGCGGCGTCGCGCGCTTGCCCCTTGGTCTCGGCGACGACGATGACGACGGCGTCGCCGACATAACGGACCCGGTCGAAGGCGAGTGGCGACCACGCTCCCATCTTCATCGGCGAGCCGTCCTTGGAGTGGATCATCCAACCGCAGATGAGATTGCCGATGCCGTCGGCCTTGAGTTCCTTGCCGGTCAGCACGCCGATGACGCCGGGCATGCCTTGGGCCTTCTTCACATCGATCTTCTTGATCTGCGCATGCGCGTGCGGACTGCGCACAAAGGCGGCGTGCTTCATGCCGGGAACCACCATGTCGTCGACATAGCGGCCGGCGCCCGTGATGAACCGTTTGTCTTCCTTGCGCGCGACCCGAGCGCCAACACCTTCAATGCCCATCAGAAATTCCTCCGGAATTTATGGGAGTAGGGCAGTAGGGAGTAAGGGACTAGGGAAAAAGGGCCTCGTTGCGTTGGCCTTTTTGCCCTACTCCCCTACTGCCCTACTCCCTTATTCCCTTGCCTAAGCAGCTTGTCTCGCCTTACCCTTGGACCCCTTCATCGTCGTCGATGCGGCGAGGATCGCCTTGACGATGTTGTGGTAGCCGGTGCAGCGGCAGATGTTGCCGTCGAGCTCGGCACGCACCGTCGCCTCGTCGAGCCCTTCGGGGTGGCGGCTGATCATGTCGGTCGCCGTCATGATCATGCCCGGCGTGCAGAAGCCGCATTGCAGCCCGTGATGCTCCTTGAAGGCGGCCTGCACCGGATGCAGGTCGGCGCCATTGGCCAGGCCCTCGATCGTCAGCACGGTGGAGCCGGAGGCCTGCACCGCGAGCATCGTACAGGATTTGACCGCCTTGCCATCGACGTGGACGACGCAGGCACCGCATTGCGAGGTGTCGCAACCGACATGCGTGCCGGTAAGGCCGAGATTTTCCCGCAGGAAGTGAACCAGAAGTGTTCGGTCCTCGGCAGCACCGCTGACCCGCTTTCCGTTCACCATCAACGAAACGTCCGACATGGTCCCTCCCTGGGTATCAACCTTGGTATCCACGCTGCCGACGCGGTATTCGCGCTTCGGTGGTGCATTATTCGTACACCGCACATCGGACAAAAAACAGCACGTCGCAAACGCGGAACATTGTACTTTCGATCATGGCCGCGCCCAAACATGCGGTGCCGGTGGCCCCATTGCCAAACCGCCGATTGAAGGCAACAATGTCGGTCGACGCCCGCGCGCCAGAAGCATTTAAAAACAGCCGCGCACAAAAAGCGTCGGAGGAAATGCGGAGAACATCGCTGGCCAATTCACAGACGCGCTATGCATGCGGCCTGTCGGCGCTCACCACGGACGAGCCCGACATGGAGGCGTTCGCCAAGGCGATCGCACTGGAAGCAGCCGCCATCGACGCAGGCTTTGCCCTGCTGTTCTTTTCCCAGAGCCTGGTCGAAGCCAGCGCCCTTTCCCAGGCGCTCATGACCCACGCACCGGCGCTCCACCACGCCGGCTGTTCGACTGCCGGCGAGATCACGCCGCAAGGTCTCGAGGATGGCCATGTGCTGGCCATGCTGCTTCCGTCCACCGCGTTCACCGCCGTCAGCGTGATGGTCGAAAATCTGTCCTCGTCGGGTATGGACAGGATCACCGGCGAGGTGGAGACCCTGCGGCGATCGCTGCGCGCGCGCCTTGGTTGCGATCGGACCAAAGGCACTTTCGCGCTCTGCTTCATCGACGGGCTCTCTTATGCCGAAGAAGCGGTGAGTTCAGCCATCCACTGGGGCCTCGACGACATTCCGCTGCTTGGCGGCTCCGCCGGCGACGATCTGAAATTCGAGACGACGCGCCTGATCTCGAACGGCAAGGTCACCTCCGACAGCGCTATCATCGTGCTGATATCGACCGAAATTCCCTTCCATGTCTTCAAGACCGACAATTTCGTTCCCACCGATGAAAAACTGGTGGTGACGGCTTCCGATCCCGATCACCGCATCGTGCGCGAGTTCAATGCCACCAATGCGGCGCAGGAATATTCCGCGTCCGTCGGCATCGTCGCGCAGATGCTGACGCCACTGAGCTTCGCCTCGCATCCCGTGGTGGTGAAGGTGGGCGGCCAATATTATTGCCGGTCGATCCAGAAGATGCATGCCGACGGCTCGCTGTCGTTCTTCTGCGCCATAGACGATGGCGTTGTGCTGTCGATCGCTCAACCCAAGGACATGGTCGAATCGACGCGCGCCGCCCTGCGCGATGTCGAGGAGAGGCTTGGCGGTATCGACATGATCCTCGGCTTCGACTGCGTGCTGCGCCGGCTGGACGCGCGCAATCGGCAGGTATTTCGCGAGATCTCGGAACTCTACCGGGTCAACAATGTCATCGGCTTCGGCACCTATGGCGAACAGTACCGGTCGATGCATCTGAACCAGACTTTCACCGGCATCGCCTTTGGCGAGCGCCAGGCGGCGGAATAGGACGGCGCAAACAAGATGCCGCTGAGGGACATAAACGATCTTGAAAAGCTGAAGAAGATCAACGCGGCACTGGTCAGCCGCGTCGAGCGCTCTATGGACCAGCAAGGCAACGCCTTTTCGCTGTTCCAGACCGCGATTTCGCTGGAAAACCGGGTGCGCACCCGCACCGAGGAACTGCACTCGACCTTGCGGCGGCTGGAGCAGTCGAACATCGACCTCAGCGCCGCCAAGGAAAACGCCGAACTGGCGAACCTGTCGAAAACCCGTTTCCTCGCCGCTGCCAGCCACGACGTGCTGCAGCCGCTGAACGCGGCCCATCTCTCGGTTTCGGCGCTCGCCGAAGTTCAGACCAGCGACGAGGGCAAGAAACTGGTGCGGCAGGTCGAGCGCTCGCTGGAGACGATGGAGGACCTGCTGCGAACCCTGCTCGACATCTCAAAGCTCGATGCCGGCGTGGTGCAGCCCGACATAAGCGATGTCAGCCTGGAAGCGCTGTTCTCGTCGCTCCGCTCGGATTTCCTGCCGGTGGCGGAGATGAAAGGCCTGTCGCTGAAATTCCGGCCGGTCCATGCGGTGGTCCGCTCCGACCGCACGCTGCTGCGCCGCATCCTGCAGAACATTCTCTCCAACGCGCTGGGCTATACACGCTCGGGCGGCGTGCTTGTCGGCACCAGGCATCGCGGCGACACCATCCGCATCGACGTCGCCGATACGGGCTGCGGCATTCCCGACGACCAGCGCGAGGCGGTGTTCGAGGAATTCCATCGCGGCACCTCGCCGGCCAATGCCGAACTGGACGGTGGCGGTCTCGGGCTCGGGCTCGCCATCGTGCGCCGCATGGCCAGCGCGCTCGGCCATCCCGTGACATTCTCGTCGAAGGTCGGACGCGGCACGATCTTCCACATCGATGTTCCGGTCGGCATCGGTGCGCCAGCCGATGCCATCGCCAGCGTTGCCGACATGGAACGGCCGCGCGGCTATGGCCTGTTCGGCACCAAGGTGCTGCTGGTCGAGAACGATGTCGAAGTGCTGCAGGCCATGACCTTCCTGCTCGAACGCTGGCAATGCCTGGTGCGGGCCGCGACCTCGACCGACGATGCGCTCGACATGCTTGGCGACACCGACTGGGTGCCCGACATCGTCATTGCCGACCAGCATCTCGACGGCGGCGATCTCGGCACCACGACCATCGCCGAAGTCCGCGACTATCTCGGCCGCGCCGTGCCGGCGCTGATCGTCACCGCCGACAGTTCGGAAGCGGTCGCCAAAGCCGCCCGCTCCGGCGGCATCGAACTGATGCGCAAGCCGCTGAAGCCTGCGCAATTAAGGGCGCTGCTGGCGCATTTGCTGGCTTAACTAGTCATTTGTCTCCAGCGGGCCGAGCGCAGCAAAGCTCAAAATCCCGCCTGATCCCGAAACAGCTCGGCATTGTCCAGCTTCGAAACCTCGATCACCGCCTGCGTGCGGCTGTAGACATTGAGCTTGCGCAATATTTCCGAGACATGCGCCTTCACGGTCGTCTCGCCGACCTGCAGCTCGTAGGCGATCTGCTTGTTGAGCAGGCCCTGGCGCAGCATCTGCAGCACGCGCAATTGCTGGGGCGTCAGCGTCGACAGGCGCTGCACCATGTCGGCGCGGTCGACGCTGTCGGCGTCCGGCGTGCGGCCTTCATAGGTTTCCGGGACATAGATCGCGCCTTCCATCACCGAGCGTATGGCGGCGGCGAGGTCGCTCTTGCGCGCCGATTTCGGGATGAAGCCGGCAGCGCCGTAGGACAGCGCCTCGGAAATGATCTTCGGCTCCTCATAGCCTGAGACGATGACCACGGGCAGGCGCGGATAGCGGGTCCGGAGTTGCAGCAGCCCGTCAAAACCGTGCACGTCGGGCATCGAGAGGTCGAGAAGCGCGAGGTCGAACGGCTTGGCATCGGCCAGAAGATCGAGCGCCTCGGTGATCGAGCGCGCCTCCACCGTGTCGACTTCCGGATAGGCCATCTGCACGGCGCTGTGCAGCGCCTCGCGAAACAGCGGATGGTCGTCGATGATCAGGAACCGGGCGCGATCGTGGGTTGCGGTCATGGGGTTCATTTCAGTTCGTGAGCGATTAGAATAACCTCTCCACCATGGCCAGATTATTGCCAAATAGTATATCGCCATCTCCGGCGGAAAGTGCCGCCGGCACTTTCTCGACCAAATCGCCTTGTCCAGGCCCTAAATCGGTCGAATGTTCCGGCAACCAAGCAGAGACCCTTGATGACAGAATTCGTCCTTCCCCTGCCCGCAACCGCATCGGTGGCCGTTGCCGGTTCGTCCGATCGTTTTGCGGTGCGCCGTATCTACTGCGTCGGCCGCAACTACGCGGCGCATGCCCGCGAATTCGGCAATGACGAGCGTGATCCGCCCTTCTTCTTCACCAAGCCGGCCGACGCGGTGGTCGATTCCGGCACCGCTATCCCCTACCCGCCGCTGACGGCCAATCTGCACCACGAGATCGAACTGGTCGCCGCGATCGGCAAAGCCGGCTTCCGCATTCCCCGTGACAAGGCGCTGGATCATGTCTGGGGTTATGGCGTCGGCATCGACCTCACCCGCCGCGATCTGCAGGACGAGGCCAAGAAGGCCGCCCGTCCCTGGGACTGGTCGAAGGCCTTCGACCGCTCCGCGCCTTGCGGCCCGCTGGTGCAAGCGCAGGAATCCGGCCACCCGCAGAAGGGCCGCATCTGGCTCGCCGTCAACGGCAAGGTCAGGCAGGACGCCGACCTCGCCGAACTGATCTGGCCGATATCGGATATCGTGTCGATCTGCAGCGAGGCGATGGAACTCGAGCCCGGCGACCTGATCTTCACCGGTACGCCGGCAGGGGTCGGCGCGGTTGGCCCCGGCGACACCATAACCGGCGGCGTCGACGGCATCGGGACCATCGAAGTGACCATCGGCCAACCGAAGTGAGGCCATGAGCGAACTCATCCTGCACAACTACTATCGCTCCTCCACCTCCTATCGGGTGCGGATCGCGCTGGAGATGAAGGGGCTGAGCTACGACTACGTCCCGCATCATTTGCGCCATGGCGAGCATCTGGAACCAGCCTATCTCGCGGTCAATCCGCAAGGGCTGGTGCCGGCGCTGATCCTTGGCGACGGCACGCTGCTGACGCAATCGCTGGCGATCATCGAATTCCTCGACGAGACCAGCCCGGAACCACCGCTGCTGCCGAAGGACCCGGCCGGCCGGGCCCGCGTGAGAATGCTGGCGCAGATGATCGCCTGCGACATCCACCCGGTGAACAATCTGCGTGTGCTGACCTCGCTGCGCACCCTGTTCGGCGCCGGCGACGAGGACATCACCAACTGGTTCCGTCACTGGGTGAACGAGGGCTTTCAGCCGCTTGAAAAGATCATGGCGTCGGCGGCGGAGACGGGTACATTCTGCCATGGCGACGCGCCGGGCCTGGCCGACATCTGCCTCGCCGCGCAGATTGCCAGCAACGCCCGCTTCGGCGTCGACCTGACGCCCTACCCGACGATCGCGCGCATCAACGCCGCCTGCATGGCGCTGCCGGCCTTCCAGAAAGCCGCGCCCCAGAACCAGATCGATGCCGAGTAGAAAAGCCACCGACCCAGGTGAAGCCAAGGCGCTGGCCGATATAGAGGCTTATGGCTGCCACATCTTGCATGTGCTGGAGGAAGGCGACGATCCGCCTTTCACCTATTCGGTTGGAATAGAGCACAACTTCAAGGCGCCGGAACTCATCGTCATCGGCCTGAAGCCGGAAATCTCCCAGTTCATCATCAACGAGTATTGCAGCCGCGTCCGCTCCGGCGAGGTTTTCCAACCAGGGCAGCGATCGTCCGGTTTTATCGAAGGTTTCGACTGTCAATTCGGCGCCGTTCATATCGACCACTACCGCGAGCATTTCGGCTGGGACCTCTGGTTCTACGGCGGCCTGGATTTCGGTGTTCTCCAGCTGATCTATCCCACTGTGGACGGCATCTGGCCGTGGCAGGCCGAGGCGAGCGACTGGTTCCGGGCTTGGCAGCCGCTTCTCGACACCGCGCCGTTGCCATAGGCCTATCTGCCGACGCGCAGCGTCAGCGCCCAGAACAGCAACGCCAACAGGCCGATGCCGGCCCCAAGCACACAGACGCCGCTCCAGCCCATTGCACCATAAGCCATGGTCGAGGCGATCGAGCCCAGGGCGCTGCCGACCGAGTAGAAGATCATGTAGCCGCCAACCAGGCGGCTGCGCGCATCCGGGCGGCGGGCGAAGATCAAGCTCTGGTTGGTGACGTGGACGGCCTGGATCGCCAGATCCAGCATGACTATGCCGGCGACGAGCAGCCACAGAGACATGCCCATGAAGGCGATCGGCAGCCAGGCCGCCATCATCAGCAGTAGGCCGAGTCCGGTGACCAACTGGCCACGGCCGCGATCGACGAGGCCGCCGGTCCAGCGCGCACCGAGCGCGCCGGCGACGCCCGCAAGGCCGAAAAGCCCGATCTCGGTATGCGAAAGTGAAAATGGCGCAGCACTCAACGGCAGCACCAGCGGCGCCCACAGCACGTTGAAGCTGGCGAAGATCAGCATGGCCAGCACCGCCCGCACGCGCAGCAGCGGCTCCTGTACGAACAGCAGCAGCACCGAAGCGAGCAGGCGCGGATAGGATGTGCGTGGCCGCTCCGCCTCGTGGCGCGGCAGGATCAGGTAGAGAACCATCGCCATGACGAGCGTCAACATGGCCGAGACAAGATAAACCCAGCGCCAGCCGGCGAAATCGGCGACGACGCCCGAAGCAAAGCGGGCGAGCAGGATGCCGAGGATGACGCCGCTGGTGACGGTGCCGACCGCCCGCCCCCGCTGCGACGCTACGGCGAGGTCGGCAGCGAAGGCGACCAGCACCTGCACCACCACCGCAAGCAGCCCGACCACCGCCAGGCTCGCCAGCAGCATCGCCGCATTGGGCGCGACCCCGACCGCCACCAGCGCCACGGCAGACAGAATCGCCTGCCCTGCAATCAGCTTGCGGCGATCGAACAGGTCGCCCAGCGGCACGATGAAGAACAGGCCGAGCCCATAGCCGATCTGCGTTACCGTCACCACGATGCCAACCGAGGCCGGCGCGATAGCAAAATCATGCGCCATGGCGTCGAGCAGCGGATGGGCGAAATAGACATTGGCAACGCTCAGGCCGCAGGCGATGGCGAAGATCAGCGCGGTCAATCGTGACAATCCCGCAGGTGGCGGCGCCACCCGAGGCGGCCCATCGGATTGCTCGAGGCTTGTTGCACCGCTGTTCACCACCTGCATGTTCATGTCTGCTCTCTCCATAAAAGGTTTCAATTTGAAACCTCTTGCTGGATAGGCAGAACAGTTTTATGTTGCAACCGAAAATCGAATGCTGGACCAACGACTGCCATGGTGAAACGAACGAGCCACCACGAAGCGGATTGCCTCATAGCGCGACCACTGGACGCGATTGGCGACTGGTGGTCGCTGCTCATCGTGCGTGACGCGTTCGACGGCTTGCGGCGCTTCGGCGAATTCCAGAAGAGCCTCGGCGTCGCCAAGAACATCCTATCGTCGCGGCTGCGCAATCTCGTCGCGCATGGCATCCTCGAAACGGTCCCGGCACCCGACGGCAGCGCGCACCATGAATATGTGCTGACGCAAAAGGGACGCGGCCTGTTCTATGTCCTGGTTGCCCTGCGGCAATGGGGCGAGACCTACTTCGCCGGACCGGGCGAACCCTATACCTTCATGGTCGACAATCTCACCGGCCGGCCGATCAAGCGCCTGGAAGTCCATGCCGAGGACGGGCGGCAGCTTGCCCCCGGCGAAACCCGGCTTGCCGACTTTCGCAACCGCGAAACCGGCTGAGAGCTGCTGCCTGCCAACAGGCGTGGCGGAATCGATTTCCGCTCGACCAGACAGGGAATCGGCTATCGTTTCCTGCAGCACAGAGGGTGGAGTGACCGATGAAAGCCGTCGTCTTCGAGAAATTCGGCGAAGCGCCGACGATCCAGACCGTTCCCGATCCGAAGCCGGCAGCCGATGGCGTCGTCATCAAGGTCGAAGCGACCGGTCTGTGCCGCAGCGACTGGCATGGCTGGATGGGTCATGACGATGGCATCACGCTGCCGCATGTACCGGGCCACGAACTGGCCGGTATCGTCGTCGCCGCCGGCAAGCAGGTCACCCGCTGGAAGGCCGGCGAGCGCGTCACCGTGCCGTTCGCCGTCGGCTGCGGCCGCTGCTTCGAGTGCAATTCGGGCAATCACCAGGTCTGCGAGCATCAGACCCAACCCGGCTTCACCGGCTGGGGTTCGTTCGCCGAATATGTCGCCATCGAACACGCCGACACCAACCTAGTGCGCTTACCCGACGAGATGGAATTCGCCACCGCCGCCAGCCTCGGCTGCCGCTTCGTCACCTCGTTTCGCGCCATCGTCGACCAGGGCCGGGTGACGCCGGGCGAATGGGTCGCGGTGCATGGCTGCGGCGGCGTCGGCCTGTCGGCGATCATGATCGCCAGCGCCATGGGCGCCAATGTCATCGCCATCGATCTCACCGACGAGAAACTGGATTTCGCCAAAAAGATCGGCGCCGTCGCCACCATCAATGCATCTACGACGCCGAACGTGGTCAAGGCGGTCAAGCAGATCACCAATGGCGGCGCGCACATGTCGATGGACGCGCTCGGCCACCCCACCACCTCGTTCAATTCGATATCCAATCTGCGCCGGCGCGGCCGCCATGTGCAGGTCGGCCTGATGCTGGGCGAACATGCCCGGCCGCAGGTGCCGATGGACAAGGTGATCGCCTTCGAGCTCGAAATCCTCGGCAGCCACGGCATGCAGGCCTATCGCTACCAGGCGATGATGGACATGATCCGCAACGGCAAGCTGAAGCCCGAACTGCTGGTCGGCAAGAGAATCAGTCTCGACGAGGCGCCCGCGGCCTTGATGGCGATGGGCGGCTTCGAGGGGATTGGTATTGGAGTGGTGACGAAGTTCTAAAGCGCGTCGCGTTTGAACGGATCCAGGCGACGCGCTTTAGGTCCTTGTTTTTATGCATGTCGTTCTCCCAAAACCGGGGCCACTTTTGGGCGACATGCATTGGGCGAGGACGGCACCGTCGTCAGGCGATCGCGCGTCGTGGCAATTCCTGCTTCGCGAATTGCTTGGCGCCTACGACGCAAAGCACCACGCCGACCGTAACGACCACCATCAGCGGGCTGACCTGCTCGTGCAGCAGCGTCGCTGCCAGTGCCAATCCGAAAAATGGCTGCAGCAGCTGCAACTGCCCGACCGCGGCGATGCCGCCTTGCGCCAGCCCGCGATACCAGAACACGAAGCCGATCAGCATGCTGAACAGCGAGACATAGGCAAGCCCTATCCACGCACTGACGCCGACGCCGTCGAACGAAGGCGGCATGGTCATCAGCGTCAGCACCAGCATGATCGGCAGCGACAGCACCAGCGCCCAGCAGATCACTTGCCAGCCGCCGAGCCTGCGAGACAGCGCAGCGCCCTCGGCATAGCCCAGGCCGCAGGCGATGATGGCAGCCAGCATCAGACCATCGCCCACCAGCGAGGCCGTCACGCCCTGCGTCAGGGCAAAACCCGCGACCAGCGCGCTGCCGATGCATGAAAACAGCCAGAACGCCGGGCGCGGACGGTCGCCGCCGCGCAGCACGCCGAAGATCGCAGTGGCCAACGGCAGCAGGCCGACGAAGATGATGGAATGGGCCGTGGTGACGTGCTTGAGCGCCAACGCGGTCAGCAAGGGAAAGCCGACAACCACGCCAAGTGCGACGATCACCAGCGACAGCAGATCGCCGCGCTCCGGGCGTTTCTGCCGGAACAGAAGCAGCAGCGCCAGGCCAAGCAGGCCGGCAATCGCCGCCCGGGCCGAGGTCAGGAATGTCGGATCGAAATCCTTCACCGCCACGCGCGTTGCCGGCAGGGAGCCGCTGAAGATCAACACGCCGATGAATCCATTCATCCAGCCGCTCGCGGTCTTGTCCATCGTATGCTCCGTTTGTCGGCTCCGTATCGCGCGGAGCCGGTGGCATCGCCAGAGACAATGCGGTACAATTATGCAAAACTGTCATGCTTAGCAGAGCAGTACGGATGGACAAACAGACCACAGGAAGCGAGAGCAGCGGAACGCTGGTCGAAGGTATCATGGCGACGATCCGCCAGCGGATCGCGGCGCGCAGCCTGACGCCGGGAGCGCAATTGCCGTCGATCCGCGCCTTTGCCAAATCCATGCGAGTGTCCAAATCCACCGTGGTCGAAGCCTATGAGCGGCTCGCCGCCGAAGGGACGATCCGCTCGCGGCCGGGCTCCGGATTCTATGCCGCCGGATCGCTGGCGCCGCTGTCGCTGGCCGAAATCGGCCCCCGCCTCGACCGCGCGGTCGATCCACTCTGGATCTCACGCCAGTCCCTGGAGGCCGGCGACGACATGCTGAAACCCGGCTGCGGCTGGCTGCCGGCCTCGTGGATGCCGCAGGCAGGTCTGCGCCGGGCACTGCGCACGGTAGCGCGTGCCGACGATGTCGCACTGGCCGATTACGGCACGCCGCTCGGCCTGCCGCCGCTGCGGCAATTGCTGGCGCGGCGTATGGCCGGGCACGGCATCGAGGCCTCTCCCGAGCAGATCATGCTGACGGAATCAGGCACGCAGGCCATCGACCTCCTGTGCCGGTTCCTGATCGAGCCCGGCGACACCGTGCTGGTCGACGACCCCTGTTACTTCAACTTCCACGCTTTGTTGCGCGCCCACCGGGCCAAGGTCGTCAGCGTTCCCTACACGCCGTCGGGGCCGGATATCGATCTGTTCGCGCAGGCGTTGGCCGAGCATCGGCCGCGCCTCTACATCACCAATTCCGCCATCCACAACCCGACCGGCGCGGTGCTGTCGCCAGTCACCGCGCATCGGCTGCTCAAGCTCGCCGACCAGTCGGATCTGACCATCGTCGAAGACGACATCTTCGCCGATTTCGAACATGCGCCCGCCCCCAGGCTGGCGGCGTTCGATGGTCTGAACCGCGTCGTCCATATCGGCAGCTTCTCCAAGACGCTGTCGGCGTCGGTTCGCTGCGGCTTCATCGCAGCCCCCCGCGACTGGATCGAGCCCCTGACCGACCTGAAGATCGCCACCACCTTTGGCGGCGGCCGGCTTGCGGCCGAATTGGTGCTGACGCTGCTCAAAGACGGCAGTTACCGGAAGCACATGGATTTGCTGCGCGCACGGCTTGCGCGCGCCATGGGCGAGACGGGCGCCCGCCTGAAGGCGATCGGCATCTCACCCTGGATCGACCAGCCGGCCGGCCTGTTCCTGTGGTGCAGTCTGCCGGATGGCGTCGATGCGGCCGAAGTGGCCCGCCGCGCTCTGGCCGACAATATCGTGCTGGCGCCCGGCAACGCATTCAGCCTGTCCGGGACGGCTGGCCGCTTCCTGCGCTTCAACGCTGCCCAATGCGCGGACGAGCGGATTTTCAGGGTGATCGAGGCTGCGATGACGCGACCAAGCTGATCCTGTTGCCTGGACAAACTCCGGCTGCTAAGGGACGGATCTGCGCGTCGAGAGAATATCCGCGCGATCCGGGATAGCGACTATGGGAACCAGCAAGTCAGCAGACAAGTAGGCCGCAACAGCACTTCGTTGTTGCGGCGGCCCGTCATTTCCCATCTTCAGTGAGAACGGCAGATCGCCGCCAAATGTAGCCATTTGAGCGGATGTTCAATCATGCCTTGTCCAAAAAACCCGACATGGACCACTTCCCTGCCAGCAGCCATGGTGCTGATGGCGCCCTTCGACATCCTGGCCTCGCTGGCCATGGACATCTACCTCCCGATCGTCCCGGCGATGCCGGAGATCCTCAAGACATCGCCTGATGTCATCCAACTGACGCTGAGCCTCTACATGATCTGTCTTGGGCTCGGCCAAATCGTCTTCGGCCCGATTTCCGACAGGATCGGCAGGCGTCCGGTGCTGATCGGCAGCGCGCTTTTGTTTGCAGGCGCTTCCGTCCTGCTCGCCTGCACCTCGCTGGCCATGGTGTTCGTTGCCTTGCGGGTCGTGCAGGCCATCGGTGCATCCGCCGTTCTCGTTGCGACCTTTGCAACGGTTCGCGACGTCTATGCGCAGAGGCTTGAAAGTGCCGTCATCTACGGCCTGTTCAGTTCGATGCTGGCCTTCGTGCCGGCGTTAGGGCCGATTGCCGGTGCGTTGATCGCCGACAATCTCGGCTGGCGCGCGATCTTCCTGACGCTCGGCGGTCTGGCGGTAGCCGCCACCCTCAATGCATGGCCGAGATGGCATGAAACACGACCATTGAATGGCAACGACAGGCGAATGGCGTTTCGTCCCATTCTCTCCAGCTTCGCCTTCTGGGCGTATACGCTCGGCTTCAGTGCCGCCATGGGCGCCTTCTTCGTGTTCTTTTCGACGGCGCCCCGGGTGCTCATGGACCGCGCCGGCTTTTCACAGCTCGGTTTCAGCCTGGCCTTCGCCACCGCGGCGCTGGTGATGATCGTGACCACCCGCTTCGCCAAAAAGTTCATTGCACGTTGGGGCATTGCGGGCAGTGCTATCAGAGGCATGGCGATGTTGCTGCTCGGCGCGGCTCTGCTGGCGGCCGGGCAACTGTTCGCGGCGCCGTCCTTCGCGACATTCGTCTTACCGATGTGGGTCGTTGCCGCGGGTATCGTCTTCGCTGTCTCAGTCACCGCGAACGGTGCACTCGAGGCGTTCGGCGATGTCGCGGGAACCGCCGTCGCGCTCTACTTCTGCATCCAGAGCCTTGTCGTCGGCATCCTCGGCACGCTGTTCGTCATCCTGCTTGATGGAGACACGGCGTGGCCGCTGGTGGGCTACTGTTCGGTCATGGCGACGCTCACACTAGGCGCACTGAGGCATTTGCAGAAACGCCAAACCGAATAGACGGGACAGATGAGAAGCCTGGGCGGTTGGCGCAGGCTTCTCATCGTTGTCAGCGCGACGCCGCGCAGACCTCCCGCACGCGGTCGCGCAACCAGCGTTGCGCCGGATCGGCATCGAGGCGCGGATGCCAGAGCATGGAGATGGTGACCTCGGCGGTGGCAACCGGCAGGGGAAAACTGTGCATGCCGGTGCGTGCACCCTCGGTATGCCGCTCCGGAACGCTTGCGATCAGGTCTGATGTGCGGGCCATGGCAAGGGCTGCCGAGAACCCGGAAACCATGCACACGACCGTCCGCTGCAGCCCGAGCCGGTTCAAAGCCTCGTCGATCGGCCCTTTCTCGCGGCCACGCCGTGAAACGCTGATGTGCCGGCCTGCGGCATAGCGCTCCGGCGTCACCGCGCCCTCGCTCAACGGATGGCCCATTCGCACGGCGCCGATGAAGCAGTCGCGAAGCAATGCCTGGATGCGCACCTCCGGTCCGGTCTCGCCAGCGACGCCTATGTCCAGGTCGATCGCCGCATCGCGCAGCGACATGACGTCTCTATCGGACTTCGGCGCAAAGCGCAGCCGCACGCCGGGCGCATCGGCCTGGATACGGGCAACGAGACGAGGTGCGAATTCTTCGACGAAGCTCTCATTGGTGCGCAGCGTGAAGACCCTGTCCAGGCTCGGGAGATCGAGCAAGGTGGCAGGGCGCAGCAGCGCCTCCGCATCCTGGACGACACGGCCCACCTGTTGTCGCAGTTCTTCCGCACGCGGCGTCGCCACCAGGCCGCGACCGGCGCGAACCAGCAGCGGATCGCCCGTGGCCTCGCGCAGCCGCGCCAGCGTCCGGCTCATAGCCGAGGGGCTGAGGCGCAGGCGGCTGGCGGCACGCGCCACGCTGCCTTCGGTCAGCAGGACGTCGAGAGCGAACAGTAAGTTGAGATCGGGTGATGTCATCGGCAGATAATGGCATGATATGGCGCCAAACGCACGAATAAGATGCAAATGCTGCGCCTTCCGCCACATTGGCCAAAGAACTAGATCTCCAGCAGTTCCGGTTGTGGGACTGGTGGAAGGAGATCGCCGTGGCAATCGCTGAGCAAAATCGGGACGGGCTGACATCGGCGTCACCACGGATGCAATCCGCCAGCTGGGCGTTGGCAAGCCTGTCGCTCGCCACGCTGCTGTCGTCGCTGGGAACCAGCATTGCCAGCGTCGGGCTGCCGTCGCTGATGCAGAATTTCGGCGCGACGTTCCAGTCCGTGCAATGGGTTGTTCTGGCCTATCTGCTCGCCATCACCACACTGATCGTCAGCGCCGGCCGGCTGGCCGACATGTTTGGACGCCGGCCGTTGCTGCTTGGCGGCATCGCGCTGTTCACATCGGCATCGGTGCTCTGCGGCCTGGCGCCGACGCTGTGGCTGCTGATCGCCGCACGCGCCGTGCAGGGACTTGGCGCGGCGCTGATGATGGCGCTGACGCTGGCCTTTGTCGCCGAAACCGTGACCAAAGACAGAATTGGCAGCGCCATGGGCCTGCTCGGCGCCATGTCCGCGATCGGCACGACACTTGGCCCCTCGCTCGGCGGCCTTTTGATCGCCGGCTTTGGCTGGCGCGCGATCTTCCTCGTCAATGTCCCGCTGGGTGTGCTCACCTTCGCTCTCGCCTGGCGTGCCTTGCCGGCACGCAATAAAACCGCGCGGCTCGACCGAGGCACGTTCGATGTCATGGGCACTGCCCTGCTGGCCCTGACATTGGCCGCCTATGCGCTGGCCATGACGCTTGGCAGAGGCAATTTCGGACCGCTCAACGTCGGCCTGCTGGTCGCTGCCGGCATCGGTGTTTTTCTTTTCGCCGCCGCGCAGGCGAGTGTGAAAAACCCCTTGATCCAGCTTGCCAGCTTCCGCGACTTCCAACTGAGCGCCAGCCTCGCCATGAGCCTCGTTGTCGCGACGGTAATGATGGCGACTTTGGTGGTTGCCCCGTTCTATCTTTCGCGAGGACTTGGGCTCGATGCCGCAATGGTCGGCCTCGTGCTGTCGACCGGGCCGCTTGTCTCGGCCCTGTCGGCGCTGGTGGCTGGACGCCTGACCGATCGCTTCGGCGCCCACAAGATGATGGTCGCCGGCCTGCTCAGCCTCACGACAGGCACGTTCCTGCTGTCGCTCGCCATGGTGACGCTCGGCATTGCCGGCTATGTCGTTCCGATCACCGTCACCTGCATCGGCTACGCGCTGTTCCAGACATCCAACAATGCAGCCGTCATGGCCGGCATCAGTGCCGGCCAGCGCGGCGTCGTCTCCGGCCTGCTCAACCTTTCGCGCAATCTCGGGCTGATCACCGGCGCCTCGTTGATGGGTGCCATATTCGCCGTCGCATCGGCCGAAAAGCACCAAAGCATTGGTCTTCTGAGTTCCGAGGCCGCCCGGGGGATGCAGGTCACATTTCAGACGGCGACAGTGCTGGCGCTGATCGCGCTGGTCCTCGCGCTGCTCTCTGCCCGCGCCGCAGGCCGCACGGAATCCAGGGGTTCGTGACGCGCCACACCGCTCAGAGAGTAGAATTCCCAAACAGGCTCAGGCGCCTGCCCGCTTGCGGCGTTCATAGAGCATGACCAGCGTTTCAGCCGTCAAGGCAGGCTTTTCCTCGCCTTCGATCTCGACCGTATTGGCTGCCTTCATGAGATACTGGCCGGGACCCCTGTCCTCCATGGACAGCAGCGTGATGCGCAGCCTGATGCGCGCGCCGACCTTGACCGGCGCCAGGAAGCGCACCTTGTCGAAGCCATAATTGAAGGCAGCCTGGGTGTTCTCGGGCACGATGCCCATGCCGAGCGCCAGTGCGCCGATGATCGACAGCGTCAGATAGCCATGCGCAATCGTCGTGCGGAACGGGCTTTGCCGCCGCGCCCTTTCAGGGTCGACATGGATCCATTGGTGGTCGCCGGTGCATTCGGCGAACTGGTCGATGCGGTTCTGGTCGACCGTCGTCCACTCCGATACGCCAAGCTCCTGCCCGGCCATCATCCTCAACTGCTCGTAGGTCGGCGGCGCTTTAGGCCGTATTTCGTTCATTCCTGGTTTCCCGATCGCTTCCAAAGCCTCCGGACCACGAACTGACGGCCTCTGTCAATTCGCTCGGCGCGAATCCGTTCCGCCGGTTTCGGCCGCAATCGTGCCACGCCGCGAGCGCAGTCGCAGGCTAAATCGGGATTTCCAGGCTTCAGGGGCCGCTGGCAGCAACGAGCCAGCCTCGGCCATTTCCGCTACTTCTTCTCGTAGCCGGCGCGGATTTCCTCCATCGCCTCCTTGATGCGCGTGCGCAGGATGTCGACCGATTCGGCGCCGGATTTCTTGACCAGTTCAGCCACTTCGCCCGCATTCTTCAATGCGACTTCGAAAGACTTTCTGGCAAACTCCGTCTGTTTGGTCATCAGTTCCTGCGGATTGCCCGGCGCCCTGTAGCTTTGCGCCATGTCCGTGACCTCGCGCAGCGTGTCCTCCAGCATCTCGCGCTGCCTGGACAACAGCGAGGTCGCGCCGGCGGCACTGGCTCGTGCCGATTTCTCTAGCGCTTCGAGGTTCTTGCGGTGATGGGCGAGGATCGCCTCGACATCGACATTGGGCACCTTCAGGTCGCGGCCGAACCTGCCGAACATGTCCATGAAGGAATCGGATTCCGGTTGTTTCGCCATGCTCGTTTGCTCCCCTTTGCCGCATGATGCGGGCACCCTCGGCGGGAGAATAGCACTCGCATGCCGTGAGTCCATTCGGACACGGAGGAGTGAGCGCCAGTCTGGTCGCGCATCAATTCACGAGGAACAGCCGCTCGGCCACATAGAGCACGACACCGGCGAGCCCGCCGATGATCATGCCGTTGAAGCGGATATACTGCAGGTCCCGACCGATGTTCATCTCGATCAGCCGCGTGAGCTGCGCAAGATCCCAGCGCTTGACCTGGTCGGCGATGAATGTCGACACGCCGGCCTTCTGGCTCTCCACGAACGACGCCAGAGCCACCACGAACCCTTGGTTCATGTCGGCCCGGATCTGCGCATCCCCGGCAAGATGGCGACCGACCTCGACGAACATGTTGGCAAGATGCGCGCGGACAACCGAATTCGGCGCCTTGGCGTCCTGCTCGATGAACTGGCTGAGGCTTGCCCACATCTCGCCGGCCAACCCCTTTACCTCCGGCCGGGCCAGGAAGTCGCGCTTCAGCTTCTCGGCCCGTTTGGCGTATTGCTTCGATGTTCTCAGCTTCTCGACGAAGCCTTGGGCGAAGCGGTCGAATTCGGCGCGCATCGGGTGGTCGGGATCGGCCCTCACCTCGTCGAGAAGCGAGCCGGCCGAGGCGACGATCTTCTTCAGGAGATAGGCGTCGGCACGGAACAGGTTGAACAGCGACGGCAGTTCCTCGCGGATCTTTTCGCGCATCGTCGCCAGCGCCTTTTCGTCATTGAGGAACCTGCCGATCACCTTGGTGAACTCGTCGAACAGTTTTTGGTGACGGCGGTCGTCGGTAAGCGCTGACAACAGCTCGGCGGCCAGCGGCGCCAACGGCACCTTTTCGATCTGTTCCAGCATGCGGCTGGTGACGAAGCCGCGCAGGCCGGATTGCTCGACAGCGGCCAGCGTCTGCGGCACCAGCCGCACGACGAAGCGCGACAGGCCGGCGGCGCGCTCCGTATCGGCCAGCCAGTCGGCGACGAGTGCCGAGAAATCCACCTCGGCGAGCTTTTCGCGCACCGGTTCAGGCGCCAGGAAGTTGACCTCGATGAAGCGACCGAGATTGTCGGCGATGCGGTTCTGGTTCTCCGGGATGATGGCCGTGTGCGGGATCGGCAGCCCCAGCGGCCGCCTGAACAGCGCCACCACCGCGTACCAGTCGGCCAGACCGCCGATGGTCGCGGCCTCGGCAAAGGCGGCGACGAAGCCGAGCCATGGATAGGTGCGCTCGAAGGATTTGGCGAGCGCAAACACCAGCACGCAAAGCGCCAGTGCGGCCGCCGCAAGGAATTTTGTCCGCCGCAACGCGGAAAGCTTGGCATCCGCCTCGGCATCGAAACGGACCGGCGCCAGGGGCGAAGCCGATTGTGACATGGGTGAGCCGCTCCTCGTCGATCTCAGCCTATTTAGTGTTCCGATGGCCGAAATACCCGCGACAGCGGGTTTCGTCCGGAACTTTCCCCGGCCGCGCACACAAAGTTGAGGAGAAAATTCATCTATCGCACGAAGCTAGTCTGGAATTATTCCAAGGTATAGGCCATATTCCGCCCGAGCCAATGTGGCGAATCCGGAAATTCGGGTCAAAGCCATATCAGCAAAATTTCCAGATCTGGCGTGGTTGCACCGCACCAGTGCCTTGTGAGGACAAAATGCGGCTTACGCGCCAGACCAACTATGCCATGCGCATCTTGATGTATTGCGCGGCCAATGATGACCGATTGAGCCGCATCCCCGAGATCGCGGCCGCCTATTCGGTGTCGGAGCTTTTCCTGTTCAAGATCCTGCAGCCCCTGGTCGAGCACGGCCTCGTCCAGACCGTGCGCGGTAGGAATGGCGGCGTCAAGCTTGGCCGGGCGGCCGAAGCCATCAGCCTGTTCGATGTCGTGCGCGTGACAGAAGAGAGCTTCGCTATGGCCGAATGCTTCGAGAACGATGCCGCCGAATGCCCGCTCGTCGATAGCTGCGCGCTGAACTCGGCGCTGCGCGAGGCGCTGAACGCGTTCTTCGCCGTGCTGGAGCGCTATACGATCGCCGACCTCGTGGCGGCACGTCCAAATGTGCGCAACCTGCTCGGAATCGACATGCTGGAGCGCCGCGCACCAGCTGCCTGACCCAGCAGGGGCGCGGGCTAGATCTGCAATCAGGCCGCTGACTGAGGCAGCACGAACGGCATATTGCCGGCCGGCAGCACGCCGACCCTGAGCCGGCAGTCGAACACTTTTTCGATCAGGTCATCGCTCAGCACATCCCGCGGCGACCCGGTGGCGGCTAGCCTGCCGCGATGCATGACGAAGATCCGGTCGGCATACATGGCCGTCAGATTGAGGTCGTGCAGGATGGCGACCACGCCGCCGCCCCTTCTGGCGAAGTCGCGGGCAATGTTCATGATGATCAGCTGGTGCTTGATGTCGAGGCTGGAAACCGGCTCGTCGAGGAACAGAAAGCGCGGCTTGCCGTCGAGCACCGGTGCCCAGACCTGGCTCAGCACGCGTGCGAGCTGAACGCGCTGTTGCTCGCCGCCCGAAAGCTCCTGGTAGAAACGGCCGGCAAAGCCGTCGAGATCGACACGCGCCAGCGCCCGTTCCGGCAGCCGCGCATCCTCGCCCGGCAAGACGCCTGAGCGGCCGCCGACAAGGCCGAGCTTGACCACTTCCCGCACGGTGAACGGGAACGACAGCGTCGTCGCCTGCGGCAGCACCGCACGATGGACGGCCACCTCGACCGGCTTCATCGTCGAGAGATCTCGGCCGTTGAGGGCAACGCGCCCGGTGTAGGCGAGTTCGCCGGAAAGCGCTTTGAGGAAGGTCGTCTTGCCCGAACCATTGGGGCCGACGATGGCGGCGATCTCGCCGGGCCGCGCGTGGAAATCGATACCGCTGACGATAGGCTTGCCGGCGATATCAATCGAAACATCCTTGGCCTCGATCATCAAGCCTCACAAATCAACCACGCCGCGCTTGCGCAGCAGGATCCAAAGGAAAAACGGCGCGCCCGCTATCGCGGTGACGATGCCTATCGGCAGTTCGGCCGGCGCAACGATGGTGCGTGCGACCGCGTCGGCCAGAAGCAGCAGCGAGGCACCGAGCAGCGCCGACGCCGGCAGCAGATAGCGATTGTCCGGACCGATCAGCAGGCGCAGCAGATGCGGTACCACGATGCCGACGAAGCCGATGCCGCCGCTGACGGCGACGGATGCGCCGACCGCGGCAGAGACGCCGACGATGGCCGTGTATTTCAGCCGCTGCACCGGAATGCCGAGATGACCGGCGGTCGCCTCGCCAAGCGCCAGCGCGTTGAGGCCGCGTGCCAGGAACGGCATCGCCGCCAGCGCCAGCACGATGATCGGCCCTACCGACGCGATCTTCGCCCAGGTTGCGCCGCCGAGCGATCCGAGTTGCCAGAAGGTCAGGTCGCGCAACTGGCGATCGTCGGCCATGAAGATGAGGATGCCGGTCAGCGCCATGGCGAGCGCCGCCAGCGCGATGCCGGCAAGCAGCATTGTGGCAACCGAGGTTTGCCCCCGCCGCGTCGCGACCTGGTAAAGCACCAGCGTGGTGGCGAGCCCGCCACAGAAGGCCGCCAGCGGCAGTGCGAGCGTGCCGAGCAAGGCGGTCACCGGAGCCAATATCGTGGCGCCGAGCACGATGACGGCAACCGCGCCGAGGCTGGAGCCGGCCGAGACGCCGATCAGGCCGGGGTCGGCCAGCGGATTGCGGAACAGTCCCTGCATGACCGCGCCGGAGACCGCGAGCGCCGCGCCGACCAGCATGCCGAGGATGATTCGCGGCAGGCGGATGTCATAGACGATCAGGCTGTCGCGGGCGCTCACCGCGGCGTCATCAGGCACTGTGCCGAACAGCCAGCCCCCGATGACGTTGACGGCCGATGCGTCCGAAGCCCCCGATGTCAGCGACAGAAAAATGGCAGCCGCCAGCCCCAGGCACAGCAGAAGGATGACGATGCGGGCGCGGCCCGACCTGTCGCCTCCGGATACGCTTGCCATCACCGGGCCGGCGATCGATTGATCGACCATGATCCGCCCGTTCAGTCCGTGACCTGCCCGCCATAAAGCGAGACAGCGAGGTCGTGGATGGCATCGGCCGTGCGTGGACCGAAGCCGAGCAGATAGGCGCCGTCGACGCGGATCAGCTTGCGCGCCGTTCCGGCCGGCGTGGAGGCGATCGACGGATTGCCGAACAGTTCGTCGTCCGACACCGGAGGCCCGGCATTGCTCATCATCAGGATCACGTCCGGTCTGGCGGTTATAATCGCCTCGTCGGACATTTGCTTGTAGCCGGAAAAGCCCTCGACCGCGTTGACGCCGCCAGCCAGCTTGACCATACCGTCGGCCGCGGTCTCGCTGCCGGCCGCCAGGATCTTGCCGCCCTGTATCGACAGCACGAACAGGATGCGCTTGCGTTCCTTGATCGACGTCGTCTGCTTCTCGGCTGCCGTGAGCTTGGCATCGAGTTCCCTGGCCAGCACCTCGGCCTTGGCGTCGACGCCGAGCGCCTTGCCGACGATACGGACCTTTTCGAGGATGCCTTCGTGGCTATAGTGCTCGGGCACTTCGATGAACGGGACGCTCGTCTTCTTCAAGACGTCGACGGCTTCCTTGGGACCGCTGCCATGCAACGCCAGGATGCCGGTCGGGTTGACCGAGAGCACGCCTTCCGGTGACAGCGCACGCATGTAACCGACATCGGGCAGATCAAGCGCCGCCTTTGGGTACCGGCTGGTGGAATCGCGAGCCACCAGATGCTTTTCCTCGCCGAGCGCATAGACGATCTCGGTGATCGAGCCGCCAACGGCCACGATTTTCGAAGGATCGGCAAACACGGCCGTGCCTTCCATGGCGCTGGCGGATTGCAGTGCGATAACAGCCATGGAGAGACCGATCACCGGCCCGAAAATAGATCCGCGCACGGTCGACAATCTTGGGAAAAAACGCATCGCATTTTCCTCAGGCTGCGGTCGGGCTTGGGATGCGCGGCAGGTTTTCCGCCAGGAAGCGCCAGTCGTCCCGCTCGCTTTCGCCTTCATGGCGCTTGCCGAAGAACTGGATGAACATCTTGCCGCCGGAATCATAGACCTCGAGCGAGGTGACATGACCGTCCTTGGTCGGCTTGCGCACCGCCCAGACCTCCTGGATGTGGTCGGTCCGCAAATGCAGGTGGAAGGTTTCGTCCAGCACGTTGATCCATGGCCCCATCGGCTTGATCGACTTGATCGGACCGGAATGGATCTGGATGCAGCCGCGGTTTCCCACAAAGCACATGATCGGCATCTCGCCCTCCGCAGCGTGATGAAACATGGCACGGACGGCATCATTGTCGAGCTGCCAGGCATAGTCTTGCCCGACCAGGCGCACCGCCTGCCGGCGGCTGAGCTTCAGAGTCTTCAGCATGCCGAAGAACTGGTGCACATCGGTCAGCCGGCTCCAGCGGTCGCGCAGATCGTCGAGATTGGCGGCCGCTTCGTCGCCATGGCTCTCGTCATCGGGGAGTGGTCCCGAAATGTCGACGGTCGGCTCCTGATTGGACGATTCGAGCGCGGCAACCAGCTTCTGATAGGCATAGAGGCTGGAGGCCGGACGCAAATGCACCTTGTGCACGGCCTCGCCCGCCGCATCGAAAAACTGCAGGCTGCGGCGGATTTCGTCGCCGTCTCGCTTCTCGACGGCAAAGCCGTGTGCCCAGACCTTCGGGAAGATGCGCAGGTCGATGTTTTCGCCAAGCACCATGGCATTGTGGTTGCCGGTGACGACCTTGTCATAGACGCCGATCTTTTCGTGCACCGCGCTCTCATTGCGGGTCAGCGCCATGACCTCGCCGACGGCCTCGAGGCCGGTCAGAAGATCGTTGACGCGCGGCTCGACGCGCACGACACCGTCGCCGCAGTGCGCGGCGACCAGTTCGGCTTCCGAAATGCCGAGCTGGGCAGCCAGATCACGCTCGCGCGTCTTCGGATTGTCTGTCCGTGCCCGCCGGATTTCATGCGGGGCGGGTTTTACGCGCTGGTCCATGTTTCGTCCCTGCTGCCTAGAGCAATTCCGGGAAAAGTGTGAAAGGGTTTTCCGTCCGGAATTGCGTTAAAACAAAGAGCTAGAGCGGTTCGGCGTTTCCGTGAAACGGTGAACCGCTCTAGCCTTACTTGTTGAGAATGAGCTTGCCCTGACGGGTGATCTTCAGCCGGTAGAGCGCACCGTGATGCTCAATGCCGATCTCGTGCTCGCCCTGGAACAGAGTGTTGCTGGACAGGGTTCGCACCGCCAGCGGAACCCGGTCGAAACGGGTGGGGGCCGAGGCATCGTCGGAACGGCGGACGCGATAGCGAAAATCGTTGGGATTGTGGGTGTTCATCTCTGTCGATCCCTTTCCTGTGCCGGGCGTCTGGCTAGGCGTTGCGTAATCCGATTCATTTCTTGACTTGAATAATCATGTTTATTAGTCAGTGCAATACCGGATTAAATGAGTCAACATTTAAGACGCCGGAGACGATCAAAAATGCCAGCCAGCCCCGGGCCAGCCAGCATGAAACCTGGACTTTGGAGTTGGGGCATGGGGTTGGTGACTTGGGAATGGCGTGGCCGGTCGGCGGCGAACGGCGCGGCGGCATTGTTGGCAAGCGTGGCGGCTATCGCCTTGTCGGCGCAATTGGCTAACGCCCAGCAAGCGGCGCAGCCGACAGAGCAAACGAAGAAGGCTGAAGAAGAAAACGCCGCACCAGCGGGAGCAACGCTGCTCGACAAGATCCTCGTCATCAGCCGCACCGGCGAGACGGCGATCGAATCGCTGGCATCGACCAGCCATGTCGGCCAGGAACAGCTCGACCGCCGCATGGCGACGACGCCGAATGAGATGCTGCTTGGCGTGCCCGGTGTCGCGGCGCAGGCCGACGCCAGACGCGTCAGCACCAGTATCAACATCCGAGGCTTGCAGGATTTTGGTCGCGTCGCGGTCATCGTCGACGGCGCCCGTCAGAACTTCCAGCGTTCCGACCACGGCACGCAGTCGACCTTCTACATCGACCCCGAACTCGTCAAATCCGTGGATGTTATCCGTGGTCCTGTCGCCAACACCTATGGCTCAGGCGCCATCGGCGGCGTCGTCTTCTTCGACACCAAGGACGCCGGGGATTTCCTTAAGCCGGAAGAAACATGGGCCGGCTCCGTCACGGGACGCTATGAGAGCAACGGCAAGGGCTGGACAACAAGCGCATCCGGTGCCTACCGCCTCAACGAGAACTGGGATGTGCTCGGCAACATCGTCTACCGCAACTATGACGACTACAAGGATGGCGGTGGCGACACCGTCAAGGGCACCGGCTTCGATGTGCTTAGCGGCCTGCTCAAGACCACCATCCGGCCGACCGACAACAGTGAGCTGAAGCTCGGCTGGGTCGGCTCAAGCGACGGCTGGAACGAGATCAGCGGCGGCGTGCCGGTCAATGACGTCGACCTGAAGTCGAACACCTTCACCGCCCGCTACAACATTACGGATGAGGACAAGAGCTGGCTCGATCTCCATATCAACACCTCCTACAACAAGACCAATCTCGATCTGACCAGCCTCGTGCCTCTCAACCGGTTTGACCCGAGCACCGGCCTTCCAGTTGTTTTGCCGGCTGGCTCGACATCGACATTCGACATCGGCACGACCAGCATCGACATTTGGAACACGTCCAGATTCGAGACTGCGGGAATCGCGCACGAACTGACCTATGGCGGCGACTGGGCCGGCGATAAAGTCGAGACCGGCGGCACGGCCGGTGGCGACAGCTTCTATACGCCTTCCGGCAAGCGGAACGTCTCCGGCGCCTATGTCCAGGACAAGCTCACCTGGGAGTGGCTCGAAGTCATCGCCGGGCTGCGTTACGACAATTACAGCCTCAAGGATGACACCCACGAAACGTCGGGGGACCGGTTGTCGCCGCGCATCACCGTCGGCGTCTCGCCTTTCGACAGCGCCAGCCTTGCCGGCCTGCAATTCTACGGCACCTATGCGGAAGGATACCGGTCACCCTCCCTGTCGGAAACACTGATCAGCGGTCGCCATCCGGCAGGTGTCACCTTCCCGTTCCTGCCCAATCCCAATCTGCGGCCGGAAACCGGAAAGACCGTCGAATTCGGCGTCAACTACAAGCAGGATGACATCCTCGAAGCCGGCGATGCGCTGCGCATCAAGGCAGCCTATTTCAACAACGATGTCGAAGACTACATCGATGGCGTTACCCTGTCGCGGTTTGACCCGACAGCCGGCTGCCCGAGCGGACCCGGTATCCCGATATGCTTCCAGTACCAGAATTTTGCCAAGGCCAAGATCGACGGCTTCGAACTTGAGGGCGTCTATGATGCCGGATGGGGCTATGCCGGGCTCTCGGCCTCAATCACCAATGGTCATACCATTTCCTACAAGGACGTTCGGGCCGACCTGCTGACCATCCCCTCATCCCAGGTCACCGCGCAGCTCGGCTTGCGCTTCCTCGAGGACAAGCTAACCGTGGGCGGCGAAGTGCAATACAATGGCAAGCCCAAGGGCAATCCGATCGCCGAGGACTACACGCTGGTCAATGCTTTTGCCAGCTACCAGGCGACGGACAATTTGAAGATTGATTTCCGCGCCGACAATCTGTTCGATGTAAAATACGCCAACCCGCTCAACCTGACCACGGCCGGCCAGCCGCCGCAGCCGGTTTTCGCGGCCTACGAGCCCGGCGTCACCCTGAAGCTGGCGGCGACGATGCGATTTGGAGGCTGATGACCATGACGAGCTTGATGACATCCCTTCGTCTGCTGACCTCGATGCTGGCGATGTCGCTTGCGATGGTTCCGGCATGGGCACAAGAGTCCGCGCCGGTCCCTGCGCTGACCCTTGAACTCAACGGTGCGCAACCTTCCGACAAGGGTTGCCGCCTGACGTTCGTGGTCAACAACAATCTCGGCGCCGACCTGTCCAAGGCGGCGTTCGAGATCGCCCTGTTCAACGAGGCCGGCGTCGTCGACCGGCTGACCGTGCTCGACTTCAAGGAATTGCCGGCAGGCAAGACCAAGGTGACGCGTTTCGATCTGGCCGGCGCCGAGTGCTCGAAAGTCAGCCGCGTGCTGATCAACAGCGCGACCGAATGCACCGGTACCGGCGTCGAACCGAACGCCTGCATGCGAAAGCTGAAGACGGACACCAAGACCGGGATCGCTTTCGGAGTCTGAGGTGGGGCTGCATCATGCATTCCCGCGAAACACCGTAGTGCAGCCTCTGGCCGGCGATAGCAGACTGCCGGCGAACGATCTTGATTTGACAACTCTGCTCTTGTCGCTGCAGGTCTCGCGGCGAGACATGCAGGACATCAATCCCCTCCCCGAGGCCGGCGCCGAGCTGACCATAGAGCCAAGCGAGCCGCTCGCGCTGCCGCGGCCATCGGCCTGGAGCCGCAAATGGACGGCGGCGATCGTCGTCTCCTGCCTGCTCCATGTCGCGGTGGCGGCGGCCTTTCTGATCTCCCCTACGGGGATTTCCAGTTTCCAGGACGCCGAGCAGCCGGAAGGTAGTGAACAGTCGGGCACCAATGTGGCCGGCAGCGCGCTAGATAAGGAAGCGCCGGCAATAAACGTTGCACTGGTGCCGAACCCGCAGCCGGCCAGGCCACAGCCAGCAACGCCGCCCAAGCCAATGCCGCCAACGGAGCCTTCGCAACCCGCGAAGGACGCAGCAAAGCCGCTCAAGCCTTTGCCGGAACCTGTCAAACAGCAGACGGTGACGCCCGACATATTGGCGGCCGGCGCCCCTCGCCCCGATGACCAGAGCGTGGCTCCCAAGGCCGAAACGCCGGCGCAGCCGACCGTTCAGGCCGAGAGCACGGAAGCGCCTGTCGCCGTTCCGGAGCAGCCTCCGATCCCTAGAGCCAGGCCAACTCCGGCAGCTGTCCCTTCAAAGACGGCGGATGAGAAGCGCGGCACGGCGGATGGCGAGGACCGGTCGGCGCAAGCAGCCAGCAAGGGCAAAAGGCAAAAAGAGGCAGGCACGGCCGCGGAAGACAACTACCGCGGCGATGTTTTTAGAAAGCTCGGCAGCGTCAATCGCACCCTCCCGCCTTCCCTACAGCTGGCGGCACGCAACAATGCGGTTGTCACATTCGTCATAGGCAGGAAGGGCAACATAAACGAGTTGCGCATTCTGGAAACCTCAGGATCGGCGGCTTTCGATCAGGCAGCGCTTGGCATTGTCCGCAAGGCAGCCCCCTTCCCTCCGATTCCACCACAGGCAGCAAGCGCAAATCTGGAGTTCGAGACCGAAATCGGCCCATTTTGAATGTGCGCAGAACAAACGCTGCAGCCGCCAATCATCAACATCCGCACGAAAGGAACCGCCATGTACATCGCAATGAACCGCTTCAAGGTGCAGACCGGCTCGGAGAACGACTTCGAAGCCGTCTGGAAGAACCGCGATTCCAGCCTTGCTGAGATGAAGGGGTTTAGGGAATTCCATCTGCTGCGTGGCCCGGTCAACGAGACCGAAGGCTACACGCTTTTCGCGTCGCACACGGTGTGGGCCAGCCACGATGATTTTATCGCCTGGACCAAGTCCGAGAATTTCCGCGCCGCCCACAGGAATGTCGGCACGACAAAGGTCCACTATCTCGGCCACCCCCAGTTCGAGGGTTTTTCGGTCGTCGAAGGCGCGTAATGCATGTCGGCCAAAAGTGGTCCCGATTTTTGGGACAACGACATGCATAAAAACAAAAGTTGACCGGGGGTCAGGCCCCGGCCAGCAAGCTCGCATTGCCGCCCGCGGCGGTGGTGTCGACGCAGACCGCCCGTTCATGCGCATAAGCCGCCGGGTTGAGCACCTCCGTGACCAGCGGCACGATCGGGCCGGAGCGGTCGGCGATGACCTTGCGCACGATGCGCGCGGCCTCGGACGTGCCTGAAAAAGCGACGACGTCGACGCGTAGCGCGCGCGCCTCGACCGGATCCGGCCGGCCGTCGATGGCGGCCAGCGGCAGGCCCTTGCCGGTCAACGCGGAAAGGGCTGCCGGTGCACCTGGCGCAACGGCCAGCACGGCATTGCCGGCGGCGAGCGCCTGGATCGTCTGCGCCAGCAGCGTATCGCCGTCAGGACCAAGGCACAGCACCCGTCCGCGTGGCGACAGCGACAGCGTGTTGGCCTCGCCGGTCGGCCCAGGCAGGTCGACCTGGCCGAAATCGATGCCGGCGGCCGCACCAATGGCCGCAGCACCCTTGCCGCGCAGATGCTTCCTCAGAATGGCGATCCGGTCGGGCCGCGTCGACCAGCCGCCAAGTGCGGGATCCGGCAGATTGTCGGCAAGTTCGGTCGCCGTGACCTTATGGCCATCCTGCAAATGCGTGCCGGCCTCCGGCCCCTTGCGGAAGCGCCTGAGATAGTGCGGGCCGCCGGCCTTCGGGCCGGTGCCTGAAAGCCCCTCGCCGCCAAACGGCTGCGAACCGACGACGGCGCCGATCTGGTTGCGGTTGACATAGATGTTGCCGGCATGGATGCCGTCGACGAAATGCTGGACGCGGCCCTCGATCCGGGTGTGCAGCCCGAAGGTCAGGCCGTAGCCCTTGCGGTTGATGGCGGCGATGACCGAGTCGATCTCGTCGGCGTCGAAACTGGCGACATGCAGCACCGGCCCGAACACCTCGCGCTCCATGTCCTCGATACCCTTGACGCGGAAGACGTGCGGCGCGACGAAGCGGCCCTCCTTGGGTGCCTCTAGCTTGGCGATCAGCCGGCCCTGCAGGCCCATTTTCGTGCAGTACTCGCGGATCGAGTTCTGTGCCTCGTCGTCGATGACCGGGCCGACATCGGTCGAAATCCGCCAGGGATCGCCGACATTGAGCGCCTCCATGGCGCCCTTCAGCATCTCCAGCATCTTCTTCTCGACGTCCTTCTGCACATAGAGCACGCGCAGCGCCGAGCAGCGCTGGCCGGCACTCTGGAAGGCCGAGGCCAGGATGTCGCGCACCGCCTGTTCGGGCAGCGCGGTGGAATCGACGATCATCGCGTTAAGGCCGCCGGTCTCGGCGATCAGCATGGCGTCGGGCTCGGCCGTCTCGGCCAGCTGCTTCTCGATCAGCTTGGCAACCTCGGTCGAGCCGGTGAAGCAAACGCCGGCAATGCGCGGGTCAGCGGTCAGCGGGCCACCGACCGACGGGCCGTCGCCGGGCAGAAGCTGGATGACGTCTTCCGGCACGCCAGCCTCGCGCAGCAACTCGACAGCCCGGAAGGCGATCAGCGGCGTCTGTTCGGCTGGCTTGGCGATAACCGAATTGCCGGTGACGAGCGCGGCCGCGATCTGGCCGGTGAAGATGGCGAGCGGGAAATTCCACGGCGAAATGCAGACGATGGCGCCGCGCGCTTGCGTGCCCGCCTCCGCATTGGCCGCCTCGGTGGCGTAGTAACGCAGGAAGTCGACGGCCTCGCGCACTTCGGCGACGCCGTCGGCCAGCGATTTGCCGGCCTCGCGGGTGGCGAGTGCAAAGAACTCGACCGCATTCGCCTCATAGAGATCGGCGGCACGATTGAGGATGGCAGCGCGCTCGGCAACGGGACGTTTTGCCCAGGCCGGTTGCGCTTCCACGGCAAAGCGCACGGCGGTCGCGACTTGCTTTGCGGCGGCTTCGCTGACCGTGCCGACCACTTCGGAAGGCTTTGCCGGGTTGACGATCGGACGCTGCTTGCCGTAGCCGGCGGCACGGGTGATCGGCTTGGCATGCCAACGATCCGGCCCAGCGAAGGCCGCCCTGGCCGTGTCGATCGCCGCCAGCGTCACCGTGTCGGTGATGTCGAATCCTTTCGAATTGCGACGCCCGGCCCCAAAAATTTGGGAAGGCCGGGCAATCGCCGGATTGGCGGCCGGACCCTGGCTCTCGACCGTTTCGAGCGGATCGCGCGCAATGTCCTCCGGCTCGACGTCCTCGTCGGTCAGTTGGTGTACGAAGGAGGAATTGGCGCCGTTCTCCAGCAACCGGCGGACCAGATAGGCCAGCAGATCGGAATGCGCACCGACCGGTGCATAGATGCGGCAGCGCGTGCCTTCGGACCGGCGCACCGTCTCGTGCAGCGCCTCGCCCATGCCGTGCAGGCGCTGGAACTCGAAAGAATCGCGATTGTCCGCCATCGCCAAGATGGCAGCGACGGTGTGGGCATTGTGGGTGGCGAATTGCGGATAGATGCGGTCGGTCATCGATAGCAGCTTTTTCGCGCAAGCCATGTAGGAAACGTCGGTGTTGGTCTTGCGGGTGAAGACGGGATAGCCTGACAGTCCGAGCGTCTGCGCGCGCTTGATCTCGGTGTCCCAATAGGCACCCTTGACCAGCCGCACCATGATGTTGCGGTCGTATTTCCTGGCCAGCGCATAGAGCCAATCGATGGCGAAGGCCGCGCGTGGCCCATACGCTTGCACCACCACGCCAAAGCCGTTCCAACCGGCGAGCTCCGGCTCGGCCAGCACCCGCTCGATGACGTCGAGCGACAGATCGAGGCGGTCGGCCTCCTCGGCATCGATGTTGAGGCCCATGCGCGAATGGCGCGCGGCCAGCGCCAGCGACAAGAGCCGGTCTGCCATCACAGGCAGCATCTCGTCCTTCTGCGCCACCTCGTAGCGCGGATGCAGCGCCGAAAGCTTGACCGAGATGCCGTGGTTCTGCCTGATGTCAGGACCGTTGGAGCCGGAATCGAGCGACGAAATCGCGTCGGCATAGGCCTTATGATAGCGCAAGGCGTCGGCCTCGGTGCGGGCTGCCTCGCCCAGCATGTCGAAGGAGTAGAGGTAGCCCTTCTGCGTCATCGGCCGGCCGCGCTTGACGGCTTCCGTGATGGTGCGGCCGAGCACGAACTGCTCGCCCATTTCACGCATGGCGGCGGCCACCGCCTTGCGGATGACCGGCTCGCCGAGCCGCCGCACCATAGAACGCAGCGTGCCCTCGATGCCGCCCTCGCCCTCATCGAGGACGCGGCCGGTCAGCATCAGCGCCCAGGTCGAGGCATTGACGAAGATGGAGCTTGAACCGCCCGAATGCGCCGACCAGTCGTGCGGCGCGATCTTGTCGGCGATGAGGTCGTCCATCGTTTCGGTGTCAGGCACACGCAAGAGCGCCTCGGCCAGGCACATCAGCGCCACGCCTTCCTTGGTGGAGAGACCATAGGCAGAGAGGAAGACTTCCATCAGCCGAGGATCCGACGAGCCGCGCACCGCCCGCACCAGATCGGCGGCCCGTGCCGAGATCGCCTTGCGGTCTTTCCCGGAGAGCGCCGTAGCGTCGGCAAGCCGCTTCACGGCCTCGTCTTCGTCGGGCAGGTAGTTGGCGCGAACCTGCTGGCGGATGGCATCGAGCGCTGGCATGGCGGTCCCATGGATCGAGCAAAGGAGATCGGGCCGGCGGTCACCGGACCGAATGGCGCAAGCTAGCACAGGTACGAATTTTCAGTCGGTCCGAAGAAATCGACATTGCAGGTCATTCGATCTATCATAACGGCTCAAAACTGACATATGGACTGCATTTTCGATGATAGAAGACCAATTGGACCGCATCGACAGGAATATCCTGTCGGCGCTGGCAAGCGATGGCCGGCTTTCCATGTCGGAACTCGCGACAAAGGTCGGCCTGTCGAAGACGCCGGTGCAGGCGCGGGTGAAGCGGCTGGAAAAGGACGGCTATATCAGAGGCTACCAGGCGATCATCGACCGCGAGCGCATGGGCGAAGGCCATGTCGCTTTCGTCCAGGTGAAATTGTCCGACACCCGATCCGCCGCGCTCGATGCCTTCAACCGATCCGTACAGGCCGTGCCGGAGATCGAGCAGTGCCACATGATGGCGTCGAGCTTCGACTATTTGCTGAAGGTGCGCACCCGGGATATCGCCGCCTATCGCCGCGTCCTGGGCGAGCGCATCTCGGCCCTGCCCCATGTCGCCCAGACCTCGACCTTCGTGGCAATGGAGACGGTCAAGGATCGGTAGAGCGTAGGGATGGCTGAAGCCTCCCCAACTTCGTCATCCTAGGGCGAAGCAGGAGCGAAGCTCCGTCGCGGAGACCCTGGGATCCATGCCGCGACCTCGGCCGAAGAATGCAGCGGAGCAGAATTCCGCACCGCAGCAGCGCTTCCGAGTCCCGGCATGGATCCTGGGGTCTGCGCCGCGTCGCTTCGCTCCTTGCTACGCCCCAGGATGACGAAGCGATGGATGTTTGCGCCAATCGCCAAAGCATGCGGTCCGTGCTTAAGGAATTAGGCGCTCAGCGGTCGCCCCACGACTTTGGCTTCCTGTTTCTCGCACCGAGCCTTGATCGAAGCCTCTGCGATTGCGAATTCCTCTTCCAATGCCTCATATTGGGCAGCGAATTTTGAATCCTTGAACCATTCCTTGGCGGGTTCCTCGACGGGAATCATACTCCGGCTCATAGAACCTCCTTTGCTCGCTTCAGCACCAACTCGCCTCGCTTCGCTCAACTATTCCTATCGCCGGCAACCTCACTCCGCCAGCGTCTTCAGGAACGCCACCAGCGCTCCGCGCTCGCGATCCGACAACTCCAGCGGGTGAACCTCTGATACCCCTTCGACGCTGGGGGCAGCCTTGGCGTAGTGCGCCACCACCTCGTCGAGCGACGAAAACTGCCCGGCATGCATATAGGGCGGCCGCGTTGCCGCTCCGCGCAGCGATGGCGTCTTGTAGGCGCGAACGAGTTCGGGCGCATCCTTGACCATGAAGCGCAACTCGCCGCAGGCGCTGGCGTCGCCATCGCGATAAGCGCCGAAGCAGTTGAACGGGTCCGCCTCGACTTGGTGCACGGCCTCGATACGGCCGCGATCCGGCGGCAGGCCCGCAACGGATGGCACGCCGGTGTTGTGGAAGCTGTTGTCGGTGAAGCGCGAGCCGTTGTGACAGGTCACGCAATTGGCCTTGCCGATGAACAGTTTAAGCCCAAGGATTTCTTGTTTGGAAAAGACAGCATCGCCCTTCGGCTCGGCACCGGTGGCGAGGTCCAGCGCAAAGCGGTCGAAGCGCGTTGGCGCCGGCGCGATCGAGCGTTCGAAGGCGGCAATTGCCTTGCCTAGATTGGCAAAGACGCCGTTGATGGCGTCACGCTGCGGGCCGCTCATCGCATTCCAGGCCGCCCTCTCGACATCGTTTCCAAGCGGGCTGGCATCCAACGGCATGCCGGAAAAATCAGGCAGCGGCCCGAAGATGCGCTCATAGCGTTCGCCGAAGCGCGCCTTGATGTAATGCGCGTAGGCGGTGCGGTTTCCCGCCTGCTCCAGCGGGTTTTCGAGCGGCGTCAGCGCTTGCGCCCACAGGCTGTCGCGGCGGCCATCCCAGAAGAACCAGGGATCGCGCGCCACGCCGGCCAGTGGCATGGTGCGCCGGTTGGTGCGGCCGACCCCGACCGCCTGCGGCAGGTCGTCCTGGAACTGACGGTCGATCTTGTGGCATGTCGAACAGGATACCGACCCGTCACCGCTCATGCCCTGATCGAAGAACAGCGTCGAGCCGAGTGCGGCAGCCGCCGGCACGTCGGCAAAACGATTGGTGGTGTCGGGCTTGAGCGCCGGCAGGGACGACAGCGCCAGCGAGGCGATGGTTGTCTTCTCGGCGTCGGAAAAATCCGGCTTCGTGCAACCGGCAAGGACAACGGCCAGCATCAGCGCCAGAAAACGCGAAAGCCGCCTCATGTCCTGCTCACAGCACCACGTTGAAGAGCACCGTGTCGGAGCCGGCGGTGGCCGAGATGGCGAAATGCAACTGCCACCAGCCGCTCATGGTGAATTTCACTCCTTCGATTCGATAACGCCCGTCGCCGAGATAGTCGGTCGCCTGCGGGCTGGTCGGCAGGCCGTGACTGTGCAGTGGCATGCCGCCCGAAATCGCGATCGCGGCACCTTCCACCGGAACTCCTGCCTTTGTCTTCAAGGTCAGCAGCCAGGATTGCAGTTCGCCCTGCCGTACGACACCCCGCTCCGGCGCGAAGCTGGCCACGAACAGCGCGTTGGCGGTGTTCTTCGTCCGCGAGACATCCGGGCCGGCAGGCAGCGACGACCGCGGCGCCGTCAGGAAGACGACCGCGAGAATGCCGACCAGCAAGGCAGCCAGACCAAGACCCGCCAGAAGATAACGCCATATCGATGCCAAACCGGTTCCTCTTCCGCAGACAACGCTCTGCCGGACGGATCGCATCCCGCCAGCCTGTGGGAAAACGCTGTGACGGAAAAAACCCTGCTTGCCAAGCATGGCGCTGCCGGTGGCAAAAAGCTACAGCACCGGGATCACTGGAGGATTGTAGATGGCGGGAAACGGCGTCGCCTCGATCGGCGAATGCATGCTCGAACTGTCGGGCCAGACGGGACCGAACTGGCGCATGGGTTTTGCCGGCGACACGTTCAACACGCTGTGGGCGCTGCATGCACTGAGCGCTGAGCGGCCGGCAACCTATGTCTCGGCGTTCGGCGACGATCCGTTCTCGCAAGGCCAGATCGATTTCTTCGCTGAAAACGGCATTGGCATCGGCTCCAGCCCGCTCATAGCGGGCGCGCGGCCCGGCCTCTATGCCATCACGCTGACGGGAGCCGAACGCTCCTTCACCTATTGGCGTGGCGACGCCGCCGCGCGGCAGCTTGCCTCGGACCCGGCCGCATTATCGAAAAACCTGGAAAATCAGGAACTTGTCTATTTTTCCGGAATCACTTTGGCAATTCTGGACAAAGCCGCGCGCGCTGCGTTGCTGGCCGCCGTCGCCAAGGCGCGTTCGGCTGGTTCCCTTATCGCCTTCGACCCCAACTACCGGCCGCGGCTCTGGCGTGAGCGCGAGGAGGCGCAGGCAGCGATCGTCGAAGCCCTTGCTGTCACTGATATCGCATTACCAACCTTTCCCGACGAGCAGATGCTGTTTGAGGATGCAACGCCGCAAGCGACCGCTAAACGGATCGGGAAATTGGTTGGCGAGGTCGTCGTCAAGAATGGCGAAGCGCCGGCGCTGATCGCCAAAGGAGGAACGCTGCGCGACGTGCCGGCGATCCATGTCGCGGCTCCCGCCGATACGACGGGCGCCGGCGATTCCTTCAACGGCGGCTATCTTGCGGCTCGACTTGCCGGTCACGACCCGCTGGAAGCCGCACGCCGTGCCCATCGTGTCGCCGCCGCCGTGGTGCAGGTACGTGGCGCACTGGCGCCGTTCGAGACGCTGCGGGCGGCGTTCGAAGGCTAAGGTAACCGGAATCTGTATTCCGTGACGTGGTGGTAGATCGCGCCCGGCCACAGCGTCGCCTGCGGGAAATAGGGCCGGTTCGGCGCATCCGGCCAAATCTGCGGCTCGAGGCAGAAACCGCAAAAGGCCTTGTAGTTCCGCCCTTCCAGCCCGGTGCGCGGCGTCACATACTGGCCGGTATAGAGCTGGACGCCGGGCTCAGTGGTCCAGACCTCCATCTCGACACCGGAACTGGCGCCTTGCGTCCACGCCGCCTGTTTGAGCGGCCCGCGTGTCGAAGCGAGGCAGAAATTCTGGTCGTAGGGCAGCTGTTCGCCCTCGGTCTCCATGCGCAACGGCCGCGCCTGGCGGAAATCGAACGGCGTGCCGTCAACCGGCTTGACCACCCCGGTCGGGATCATGTCGCCATCGACCGGCAGATAGGCGCCGGCATTCAACATCATCCTGTGGTCGAGAATGTCTCCGGCGCCGCCATCGTCCAGGTTGAAGTAGGAATGCTGGGTGAGATTGCACAGCGTCGGCTCCTCACAGGTGGCTGTCAGCTCGACGCTAAGCGTGCCGGGGATCTTCAACCGGTAGGTGCAGGTGACATCAAGCGCGCCGGGAAAACCCATCGCGCCGTCGGGATCGTGCAGGGTCAGCGTGACGAAATCCCTGCCATGCAAGGAAACCGTCCACGGCCGGTGGGAATAGCCTTGCGAGCCGCCATGCAGCGTATGCTTGTCGAGGAAGTTTTGCTCGGTCTGGTAGCGGCTGCCGCCAATGGTGAAGCGGCCGTCGCGGATGCGGTTGGCGTAGCGGCCAACGACAGCACCGAAGAACGCCGTATCCGTCTCGTAGCCTTCCAGGCTGTCATAGCCGAGCACCAGCGGAGCATCGTGCCCGGTCAGGCGCAGATCCTGGATGATCGCGCCCAGACCGATGATGTTGGCTGTGATGCCGCCGCCCCTGATCGTGAAGCGACGCACCTGCTCGCCAGCCTGCGTCGTGCCGAAAACCTCGCCGTCCTTCATCGCCATGCTCGTAAATGCCAGTTGATCCAGAAGACTTCGGCTGGTTTTCCCACGAGAGATGGGCAGGCTATCGGCCTGCTCATCTCAGGGATAGCCTATCAGAGGCCGAGGCCGCCGATGCAGACATATTTGGTGTCGAGGTAATCCTCGATGCCCTGATGTCCGCCTTCCTTGCCGAGGCCGGATTCCTTGACGCCGCCGAACGGCGCTTCCGGCGTGGTGATGAGGCCTTCATTGACGCCGACCATGCCGTATTTCAGCCCTTCCATCACACGGAAGGCGCGGCCGAGATCGCCCGTGTAGAAGTAGCAGGCGAGGCCGAATTCGGTGTCGTTGGCGAGGGCGACGGCTTCCTCTTCGGTCTCGAACTTGAACACCGGTGCGACCGGGCCAAAGATCTCTTCCTTCATGAAGCGCATCTTGGGCGTCGCATTGGCAATGACGGTCGGCTGGAAGAACGAACCGCCGAGCGCATGGCGCTTGCCGCCGGCGACGATCTTGCCGCCCTTGGATGTGGCGTCGGCGATCAGTTCCTCGACCTTTTCCACCGCCTTCTCGTCGATCAGCGGCCCCTGCTGCACGCCGTCCTCGAGGCCGGAGCCGACCTTCAGCCCGTTGCTGGCGGCAGCGAGCTTCTCGACGAACTTGTCATAGACACCAGCCTGGACAAGGAAGCGGTTGGTGCAGACGCAGGTCTGGCCGGAATTGCGGTACTTGGCGGTGATCGCACCGGCGACTGCACGCTCGAGGTCGGCGTCGTCGAAAACGATGAACGGCGCGTTGCCGCCGAGCTCCATCGATACCTTCTTGACGGTGACCGACGACTTCTGGATGAGAAGCTTGCCGACCTCGGTCGATCCGGTGAATGTGATCTTCGACACCAGCGGATTGGCGCAAATCTCGTCGCCGATCTCGCTGGCCGAACCGGTCAGGATGTTGACGACGCCCTTGGGGAAGCCGACTTCCTCGGCGAGCGCACCCCAAGCGAGGCCCGAATATGGCGTCTGCGACGCCGGCTTGACCACCGCGGTGCAGCCGGCGGCGAGCGCCGGGCCGAGTTTGCGAGCCAGCATCGAGGACGGGAAATTCCATGGCGTGATGGCGGCAATGACGCCGACCGGCTCCTTGGTCACCAGGATGCGGCGGTCCGCCCATGGTGAGGGCACGACATCGCCATAGGTGCGACGGCCTTCCTCGGCGAACCACAATATGTAGGCCGCGGCGGAGCCAATCTCTCCCTTCGATTCGAACAGCGACTTGCCCTGCTCGATGGTCAGCAGTTCGGCCAGCACGTCCTGATTGTCCATCATCGCGTCATGCAGCTTGCGCAGCAGCTTCGAGCGCTCGAGCGCGGTGGTCTTGCGCCACGATTTGAAGGCGGCGGCGGCGGCCTCGATGGCACGGCGCGTCTCGGCCTTGCCCGACTTCGGCACGGTGCCGATCTTGAGACCGGTGGCCGGATTGTTGACGTCGACTGTCTGGCCGCTGTCGGCCTGCACCCACTCGCCGTTGATGAGATTGGCCTGCCGCATGAAATGGCTGGTTTTCTGAAGCATGGTCTATCCTCCGTTCAGCGCCCTGACGGGCCGGTCTGTGAAATCTTCGGTGAGCGTGCGCCATGGACTGAAGCCGGCACGCCGGAGCCACTGCTCTTTACCGAGGGCAAGGCCCGCAAGCAATCGCAAGATGGCATATAGGGCTTGGGCCACAGCGAGACGAGAGCAGGCGACGTGCTTACCCCGATGCCTTACCCGAAAACGTGCAAGACGACAGTCAGCCAGAAAGCCGTGGTGATGGCTGCACAGGCCGTTGCGATGGTCATCTGGTTCGACGCCAGCGCCTGGCCGGTGTTGAACTGAACGGCGATGAGATAAGAATTGATGCCGGATGGCAGCGCCGCAACCACCACCGCCACCTTGGCCGTCAACGGCGGCAACGCAAGCAGCCACACGAAGGCGAGAACCAGTGCCGGCATCAGGAACAGCTTCAACGCTGAAAGCGCCAGCGCCGGGCGGACATTGCCTGATATGCCGAAGCGGCGCAGGCTGAGACCCATGGCAAACAGCGCCACCGGTCCTGCCGTGTCGGCCAGCGCATCGACCAGACGCATTGCAAGGTCGGGCAATGGCGCCCCGGTCATGCGCCAGGCAAGCCCGGCCAGAATGCCGATGATCAGCGGATTGAGAAACAGCCGTTTCAGAAAGCTTCTGACGACACGCAGGGGATGCACGTGCTCGCTACCGCTCCGGCCAAACATCTCGAAGAGCACGATGGAAGCCATCATCATGATCGGCAGATGCACGGAGACCAGCAGCGACAGCACTTCAAAGCCGCTCGGGCCGAATATGCCGAGAATAAAGGGAGCACCGAGCAGGACAACGTTGGAGTAGGCCGACGATACGCCGCCGACAACGCCGGCGCGTGCGTCGCGCCCGAACACCCGCGTGGTGACGAGATGGCCGGCGGCCCAGGTGATCGCCACGGCCGCGAAATAGGCGCCCCACAGCGACCAGGGCGCCACGCCGTGGAAATCGGCATTCACCATGGTCTGGAACAACAGCAGCGGCATCGCCACGCTGATCGCGAAATCGGCTATCCCCTCGCCGCTCGCTGGCTTCAAATAGCCGGTAAACCCGGCGAGATAGCCGAGCGCGACAAGGCTGAAGACGAAAAGGACGGTTTCGGTGAGCGGAGACATTTTTACCGTGACGGGCGAATTTCCCGTGATAGGCGAGCCACGACCGCGACGCAATCGCGCCTGAATTTGATCATCGTCGGCTGGCAGCGTTATAGAGGGTTTGGATCATCAGGGCGGACACGAACGACAAATGGCTTTTGTCGGACTCTCGAACCTTAGTCGTTTGCGGCGGGCATGGCTGACGGCTATCGTCGCCGCACTGCTTTGCCTTGCCGCGACCGCGCTTGCAGTTGCCGAGACGAAAAGCCTTAAGGGCGTGGCGCTGATCATCGGCCAGTCGAATTACCTGCACATCGCCGCCCTGCCCAACCCCGCCAACGACGCCCGCGACATGGCCAAGATGCTGACCGACCTTGGCTTCGACGCCCGCAGCGTCACCGACCGCGACGCCACCAAGCTGAAGCGCGACCTGGAGCGGTTCACCGAAGATGCCGACGGCGCCGATGTCGCCTTCATCTACTACTCCGGTCATGGCATCGAGGCCGGCGGCGAAAACTATCTGGTTCCGGTCGATGCCGACGTCTCGTCTCTGAAGGATGCCCGCACCAGCCTTGTGCCGATATCTGCCCTCATGGAGGCATTGAAAAAGACAGTGCCGGTGACGATCATGCTGCTCGACGCCTGCCGCACCAATCCATTCCCCGCCGACGCAGTGGTACGGCGCTCACCGACCGCTTCCGCCTCGCCCATCGGTGCCGGCGGGCTGGAACCTGTGCGCGGCGCCAAGGCGCTGGGCAATGCGCCGGAGGCCGACGCGAGCCTGGGCACGGTGGTCGGCTTTGCCGCCGAACCGGGGCGTCCGGCACTCGATGGCGCCGCCGGTGAAAACAGCCCTTACGCATCCGCTTTGCTGCGCCACCTCGCAGCGATGAAGGGCACCGAGTTCGGCTCGGTCATGCGCATGGTGACGGAGGAGGTCTATCTCGACACCAAGGCAAGGCAGCGCCCTTGGGTCAATGAAAGCCTGCGCCGGCTGCTCTATTTCGGCGTCGCACCGGCGGAGCTGACCGGCGACGACGGGCTGATCACAGGCGAGAGGCGCCAGCTCCTGCTGACGATTTCCGACCTGCCCGACCCCAAACGGGCACAGGTGGAACTGGCCTCGCTGCAGGAAGGCGTGCCGCTCGACGCGCTTTATGGCGTGCTGAAGGCGCTCGGCACGGAAAAGATCCCCGAAGACCCGACCGACCTGCAAAAGGTGCTCGACGCCCAGGCCGAGCGCCTGAGGAAGATGATGTCCGAGCGTGCAGCACTGCGCACCGACGACCCGGAGATCAAACGGCTTGTCGCTTCCGCCGACAAGGCGATCGGCCAGGGCGCCATCGTGACGGCGCGCAAATTCCTCGACGATGCGGTCGGCCGGGTCGAGCAGACCAACGATGCGGTCGATCAAGCCGAGGATCTCGTCAAGCAGAAGCGTCTTGCCGATGCCGCGATCTATGCCAGGCGCGCCGATGCCTCGGGGCTGGTGTTCGACTACAAATCCGCCGCCGGCGACTACGCCAAGGCGTTTTCGCTGGCCGAAAAATGGGACGACAAGCTGCGCTGGAACTACAAGAACCAGGAAGCCGAGGCGCTGAACGCCTACGGCTACGCCACCGGCGACCTCGATGCGCTGCAGCACTCCATCGATGCCTATCGCACCATCCTGAACTTCATCCCCAATGGCGAACAGAATCGCGACTGGGCCATCACCCGCAACAACATGGCGGTGGTGCTGCAGACCATCGGCGAGCGCGAGACGGAGACCGCGCGCCTTGAAGAGGCAGCGCGGATCTTTCGCGATTCCCTTGTCGTGTTCGAGCGCGAGAAGGACGATCTCAACTGGGCCGCAGCGCAGAACAATCTGGCCAATGTGCTGTTGAAGATCGGCGAGCGCGAGAGCGACCCGAAGCGCCTGAACGAGGCGGTGGTGGCGATGCGCGCGACGCTCCAGAAACGCCCGCGCGAAAAAGTGCCGCTCGACTGGGCCGCTTCGCAGAACAATCTCGGCCTGGCGCTCTATGCGCTTTCCGAGCGCGAGGCCGCCGGCGAACATCTGACGCAAGCCGAGGCGGCCTACCGGCTGGCGCTTGAGGAATACACACGCGAAAAGGCGCCGGTGGAATGGGCGATGGTCGAGAACAATCTCGGCAACACCCTGGTGTCGCTCGGCATTCAGTTCAACGACAAGGCGAAGCTAAACGAAGCGGCCGACGCGTTCCGTGCCGCGCTCGAGGTGCGAACCCGTGAGACGTTCCCCGTCTCATGGGCGACCAGCAGGCTCAACCTCGGCAATGCGCTGAGCGGTGTCGCCCGCTTCGATATGGGCACCGGCGCGCTTGAAGAGGCCGCGGCCGCCTATGATGATGCACTGACGGTCTTTACCCGGCAGCGTTTCCCGATGGACTGGGCGTCGGCGCAGAACAATCTCGGTTCGATCTACCAGACGCTTGGCCAGCGCGCCCGCGACGCGGCCAAGCTGGAGCAGTCGGCGAGCGCCTTCCGGGCGACCCAGCAGGTCTATGTCAGACGGAAATTCCCTCGCGATTGGGCAATGAGCCACTACAATCTCGGCAACACGCTGCAGCTTCTGGGCGGCGTGACCGACAAGCCGGAACATTATGGTGAAGCCATTGCCGCCTACCGCGATGCGTTGCGCGAGTACAAGCGCGAGACGAATCCCCGCCAATGGGCGCTGGCCCAGGCCGGCCTCGGCTCGACGCTGCACTGGCTGAGCATGAGCAATGCCGACTCCAGGACCCTGCTTGAGTCCATAGCGGCCCGCCGGGCAGCCCTCGAAGTACTCACCGTCGACGCGGCACCGGTCGACTGGGCCAACGCCCAGAACGGCATCGGCATGAGCCTACTCAACCTCGGAAATCTCGAACGCACCGGCAAATATCTCGGTGATGCCGAGGCCGCCTTCACGGCGACGCTGAAGGTATTCTCGAGGGAAGGCCTGCCCATGCAATGGGCCTTCGCGCAGAACAATCTCGGTGACGTCAGCTGGAACCGAGCCAGCTATGGCGGGGGCAAGGCCGAATATCAAAAGGCGATCGAATTCTTCGAGAACGCCAAGCAGGGCTTTACCGAAGCCGGCTACACGATCCCCATCCCGCTCACCGACCAGAAGATCGATCTGGTGAAGAAGCAGATGGCGAAGAAGTAGGTCTACGCATCCCGCCGACCGCGCCTTGTCTTTCGGCTGGCTTTACCGTCCCTATATGTCCCGTCACCGGAACCCATTGCCGGGAACCGGAGAAGGATAGCGGATGATTCGATTTGCCTTGGCGTTGTTCCTGTTTCTTATTCCCGGCGTAGCCCACGCCACGGATGCAGGCTGGGCGCTGCTGCGCGATGGCGGACACGTCGTGCTGCTGCGTCATGCCATGGTCACCGGCACCACCGACCCGGCCAATTTCGACATCGACAGTTGTGCCACCCAGATGAACCTGTCGGCGCGTGGCAAGCAACAGGCGAGCAAGATCGGCGCTCTGTTTGCCGCCCGTGCGGCACCGATCGAGCGCGTGTTGTCCAGCCGCTATTGCCGCTGCCTCGACACTGCCCGCATCGCCTTCGAGGCCGAGCCGGAGCTGTTTGCTCCGCTCGATCTCCTGAAGGGCGACGAGGCGCAGAAAGCCGCGCAGATCGCGGCGATCCTGAAAGAAATCCGCGCCTATTCCGGCTCCGACAATCTGGTCATGGTTACCCATCTGGAAGACATCGTGGCGCTGACCGGCATCTCACCGCGCGAAGGCGAGGCCGTGGTCGTGGAGCCGCAGGGCGATGGCCTGCGCGTGCTCGGCCGCGTCACCTTCTGAGCGCCCTGCGCGCGATCGCTGACGTCGAAAGCGGTGTTGCCTAAATGCCACCGCCGCAAGAAGCCGCAAATCCGCCACGACAATGCCGCTTGCGACAACCCGTCGCAGGGGCTATAGGCGCGCTCCCGGTCACGAGAACCGAAGTGAGCAAAACGGTTGGAGCTTTCGCCTCCGCCCGTGCAGGCGGCTTTGCCGCCCTGTATACGGCGCTGCTTTGGGGATTGGGATCGCGGATGTAGCTCAGCGGGAGAGCGCCGGATTTGGGTCCGGAGGTCGGGGGTTCAATTCCCTTCATCTGCACCACGGATAGCTCAGTTTGGTTAGAGCATCAGATTGTTAATCTGACTGTCGAAGGTTCGATTCCTTCTCCATTGGCCTGAAAAGCCATCCGAAAAACGGTCCGGGGACTGGAATGCGAAAGACTGGACGGATGGCCCAAGCCCTCGGGCGCGGATCATCCCAAGCGTCTCTCGCCATCGGCTCGCGGCCAGGCCCGCGGTGACGATCAAGGCGCAGCGTCGCCGGCAAGGGAGGCCAAGGCCTCCGGCGCCCGCTTCACTGCCCCGCGATCCGCTCCCGAAGGCCCGCCACGGATTGATGCCACCAGTCCCCGGATCATTCGTGCCCGGGCTATGACGCAAGAGACGACGTGAAACGAGAAACGAAAGGAACGATCGACGCATGACTTGACGCCTCGCATGGGGCCATGCCCGACAGGAGTAAGACAATGACAATTCTCGACAAGGTTCTTGGGCGCGAGCGCGTCCTCGTAAAGGAAAACGAACGTGCCCTCACCCTCCACAAGGGGGAAATCAAGACTGTCCTGCTGCCGGGCGAGCACTGGCTCGCCAACCGGCGCGGCAGCCTCGAAGTGTCCCGGCACGATCTGAAGAACCCGGAATTCGTTTCGGCATACGAGAAGGCGTTGTTCGACAAGCTCCCGGATGTAGCCGCGCGTCATTTCACCGTCGTTCGCACCGGGCGCACGGATGTCGCCATCATCGAGCGTGACGGCAATCTGCACGCCGTGCTGGCGCCGGACCGCAAGCTGGTGCTGTGGACGGATGCCGGCCCGTGGAAGGTGACGCTGATCGACACATCAGTCGATCTCGCCATCGATGCGGCGGTCATGCGCCGGCTCGGCCAGGCCCGGAAGGCGGAATTGATGTCCGTCCATCCGGTCGTCGACGGTCAGGCCGGACTGCTGTTCATCGACGGTGTTCTGGTCAGGACGCTGACGGCGGGCGTGCATGGCTTCTGGAACGTCGGACGCATGGTGCAGATCAAGGTCGTCGACCTCAAGCGCCAGTCGCTCGACGTTGCCGGGCAGGAAGTGCTGACCAAGGATCGCGTGACGATCCGCGTCAACATCGCGGCCGAATACCGGGTCGTCGATCCTGTCAAGGCGGTGAGCATGGTGAAGGACTTCTCCGAAGCCCTTTACCGCGCCCTGCAGTACGCCTTCCGCAAGACCCTTGGCGCGCTGACACTCGATCAGATCCTTGAAAAGAAGGTGACGATCGACGAGGAGGCCGCTGGCAAGGTCCGCGCCGATATGGCCGAGATCGGGGTGGAGGTCAGCGATATCGCGCTCAAGGATGTCATCCTGCCGGGCGAGATGCGCGAGATCCTCAACCAGGTGGTGTCGGCCGAAAAGCAGGCCGAGGCCAACATCATCCGTCGCCGCGAGGAGACGAACGCGACGCGTTCCCTCCTCAACACGGCCAGGGTGATGGCGGAAAACCCGGTGATGCTGCGGTTGAAGGAGCTCGAGGCTCTGGAAACCATCGCCGGCAAGGTCGAGCGGCTGACCGTCCACAACGGAACCGGCGGGCTGCTGAACGATCTGGTCAAGCTCCGCGACAGCTGATGCATGTCGCCCGAAGCGGTTCCGGTTTTGGAAAAACGACCTGCATCGAAACAAAGGCTGACGTGACGTCAACAGAAGGGGGGGGGGGGGGGGGGGGGCGCGCGGGGGGCTGGGGGGGGGGGGGGGGGCGAACAAAGCCCCCCGCCACAGGGCAGAAAAAAAGCCGAAGAAAACAAAAAAAAACACGCCACAAA
>NZ_JBVVQM010000008.1:0-113273 GCF_055811155.1 Mesorhizobium sp. WSM4822 | reverse complement strand
GTGTTTGCTCCCCTCTTGGGGCGGGGGGGGGGGGGGCGGCGTCCCCCCCCCCAAACCCCCCCCCGGGGGGGGGGGCCTCCCCCCCGCCCCCCCCCCCCCCCCCCCCTTCTTGCGTTTCCTGGATGCCCTACCCATCTGCGCCCGGCGCATCAGGCCTTTTCCTGCCGGGAAAAACCGATTAGACAGCGCCCAAACAAGATGCGGACAGATTCCGCCCGCAACCGAAGGAAAAGCCCTTGTCCACCACGTTCGACAAAGTCGCCAAGATCATTGCCGACACCAGCGAGATCGATATCGAGACGATTACGCCCGACAGCCACACGATCGACGATCTCGGCATCGACAGCCTCGATTTCCTCGACATCGTCTTTGCCATCGACAAGGAATTCGGCGTCAAGGTGCCACTGGAAAAGTGGACCCAGGAGGTTAATGACGGCAAGGCTTCGACCGACGATTACTTCGTCATGAAGAACCTGTGCGCCAAGATCGACGCGCTGGTTGCCGCCAAGACCGCCTGACATCGGTTGAGCGTTCGATCTTGACGCGCTCTGCCGCCTGACCCACAAAGCCGCACATGAGCAGCCCCCGCGACGTCGTCATATCAGGTATCGGCCTTGTCTCCTCGCTGGGGGAAGGTCCGGACGCCCATTGGCAAAAGCTCGTGCAGCCGGGGCTGGAACCGGTGCTCGAAGCGGCGCGCTTTGCACCCTATACCGTTCATCCATTGCCGGAGATCGACTGGAACCTGCAGATCGCCAAACGTGGCGATCAGCGCCAGATGGAAACCTGGCAGAGGCTCGGCACCTATGCCGCAGGCCTGGCGCTGGACGACGCCGGCATCAAGGGCAATGACGAACTCTGCACGACCATGGACATGGTCGTGGCCGCGGGCGGCGGCGAACGCGACGAGGCGGTCGATGCCGCCATTCTCGCCGCGTCGGAAAGCCGCAACGACCGCGATGTGCTGATCAACGAGAAATTGACCACCGAATTGCGGCCGACACTGTTCCTGGCGCAGCTTTCCAATCTGCTCGCCGGCAACATCTCCATCGTCCACAAGGTGACCGGCTCATCCAGAACCTTCATGGGCGAGGAAGGTGCCGGTGTCGCCGCCGTCGAGACAGCAGCCGCGCGCATCCGCTCCGGCCAGTCGACGCACATCCTGGTCGGCGGCGCCTTCCAGACCGAACATTCCGACATGCTGCTCGGCTATGAACTCGCCGGCTATCTGCATCGCGGCCCATGGAAGCCGGTCTGGCAAAGACAGGGGGCTGAGGGCGGCGGCGTCGTGACTGGATCCGGCGGTGCCTTCCTAGTGCTGGAGCAGCGCGAACACGCGATGAGCCGCGGCCGCAAGATCTATGCCGAGCTTGGGCCGGTCGTCTCCGGCCGCGCCAGGCGCCCACGGGGAGAACTCGACGCCGAGATCGCCGCCCTGCTCAAGCAGGCTGCAATGCCGAACGGCAAATTGCTGGCCCTGTCGGGCGCGTCGGGCGCCCATACGGCAACCATCGCCGAGAAAGCCGCGCTCGATGCCAATCCGGCGATTGCCGCGCGCGGCTTCTCGACGCTGACCGGGCACATGAAGGAAGCACAGTTTCCCTTCGCCGTGGCACTGGCGGCGCTGGCCGTCGATCGCAAGGCCGCCTACCCTGTTTTTGATGCCGCAGCCGAGAAGCCGTTCGAAGGGGTTCCCGCAACCGTCCTTGCAACGGCGATCGGCTATCACCAATTCGAGGGCATGGCGCTCGTCAACGCCGCCTGATGCGGTGGTCCACGATCCATGCCGCAACGATAAACGATCGAGGGCTACCGCATGGCCAATCTGAACGATCATATGGGCAGGCCGATCGTTGCCGTCACCGGCATCGGCGTGGTGACCTCGCTTGGCGTCGGCAAGGCCGATAATTGGGCGGCGCTGACCTCGGGCAAGTCGGGCATCCACCCGATTACCCGTTTTCCGGTCGATCATCTCAACACCCGCATCTCCGGCATGGTCGACTTCCTGCCGTCGAGCTCGAAGGGCTCCAGCCACCTCACCTATGAACTGGCGGAAACCGCCGCGCGTGAGGCCGTGGCCGAGTCCGGCCTCGATTCCGGTGATTTTGGTGGTCCTCTCTTCCTCGCTTCACCGCCGGTCGAACTCGACTGGCACGACCGCTTCGCGCTCTACAATTCCAATGATTTGGACTCCGGCGGCGAACGGCTGCTGCGGGTGGCGCGCGGATTGAAAGAACTCGACTTTTTCGAGACCACGCAGTTCGGCTCGATCGCCGGCCGGCTTGCCGACCGTTTCGGCACCCGCGGGCTGCCGATCACGCTGTCGACCGCCTGCGCTTCCGGCGCCACCGCCATCCAGCTCGGCGTCGAGGCGATCCGCCGCGGCGAATGCGACCGCGCGCTGTCGATCGGCGCCGACGGTTCGGCGACCGCCGAGGCGCTGATCCGCTTTTCGCTGCTGTCCGCGCTGTCGACCCACAACGACATTCCCGAAAAGGCGTCAAAACCTTTCTCCAAGGACCGCGACGGCTTTGTCCTCGCCGAGGGTTCGGGCGCGCTAGTGCTGGAATCACTGGAAACCGCACTCGCGCGCGGCGCCACGATTCTTGGCATCCTGCGCGGCTGCGGCGAAAAGGCGGACGATTTCCACCGCACCCGCTCGAAGCCGGACGCTTCGCCGGCGATCGCGGCGGTTCGTGCTGTGCTAGCCGATGCCGGCTTGAGCCAGGACGAGATCGACTACGTTAACGCCCACGGCACCTCGACGCCGGAAAACGACAAGATGGAGCATCTGTCGCTGTCGACGGTGTTCGGCGAGCGGATCGGCTCGATGCCGGTCTCGTCGAACAAATCGATGATCGGCCACACGCTGTCGGCGGCGGGCGCCGTCGAGGCGGCGTTCTCACTGATGACGATGCGCGAAAGCGTCATCCCGCCGACCATCAACTATGACAATCCCGACCCCGCGATCGTGCTCGACGTGGTGCCGAACAAGAAGCGCAATGCCGAGGTCCGCACCGTGCTGTCGAACTCCTTCGGCTTCGGCGGCCAGAACACTTGCCTTGTCATGGCGCGGGAACCGGTCTAAGCGACCTTTTTCAGCCAGACCGAAACCGACAGGCCCAATGCGCGCATTGCAACTTATCGAGGACCGCCGTCTTGAAACGGTGGACCTGCCGCCTCCCCCACCGCCGGCACTTGGCGAAGTCACGCTGCGCATCAAGGCGGTGGCGCTGAACCATATCGACGTCTGGGGCTGGCGCGGCATGGCCTTCGCCAAGCGCAAGCTGCCGCTGGTCGTCGGCGCCGAAGCCTCGGGCGAGGTCGAGGCGGTAGGCTCCGGCGTTTCCAGCCTGCTGCCCGGACAATTGGTATCGATCTACGGCGCGCGCACCTGCGGCCTCTGCCGAGCCTGCCGCGAAGGCCGCGACAACCTCTGTGAACATGTTTCGGGTGTGCACGGTTTCCATCTCGACGGTTTCGCGCAAGAGAAGATCAACCTGCCGGCTCGCCTGCTGGTCCCCGCCCCGCCCGGCGTGACCGACATCGGCGCGGCGGTCGCGCCCGTCACCTTCGGCACGGTCGAGCACATGCTGTTCGACAACGCCAGGCTACAGCCCGGCGAGACGATCCTTATCCATGCCGGCGGATCCGGCATCGGCTCTGCGGCCATCCAGCTGGCCAAGCGGATGGGCTGCACCATCATCACCACGGTCGGCTCCAACGACAAGATCGACAAGGCCAAGGCGCTCGGCGCCGACCATGTCATCAACTACCGCGACGACCGTTTCGAGGGCGTCGTGCGCAAGCTGACCAAGAAGAAGGGCGTCGATGTCGTCTTCGAACATGTCGGCGCCGACACTTTTGCCGCCTCGATGCTGTGCCTGAAGCGCGGCGGCCGCCTGGTGACCTGCGGTTCGACTTCCGGCGTGTCGACGCAGATCAACCTCATGCAGCTGTTCCAGCAGCAATTGAAACTGCTTGGCTCGTTTGGCTGCCGCATGGAAAACATGGCCAACGCCATGCAGAAAATGGCGGCGGGACAGGTCGCACCCGTCATCGACACCGAAGTCGGCTTCGACGGTATCGACGCCGCGCTGAAGCGCATGGAAGGCCGCGACGTTTTCGGCAAGATCATCCTGCGCGTCGGCTAGAGCCTTGACCTCTGTGTTCAAGAAGTTCCGCCGGGATCTAAAATTTCGCTACGGCAGGCAACTGCGCCAGCTCAATTACTGGCTGGTGGCGCGCGCCGCAATGATGATCATCTCGGTCCTGCGCCTGCTGCCGGCCGACAGTGCGTTGAATTTCGCCGACCGCGCCGCACGCATGGTCGGCCCCCGGGTGGGACGCCATCAGGTCGCCGTCGACAATCTGCGCAAGGCCTATCCGGAAAAGGGCGAAGCCGAGATCCAGGCGATCGCCTCCGACATGTGGGGCAACATGGCCCGTCTTGCCGCGGAATACATCTTTCTCGACGCCCTCTTCGACTATGACCCTACAGCGATCAAGCCCGGCCGCATCGAGGTCAAAGGAGCGGACCACTTCCTCGAAATCGCCAGCGAAGTGAAGCCGCACATCGTCTTTACCGGCCATCTCGGCAATTTCGAATTGCTGCCGGTGGCGGCGGCGACCTTCGGCATGAACATCACGGCGCTGTTTCGCCCACCCAACAATCCTTATCTTGCCGACTACATCCTCTCGACGCGCCGCTCGACCATGGGCTCGTTGCTGCCATCGATGGCCGGTGCCTCATTCGCCTTGGCCGGGGTCCTGGAGAACGGCGGCAACATCGGCATCCTTGTCGACCAGAAATTCTCCAACGGACTGGAGACGACATTCTTCGGCCGTCCGTGCCAGAGCAATCGGGTGCTGGCCACCCTTGCCCGTCACTATGACTGCGACGTCTATCCGGCTCGCTGCATCAGGCTGCCAGGCAACCGCTTCCGGCTCGAAATCGAGGACAAGCTGACATTGCCGCGAACGGCTGACGGCAGCGTCGATGTCCACGCCACCACCCAGCGTCTCAACGATGTCGTCGAACGCTGGGTGCGAGAAGATCCCGGCCAGTGGATGTGGTTCCACAAAAGGTGGGAGATCAGCGGCGGGCGTCGAAAGCGGCCCTCGCAGGCAAAAGCGGTCCCGAACGCTTAAACGGAACTGCTGGCGAGGGTGTTAGCCCTGCGCCAGCCGACAACGGCGAACCTGAATCTCTTCAGTTGGTGACGACAATGCGCGTGTTGCCGAAACCGGCTTGCCGAACCATCGCATAGAAGGCGGCGGCATTGGTCGGGTGCAAGCGCACACAGCCATGCGATGCCGGGCGCCCGAGCTGCCTCACCGCGCCGGTGCCGTGAATGGCATAGCCGCCGCGGAAGAACACCGAATGAGGCATTGGCGACATGTCGTATTTGCGCGAATACCACATCCGCGCCGTCCGTTGCGGCCGATAGCTGCCGCGCGGCGTAATGTAACCTTTGCGCGCGGTGGAGACGCTCCACCGGTAAACCGACGCGCCATATCTGACGGTCATCGTCTGCGAAGACACGTCAATATTTGCAACGAGGCTGGCTGCCCAGCCCTGCCCCGAAGCACCGAACAGCATCGCAACAAACACGGCTGCCATGAGAACTGTCTTTTTCATGCGATCAAACCCCTTTGATTGCCCCTAACCTGCCTGCCCTCAAATTGTCTCTCATCTTTTTAATGGCAGATGAACGGGCTAACACACACACCTTGACCAATTCGCCAATCCAAAGCAGCGAATTTGAACGATTTCCCGCAATAGTTGCCGCAACGACACGCCGCACAGGCTCGATCACCAACGGGCTTGCAAAACCGCCGAGATCGCTGCTCAACTCTGGGCATGAACGAGCGACTCCTCCGGGCAATCGATGACAGGCGCGACGATGTCGTCGCGCTGACCACTGAGCTGATCCGTTTTCCGACCATCAATCCACCCGGCGAGGCCTATCGGCCATGCGCCGAATATCTCGGCGCGCGGCTGAAGAAGAGTGGTTTCGAGACCGAATTCATCCGCGCCGAAGGCACGCCCGGCGACACCGACCGCTACCCGCGCGTCAATGTCGTTGCCCGTTTCGACGGAAGATCGTCAGGCGCCTGCGTCCACTTCAACTCGCATATCGACGTGGTCGAAGCCGGCGACGGCTGGACCGTCGATCCTTTTGCCGGCGTCGTCAAAGACGGCAAGGTCTATGGTCGCGGCGCCTGCGACATGAAGGGCGGACTGGCCGCCTCGATCATCGCAGCCGAAGCCTTCCTGGAAGTCTTCCCCGACTTTCCCGGCGCCATCGAAATATCCGGCACCGTCGACGAGGAGTCCGGCGGCTTCGGCGGCGTCGCCCATCTGGCCAGACTCGGCTATTTCTCAAAACCCAGGGTCGACCACGTCATCATTCCCGAGCCGCTCAACAAGGACCGCATCTGCCTCGGGCATCGCGGCGTCTGGTGGGCGGAGATCGAGACCAAGGGCGAGATCGCGCACGGCTCGATGCCGTTTCTCGGCGACAATGCGGTGCGCCACATGGGCGCCGTGCTGAGGGCTTTCGAGGACGAGCTGTTCCCTGCGCTTGACCGCAAGATGACGCGCATGCCGGTCGTGCCCGAAGGGGCTAAACGCTCGACCATGAACATCAATTCGATCCATGGCGGCCAGACCGAGGACTTCCGGCCCGGCCTGCCGTCGCCCAACGTGCCCGACTCCTGCCGGCTGACCATCGACCGTCGCTTCCTCCTCGAGGAAGATCTCGACACCGTCAAAGGCGAAGTGACCGGTATTCTCGACCGGCTAAAGCGCGAGCGGACAAAATTCGACTACGAAATCCGCGACCTGATGGAAGTGCTGCCGCTGATGACCGAGCGCGACGCCCCGGTGGTCAAGGCGGTTGCGCAAGGCATCATGGCGATCTTCGACCGCGAACCCGACTACGTCATCTCGCCCGGCACCTACGACCAGAAGCACATTGCGCGCATCGGCCATATCTATGATTGCATCGCCTATGGGCCGGGCATTCTCGACCTCGCCCACCGGCCGGACGAATGGGTCGGGATATCGGACATGGTAGAATCGGCCAAGGTGATGGCGATAGGGCTCAATGTGCTGCTGCGCGGCACAGCCGCAGGGTAAGGCGCACCGCGACAAGCTTCGACCTGCCGATGCGGTGGCCAGGACAAAAACATTCCCGGCCACGCCAACGGGCAGAACGAAACGCAATTTACTCCGTGACGAAATCACGCTTCTATCGCCCGGGTTCGAGCACGTGTCTGAAACGCATGGGGAGTCGCACGATGAAACTGTGGAAAACCATCCTGGCGGCCGCGGTGCTGTCGCTGGCCGCCGGCGCTTCCGCGTTTGCCGCGCGGACCGACCTGGTCATCGGCATTCCGCTCGAACCCCCGCATCTCGATCCGACCGCAGGTGCCGCCGCGGCAATCGACGAGGTTCTATATGCCAATGTGTTCGAGGGCCTGACACGCATCGGGCCCACTGGCGAGGTGCTGCCGGATCTGGCCGAAAGCTGGACCATTTCCGATGATGGAAAGGTCTACACCTTCAAGCTGCACACCGGCGTGAAATTCCATGACGGCACCGACTTCGATGCCGGCGACGTGAAATTCTCGCTCGATCGAGCCCGCGCCGAAAATTCGGTCAACGCGCAAAAGGGCCTATTCGCGGCCATCGATACGATAGACGTCGTCGATCCGGCGACCGTCAAAGTGACGCTGAAGAACCCGCAGGGATCCTTCCTCTACAATATGGGCTGGGGTGACGCGGTGATCGTGGCGCCGGAATCGGCAGAGACCAACAAGGAGAAACCGATCGGAACCGGCCCGTTCAAGTTCCAGAGCTGGGCCAAGGGATCGTCGATCACGCTGGTCAAATCGGACAATTACTGGGGCACGCCGGCGTCCCTCGACAAGGCCGAATTCCGCATCGTGCCCGATGCCGCGGCCTATGTGCCGGCGCTGCTTTCCGGCGACATCCAGGCTTTCCCGTTCTTCGATGCCGACAGCGTCGCTCAGGTCAAGGACGACCCGCGCTTCAAGGTTGTGATCGGCTCGACCGAGGGTGAGACCATCCTGTCGATCAACAACAAGAAGCCTCCTTTCGACAAGTTGCAGGTGAGGCAGGCGATCTCCTACGCGCTCGATCGCAAGGCGATCATCGACGGCGCCTCGGCCGGCCTCGGCCAACCGATCGGCTCGCACATGTCGCCGGCCAGCAAGGATTATGTCGACCTCACCGGCCGCTACCCGCATGATGTCGCCAAGGCCAAGGAATTGCTGAAAGAGGCAGGCCTTGAAAACGGCTTCAAGGCGACGCTGAAACTGCCGCCGCCCGCTTATGCCCGTCTCGGTGGCGAAATCATCGCCTCACAACTTCGCGACGTCGGCATCGATCTGGAGATCATCCCGGTCGAATGGGCGCAGTGGCTGGATCAGGTGTTCACCAAGAAGGATTACGACCTGACGATCGTCTCCCACACCGAGCCCAACGACATCGATATCTATTCGCGCAAGGACTATTACTTCAACTACGACAACGCGGCCTTCGACAAGGTGATTGCCGATCTCGGCGTCACCTCCGACGAAGCCAAGCGCAAGGAATTGCTGGGGCAGGCGCAGAAGATCCTGGCGGACGATGCCGTGGTCGGCTTCCTCTACGAACTGCCCAAGGTCGGCGTCTGGGACGCCAAGCTGCAAGGCCTGTGGGAAAACGCCCCGATCCAGGCCAATGATTTGACCAAGGTGAAGTGGAGCGAGTGATCCCCCACCTTCCATGACCGCCTACCTCCTAAAACGCTTCGCCGTCGCGCTCGCCACGCTGGTGCTGGCTTCCATGGTGGTGTTCGCCGTCCTGGAGATCCTGCCCGGCGATCCGGCGCGGCTGATGCTGGGCCTGAACGCCAGTGCCGATCAGGTCGAGCTGCTGCGCAACCAGATGGGCCTCAACGCGCCGCTGGCCTTGCGCTACCTGCAATGGGCCGGCGGCCTGCTCAGTCTCGATTTCGGCCGCTCCTACACCTATTCGGTGCCGGTCATCGATCTGGTGCGCGAGCGGCTTGCCGTCTCGCTGCCGCTGGCGCTGATTGCGCTTGCGCTCTCCACCATCATCGCGATTCCCGTTGGCCTGTTTTCCGCCAGCCGGCGTGGACGCGCCGGTGATACGATTTCGATGGGCGCCGCACAGCTTGGCGTCGCCGTGCCCAATTTCTGGTTCGCGCTGATGCTGATCTATGTCTTCGCCGTCTGGCTGCGGCTGGTCCCGGCCGGTGGGTTTCCCGGCTGGAGTGCCGGCATCTGGCCAGCCTTGAAATCGCTGCTGCTACCGGCGGTCGCACTTGCCTTGCCGCAAGCCGCGATCCTGGCGCGCGTTACCCGCTCGGCGCTGATCGAGGTGCTCAACGAGGACTATATCCGCACCGCCCGCGCCAAGGGCTTGCCCTATCGCACTGTCTTGTGGCGGCATGCGCTGCGCAACGCCATGATCCCGGTGTTGACCATTCTGGGCCTGCAGTTTGCCTTCCTGCTTGCCGGCACCGTCATCATCGAGAATGTGTTTTATCTGCCCGGCCTCGGCCGGCTGGTGTTCCAGGCCATCACCCAGCGCGATCTGATCGTGGTCGAAAGCGTCGTCATGCTGCTGGTCGCGGCCGTCATCGCCGTCAACCTCCTCGTCGACCTTTCCTATGCGGTGGTCGATCCGCGCCTGAGAAGCCGGCAATGACACTGCACATCGACATCCCAGAGGAGACGTTCGGCAGCATCCTGGGCAGGGCGTTCAGGAATACCGCCTTCGTGGCCGGTTTCGTCATTACCCTTATGATCCTGGCAATGGCTGTAGTCTCATATGCCTGGACGCCCTACGACGTTACCAAACTGGTGATATCGGACAAGACGCAGGCACCCTCGCTGGCGCACTGGTTCGGCACCGACCATTTCGGCCGCGATATCCTGTCGATGGTCATGGTCGGCGCCCGCAATTCGATTGCCGTGGCGCTGGTCGCGGTTGGCATCGGCATGGGGGTCGGCGTGCCGCTCGGGGCCTTTGCCGCGGCACGCGGCGGCCTCGTCGACGAAGCGCTGATGCGGCTGAACGATCTCGTCTTCGCCTTCCCGGCTTTGCTGTCGGCGATCATGATCACCGCCATCTTCGGGCCGGGCGCGATCAACGCCATCATCGCCATCGGCATCTTCAACATCCCCGTCTTTGCCCGTGTCGCCCGCGCCGGCGCGCTGGCGATCTGGCCGCGCGAGTTCATTCTGGCCGCGCGCGCCGCCGGCAAGAGCAGCACGCAGATCACAATCGAACATGTGCTGCCCAACATCGCCACGCTGCTCCTGGTGCAAGGCACCATCCAGTTCGCGCTGGGCATCCTGGCCGAGGCCGGGCTTTCCTATCTGGGCCTGGGCACGCAACCGCCAATGCCGAGCTGGGGCCGCATGCTGTTCGACGCGCAGACCCGCATGGTGGTGGCGCCATGGATGGCGATCTTTCCGGGCATGGCGATCGTTGTCGCCGTGCTGGGGCTGAACCTCCTGGGCGACGGCATCGCCGACATCCTCGATCCGAAATCGCGGCGACAGCGATGAGCCTGCTCGACATCGAGAACCTGTCGCTGACCATCGGTGACACGCAGATCCTTAAAAGTATGGAGCTTTCCGTCGCGCCCGGCGAGGTGATGGGCCTGGTCGGCGAATCCGGTTCGGGCAAGTCGATGACTGCGCTGACGGTGATGCAGCTTCTGCCCCATGCCGCGCGGGCCACCGGACGCGTCACATTCGACGGCATCGACATCCTCACGGCGAGCGAGGATCAAATGTGCGCGCTGCGCGGCGACGACATCGGCATGGTCTTCCAGGAGCCGATGACGGCGCTCAATCCGGTCAAGACTATCGGCGAACAGGTTGCCGAAGGCATACGCTGGCACACCAAGGCCAGCCGCGCCGAGGCCGAAGACCGGGCGCGAAAAATGCTCGACCGTGTCGGCCTCCCCGAAGCGAAATTTCCAATGTCGCGCTATCCGCATGAACTGTCCGGCGGCCAGCGCCAACGCGTCGTCATCGCCATCGCCTGCGCGCTGAAGCCGAAGCTGCTGATCGCCGACGAGCCGACGACGGCGCTCGACGTGGTGCTGCAGGCACAGATCCTCGACCTGTTGCGCGACCTCGTCGCCGAAAGCCGCATGGGCCTGCTCCTGATCTCGCACGACCTCGCCGTGGTGACCGAGATGGCGGACCGCATCACTATCCTGCGCCGCGGCGAGGTTATGGAAGCCGGCGACACTGCGCGCACGCTGTCCGAGCAGCTCCATCCCTACACGCGCCAGCTGGCGCAGGCCTCGATGCATGTGCCGGCGCGCGCCAGGCCGCATGGCATCGAGACGAGCCGACCTTTGCTTCAGGTCGAAAGCGTGACACGCGACTATCCCGGACGGCGCACCTCATTGTTCAAACGCGCGCCTGGCATCCGCGCCGTCGACGATGTCTCGCTGTCGATGGCGCCGGGTCAGTCAGTGGCGCTGGTCGGCAGATCCGGCTGCGGCAAGTCAACGCTCGCCCGCATGATCCTGGCGCTGGATCGGCCGACATCGGGTACGATCCGGTTTCACGGCGAGACCGTCACCGGCAAGAGCGAAGCCGAGCTGAAGCCGGCTCGCCGTGACATGCAGGTCGTTTTCCAGGATCCCTACGGATCCTTCGACCCGCGTCAGAAGGTCGAAAAACTAGTCGCCGAACCCCTGCATGTGCTGGAGAAGCAGCCGACACGCACCGAGCGCCGCGAAATGGTGGCGCATGCGCTGCACGAAGTCGGCCTCGGCATCAGCGACATGGACAAATACCCGCATGAATTTTCCGGCGGCCAGCGCCAGCGCCTGTCGATCGCCCGCGCCATCATCACCCGCCCCAAGCTGGTCGTCGCCGACGAGCCGGTCTCGGCGCTCGACGTCTCGATCCGCGCCCAAATCCTCGATTTGTTCGCCGAGCTCAACCAGAAGCTCGGCATCGCCTATCTCTTCATCACCCATGATTTGACCGTCGCCCGCGCCATCACGGACGAGGTGCTGGTCATGCATGACGGCAAGGTCGTCGAGCGCGGCAAGACGAGCGAGGTGCTCGACCACCCGCAGTCCGAGGCTGCCAAGGCGCTTGTCACCGCCGCTCCTGACTTGCACCGGGCAATCGCGAAGCGGCTGCGAGAGCAAGGCTGATCAGGAGAGAAGGCGGCCCAATCACTCCTGCGGCTTCACCACATCGACCGGGCTGATGTCGAGCAGGTCGAGCGTGCGGCGCAGAAGGCGCATCTCGCTCTCGGCAAGTTGCGAATCCGCCTTGGCGATCTCCGCCATATGTTTGGCCAATTGCCGGCGCCGCTCGACATCGAGGTCGCGGAACAGTGCAATCGCCTGCGAGCCGTTGGTCTCGTAGCCGAACTCGTTGAGATATTCGATGACGCTGTCGATACTGCTTTCCGCAATGCCGAAGGCGTCCTTGCAGATGCGCCGGAAGACAACCATCTCGCTCTCGCTGACAGACCCGTCGGCCAAGATCATGCGAAACAACATCAGCAGTTCCGCCGACAGGACCGGATCGTCCGCCACCTTGCGCACACCCGGGTCGCCGTCGAATATCTGACGTATCTGGTCCAGCAATGCGAATGCCATCAGGAGCCTCTTTCCGGGTTAACCACACAAATACAAATCCAAGCGCGATGCGCTTGGATAGAGGTAGCGCGGAATCGACCTTGCGCAAACAGGGCGGCCGTGGTCGAACGCCCGATATTTCAGCCGGCCGGACACCGCCATACATCAGATGATCGACCTTAGTATCCAGACCGTCGCCATGCTCGCCTTCGCCGCCTTTGCCGCGGGCTTTGTCGATTCGATCGCCGGCGGCGGCGGGCTGATCACCGTGCCGGCGCTGCTGCTTGCCGGCTTCACGCCGGTCCAGGCGCTCGCCACCAACAAACTGCAAGGCATGTTCGGCTCGGGCTCGGCGACCATCCACTATGCGTCGAAGGGTCATGTGGACCTCCGCCGGCAATTGCCGTCGGCGCTTCTGGCCCTTGTCGGAAGCGCCATCGGCGCCTTGCTGGCAACGATCGTGCCGGGTGACATTCTGCGGGCTGCCCTGCCCATCGTGCTGATCGCCATCGCGCTCTACTTCGCGTTCAAGCCCAACATGAACGACATCGACCGCGCCGAGCGGCTGTCGCCGTTCCTGTTCGGACTGATCCTGGTGCCCGCCATCGGCTTCTACGATGGCCTGTTTGGACCGGGCGCAGGCTCCTTCTACATGCTGGCCTTCGTGGCGCTTGCCGGCTACGGCGTGCTCAAGGCGACGGCGCATACCAAGCTGCTCAACTTCGCCTCCAACATCGGCGGCTTCATCGTCTTCGCGGCCTTCGGCGTCGTCTACTGGAAGATCGGCCTGATGATGGGCGTTGCCCAGTTCATCGGCGCCCGCGTCGGCGCCAGCCTGGCCATGCGCATCGGCGCGAAACTGATCAAGCCGCTGCTGGTGATCGTGTGCCTGGCGCTTGCTGTGAAGCTGCTGGCCGACCCGGCGAACCCGCTGCGGGCCCTGATTGGTGTGTGATCACGCGCCCTGATAGAATGCCGCTGTTCGAATCATGTAGGAGGAGCCACACATGAATCTTAGCGCACCTACGCAGATCGTTTTTATCATTTCCGTTGTTATCGCCATCATCGGCGCACTCGCCGCGCTTGGCGTTCTTGCGTTCATTCCACTCGCATCGGTGTGGATTGTTCTTATTGCTTTCATCGTGCTTGCCGGCGGCTGCCTGATGCGCGGCGCCTGACCATTTCCCTTTAAGTGGGGCCGAGGCGCGCCCGGCAAAACGCGGGGCGCTTTTGATTCCGGCCCCGGGTCTGCTAGATTTGACTTGGCGCAAGGATGGCCGATGCCAGTCGAGATGCAACCCCAGCAAGAGCAGGACCGGTCCGTCGCCGGGCGGTTCGAGATGCGCCGGCGCCTGCCGGATCCTCGACTTCAGGGCATTGTGTCGGACATTTGCGGCTATCGCGAAATGACGCCCGGCCATATGCGCAACGTCGAATACGCGTCCCTCACCGTGCCGCTGGTCTTCAACTTCGCTGAACCATTCGCCATCGGCCTCGGCAAGGCGCCCGGCGACAATGACCGCTTCGCCAGTTTCGCCGCCGGCCTCTTTGCCGGACCGGTGGTGATCGAATCATTCGGCGGCGCCTGCTGCGTCCAGGTCAACTTCACGCCGCTTGGCGCACGCCGTTTCTTCCGCCTGCCGATGAGCGAACTGGCCGACAGCATGGTCGTCCTCGACGACGTGCTTGGCGCGCAAGGCTTGGCGCTGCGTGAAAAGCTTGGCAACGCGCCGGACTGGACGGCGCGTTTCGACATGGCCGAAGCCTTCGTCACCGCCCGTCTCGAGAATGCCGCCGAGACGCCGCTTGAAATCGCCTGGGCCTATGACCGCATCATCGCATCCGGCGGCCGGACCCGCATTGGATCGATCGCCGAAAGGCTGGGCTGGAGCCGCAAGCATCTCGCCGGCAGTTTTTCCAACGCCATCGGCATCGGCCCCAAGACGCTGTCGCGCATTGTCCGCTTCAACCGCGCGCTCGGCCTGTCGAGACAACAGACCGTCGACTGGGCCGGCATCGCCGCCGATTGCGGCTATGCCGACCAGGCGCATCTGGTGCGCGAGTTTCGCGACCTCGCCGGCGAAACGCCGACCGCGCTCTCTGTCAGGTAACATTTCTTCAAGACGCCGGAACGGTCTTTGAGCAGGGTGGGTTATCGACCAACCCAAATGAAGGAGGTTCCCATGCCAACCACCACTGAAGCGCCCCGCCTCTACCCCGCTTTGCGCTACAAGAACGCGGCAAGAATGATCGATTGGCTGGGCGAGGCTTTCGGCTTCAGCGTCCGTGCCCGCTATGGCGAAGGCGATGTCGTGCACCATGCCGAACTGGTCTTCGGCTCCTCGATGATCATGCTGGGCACGGTGCGCGACGACGACTACGGCAAGATGGTCGGCGAACCCGGCTCAGGCGGCGGCAAGTCGATCTACATTGCCGTCGACGATGCCGATGCCGCCTATGCCAACGCCAGGAACGTCGGCGCCACGATCATCCAGGAATTGACCAACCGCGACTATGGCAGCCGCGAGTTCATCTGCCGCGACCCGGAAGGCAACGTCTGGTCCTTCGGCACCTACTGGCCGAAGGCGGGCGAAAAGGCCTGAGCCAACCTCAGGCGCTCTGCGAATTACCGAGCCAGCGCAAAGATCGCGTCGCAGTCGAGATGGGTCTCCAGCTCGGCTGCGACCTCGTCCAGCGCCCGCTCGACCTCGGCCCGGTAGTCGATGCCGCCGCCTTTGATGCCGAGGCTTTCGAGGAATCTCCCGCGAAAGCCGTCGGCGCCAAACAGGCCGTGCATATAGGTGCCGATCACCTTGCCGTCGGCCGACACCGCCCCGTCCTCGACACCATTGATGACAGCGGAAGGCCGCAGCGTATCCGGTCCGATGGTGCGGCCGAGGTGGATTTCGTAGCCTTCGAGCGGCAAGTCGAACGGCACCGAACGGGCGCTGACGTTGCGAACCGTCTTTTCCGGTTCCATCACCGTTTCGACGTCGAGCAGGCCGAGCCCTTCGGCTTCGATGACGCTGCCTTCGATGCGGTCAGGGTCGCGCACTGTGCGGCCGAGCATCTGGAAGCCGCCGCAGATACCAACGACATGGCCGCCGCGCTTGCGATGGGCCAGCAAGTCGCGATCCCAGCCGTTCTCGCGGAATTTCAGCAGATCGCCGATCGTCGACTTGGAGCCCGGAATGACCACCAGCCCGGCATCGGCCGGCAGCGGCTTTCCCGGCGGCACGAACACCACCTCGACCTGCGGTTCGGCCTTGAGCGGGTCGAGATCGTCGAAATTGGCGATGCGGCCAAGCATCGGCACCGCCACCTTCAGCGCGCGTGCCTCGCCGGACGCCAACCGCTCCAGCACCACCGAATCCTCCGAAGGCAGGCGCGCCGCCGCCTTCAGCCACGGCACCACGCCGAAACAGCGCCAACCCGTGAATGTCTCGATCGACTTCAGCCCATCGTCGAACAGCGAAATGTCGCCCCGGAACTTGTTGATGAGATAGCCGACGATCATGCGCCGGTCCTCCTCCGGCAGGATCAGATGCGTGCCGGCGACCGAAGCGATGACGCCGCCGCGATCGATGTCGCCGACCAGCACCACCGGCACGTCGGCGCGCGTGGCAAAGCCCATATTGGCGATGTCGCGGCTGCGCAGGTTGATCTCGGCCGGCGAACCCGCGCCCTCGACGATGACGAGATCGGCGCCCTCGCCGACCTTGCCCCAGGAGTCCAGAACGGCGTCCATCAACTGGCCCTTCATCGCCTGGTAATCACGCGCCCGCGCTTCTCCGAACATTTTGCCCTGCACGATGACCTGTGCGCCGACATCGGTCTGCGGCTTCAGCAGCACCGGGTTCATGTGGACCGAGGGTGCCACGCCGCAAGCGATCGCCTGCAGCCATTGCGCGCGGCCGATCTCGCCGCCGCCAGCTTTGTCGTCGGGAATATCGGCAACGGCGGCGTTGTTCGACATGTTCTGCGGCTTGAACGGCCGCACCTTCAACCCACGCTTCTTTGCCGCGCGGCAGAGGCCGGCGACCAGCACCGTCTTGCCGACGTCGGAACCCGTGCCTTGCAGCATGATCGCTCTGGCCATCAGTCCCTGCCCTGCGCCAAGGTTCCGGTGATATCGGATTTCTGCGCCAGCGGCCCGCCGCGCCAGATGTACAGCGCCAGCAATGGGTCTTTGCCGGTGCCCATGGCGTGATTGACGTTGGACGCGTGGTGGACGACCTCGCCGGCCGTGCGCATGCAAAAGCCGCTCTCGCCCATGCGCCATTCGGTACCGCCGGTCAGCGGAATGTAGATTTCCTCGGCAATGTGATGGTGGTCGGGATAGACGATATCAGGCCCAAGGATCAGCACGCCGGCGGCGACAGCGTCATTGACGAAGTGGCCTCGGGTGCCGAACACTTCCAGCCAGCCGTAATTGTCGATGAACTCTTTTCCGAAATCCGCCTCGCTGTAGGTCTGCCCCCAGCGGAGATCGTTGCGCCGTTCAGCAAGCAGTTGCACCAGCGGCTTGGCATCCGACGGCGCCAGCTCTGCGGCGCGATCGAGATGACGCAGGCAGTTGAGCGGATGCGGCTCCAGCGTGCGAGCCGGCATGTCCCAGCCAATGCGCGCCACGGCATCGCGCACCAAGGCGTGATCCACGGAGGAAAGGTATGCGCGGAACCGGCCCAGCAGTTCATCGAATTTTGTCGTCACATCTTGCTCCGGGCATGCATTGGTGCACAGCCGCTCCGCAGGGGATCGGGTTGCGCGGCGGCATCATTGGTCTAGATTGGTGCGCGCGCAAAGCCAAAAACGACAGGCCAACAGGTCGAAGATTAGGGAGCACGCCATGGACGCCGCGGTCGATGCGAGCACCAGCCAGTTCGAACTTAACGAGGAGCAGCGCGCCATCCAGGAGATGGCGCAGGCCTTCGCCGCAGACCGTGTCGCGCCAAATGCGCTCGACTGGGACCGTAACAAGCATTTCCCGGCCGATGTGATCCGCGAGACCGGCCCGCTCGGCCTCGGCGGCATCTATATCAGGGACGATGTCGGTGGCTCGGCACTTGGCCGGCTCGACGCCGTGCTGATCTTCGAGGCGCTGTCGCACGCCGATCCGGCTTTTTCATCGTTCATCTCGATCCACAACATGGTGGCCTCGATGATCGACCGTTTCGGCAATGACGAGCAGCGCCAGCGTTTCCTGCCGAAGCTGACCTCTATGGAATGGCTGGCGAGCTACTGCCTGACCGAGCCCGGCTCCGGTTCCGATGCCGCAGCCCTGAAAACGCGCGCGGTGAAGAGCGGCGGCGACTATGTGCTCAACGGCACCAAGCAGTTCATCTCGGGCGCCGGCGACAGCGATGTCTACGCCGTCATGGTGCGGACCGGCACTGAAGGGCCGAAAGGCATTTCCACCATCGTCGTGCCCAGAGATGCGCCAGGCCTCTCCTTCGGCGCCAACGAGCACAAGATGGGCTGGCATATGCAGTCGACCCGCCAGGTCATCTTCGAGGATTGCAAGGTGCCGGCGGAGAACCTTTTGTCCGGCGAAGGTGCGGGTTTCGGCATCGCCATGGCCGGGCTCGACGGCGGCCGTCTGAACATCGCCGCTTGTTCGCTGGGCGGCGCGCAGTCGGCGCTCGACAAGGCGCTTTCCTACACCGCCGAGCGCAAGGCCTTCGGCTCGAAGATCAACCAGTTCCAGGCGCTGCAGTTCAGGCTGGCCGACATGGAGACCGAACTTCAGGCGGCGCGTATTTTCCTCTATGCCGCCGCCGCGAAGCTCGACCGCAAGGCGCCGGACGCCGGCAAATGGTCGGCGATGGCCAAGCGCTTCGTCACCGATACCGGCTTCAATGTCGCCAACGATGCGCTGCAGCTACTCGGCGGCTACGGCTACCTGCACGACTACGGCATCGAGAAACTGGTGCGGGACCTGCGCGTGCACCAGATCCTCGAAGGCACCAACGAGATCATGCGCGTCATCATCGCGCGGGCATTAATTGGAAGGCAGTAGGCAGTAGGCAGTAGGCAGTAGGCAGTGAGATGACCGGCAAGATCAATTCCTACAAGGATCTTATCGTGTGGCAGCAGGGGATGGATCTGGCTGTCGCCACCTATTCTTTGACCAAGGCATGGCCAAAAGAGGAATTGTATGGGTTGACCAGCCAAATCCGCCGTTCAGCAACCTCTATTCCTGCAAACATCGCCGAAGGTTATGGCCGAGACAACAGAGGTTCCTATCAGCAATTTCTGAGGATTGCCCAAGGCTCGCTGAAGGAATTCGAGACACACCTCCAGATCGCTGAACGCATTGGCCTTGCCACGCATGATCAAGCTAGTCATTTGCTGACATCCACGGAGGGCATCGGCAAAATGCTTCGCCAGCTTATTTTCAAACTTGCACCCGAATAGACCCCTACTGCCTACTGCCTACTGCCTACTGCCTACTGCCTACTGCCTACTGCCTACTGTTAGCCCAAATCACGGAGCACCACTATGACGATCGCCTTCATCGGCCTAGGGAACATGGGCAATCCGATGGCCGCCAACCTGGTCAAGGCGGGGCATGCGGTGAATGGTTTCGACCTTGTGCCGGAGAACCTCAACGTCGCCAAAGAACAAGGCGTGACGATCATGGCGAATGCCTTGGCCGCGGTGAAGGATGCCGATGTGGTGATCACCATGTTGCCTGCGGGCAAGCATGTGCTGTCCGTCTATGAGGACATAGCGCCCAAGGCGAAAAAGGGCGCACTATTCATCGATTCCTCGACCATCGACGTCGAGTCAGCCCGCAAGGCCCATGCCGTCGCCAGGAAGCACGGGCTGTCGTCGATCGATGCACCGGTCTCGGGCGGCACCGGCGGTGCCGCGGCCGGCACGCTGACCTTCATGGCCGGAGGCTCCGATGACGCCTTTGCAACTGCCGAGCCGATCCTGAAGCCGATGGCCGGTCGCATCGTCCATTGCGGCGGCGACGGCGCCGGCCAGGCGGCAAAGATCTGCAACAACATGATCCTCGGCATTTCGATGATCGGTGTCGCCGAAGCCTTCGTGCTGGCGGAAAAGCTCGGCCTGTCACACCAGGCGCTGTTCGACGTCGCCTCGACCTCCTCCGGCCAGTGCTGGTCCTTGACCACCTACTGCCCGGTGCCCGGGCCGGTGCCGACTTCGCCCGCAAACAGGGACTACAACCCAGGATTTGCAGCGGCACTGATGCTGAAAGACCTGAAATTGTCCCAGGAAGCCGCGCATGGTGCGGGTGCTGTAACGCCGCTTGGTGCCGAAGCAGCCCAGCTCTATGCCTTATTCAACGCCCAGGGACATGGCGGGGTCGATTTCTCCGGCATAATTAATTTTCTCAGGGGTAACCCAGCGTAACCCCCGGATTTGCCGGGTTTTTCCGGTTTCCTTGGGTGGAAAAAGTGCAAATTTAGATTTGCTTAAGCTCTCGATAACTCCGCGGTAACGATGTCCCTATAAAACGGACTGCGAGGCGGACATATCTCATCCGCCCGGCGCTCCGGATCAGGTCTCGCGTACCGGAGCCCGTAAGTTCGACAAGTGCCATAAGTTTCGCAAAGTGTTTGCGTAGCGAAGCGCCATGCGTATCTGGCAAAGCCGCGTTCCTGATGGAGCGCGGTTTTTGCATTTTGCCCTGCAGCACGTTTTGAGACATCGATAAACCCGGAAACTGTACTCCGGGATGCCTCACATGCGCCCGCGGGCGCCTTCCGGATCATAGGGCGAGTCGGCGATCACCTTGGCCGCGCGGCGCTCGCCGAGGATGGACACCTCGAGTTCGGTGCCGGGCGACACAAGTGCCAGGGGCAACAGCGCAAGTGCGATGTCGTGACCGAAAGTGTAGGAGTAGCCCGCCGAGGTGATGTGGCCGACGAGCTCGCCTTCGCGGTAGACGCCCTCGAAGGCGAACGCGCTCGCACCATCCGTATCGATCGACAACGTGGCGATCCGGCGTGTCACCTGCTTCTGTTTTGCGACCAGTGCCGCGCGGCCGATGAAGTCCCCTTTGTCGAGGCTGATGAATCGGTCGAGGCCGCTTTCCCAGGCTGACAATTCGGGGTTCATGTCGCGATACATGGCGCGGTAGGATTTATCGAGACGAAGCGATTCCAGCGCTCGAAGTCCAGCCAGCCTCAGCCCGTGTGCCTCTCCCGATGCCAGGAGCGCATCCAGCAAATGCCGCTGATAGCAGAGAGGATGATAGAGTTCCCATCCCAGTTCGCCCGAATAGTTGACGCGCAGGAGCCGTACGTCGCTGGCCATACCGACGGTGCCGGACTGCACGCTGAACCATGGAAAGGCTTCATTGGAGAGGTCGATCTCCGTCAGCGGCTGCAATATGTCGCGCGCCTTCGGCCCAACCACCGTGAAGCTGCCGCGATCCTCCGTGACGTTGCGCAGATGCACGCTGCCGTCCTTCGGCAACAGCCGGCTGAGATCGTCAAGGTTCCAGCGCTCGGCGCGCGGCGTCGATATGAGATAGAACAGCTCGCTCTGCAGCCGCGCCACCACATATTCGGCCTGCACGCAGCCGGCCGGCGTCAGGTGATGGGCAAGAGCTACGCGACCGGGACGAGGCAGCCTGTTGGCCAGGATTCCGTCGAGCCAGTCCTTGGCGCCCGGCCCGCTAACCTCGAATTTGGTCATGGGAGTCATCTCGACCAGCCCAGCGGCCTGGCGGACAGCCTGCACCTCCGCGGCGACGTGGTTCCCTTTGGGGGTCCAGCGCCAGCTGTAGACATTGCGCGCTTCGACACCGGCAGGCGCAAACCAGCTCGGCATCTCCCAGCCGTTCAACACATCCCACACCGCGCCGAGCTGGCTTAGACGGTCATAGGAAGGGGCCGTTTTCTGCGGTCGCGCCGCCGGCATGTCCTGGCCTGGATAGTGCTGTACGGCGTGGGTGCCCCAGGCCTCCCGGACCTTTGCCCGGGTCCAGTTCTTGTTGGCATATCGGCCGAACCTGCGGGGGTCCAGCTCCGCCGTGTCGATGCTGTTGCCACCCTCCACGATCCGTTCGGAGAGGTAATAGCCAATCGCACCACCCCAAAGGATGCCTCCCGGCACCCCTTCGGCGAGCCAGACATTCTCCAGGCCCCACGCCTGCCCCATCAGCGGCAGTTCATCGGCCGTCATCTGGAAAGGTCCTCGCACATTCCGCTTGATGCCGGCGCGTCCGAGCGCGGGGACCAGTTCGGTCGCACGTTCCCAGTTCCAGGACACGGCATCGAAATCCTCATCGAGCAGATCGGCGCCGAACCATTCCGGGACGCCGTTTTCAGCGAACAGCTTGAGCTGCTCGGTGCGCTCGTAGGGACCGAACATCAGCCCGTCGCCTTCTTCGCGCAGATAGCCCTCGTAACCCTCGTCCCTGAGGATCGGCATTTCCGGAAGACCAAGCCGCTTGCGTTCCACAATTTCGGGAACCGCCTCGGTGATCCAGTACTGATGCAGGATCGGGATCGCGGGAATGTCCAGGCCCAGCATGGCGCCGGTCTGGCGGGCGTAATTGCCTGTTGCAAGGATGACATGTTCACAGACGATCTCGCCGCGTGAGGTCTTGACCCTCCACTCGCCGCTCGGCATGCGTTCAAAGCCCACAACCTCGGTATCGAGATGGATCGTCGCGCCGAGGTCGCGTGCACCCTTGGCCATGGCCTGGGTGACATCGGCGGGTGCGATGTGGCCGTCATCGGGATGATAGAGGGCACCCAGCATGCTGTTGTTGTCGAGCAGCGGCCAGATTTCTCGCGCTTCCGCGGGCGATACGATCCGGGCCCGCACACCCTGGACCTCGGCGACGTCCATGTAGCTTCTGTACTCGTCCAGCCTGTCGCGCGTGTTGGCAATGCGCAGCTGGCCGCATTTGTGCCAGCCGACGTTCTGGCCCGTCTCCGCCTCCAGCCCCTCATAGATTTCGATCGACCTGGCGATCATGCGGCCGACATTGCGGCTGCGCGCGTAAGAAGGGATGAGCCCCGCGGCATGCCATGTCGACCCGGCCGTAAGCTGCGTTCGCTCCAGCAATGCCACATCGGTCCAGCCGCGCTTTGCCAGGCCGTAGAGAATGCCGGCACCCACACAGCCGCCACCAACCACGACCGCACGAAAGGAACTCACCATATGCGCGTGCCCTTGTATGAAATTGCCACCGGTCCACATGAACGCATGCGCATACTGTCAGACAGCATCCGGCTTTTCAGCATATTTCCTTGTCTGGAACGCAGCAGTGGTCACCCGACTGTTGGGCCACAAAGCCGGCCGAACTGTCAGCCTTCGCGCCCGCGTTTAGGCTGCTTCTTTGCGTTTGCCCCGCTATATTCCGATTGCAGCATTCGGGATCGGGACATGATCTTCGTTGATCAGCACGATCGGCGCATCGGTTCCCTCGACCCTGACGACCAGCAGGCGCAGGCTCCATGTGCCGGCTGTCCGGACAGCGGTCGAATAGGCCGTGCCCTTGCCCTTGGCGCCGTGGACCGGAATGCCGAACTGGGCGTCGCCGGCCCCATTTGCATTGACGTTGAGATGGCCGCCGACCCAGAAACTGTCGGTCAAATCATCACCCAACGCCGCCTTGACGCGGTCGTCGGCGCGAAGCCTGTCCATCGTCATGTGATAGGCATCGCTGCCTTTCAGGACGTAGGGAATGCTGCCGACCACCGTCGCGCAGCCGCCAATCCCGACCACCCAGACGGCAAGGCCGGCGATTGCCCAGTTGCGTTGCGTCTTGCGAAACTGTTCCGCGTCGCGCCAGGCGCGGTTCTGCCAGGCCCAGCGGCTGCCGCGCGCGCCCAGCACGATGATCATGATGATGTTGACGACAGGGATCAGCGCCAGTAACGCGATGAAAGTGCTGTTGCCGATGCCCCAGATCCAGTTGAGGAAGAAAGCGCCCCAGTTCCAGCGGTCGAGTTCGGCTGGAATTTCAGCCGGCTGGTTGAGCGGTTGTCCGGCCATCGTGTCCCCCATCGGTGACGTACCGACTGATTCTAGCGCGTGAGCCCGTCAATGCGCAAAATCAAAGTTCTGCAACTTCTGTCAGGTCTTGTTGGATAGCCGGCGAAAATTCGCTTTCACGGCACGGCTTGCCGGCTTCAGCGCGGCGCTGATCGAGCGCTCCGTCGCGACCCCGTTGAACAGCGACGGCGTGCGGCCGGAAAAGATTTCCGGCCAGAACCGCGATGCCGATTGCAGGAAGGACATTTGCGCCGCAAACACGCCTTCGGCCATAGCGGCGGTCTTCTCGTTTACCGCACGCGCGGTCTCCGTGCTCCAAGGCTGGCTGCTCCCGCCATCCATGGCCATCAACGGCAGCCGCATCATCGCCACCAGCGGCGCCAGCATCAGGTCGCCGCCGATGATCGCCGCTTCTTGCGTCCGTCGGCTCTTGCCGGTCTTTCTCATGGAAACAAAACCCCTTGTCGCGGCCGAATCAGCCGCAGCCCCACACACTACGCGCTTGTGGTGGAATTCGTTCGCTCCCCGCGTCAGCATGGCCTCAAGGCTGGGCGCTCCCGCCGAGGAGCGCCCAGCCGAGGGGTCGAGTTCTACCGCTTGCGCAGGTCGGCTTGCGCCAGATCCAGCGCCTTCGAGATGCGGTCGCAGGCCATATCGATCGTATCACGGGTCCAGATCAGCGGCGGCGACAGGATCATCGTGTCGCCGGTAGCGCGCAGCATCATGCCGTGCGCGATGGCATGATCGCGCACGGTCACCGCCGCACTTCCAGCCGGCAGGAACCGCTCCTTGGTCGCCTTGTCCTTGACGATCTCGATTGCGCCCATCAGTCCGATCGAACGCACCTCGCCGACCAGATCATGCCCGGCAATGCGCTCCTGCAACGCCTTGGCGAAGTAAGGGCCGGTATCGTTCCGGACGCGATCGACCAGCCCTTCCCGCTCGATGATCTCGAGGTTCTTCAGCGCCACGGCGCAGGCCACCGGATGCCCGGAATAGGTGTAACCGTGATTGAACTCGCCGCCCTTCTCGACCAGCGTCGAGGCGATGCGGTCGCCGACCAGCAATGCCGACAACGGCTGATAGCCCGATGTCAGCGCCTTGGCCGTGGTGATCGTGTCGGGCTCGATGCCGAGCGTCTGGGCAGCGAACCACTCGCCGGTGCGGCCATAGCCGGTGATGACCTCGTCCAGCATCAGCAGGACATCGTATTTGCGGCAGATGCGCTGCACTTCCGGCCAGTAGCTCGCCGGCGGTATCTTCACGCCGCCCGCCCCCATGACCGGCTCGCCGATAAAGGCGGCAACCTTGTCGGCGCCGGCTTCGAGGATCGCCTCCTCGACAGCCCCGGCCGCGCGCAGGCCGAAATCATGGTCGCTCTCTCCCGGCAGCGCCAGTTCATAGGCGTAGGGCATCATCACATGGACGATGTTGGGCACCGCACCGTTGAGCTGCTTGTGCATACCATCCATGCCGCCGAGCGAGGTGCCGGCAACGGTCGAGCCGTGATAGGCCATCTTGCGCGAGATGATGCGGTTCTTCTCCGGCTGGCCTTCCAGCACCCAATAGTGGCGCACGAGACGCAGTGCCGTGTCGTTGGCCTCCGAGCCCGACGAACCATAGAACACCTGGTTGACGTGCTTTGGCGCGATCTCCGCCAGCTTCTTGGACAGCAGCACTGGCGTCGGCGTCGAGCATTTGAAGAAGGAGTTGTAATAAGGCAGTTCCTTCATCTGGACATAGGCGGCCTCGGCCAGCTCGTCACGGCCATAGCCGATGTTGACGCACCACAGCCCGGCCATGCCATCGAGGATTTCAGCCCCCTCGGAATCGTAGATAAAAGGGCCATTGGCATGGGTGATGATGCGCGACCCGGCCCCGCGCATTTCCTTGTGGTCGGTGAACGGATGCAGATGATGCGCGGCGTCGATCTGCTGAAGCTGCTTCAGCGAATAATTCTGATAGGTCATGTCTGATCTTCCCTCTGGATTCTATCCGGCAAGCCGGGGCGAATGCTTCAGAGGCAGAGAGGTGGCGAATAGCCGATGCGGGCGCACAGCCGCAAAAGCTCGGCGCGCAGCGTACGCGGTGACGGCGTCACCGCGACCCGCAATGCGCGAGCCTCAAATGCGCCAACCAACATCCTGACGAGAGCCATGGCTGGCACCTTAGAGCAAAGGCTGGTCGAGGAGAACCACCCTTTGCTTGGCCCATAACGGAATGAGTCTAGGCCTTGGCTGTCAGCGCCCTCTGCAGGAAGACATATTTCATCGCCGTCTGCGCCGCCTGCGGCCGGCGGTCGCCACGCCCGCCATGACCACCCTCGGTCTCCTCGAAGAACAGCGTCCTGGCATGGCCGGCTTCCTGCAGGCGGGCGGCCATCTTACGCGCATGGCCGGGATGGACCCGATCGTCAGCGGTCGATGTGGTCAGCAGCACCGGCGGATAGGCGGCAGCGGCGTCGACATGCTGGTAGGGCGAGTAGGCTGAAAGCCATTTCGCGTCTTCGGGTTTCGACGGATCGCCATATTCGGCCATCCACGAGGCGCCAGGCGGCAATTCGGCGTAACGCAGCATGTCGAGCAGCGGCACCTCGATGATGACGGCGCCGAATAGCTCGGGATGCTGCGTCAAGGAAACGCCGGTCAGCAAGCCGCCATTCGAACCACCCTGGATGCCGAGTGAGCTTGCTGTCGCGATGCCGCGCTTGACGACGTCCTGCGCGACCGCTGCGAAATCGTCGAATCCGTTTTGGCGATTACCCTTGAGCGCCGCTTGATGCCAGGCCGGGCCGAACTCGCCGCCGCCACGGATGCAGGCCTGCACATAGGCATTGCCCTTTTCCAGCCATAGCCTCCCGCGCACGCCGGCATAGCCGGGCAGCAGCGGCACTTCGAAACCGCCATAGCCGTAAAGCAGCGTCGGCACCGGCCCCTTCTGATCGCGCCGCCTGACGACAAAATAAGGGATCATCGTGCCGTCCTTGGAGCGCGCCTCGAACTGTTCCGAGATGAGCGGCGAGGCATCGAAACGCGCCGGCTGCGACTTCACGGTAGCGAGCGTCTCGCCATTGTCGTCAGACCAGATGATCGAACTCGGGGTCAGGAAATCGGTGAAGGAGAAGGACACGCTCGAGCCGAACTGCTCGGCATGGCTGATGCCGACATTGCCATTTTCGGGCAGCGCCACCGGTTTCAGCGACCAGTTGCCATCCTTGCGCTCGCAGACGACGACCTTGCCGCGCACATTGTCCATCAGGCTGATGAACAGCCGGTCCTGCGTGCGGGCCATGCCGGCGATGGAAACGCGATATGCCGGCTCGAACAAGGTTTCGACAGATCCGAGCGCGCCGGTCTCGACCCAGTGCGCCAGATTCAGCGAATAGAGGCCGTCGGGCTTGCAAACCGTGCCGTCGGGCGCCGTCCATGGACTGCGCACGCCGAACACGAGCTGATCCCTGAATATTGCCGTATCGGTCATGTCGTCCGGTAGCGGCAGCTGTTTGTTTTCGCCGGAAGGCAGCCGAAGGAAGATGTGCGAAGCGAAGAAATTCAGCGTTCGAGCCAGGACCAGATAGCGTCTGTCACCGTCGTACTCGACAGCGGCACCAACGGCGAGATCCTCTTTCTGCGCCTCGAAGATCGGCGTCGCGTCTTCCAGCTTGGTATCGCGCTTCCACAGCTTTATGACTCGCGGATAGCCGGACTCGGTCTTGTCGGCCTCGTCGAAAGCGGCCGAAACGATGACGGTGTCCTTATCCAGCCAGCTGAAGCCCGACTTGGAAGCTCGCGCGTGAAACCCGTCTTCTACGAACGACTTAGTTTCGATGTCGAACTCGCGCATCTCGCTCGCGTCACCGCCATCCGGCGACATACTCACCAGGCAACGGTTGAAGTCCGGATAGAGTCGGCTTGCGCCGCCAAAAACCCATTTTATCCCATCCTTCGCCGCAAGCTGGTCGAAGTCGATGATCGTTTCCCAGTCGGGCTTCTCGGTCTTGTAGGAAGCGACCGTCGTGCGGCGCCAGAGGCCGAGCACATTGGTCTTGTCCTGCCAGAAATTGTAGACATGGCCTTTCAACGCAGCGCCGACCGCAATGTTGTCCTCGGCCGTCATCAGGTCGAGCGCGGTCTGGAACGACGCCTGGTAGGACGGATCGCCCTGCAATTCACCAACCGTGACCTCGTTCTGGCGATGTACCCAGTCCAATGACTGTTTGGCTGTCCTGTCCTCCAGCCAGAGGAAGGGATCGTTGGTCGAGGGGGTGGAATTCGGCGTCTGGGTGGCAGGCTTGGTCATCAGGTCTCCGATAAACGCGTTGCTTTGAAAAAGCCAACGCCGATAGGCCGTATCGATATTAACTATGCTCAGCGCACAATTGAGGCTTTCCGCCCACCAGCGAGGCTAGCAATAGCCAGCGCCAGGCACATCAAGCCAAGCGTGATCGGCAGACCTCTCGCGCCCATAAAATCCATGGCGCCCCCCGCCAGCGGCGGCACGGCGATACCGCCGACGCCCCACATCAGGGAAAAGGCCGCATTGCCGGCAACCAGTGCGGAGCCGGTGAAGCGCTCGCCGAGCTCGATGATCGACATCGTGTAGATGCCGTAGGAAACCGCGCCCCAGACAAAGATCATCGGCCAGATCAGCGGCGACTCGATGAGAAGCGGGCAGGACGCAGCCGAGCACCGTGATCGCGACGCAGGCAAGCCGCACCAGGCGCGCGGAAAGCCTTTCCGCCAAAAGGCCGAGCGGCACCTGCATGGCGATATTGCCTGCAATCATCACCGACAGCAGCGCCGACATGCGGGTCTCGGTGATGCCGTGATGGGTGCCATATACAGGCAGCAACGCCAGCGCGCCCTGTTCGAAGCCGGCGGCGACTATGACGGCAAACAAAAGCAGCCACGCCAGCGGCACGAAACCCAGGACGGAAACTTGATGCCCGGCCTCGTCGACCTTGGGCAAGCGCGGCAGCACCAAGCCCAGGCAGATGCCGCACAGCACGAAGGCGGAGATGCCGACGAGGAAGGGCGGCCAGCCCTCAGTACCGACTGCAAGCAGGCATAGCGGCCCGGCCGCGAAACCGGCCGAGATGATCGTCGAATAGATACCCATGACGCGCCCTCGCCGCGCCGGCGGCGCCAGCGCGATGACCCAGATCTCGCTCAGCACATAGAGCGGGTTGGTCACCACACCGATCAGGAAGCGCAGGGGAAACCACAGATAGACATTCTGCGTCCAGCCGATCAGCGCCAGCACGACAGCCGAAAGCGCCGCACAGGTAAGCGCTGTGCGCCCTGCCCCGAACCGGCGGGCCAGCGCCGGGATCAATGGCGACGACAGGATGAAACCAATCGGCGTCATGGCCGCCGACAGGCCGATCATCGCCGGCGAAACGCCCTGGCGCTGCAGGATGAAGCTCAGCAGCGGATAGGACAACCCTTGCGCGATGGCGAACACCGAGACGGTCGCGATCACACCGGTGATCGCCGCCCATTGCATCGTCTCGTCCTCGTTCGATTCAACCAAATTCATTGTGCGCACCGCTATCGAGGCTGCAGGATTAGCGATTGAGCAACGCGGTGGTAAGCCCCTGGCAGGCGAAAACCGCTTGCTCCAGACAATGCCTGTCAGGAGGTTGGGCCTGTCAGGAAGTTGGGCCGGTCAGGAGGTTGAGCTCGTCAGGAAGCTCGGCGCACGGACGACCGATACAGCGCGAACATCACCAGCACCGCGTCGAGGCCGGCGATCACGACCGGCAGCCCGAGCGGGCCGATGCCTTGCATGAGCACGCCGGCACCGGGTGGGCCGACGATGCCACCGACGCCCCACATCAGTGCAAAGGCAGCGTTGCCGGCGACCAGCACAGAGCCCTTGAACCGGCTGCCGAGTTCGACCAATGCCATGGTGTAGACGCCGTAACCGACCGCGCCCATCACCAGCAGCACGACCCAGATCAACGGCGTTGTGATCAGCAAAGGCAGCAAAAGCGCGCAAACGGTTGTTGCCAGCGCGCAGACGATGATCATGGCGCGGCCGCCAAAACGCTCCGCCAGAAGGCCGAGTGGTATCTGCAGCAGGATGTTGCCGAGGGAAAGCGCCATCACCAGCGAGGCCAGAACGGCTTCCGCAAGGCCATAGCTGGCGCCGAAGACCGGGACCAGCGCATAAGTGCTCTGCTGAACCGCCGCCGAGACAAGCACGGCAAGCAGCAGCGCAGGCGCCACCTTGGCAAAGCCGACAAGGCCGCTGGCAGGCTGGTCGTCATCCTCGAACCCGGTCAGCTTAGACGAGACCGCGTGCAGGATCACCGCGCAGAGCGCGAAACCGGCGACGCCGACCATGAAGGGCGCCCAGCCCGACGTACCGAGCAGGGTCAGCGCGAATGGTCCGGCGGCGTAGCCGGCGCCCATTAGCGTGTTGAACACGCCCATCACCCTGCCGCGCCGCGATGGCGGCGCCAGCGACAGTGCCCACACCTCGCCGAGGATGTAGAGCGGGTTGATGACGACGCCGATGATGAAGCGGATGACGAACCAGGCCACCCAGTCCTGCAGATAGCCGATACCCAGGAAGCAGAGCGCGCCGATCAGCGAGCAGCCGACCGCCAGATTGCGTGCACCGACAAGCCGCACAGCCGCGGGCACGAAAGAAGCCGAAAGGATCAGCCCGAGCGGCATCATCGCCGCCGACAAGCCGATCAGCGCCGGCGACATGCCTTGTTTCTGCATCAGCAGCGTGAACAGCGGCGAACTCAACCCCTGCGCCGCGCCGAACATCGCAAGTGCCGCGGTGACGCCGGCAAGCGCTGCCCACTGCGTTCCTGCTTCGCCTTCGTTCGAGCCGGTCGCAACCATGCTGCCATCCATGTGAATTGCTGGCCATCCAGCCGGCAAGCCCGAGTAGCTATCGGTTCGATCCAGGCAAAGGAAGGGCCGCCCGGCGAAATCCGCTTGCGCCAACGAGGCGGCGGGAACAGGCCGATGTCGTGGCCGCGCAACTGCCGTTCCGGTATGTCGCTTCCCTCGCCCTAGTGGTCGCCGCCTCCGCAATGGCTGGACAGCCGCCGGTCCATTATGCCGCCCGCTATCGCATCCTACGAGGACCATTCATGACCGCCGCCCTACAACCCTTGGAACCGGCATTGACCACCGACCGCGCCCGTCGCGGCGGCCGCGCCGGAAAGCGCGCCGGCGGCTCGGCCGCGTTCGAGCAGCCGGCTTTCCGCCAGCTGAAAAACCCGCTGACGCCGACTAGGCTGGTCTCCGACGACGAGCTGGAATCGATCCACCTCGCCTCCCTGCGCGTGCTCAGGGAAATCGGCGTCGACGTGCTGCATGACGAGGCCCGCAGCATCATGAAGGCGCATGGCGCCGATGTGCGCGACGGCAGCGAGCGGGTGCGTTTCGACAGCGACATGATCCTCGAACTGGTGTCGCACTGCCCGTCGGAGTTCACCATCCATGCCCGCAATCCAGCGCACAATGTGCGCTTTGGCGGCAACAATGTGATCATCTCGATGATGGCGTCGGCGCCCAATTGCTCCGACATCGATCGCGGCCGCCGGCCCGGCAACCAGCAGGACTACCGCAATTTCTTAAAGCTCGCGCAGATGCACAACATCCTGAACTGCACGGGCGGCTACCCGGTCGAGCCGACCGATATCCATCCGTCCGTCCGCCACCTCGAATGCATCCGCGATCTCAGCGTGCTCACCGACAAGGTGTTCCACATCTATTCGCTCGGCAAGGAACGCAATGTCGACGGCATCGAGATCGCCAGGATCGCGCGCGGCATCAGCCACGAGCAGATGCTGGAAGAGCCGTCCGTCTTCACCATCATCAACACGAATTCGCCGCTCAAACTCGACGTGCCGATGATGGAAGGCATCATCCAGATGTCGAGCAAGGGCCAGGTCGTCGTCGTGACGCCGTTCACCCTGTCGGGCGCCATGGCGCCTGTCACCATCGCCGGCGCACTGGTGCAGCAGAACGCCGAGGCGCTTGCCGGCATCGCCTTCGCCCAGATGGTGCGCAAGGGCGCACCCGTCGGCTATGGCGGCTTCACCTCCAATGTCGACATGAAGTCCGGTTCGCCGGCGTTCGGCACGCCGGAATACATGAAGGCGCAGCTCGTCGGCGGCCAGCTTGCCCGCCGCTACAACATTCCCTACCGCACCTCCAACACCTGCGCCGCCAACACGGTCGACGCACAGGCGGCTTATGAAAGCGTGTTCTCGCTGTGGGGCGCCATCCAGGGCGGCGGCAATCTGATGATGCATGCCGCCGGCTGGCTCGAAGGCGGCCTGCGCTGCTCCTACGAGAAGACCATCCTGGACATCGACCTGCTGCAGATGGTGGCCGAATTCCTGATCCCCCTCGATCTTTCCGACGAGGCACTCGGCTTCGACGCCATCCAGTCGGTCGGTCCTGGCGGCCATTTCTTCGGCACCCAGCACACGCAGGACCGCTACAAGACCGCCTTCTACTCGCCGATCCTGTCCGACTGGCGCAATTACGAGACCTGGGCGGAAGCCGGCTCGCCGACGGCGCTCGAAAAGGCCAACAAGGTCTGGAAGGAGCGGCTGGCGTCCTATGAGGAGCCTTACATGGACCCGGCCATCCGCGAGGAACTCAACGCCTTCGTCGCCAAGCGCCGGTCCGAAGGCGGCGCGCCGACCGATTTTTGATCGGCTCCCCGCCGACACCCCATCTGATTCAGTTTACGCAAAAACGGACCTATCTAGATGAAATCTCATGTAAAAGCGGTTGTCATCGGCGGCGGCGTCGTCGGCTGCTCGGTTCTCTACCACCTGGCCAAGGCCGGCTGGACCGACATCATGCTGATCGAGCGCTCGGAGCTCACCTCCGGCTCGTCCTGGCACGCGGCGGGCGGCTTCCACACGCTGAACGGCGACCCCAACGTCGCCAAGCTGCAGGCCTATACGGTGCAGCTCTACAAGGAGATCGAGGAGATATCCGGCCAGTCCTGCTCGCTGCATTTGACCGGCGGCGTGATGATGGCCGACACGCCCGAGCGCATGGACTTCCTGCGACTGGCCCACGCCAAGGGCCGCTATCTCGGCATGGACACCGAGCTGATCACCCCCTCCGAGGCCAAGGCGATGTTCCCGCTGATGGACGAGACCAATTTCGTCGGCGCCATGTGGGACCCGGTCGAAGGCCATCTCGACCCGTCCGGCACCACCATCGCCTATTCCAAGGCGGCGAAAAAACTCGGCGCTGAGATCGTGCTGCGCAATCGCGTTGTGGAACTGACACAGGAGGTCGACGGCACCTGGAACGTCGTCACCGAACAAGGCACGGTGAAGGCCGAGCATGTCGTCAATTGCGGCGGCCTGTGGGCGCGCGAGATCGGTCGCATGGTCGGCGTCGAACTGCCGGTGCTGGCCATGGAGCACATGTATCTGCTGACCGAGCCGATGCCGGAGGTCGAGGAATTCAACAAGTCTACCGGCCGCGAAATGATCGGCGTTCTCGATTTCAAGGGCGAGATCTACACCCGCCAGGAGCGCAACGGCATCCTGCTCGGCACCTATGAGAAGGCCTGCAAGCCGTGGTCGCCGGTCAACACACCGTGGGATTTCGGCCATGAATTGTTGCCGCCGGACCTCGATCGCATCGCGCCGTCGCTGGAAATCGGCTTCAAGCATTTCCCGGGCATCGAGAAAGCCGGCATCAAGCAGATCATCAACGGCCCCTTCACCTTCGCGCTCGACGGCAACCCGCTGGTCGGCCCGGTGCAGGGCCTGACCAATTTCTGGTGCGCCTGCGCCGTCATGGCCGGCTTCAGCCAGGGCGGCGGTGTCGGCCTCGCGCTGTCGAACTGGATGGTGCACGGCGACCCCGGCTTCGACGTCTGGGGCATGGATGTCACCCGCTTCGGCGAATGGGCCGGCCTGCGCTACACCAACGCCAAGGTGCGCGAAAACTATTCGCGCCGCTTCTCCATCCGCTTCCCCAATGAGGAACTGCCGGCGGCACGCCCGGCGCAGACGACACCGCTCTACGACACGATGCTGGCCAACAATGCCGTCATGGGCGACAGCTGGGGACTTGAGACGCCGCTCTGGTTCGCACCCAAAGGCAAGGAACCCAGGGATATCGTCTCCTTCCACCGCTCCAACGATTTTGGGCCGATCGGCGAGGAAGTGCGCGCCACGCGTGAGCGTGTCGGTGTCACCGAGATCGCCAATTTTGCCAAATACGAAGTCTCGGGACCCGCGGCCGAGGATTTCCTCAACCGGTTGATGACCAACCGCATGCCGAAGACCCGCCGCATCGTGCTGACGCCGATGCTCAACGAATTCGGCAAGCTGATCGGCGACTTCACCATCGCCAAGGCGGCAGAAGACCGCTTCATGATCTGGGGTTCCTCGGCGGCGCAGAAATACCACATGCGCTGGTTCGAGAAGCATCTACCGAAGGACGGAACGGTGCGCATCCACCGCTTCGACCAGACGCTGGTAGGCCTGTCGATCGCAGGGCCGAAGTCACGTGACTTGCTGCAGAAATTGGTCGATGTCGATGTCTCGACAAAAGCCTTCCGCTTCATGGATTTCCGCGAGATGGCGGTTGGCGGGGCGCCTTGCATGGTCAACCGCATCACCTACACCGGCGACCTCGGCTATGAAATCTGGATGGCACCGGCCTACGAGCGCCTGGTTTACAAAGCGATCAAGGACGCCGGCGAGGAATTCGGCCTTGTCGATTTCGGCATGCGCGCGCTGCTCTCCATGCGCCTCGAAAAGAATTTTCCGACCTGGTTCCGCGAGTTGCGGCCGATCTATGGACCGTTCGAAGGCGCGATGGACCGCTTCATCAAGCTCGAGAAGAACGACTTCATCGGCCGCGAGGCCGCTGCCAAGGAACAGGCCGAGGGGCCAAAGCTGCGCCGCGTCTCCTTCATCGTCGATGCCACCGACGCCGATGTCATGGGCGATGAGCCGATCTGGGCCAAGGTCAGCAAGGACTATGGCACGGTTGAAAAGCCGCATGGTTATGGCGCGCCCCGCTTCGACAAGGGCGGCAAGGAAATACGTGGCTCCAAGGCGACCGAAGGCGCTTCCGCCGTGCGGGGTATCGTCGACGGTGACTGGCGCGTGGTCGGCTGGGTCACGTCGGGCGGCTATGCCCATTATGTGCAGAAGTCGATGGCGCAAGGCTACGTGCCGGCGGCTCTTGCCGAGGACGAAAGTGCTGGGCTGTTCGAGATCGAGATCCTCGGTCACCGGCGCCCGGCCCGCATCAATGTCGAAGCGCCCTTCGATCCGAGCGGCGAGAAGATGCGGACCTGAGTTTCGACCATGGACAACCCGGCGCCGAAGGGCAGCTTTGGCCGGCATCGCAAGATCATGCCGTTCGAAGCCGACTCGATCGAAGCCTTGCGCGACGCCTCTCGCCAGAAGGCGGCTTCGCTCAACCAGCATGTGCTGGGCTATGGCGCGCAGGCCGAGGCTGAATGGACTGCGGCAGGCATTGCCGCTCCCGACCTCCCGGCGATGCGCCAATACCGGCTGGAGCGTATCCGCACTGAGTTGAAGCGCCGCGACTATGCCGGCGCCCTGCTCTACGACCCCGTCAACATCCGCTACGCCACCGACTCGACCAACATGCAGCTGTGGGTGGCGCACAACCCGACGCGGTATTGCTTTGTCGCCACCGACGGGCCGGTGGTGCTGTTCGACTATTTCTCCTGCGAGCATTTGTCCGACCATTCCGGCGTCGTCGAGGAAGTACGGCCGGCAGTGTCGTGGATGTATCTCTATGGCGGTGAGTTGACCGAGCAAAAGGTCCGCCGCTGGGCCGCAGGAATAGCCGATCTGGTGAAAGAGCATGGCGGCGGCAACAGCCGCATCGCCGTCGACCATATCAATCCGGAAGGCGTCGAGGAGCTGGCGCGCCTCGGTATTTCCATCGGCAATGGCGAAGCGGTGATGGAGAACGCGCGGCTGATCAAATCACCCGATGAGATCCTCGCCATGCGTCGCGCCATTGTCGCTTGCGAGGCGGCGATGGGCGAGATGGAACAGGCGCTGAAGCCGGGGATTTCAGAAAACGAGCTGTGGGCTGAACTTCATCGCGGCAATATCGCGCGCGGCGGCGAATGGATCGAGACGCGACTGCTGACGTCAGGCCCGCGCACCAATCCGTGGTTCCAGGAATGCTCGTCGCGCAAGATCGAGGCTGGCGATCTCGTCGCCTTCGACACCGACCTGATCGGCCCCTACGGCTTCTGCGCCGACCTGTCGCGCACATGGTTGTGCGGCGATGGAAAGCCGACCAGCGAACAGCGCGACCTGTTCCGCATCGCCGCCGACCAGATCAAGCACAACACCGAACTGATGCAGCCAGGCATCTCGTTTCGCGACCTCGTCGAACGCTCGGCGGTGCCGCCCGGCGACTGCTTCCCGACGCGCTACGGCGTGCTCTATCACGGCGTCGGCCTGGCCGATGAATACCCGACCTTGCCGCATGCCAGCGACTGGACATCGGACACTCCGGACGGCGTGCTGGAACCGGGCATGGTGCTGTGCGTGGAAAGCTATATCGGCAGGCTTGGCGGGCGCGAAGGCGTCAAGATCGAGGAACAGATACTGATCACCGAGACGGGCAACGAACAGCTCTCAACCTACCCGTTGGATAAGAGACTGCTCGGCTAGCCCGGCAATGGCCTCGCGCAACGCCCCAACCGTCTTTTCCGGTGTCCCTGCGGCGGTGATGTAGGGCAGGCCTTTGCGCCGTCCGGTCCAGCCAACGACCGCCACCTTTTTCGCCGCCGGCTCGAAGCGTTGCGCCAGCGCCCAACTCTCGCAGTCGACGGCCGCTATATCGGCCTTGCCCTCTGCAATTGCGACGATCGAGGAACGGTGCCCACCGCTTTCGCTGCGCGAGGCAAAGAGGTCAAGGCTCTCGCCCATCGCCTCCAGGTCGCGCGTCAAACCGAGGAACCCCGACATCGAATCGAGGCTGTTGAAGGTGAAGCGCTTGCCGCGGATCCGATCGAGTGGGATCAGCGGGCTGCCGTCATTGGGCGAGGCAACCGACGGCGCGCCATCCGCCAGCATGACGATGGCGCTGGAATAGAGCTCGCCCTGCCCGCCTTCGTAGGCGTCGTAGCTTGGCTGGGCAACCACCTGCACATGCCTGGACAGGCCGAGTTCCATCGGCCCCCAGCAGGTCTGCGCGAACAGCAGCGCCGGGTGCAGCCACAGTCTGTGAAAATCGAGCTCGTCCGGCGGCAATGTCGCTGGATCGGGTGCGATCAATGCACCGGCAGCATCACGAATACCGCCCGGTATCGGCGGCAGGTCTCCATTGCGCCGCACGATGGTTTGCGGTGCGTCGATACCCTTTTGCAGAAACGCGTCGCGCAACAGCATCCATTGCGCGTCGACCTCGCCGCGCATTTCGGGCCAGTCATACATCGGCAACGCCGCAACCAATTCACTCATGCCGGATATCAAATCATCATGTCTGGAAAAATGATCGCAAAAACGCGGCGCCCAATCAGAATTGGCCGACACGGATTCCGGGTAGACCGGAATTATTCCTTCGGCGGCTCTGCGGGAACCGGCGCACTGCCGAGTCCGCTGATGCTGCGCGCCCTGATGCGCGGCTTGAAGGCCCTGCCCGGCTCAGCTTGACGCCGCAGCACCGGGTGCACGATCGGCTCCTTCGCCTTGAACGCATAGGCTTTGATCAGCGCGAAATAGTTGGGATAGGCATAGCCATTGTTCATCCGCAGCCATTCCTCACGGCGATCGCGAAACAGCTTGGGCAGCTTGTACCAGGCCACGGTCGGGGTCTTGTGATGGACGAAGTGCAAATTGTTGTTGAGGAACAGGAACGACAGCGGCGAGCGCTCGACGATCACCGTGCGGCCTTCCGGATGTTCCGACCATTGATGCTCGGCGAAAGTACGGATCGAGATCAGCGACTGGCCGAGCCAGACCGGCACCAGAATGTAAAGCCACAGCGGGATGCCGAAGCCGAACTGCACGATCGGCATCACGACGGCAAGGCCGATCGCATGCAGCAGCCAGGCCTTGCGGATCGCCTTGTCACCGGCGATCACCTGCTTGGCATCGTCGATGAAGAAGCCGACGCAGGACAGCCACGGGCCAAGCACGAAGCGGCCGGCCATGGTGTTGTTGATCTTGAGTAGGAATTTCATCGTCGGCGGCAGTTCGTCGTGCTGCCAGAGCGCCTGATAATAGCTTTCCGGATCGTCCAGCGGATCGGTCAGCCGCTCGTCGGCGTGGTGGCGCAGATGAATGGTCTTGAAGCGGCGGAATGGCCAGACCAGACCGATCGGCAGGAACACGAAGGCTTCATTGACCCGCGCGTTGCGTGTCGGATGACCGTGCAGCACTTCGTGCATGATCGACGATTGCAATGCGGCGGTCAAAGCCAGGATGGCGAGCGCCAGGATGGGGTAGGATGGCCAGAGCAGGAAACCGGTGGCGAGCCAAGTTGCGTAGCAGAAGAAGGCGAGTACCACGGTCGGCCACTCTATGGCCTGTGCGCTGTGTCGCCTGATGCTCTTGCTCGTCATGCTATCGACCACTGCCCCTCAGTCGCCGGAGCCCCAATTGGCTCCTGACAACATTGTGTCAGGAGAAGTGATTCCACTCAACGAGACAAAGTACACAAACTGTTGCGATTGCGCATTTTCGACCGCACATGTTACACATTGTAAACAGGCTTAGGGATTCATTTACGCCTGAGGTGCGCTCGGAAGCGATTCGGCGCAAATTTTTCCTCAATCGAGGTGGAGCACGCACATGGACAAGCGCGACCTGTCGACGATCTTCCGCGAGCGCCTGAAAACACTCTTGACACGCTCCGACCTCAACCAGTCGGCCTTCGCGACCGCGGTCGGCATCGACCGTTCGGCGCTGTCGCAGCTGCTGTCGGGCGCCTCGACGCGCCTGCCCCGAGCGGAAACGCTGCTCAACATCGCCGCCGAGTTCAAGGTGTCGCTCGATTGGCTTCTCGGCCTCAGCCAGGACGAGGGTCTCACCGGCGAAATCCGCGAGAGCCTGGAGATAGAAGAGGCACCGGACGGCTTCGACCGCACGCTGCTGGCCAAATGGCATGCCGAGGCGGCCGGCACCAAGATCCGCTACGTACCGGCCGGCATTCCCGACCTTCTGCGCACCGAAGCATTGGTCGACTACGAAGCCGGCATCACCAACAAGAGCCGCCTCGCCCAGGCCGGCGAAACGCAATACCGCATCGACTACAACAGGCGGCCGGAAACCGACATGGAAGTCTGCATGCCTCGCCATACGCTGGAGATTTTCGCCCGCGGCCTGGGTGTCTGGGATCGTTTCCCGGAAGCCGACCGCCGCGCCCAATTGCTGCACATGGCGACGCTGCTCGACGACCTCTACCCCACCTTCCGGCTGTTTCTCTATGACGGGCGGATTCGCTATTCCATCCCCTACACCATCTTCGGTCCCTATCGCGCCGCCATTTATGTCGGCGACATGTATCTGGTGCTCAACGCCACCCAGCCGATCCAGACGCTGATCCAGCATTTTGACAATCTGATCCGCGCCGCCGACATCAACGCGCACGAGGCGTCCGGCTTCGCGCACAGGCTGGCCGGCATGTCGTTCCCAACAGGCACTGTCTGATCTCTGGCAATCATGGTCTGATCTCTGGCAGCAATCATGGTCCTCTGGTGGAGCCTCGTCCCGGCCACGCCATTTCCATTTTTGAAGGACAGCTCATGCCCGATCCGCGCCGCATCGTCGTTCCACCCCAGTCGGGCCGCGCCATCCGCGTCTCACGAGGCGACCTCATCCGCATCATCGATCCCAAAGGACAGCAGGTTTCCGATCTCTGGGCTTTCAGCACCGACCCGACGGTCGACTGGCTGAGCACCTCGCAGACCCGTGACATCACCGAGCGGCTTTTTCCCGCAATCGGCGACAGTTTCTTCAGTGCCGCCGCCAAGCCGATGCTGACGCTGGTCGAAGATGGCTCGCCGGGTCCGCACGACATGCTTTACCCCGCTTGCGACAGCGCGCTTTATGAGCGCGCCGGATTTCCCAATCATCCGAACTGCCGGGACAATCTGATGCAGGCGCTGGCCACAGAGGGCATATCGCTGCCTTTCGCCCCCGATCCGGTCGATCTCTTTCAGAACTCCTTGCCGGAACCCGACGGTCGGCTGGTGGTTTCCGCGTCGATCAACCCGCCGGGCGGCTATGTGACGTTGCGCGCCGAACAGGACCTCCTGCTGGTGGTCACCGCTTGCTCGGTTGACTACTATCCAACCAATGGCGGGGTCTGCACCGAAATCCACGTCGAGGTCACCTCGACACGGTGAGGAAACGCCTCCGATCCGGTGTCGGCATCGCTCCAAAATCGTTGACTACACATAAAGACTTCTTTATATCCTTATTCGACTTCGAAACACGAAAGCCAATCCGATGACGACCACCAACCCGATCGATACGCTGCTGGCTGAAAAGGGCGTGCTGCTAGCCGATGGCGCCACCGGCACAAACCTGTTCGCCATGGGGCTGGAGGCGGGCGAGGCGCCAGAGCTGCTCAACGAGACGGCGCCCGACACCATCACCAGCCTGCATCAGAATTTCGTCGATGCCGGCGCCGACATCATCCTCACCAACTCGTTCGGCGGCACCCGTCACCGCTTGAAGCTGCACCACGCGCAGGATCGCGTGCACGCGTTGAACAAACGCGCCGCTGAGCTTGCGCGTGCGGTCGCCGGCAAGGCCGGCCGCAAGGTGATCGTCGCCGGTTCGGTCGGCCCGACCGGCGAATTGCTGGTGCCGCTGGGCGCCATGACCTATGACGAGGCGGTCGACGCCTTCGCCGAGCAGATCGAGGGCCTCAAGGAAGGCGGCGCCGAAGTCGCCTGGATCGAGACGATGTCGGCTCCAGACGAGATCCGGGCCGCCGCCGAGGCTGCTATCCGCGTCGGCCTGCCCTACACCTATACCGGTTCCTTCGACACTGCCGGCCGCACCATGATGGGCCTGCTGCCCAGGGATATCCACGGCGTCACCGACGGGCTGTCGCAGGCGCCGCTCGGCGTTGGCGCCAATTGCGGCGTTGGCGCGTCCGACATCCTGGCCTCGCTGCTCGACATGACCGAGGCAAAGCCGGAGGCGACGGTGATCGTCAAAGGTAATTGCGGCATTCCCGAATTCCGCGGCACCGAAATCCATTATTCCGGCACGCCAGAACTGATGGCCGATTATGTACGCCTCGCCGTCGATGGCGGCGCCAAGATTATCGGCGGCTGCTGCGGCACCTCGTTCCAGCACCTTGCCGCCATGCGCAAGGCGCTCGATGCGCACACCAAGGCGGATCGTCCGACGGTTGCCGCGATCGTCGAGCGCATCGGTCCGATGCGCAACAAGGTCGCGACGGAAAACACCGCCGAGACCAGCGAAGCCCGGCGCGAGCGCCGCCGCAGCCGGGCCTGACCTCATCGATTTCGGTTATTCGCTGTTGTCGGCGTAGCTCGACTGCGCCGACTTGAAGTCGACCACATTGTCGCCGCGCATCGTCATCAGCGCGCCTGAAGCGCTGGGGTCGGTGATCTGTTCCAGCATGATGCGGAAGCGGTCGTTGGTCAGCGCCGACAGGGCGGTGTGGCGCGCCTGTGCGACATCGTCACTGATACGCCTGGATTCCGATGATGGGGCCGATGAAACCGCCGAGGCGTCTGGCGCTGGGGGTATCGAGTTGGCGATAGTCCTGATCTGCAATTTCGGCTCCCTCAAGCCCAGTACACCCGTCCTGTGTAACAAGGAGGGGGTTGCGATCCCGTACCGGAAATGCGGCGCAATTTAACGACCCGGAAAACGCTCCGAAAAAAGGCCGGCAAGGGAAGGAATCCCTCGCCGGCCTGCCTCACCCGCCCGCGGTCGGTTTCCCCTGTCAGAACGATCCCATCTGAAAGAAACCGGCCGTCATCACCACTACCGATTACCACCCAGCGCCGAGGCAAGGCGCACAAGCGAGAGGAACTCGGACCTGTACCCAAACGGGTCGGCTCCTCGAGCGGCAGTGGCGATCTCCATGATCTTGTCGTAACCGAACTTCGCGGTCGCATCCTCGTCGCGCAGCTTCTGGCCGAAGGCGGCGACCGCGACGGAGAAGCGCTGGTCGGTGCTGGCCTGGTCGAAGGACGAGATCTCGTTGGCCGAGGTCACCGGCGTGGTGATCAGCTTCGAGACGTCTTCATTCGGCAGCTTGTAGCGGATCTTGACGAAGGCATATTCGTCCGCATTGGCGACGCCGCCATTGTCCACCGACGCCTGGCCATAACGCAGTTGGTCGATCTGCTCGCCACCACTGCCCTTGGGCGTGATCTCGTAGATCGCGGTGACCGAGTGGCCCGAACCGATATCGCCGGCATCGACGCGGTCATTGTTGAAATCCTCGCGGTTCAAGGCGCGGGTCTCGTAGCCGATCAGGCGATATTCCGAGACCTTGTTCGGGTTGAACTCGACCTGGATCTTGACGTCCTTTGCGATGGTGAACAACGTCGACGAGGCATCCTCGACCAGCACCTTTTCAGCCTCGGCCAGCGTATCGATATAGGCGGCGGTGCCGTTGCCGTTCTGGGCAATGGTTTGCATCATCTGGTCGTTCAGATTGCCGCGGCCGAAGCCGAACACCGACAGGAAAACGCCGGTCTTGCGCTCGCTTTCGATCAGCCGCTTGAGGTCGTCGTCATCGGTCTGGCCGACATTGAAGTCGCCGTCGGTAGCAAGCATCACGCGGTTGACGCCGTCCTTGACGAAGGATTTTTGCGCCAGCCTGTAGGCTTCCTTGATGCCCGCCTCGCCGGCCGTGCTGCCACCGGGCGTCAGATTGTCGATCGCGCTGAGGATCTTGTCCTTTTCGGACGCCTTGGTCGGCACCAGCACTGTGCCGGCGTCACCGGCATAGGTCACGATCGAGATAGTGTCGTCGGCCTTCAGCTTGCTGACCAGCAGGCGAAATGCCGATTTGAGCAGCGGCAGCTTGTCCGGCTCGTCCATCGAGCCCGAGACATCGATCAGGAAGACCAGATTGGCCTTCGGCTGCTCGATCGGCTTGACGTCAAAACCCTTGATGGCGACATGCATCAGCCTGGTCTGCGTGTTCCACGGCGTCGGCATGACGCTGACGGTCGAGTCGAACGGTGTCGAGGCCGACTCCGGACCCTTCCAGTCATAGGGGAAGTAGTTGATCATCTCCTCGACGCGAACAGTATCGGCCTGCGGCAGGGTGCCCTGCTTCAGCGAGCCGCGCACGAAGGAATAGGAGGCAGTGTCGACGTCGATCGAGAAGGTCGAGACCGGATCCTCGAGTGCCGCATGCACCGGGTTGGTCTTGAAATCCTCGATGCGGTCGCGGTTTTCCGGTTGCGGCTGCATCTGGTCGGCCGGCAAGATCGACGGCTGCTGCGGCGCCATCAGCTTGGATTCGGCCGGCATGCGGGCTCGCGAGGTGCTGGGTACACTTGCAGCGCCATCCAGCGCGAATTCACCTGTCGGTGCCGGTGGCGCAGGCTCGGCCAGCACACCGCGCTCCAGCGCATTTTGTTGTGCCGCGCCGCCAGCAACGGTCGATTCGGATTTCTGCGGCGAGGCCGGCGCCACAAGCGCATCGGTCGCGCCGCGGCTTTCCACATCCGCGTCTGCCTTCTTGTCCTTCTCCAACTCGCCGCGAGCCGGCTTCGGCTCGGCGGTCGTCGGCTTCACCGTCGCCGGCTTGTCGGCCAGCGTCTCGGTGATCTTCTCGTCGCCGCCGAATTTGGGCGGCTGTTCCCTCAGCAGATGGAAGGTGGCGTATCCGGCGATCGGCAGGGCGACGAGCCCGGCAAGGGCCGGCGTGGCAATGAGTTTCTTTTGCATGATCTCGCTCCAGAGCTTTTGTGCTCGCTCTGTGAGACGAAGCCCGCCAACCGATCCTTGGGTGACAGCAGAAATATTTTCCGGATCATAGGCGCGCAAGGCGGCCTCGAAGGCACGTGCCTTGGCATCCTTGGCGGGCGCCGGTGCTGCGATATCGCGCAGTCTGTTGAGTTCGTTGTCGTCGACCATAGTCACACTTCCCCGGCCGCGCGCATCAGCGTCTTCAGCCGTTTCTTCGCTTCATGGATGTGCCAGGAAACCGTCGTCTCCGAGATCGCCATCGCCTCGGCGGCGGCCGCGTGGCTCAATCCTTCGCCATAGACCAAAAGCACGGCGTCGCGCTGCTTGCCCGGCAGTTGCCGCACCGCGGTCCACAGCGCTTCGGCCGGATCTTCCGGTTCGACCGACGCCTCGCCTGAGATCAGTGCATGGACGCCATAGGCCTCGGTCTTCACGGTCTCGCGGGCGGACTTTCGCATCATGTCGCGCGCGGCGTTCAGGGTCACGGAATAGAGCCATGTGGTGAAAGCGCCGCCGCCGCGATAGTCGCGGATCGCCTTGGCGAGCCTGACGCAGACTTCCTGGGCGATGTCTTCGGCATCGGCCTTCCTGCCGCACCAGCGATAGGCAGCGCGATAGACGAAGTCATAGTGCCTTTCCAGCAATGTGCTGAAGGCCCCCCTGTCTCCGCCCTTCGCCCGCCCGATCAGTTCGGCGTCGGAGGCTTCGCTTTCATCCAGCATCATCGCCATCATTTGCCTGTTGGACGAAGGCTAATGGCTAATCCTTGGGGCAATGGAAAGATTTTTTTGGAAACCGCCGGATCGTGACCGCCGGCACCCCGCTTGACACATCCATATCTCGGCGGTTATACGTCAATCAATAGCCACCGGGTTATCGATCCAAAATGAACAACGCTCACGATGTCCTCTTCAGAACACTCTCCGATCCGACGCGTCGTGCGATCTTCGAGCGCCTGTGCCGGCAAGGCGAGCAGACGGTCGGCGCCCTGACGGCTCAGTCGGGGGTCTCCCAACCTGCGGTGTCGAAGCATCTCGGCGTGCTCAGGCAGGCCGGGCTGGTGCGCGACCGCCATCAAGGACGGCAGACCCATTATAGCGCCCAGCTGGCAGCACTTTCCCCGCTGACCGACTGGACGAACCAGATGAACACGTTCTGGCAGAGCCGGTTCGACGACCTCGAAAATTTGCTCAAAAGAATGGACCAATGACCAACATCGCGACCGAAACGCGCTCCGTCATCGTCGAACGTGAGATCCCCTATCCGCCGGAAAAAATCTGGCGCGCGCTGACCCAACCGCATCTGATCGAGGAATGGCTGATGAAGAACGACTTCAAGCCAGTCGTGGACCACCGTTTCAATCTGCGAAAGGAACCGCAGCCTGACGTGAGCATCGTTGTCGACTGTCAGGTAACAGCCGTCGAATTGAACAAGACACTATCCTACACGTGGCAGGCCTATGGCCTTGAGAGTGTCGTCACCTGGACTCTCATGCCGACCAGCACGGGCACCCGGTTGCGCATGGAACAATCCGGCTTCCGGCCGGATCAGGAGCAGGCGTATCGCGGCGCGACGAGCGGGTGGCGGCAGTACTTTGCAAATCTGAGTCAGGTCCTGGCGTGGATAGATTGAAACCCGCCGGTGCGGATCGGTGGTCCGCGTCGGATGTTTTGACAGGAGGAACTATTGGACTGGAACATGTGGGTTCGGCAAATTCATCGCTGGCTGTCGATCATCTTTACGCTGACCGTCATCGCTAACTTCGTCACCATGGCATTTGGGCAGCCTCCCGCTTGGGTGGTCTACTCACCGCTCTTCCCGCTCTTCCTGCTGCTGTTCAGCGGCCTGTACATGTTCGTGCTGCCCTATGCCACCAAGGGACGCGGCGCGCAGCGTGCGAGCGGATAGGAGTGGGCAGAATGGCCAAGACGCAGGGACAATCGACCAAGGCCAAGGCTGCGCCAGTGCTGCTCTCGGGCGGCAATCCGCAAATCGCCAAGGGCGACGGCGACGCCCCGGTGCAGGCCTACATCGCCGCAATGCCGGGCTGGAAGCGCGGTCTCGGCGAGCGCCTCGACGCGCTCATTGTGCGCAACGTGCCTGACATTCGCAAGGCCGTGCGATGGAACTCGCCCTTCTACGGCGTCGAGGGCCAGGGCTGGTTCGTGAGTTTCCATGTCTTCACCCACTATTTGAAAGTGACCTTCTTCAGCGGCACGTCGTTGCGGCCGATTCCGCCTGGCGGCACGGCCAAGAGCAAGGATGTGCGCTGGATCGACATCCGCGAAGACGGTCAGTTCGATGAGGCGAGGATGGTGGAATGGATCAAGCAGGCCGCGGCCCTGCCCGGCTGGATCCCGTAATGACCGACTATGACAGAGGAAAAAGAGCAATGAAGATCAAGCTGACCAGCGTGTATGTGGACAACCAGGAAAACGCACTGCGCTTCTACACCGACGTGCTGGGCTTCACCAAAAAGGCTGATTTCAGCAACGGGCCTTATCGCTGGCTGACCGTTGCCTCGGCTGAAGAGCCTGATGGAACCGAGCTGCAGCTCGCGCTCAACGACAACCCGGCCGCCAAGGCCTATCAGGAAGCCATCTTCAAGCAGGGCCAGCCTGCGGTCATGTTCTTCACCGACGACGTCAAGGGCGATTATGAGCGTATCAGGGCGAAGGGCGGCGCGTTTATCAAGCCGCCGACCGAGGTGACCGGCTCGACCATCGCCCAGCTGAACGACAGCTGCGGCAACCTCGTTCAGATCACCCAGCTAGCGCGCTGGTAACGGGCGGCGGTTGAAACGCGTCGAGGCACAGGAGATACCCGATGACCCCCTCGCAACAGATCGACCAGCTGATCGCCGGCCTCACCGATTGGCGCGGCGAGACGCTCGCCAGCATCCGCAAGACCATCCTTGCAGCCGACCCGGACATCGTCGAGGAGTGGAAGTGGATGGGCAGCCCGGTATGGTGCCTCGACGGCAACATCGTGGTCGGCAACGCCCACAAGGACAAGGTGAAGCTGACCTTTTCCCATGGCGCCAGCCTGCCGGACCCCGACAATCTGTTTAACAACGGTTTTGGCGGCAAGGTGTGGCGGGCTATCGATGTGTTCGAGGGCGACACGCTCAATGAGGGCGCTTTAAAAGAGCTCATCCGTGCGGCCATCGATTACAACCACGCCAAAAAGAAGAAAGCGCCGGCGGCTAGGCGGGCAAAGCCACAGAAATAAAGTCTATGAAGCTCGTCGGCGCGTTTGGCCTATGCCGCCTGCCCCGCCACCCAGCCCGACGACCATGCCCACTGGAAATTATAGCCGCCCAGCCAACCCGTGACATCGACGACTTCGCCGATGAAAAACAGGCCCGGCACAGATTTGGCCTGCATCGTCTTCTGGTCCAGCCCGTTGGTGTCGACCCCACCCAGTGTCACTTCGGCGGTGCGGTAGCCCTCCGAGCCGGCAGGCTTGATGCGCCAGTTATTGACTGCGGCAGCTATGGTTTTGATCTGGCCATCGGAAAGATCGGCAAGGTTACCGTCGATCCCGGTGCGCTCGGCGATTGACTGAGCCAGCCGCTTCGGCAGATGATTTGCCAGCACCGTCTGCACCGCCTGCCGTCCATTGCTTCGCTTGGCCACCCGAATGAGGTCAGCCACGTCAACTCCCGGCAGCATGGCGATGCGGATTTCATCGCCTTCGCGCCAATAGGACGAGATCTGCAGGATGGACGGCCCACTGACGCCGCGATGCGTGAACAGCATCGCTTCGGAGAAGCGCGTCTTGCCGCAGGCGACTTCCGCGTCGACGGCGTTGCCGGCCAGCGGCGCCAGCCGCTCGAGCGTGTTTGCGTCGAAAGTCAGCGGAACCAGCGCCGGCCGCGTTTCGACAACAGCAAGGCCGAACCGTTCGGCAAGCTCATAGCCGAAACCGGTCGCCCCCATCTTGGGGATCGACTTGCCGCCACAGGCCATGACCAGCGACTGGCAAGTAACCAAGCCTGTGGAGAGGGTGAGCGCAAACCCCTCCACGGTTTTGCGGACATCCTCAACGCTGGTCGAGAGCGCCAGCTCCACGCCCCTGCCCTGCATTTCCGAGACCAGCATGTCGATGATCTGGCGCGCCGAGCCGTCGCAAAACAGCTGCCCCAACGTCTTCTCGTGATAGGCAATGCGGTGGCGTTCGACGAGGGCGATGAAATCGCGCTGTGTGTAGCGACTGAGCGCCGAAATGCAGAAATGCGGATTGCCCGACAGAAAATTCTTCGGGCTGGCATGGATGTTGGTGAAATTGCACCGGCCGCCGCCGGAGATGCGGATCTTCTCGCCAGGCGCCGCCGCATGATCGAGGATCAGCACCGAACGGCCGCGCTTGGCCGTCTCCGCGGCGCACATCATTCCGGCGGCACCCGCGCCGATGATCACGACATCATAAGATTGCATCAGGCTACTCGTTCCCGCTCGACCGGCTCATTTGGGGCGCGCCACTTGCGCTGCCTGGTACCACTTTGGTCCGATGGTTTTCTAACAATCCCGTCCCAGCAGCCTGGTGATCTGGGGGGTGACGATTGTGGTGAACAACCCGGGATCGCTGAAAGCCCTTGCGGACAGCATTGCCCCATGAACCGATGCCATCAGCATCTGGGCCTCCTCCTCCGGCCGATTGTTCAAGCGGAACAAGTCCTGCTCCATTCCAGCCCGCAGCACCGACGTAAGCCATTCCGCGAGATTTTGGAAATGGGCACGAACGCGTGATGCGACCTCTTCCGGCAGCATCTGCATCTCGCCGGCGAGCATCGCGCAGACGCAGAAGGACGGCGAGGCATCGCGAATGCATGTCCGCCAATAGTTCAGATAGGACTGCAGTTGTTCAGCAGGGCTTGAGAGTTCTCCCCGGAGAGATTCCAAACCCGCTTCGGCCTGCCGCCTGTAACGATCCACCAGCACCGAAACCAGCTCGGCCTTCGTCGGAAAGTGATGGTGGATACTCGCCTTCCTGATGCCGATGGCAGCCGAGATATCGGCATAGCTGAACCCGTTGTAGCCTCCCGCGACGATAAGAGACTGCGCGACATCGAGAATCTTTTCTGAAGTCGAAGCCATTGATTTCATATCGCTGCCTACCTTCTGGTAGGCAAATAGTCAACGTTGTGCATCGTTCCCGATTCTCACAGGGACGTGTCCGGACATCGGGTTGACTCAAAGGCTTTGCCTACCTACTGATAGGTAGACAGCAATAAGGAAACCTGCCGATGCAAAACCAATCTTTCACCCAGTCCGGATGGCTACGATCCTATTATTTCGCACGCGCCATATTTTCTATCGCCTGGGTTGCTGCCGCCATCCTATTCAACGGGCAACCCGGTCCCACCGCGCTTCTGCTCGTCATCTACCCCGCATGGGACGCCCTCGCCAATCTGGTCGACGCCAGGGTAAATGGCGGCCTGAAGGCCAACTCGTCCCAGGCATTGAATGTCGTGGTCAGCCTGATAACGACGCTCGCCGTCATCGTGGCGGTCGCCAACAGCATGTATGCCGTTCTGGCCGTGTTTGGGGTTTGGGCGATCCTCTCAGGCCTGCTGCAACTGAACACGGGACTAAAGCGTTGGCGCTACCAAGGCGCACAATGGGCGATGATCCTGAGTGGTGCGCAGTCGGCCCTCGCTGGCGGCTTCATGATCAGCCGATCCCTCGGCACGGCTGCGCCGACGATTCTGGACATCGCCCCTTATGCCGGGTTCGGCGCGTTTTACTTTCTGCTTTCCGCAATTTGGCTTGTCGTCGCAGCCTCTCGCAAGGCAAACGCCTAGGCGCAGCCTGATCCGGCGGCGGCAAGGTGAACAACATCTGCCGCCGTCGAAAGGGCAAGCATCGCTCACCCTTTGCCGCATCGGCTGCCGTTCTGGTTCAAAGACGCGTAGCGTCCTGCTCAGGGGCGCGACCGCTGACCTTAGATCAGCGTCTCGGCGAACAACGTCGTCAGCCGCTTCCAATGGCGTTCGGCACCCGCGGCATTGAAAACGCTATGATCGGGCACGCACCAGCCATGCGCCATGCCGGCATAGTTCTCGATCACGTGGTCGACTTCCGCAACCCGAAGCGCCTCGGCCAGCCGCGCCGACTGTTCCGGCGGAAAACTCCTGTCGACACCGGATGTGCCGACATAGACGCGCGCCTTGATGGAGGCAGCCTTGCGATGCGGGCTGTCGGCGGCGTCGCTGGCGAGATTGCCGCCATGGACGCTGGCGGCCGCTTTTATCCGTTCGGGATAGGTTGCAGCCGCATTCAATGATCGACCGCCGCCCATGCAATAGCCGACGGTGCCGATCGGCCCGGTGATGCCCTCGGCAGCAAGCGCATCGAGGAACGCGCCGCTGTCGCTGATGGTCATGTCCTGCGTCGTGCCGGTGACCAGCGCCATCAGCGGGATTTTGGTCTTTTCCTCGGCGAAGGCGGTCTTGGCGTCGAAGGGCCCGTAAGGCGCATTGCGGTAGAACAGGTCCGGCACCAGCACCGCATAACCTTCATTCGCCAGCCGCTCGGCCATACTGTCGAGCGCCGGCCGCGGACCGAAGGCGTCCTGATAGAGAATGACGCCGGCCTTGGCAGGAGACGCGTTTGCCGAGCGGAAAAGCCCGGCATTGGCAACACCATCCCTGGTCTTGATCTGAAGGTCGTGTTTCGTCATCGCCCGCTCCGTTCGACTGATGCGCGATACATAGCCGCGCAAGCCTATACGGCAAGGCGTTCCCTGAACCCGGCAGTCAACATTTCGTGCAGGATTGCGTGACGCTATTGCTCGCCTTCTCGCACGGTCCGTGCACCCACATGCAGCGCGCGGCCGGCACCGAGCCCCATAATGGCTACGCCAAGACCGAGCACGACGAACAGGAACGCCGTTCCCGAAAAACTGCCGGTCCAGTCGCGGATCAGGCCCACCAGCAGCGGCCCGAAGGCCGCCAGCACATAGCCGACGCCTTGCGCCATGCCTGAAAGATGCGCGGCGACATGCGAATCCGGCGAACGCAGCACGATCAAGCTCATGGCAGCCGCGATCAGGCCACCCTGCCCGATGCCTTGCAGGATTGCCCAGAACAGCACCGTCGAGGTCGGAGCAAAGAGAATGCCGAGCAGCGCGATCACCGCGGTGGCAACGAGCGCCACATTGATGCCGCGCTGGTCCTTCAACCGCATCGCAAAGGACGGCACGGCGAGACAGGTGATGACCTGCGCCATCACCGACACCGAAACCAGGGCGCCGGCAGCGGCCGCATCGAAGCCACGCTCGCGCAGGATCGGCGCCAGCCAGCCGAAGATGCAATAGGCAAGTGCCGACTGGAGGCCCATGAACAGCGTCACCTGCCAGGCCAGGCGATCGCGCCAGAGACCGACGACGCGAAAGCCGCGATGATTGACCTGCCGACGGCTGCCCAGCGCTTGCGGAATCCAGATCAAAAGCACGACTAGTGTGGGCACCGCCCAGGCAGCAAGTGCCCCGGACCATGAACCGGTGACAAAATGTTCGATCGGCAGCGTGAAGCCGGCGGCGGCGGCCGAGCCGGCGCAGAGCGCCATGGTGTAGAGCCCGGTCATGACGGCGGCCCTGTCGGCGAAATCGCGCTTCACCAGGCCTGGCAGCAGCACATTGCCGATGGCAATGGCGGCGCCGGCCAGGAAGGTCGCGACAAAAAGCAGGGGAATCGTACCGAACCAGCGCAGGCCGGTTCCCAGCACCAGCAAGGCGAGCGCCCCGAGCAAGGTGCGCTCGGCTCCATAGCGCTGCGCAAGCCTTGGCGCGAAGGGCGCGAACAGGCCGAGGCACAGGACGGGCAGCGTCGTCAGCAGGCTGGCGCCCGTCGTCGACAGCCCGGTTGCCTGCATCACCTCGGGCAACAGCACCGACAGGCTCGAAAACAACGGCCGCAGACTGAAGGCGATCAGCACAAGGCTCGCGCCAAGCACGAGGCGCGCGGCACGGCTGCGCAGTTCAGGCGGCTGCGGTACGGGCAGGCTGTCGACTTCCGCGTCGATGAGTTCCAGACCCTTGATGACCTCGGCCTTCGGGTCAGGCTGACGAAAACTCTGGTTCATTGCGAAAGCAGTCTTTCAAGTTGGGCAAGCACCGGCGCCATAAAGGCGCGGACGGCGGCAACCGCGCGCTCGGGATCGCTCGCGGCAATGGCGTCGACGATTGCCGCATGCGCCTGGTGGTCCGGTTCGGGCAGATCGCCGTCGATGGTGGCATGGATGGTCTCGGTAATGGCGGCGGTGAAGAAGTCGTAGAGCTCCATCATCGCCCTGTTGCCGGACGCCGCGACGACGGATTTGTGGAAGGCGAGATCGCGGTGGATGAAGCCTTCGCTTCCGCCTTCGGCGACAGTGCCGCGCGCGGCAAGCAATTGCCGCATCCGATCGAGGTCGGCTGGCGTGTGGCGCAAGGCAGCGAGCCGTGCGGCCTCGAGGTCCAGCGCAGCCCGCGCCTCCCACTGATCGCGCAGGCCGCTGCGCTTGACCCGGTCGAGCGCGGCAGAAGTATCGACGGCAGAGCGCACATAGGTGCCCGAGCCCTGGCGCGTATCCAGCAATCCCTGCGAGACCAGCACCCGCACCGCCTCGCGCACTGTGCCGCGGCTGACCGACAGAAGGTCAGTCAGGGCTGCCTCATTGGGAATACGTTCGCCAACGCCCCAGCGGCCGCTGACGATCTCGGCACGCAGGCTGCTGGTGGCGCTGTCGGTGAGATTGGTTCTGGTGGCGGGTTGCATCGGCCTATTCATCAAGTCATCAGATGACTTGATGAATAGGCTTGCTTCTAACTGTCGTCAAGATGCTCATCGAAGCGAACGAGCACCACGCAATGGGAATGGATCAGTTGGTGGCTCGTGCGAAGCTCGCCATGTGGAAGGCCTGAACCTCCGGCGGATAGCGATACTTCGTGCCATAGGGGCACGCATTGCGATCAAGGCAGCCGCCGCTGCGGCACGGTCCGCCATTCGGCCCCCGCACATGCGCCAGGCAGGATTGATAGGCGAACCCTTGCGCGGAATAGGCGTCGGCCGGGCAGGATTTCAGGCAGGGTTTCTCGACGCAGCTATCGCAAAGGTGGATCGCCTCGCGAACCGCCGGTAGCGCGATCTCGTTATCGAACAGCAGCGCACCGCGATAGGCATGCCATAGCCCGTAGCGCGGATGCATGAGGATGCCGAGCGGCGACGGCTTCAGTCCCTCCGCCCGCATCGCCCATTGCTGGAACGGCAGATAGGGCTTGTCCGACGGAGAAATCGCCCGTGCGCCAAAATCCTGCGCCACAGCGCCGATAACCTCTCGCGACCAGTTGTCGAGAGGATTGGCGATTTGCCCCGGCTGGCTTTCGCGCCAACGACGGAAATGCGGCCAGGGTGCCGCGCCCGCCTGACCTACCAGCAGGACGGCCGCTGCCGGCGCACCCGATGATCCCGTTGGTGGCGCATCGCCTGGCGTAAAATTGAAGCCGCCACGAAGAACAAGGCCGTTGGCGTGAAGGGCCGCAGCAATGCCGTCAACGCTGCCGGCAAGCGCAATCATTCCTTCTTGACCGGATCGGAGAACGCGCTCCGCCAGACTTCCTTGTGGATGATGTTGGCGACTTTAGCCCCGCCTGATTCGGGCTCCTTTCAAGTGAAGGCGTCGGGCATCGACCCCTTCTTCTTGGCGATGAAGTCCTTCAACGCTTCGTCGATGCTCGCATCGAGATGCGGTGCCTCGTAGCTTTCCAGCCAGCGGCGGGCAAGTTCGTTGGCGCGCTGCGGCGCGGTCTTCTCGCCTTCGGCCAGCCACTGCTCGTAGGAATTGTTGTCGGCGATGTTGGAACGGTAGAAGGCGGTCTGGAAATTGGCCTGGGTGTGGTCGCAGCCGAGATAGTGGCTGCCTGGGCCGACCTGGCGGATGGCGTCCATCGCCTGGCCGTTTTCCGACAGGTCGACGCCCTCTGAGAATTTCTGCGTCATGCCGAGTTGATCGATGTCCATCATGAATTTCTCGTAGCAGGACGCCAGCCCGCCCTCGAGCCAGCCGGCCGAATGCAGCACGAAATTAGTGCCGGCCAGGATGGTCGAGTTCAGCGTGTTGGCGCTTTCATAGGCGGCCTGCGCATCCGGAACCTTGGACGCGCAGAGCGAACCGCCGGTACGGAACGGCAGGCCGAGACGGCGCGCCAGCTGTGCGGCGCCATAAGACACCAGCGACGGCTCCGGCGTGCCGAAGGTCGGCGCGCCCGACTGCATCGAGATCGACGAGGCGAAGGTTCCGAACAGAACTGGCGCGCCCGGACGGATCAGCTGCGTGAACGAGGCGCCGGCCAGCACTTCGGCCAGAACCTGCGTCAGCGTGCCGGCCACCGTCACCGGGCTCATCGCGCCGGCAAGGATGAACGGCGTGACGATGCAGGCCTGGTTGTGGCGCGCATAGACTTTCAGCGCGCCGAGCATGGTCTCGTCGAACACCATCGGCGAATTGGCGTTGATCAGGCTGGTCAGCACCGTGTTGTTCTCGACGAAATCGTCGCCGAACACGATTTTGGCCATGGCGACGGTGTCTTCGGCGCGTTCCGGCGCGGTCACAGAACCCATGAACGGCTTGTCGGAATATTTGATGTGGCTGTAGATCATGTCGAGATGGCGCTTGTTGACCGGCACGTCGACCGGCTCGCACACCGTGCCGCCCGAATGGTGGATCGACGGCGCCATATAGGCGAGCTTCACGAAATTCTGGAAATCCTCGATCGTCGCGTAACGCCTGACGCCATCGAGATCACGCACGAAGGGCGGACCGTAGACCGGCGCAAAGACGGTGGCATTGCCGCCGATCTGCACCGAGCGCTCGGAATTGCGGGCGTGCTGGGTGTAGACGGACGGCGCGGTCTTGAGCAGCGAACGGCACAGCCCCTTCGGAAAGTGCACGCGCTCACCCTTGACGTCGGCGCCGGCCTCTTTCCACAGTTGCAACGCCTCCGCGTCGTCGCGGAAGATGATGCCGATCTCCTCGAGCACCGTATCGGTGTTCTTCTCGATCAGCGCCAGGCCTTCCTCGTCCAGCACCTCATAAACGTTGATCTTGCGCTTGATGTAGGTGAGCTGCGTGCCCGGGCCACCGCCTGAACGTGCTGCCCGCCGGGCTGCAGCCCCGCCGCTGGCGCCGCGCCCACGTCGCGCGTTGGACGCTTCCTGATCGACTGCCGCGTGTTCGCTCATGGTGGCTCTTCCCTGAATCTGTTCTTGTCTGGAATCCATAGCAGCTGCCTCTCGCCGCTTCTTGCCAGATCGTAGCCATGCACCCTATTCGAAACGGCCCGCCAGCGCCAACGCCTGTCGCAAAATCGACAAGAATTCCAAGAGAGTTACGGTCGCTTTCCTTTTGCGGGAAGTCGCAAATCAGCTATGGATACATGCCCTCAGCGGGTTAGTTATGAACGCGAAGATGTGTGCCTTGCGACATGGTCGCGATGCCGGCAGGAGCTCGATACAAATGTCCGACGACGAGATCATCCTTTCCGAACTTTCCGATGACGAGTTGGTGCAGCAGATGCACGACGATCTCTATGACGGGCTGAAGGAAGAGATCGAGGAAGGCACCAACATCCTGCTCGAGCGCGGCTGGGTGCCCTATAAAGTGCTGACGGAAGCGCTGGTCGAAGGCATGCGCATCGTCGGCGAGGATTTTCGCGACGGCATCCTGTTCGTTCCCGAAGTGCTGCTTTCGGCCAACGCGATGAAGGCCGGCATGTTCATCCTGCGCCCGCTGCTCGCCGCCACCGGCGCGCCCAAGCAGGGCAAGATGGTCATCGGCACCGTCAAGGGCGACATCCACGACATCGGCAAGAACCTCGTCGGCATGATGATGGAAGGTGCTGGCTTCGACGTCATCGATCTCGGCATCAACAATGCGGTCGAGAAATACCTCGATGCGATCGAACAGCACCAGCCGGATATCATCGGCATGTCGGCACTGCTGACCACGACCATGCCTTACATGAAGGTCGTCATCGATACGATGAAGGAAAAGGGCATCCGCGACGATTATGTCGTGCTGGTCGGCGGCGCGCCGCTGAACGAGGAATTCGGCAAGGCCGTCGGCGCCGATGCCTATTGCCGCGACGCGGCGGTGGCGGTCGAGACCGCCAAGGACTACATGAAGCGCAAGCACAATGTGCGCGCTTCGGCCTGAGTGGCCAATTCAGAATGGACAATAGGAAGCCGCGCCTTGCAGCGCGGCTTTTTTGTTCCCAGATGAAGAAGTACGGGCGCGGATCAGGGATTGTTGACGGTGTCCTCGACCGCATTGGCGGTTGATTTGACGTCCTTGCCGACGCCGCGGACGGTGTTCGCACAAGCCGTGAGGGCCAGGGCGCAGGTCAAGATGGCTATTGGCGTGATGCGTAGCAGTTTCATGGACGGTGTCTCCCTCAATAGATAAATTAGCGCTACAGCAACGAAGGCCGGCTCGACGGGTTCCATGGCCAAGACGCAAAAAACGAAACCGAATCAAGACGACAGGCTGCTCGTTATCGCCTGTGGGATGATTGCGCGCGAAATTCTGGCCGTCAAGGAACAGCTCGGACTGGATCACCTCGACCTGACCTGCCTGCCGGCGGAATTCCATTTCTATCCGGACCGCATCGCTCCGGCCATGGACAAGGCAATCGAAAAGGCCAAGGCGGAAGGTTATACCAACATCTTCGTCGGCTATGCCGATTGCGGCACCGGCGGCCTGCTCGACCGTATCTGCGAAAAGCATGGCGTCGAGCGCATGGCCGGCCCGCATTGCTTTGCCTTCTATCAAGGCATGGAAGCCTACGCGAAAATCGCCGACGACGACATGATGTCGTTCTATATGACCGACTTCCTCTGCCGGCAGTTCGACGCTTTCTTCATGAAACCGCTGGGCCTCGACAAGCACCCGGAGTTGATCAAGGACTATTTCGGCAACTACGAGAAGCTGATCTATCTGGCCCAGACCAACGATCCGGAACTCGACAAGGTCGCCGAAAAGGCCGCCAAAATGCTTGGTCTCGTCTATGAACGCCGCGCAACCGGCTATGGCGACCTGACGGCCGGAATGGCGCAGGCGGCTGCACACGCCTGAAGCAATTCTTGACCCCGCTATGCTCTAACCCTGGGTGACAGGCCACCGAGAACGGGTAAGTTGTGCGCCACAAGGCAACAGGCCCTCCAGGCCATTCGAACGTGGAAACGCACCGATGACCCCTCGCCTCTTGATAGCCGCACTCGGTCTCCTCTGTTTCGCCATGCCCGCTCATGCCGATGGCGAGATACAGAAACTCATCACCCCGGCCGACAAGAAGCGGCTCGACAATTATGGCGAGACGCGCAAGGCGGCGCTTGCCGAGGTGAAAGCTGGAGATGCGGCCGAGGTCAAGCAACTCGACGCCTTGCTGGCAAGACCGCTGGTGGCCTTTTCCGACAAGGACCTGACCGGCAGTTGGCGGTGCCGCACCATCAAGGCCGGCGGGTCTTTGCCGCTCGTCATCTATGGCTGGTTCAAGTGCACGGTGACCGACGACGGTTCCGGCTGGCGGCTGGAAAAGATCAGCGGCTCGCAGCGCACCAAGGGCCGCTTCTTCGACGACGGCGAGAAACGCGCGATCTATCTCGGCTCCTTCTATGTCAACGATGATCCGGCAAAGCCCTATGGCAGCGGCCCGCAAACCGACCAGGTCGGCTATGCTTTCCGCAACAGCGCTAAGGAATGGCGCATCGAATTTCCGGCGCCCTACTACGAATCGAAGCTCGATATCATCGAATTCAAGCGCTGACGGTGTATCGAAGGCTGATCACCAAGGATTAACCCGGACGCCCTAGCATCCCGACCATTATCAAGAACGGGTTGCTTGGAGGGGGCAAGATCCATGGCAGCATCAGAATCCAGTACGCGTCCGATCGTGGTCGTCACCGGCGGCGGCCAGCATGTCTGGGCTATGATCAATGCAATCGCCGATCGCGTTGGTCCTGTCAGCGTCGTCCTCGAAACCCCTGAATCCAAAAAGCAATTGCTGCGGGGCCGGGCTCGCCGCCAGGGCTGGATCTCCGCCATGGGCCAGCTTGGCACGATGGTGCTGAGCAGGTTGGGCAAGCGATTCCTGGCCGGCCACAGCGCGCGCTTGATTGCCGAGGAGAAGCTGGAGGTTGAGCCGCGACCAGGCCAGGAGATCATACAAGTAGCCTCCGCCAATGGGCTTGAGTGCCTGCAGGCGATCCAGAAGATCCGGCCAGGCGTTATACTGCTCAACGGTTGCCGACTAATCTCGGCTGAGATGCTGAGCAAAATGCCCTGCCCGGTTCTCAACTACCATGCGGGCATCACGCCGAAATATCGCGGCATGAATGGCGGCTATTGGGCTCTGGTATCAGGCGATGCGCAGAATTTCGGCACGACTGTCCACCTCGTCGACGCTGGCGTCGACACTGGTGGCGTGCTGAAGCAGGCGCGCGGCAGATCGAAAAAAGGCGACACCATCTCAAGTCACGCACTACGCCAGACGGCGTTCTCGCGCGACATCTGCGTCGAGGCGGTCAGCGATGCTCTGGCTGGAAAACTCACGACGATCGATCCCGGCCTGCCTTCGAAACTGTGGTATCATCCGACGATCTGGTTCTACGTCTGGACGGGCCTCAGAACCGGCATCTGGTAGCGCGTTTTTCGTCCCGGACGGCATGCTGCGCGCCGGCGTTTCCGACGCGTGGAACCGGGCGCCGGCATACGCCGCAAACGAATAAACCCACCTTTCATTTTACGACATCGAAATGCGTCGCTTTTGAATGCGCGCGCGTCGTCCCATAACAAGCGGCCCCACTGCGCTTGCGGCAATGCTCGATAGTTCGAGGAGTGAGAATTCATGGCCGATCTGATCGTCGTCTACTGGCGCGATATCCCCGCCCAGATCATCGTCAAGAAAGGCCGGCAGAACGCCAAGCGCGAACTGCCGCTGCGCTTCACCGAGGCGATCGACATGTGCGCCATGCGCACCGGCGCCGGCGGCACAGACGACTATCTGGCCGAATGGCGCAAAGCCGATCCCATTCCGGTCGGCGACGACCTCGAAGCCGAGGTCGAGAAGGCTTTTCAGGACATCGACACGAAATACGACCGAGAGCGGCTGGTCGCTCTGGTCAAGGCGGGCGGCAAAGAAAATGTCTGACACCATTCCTGCCAAGGAGGGGCCGGCTGTTACCCAGGCAACTCTGGTCAAGAAGGCGGCGCCGAAATCCGACTACAAACCGGCCGACGTGTCGCCGCAGCGGCGCGTACAGCGTTCCTTCGCAGTCAGATTATGGTCTGTGCGGCACTCGCGATTACTCGAATGGTTCTACGCCAAATTCGCCGACATGTTCCTGCTCCTCCATCCCCTGTGGAAGGGCATAGGCTACGGCCGCGTCGAAGGGCCGATCAAATTCGTCGAGAAGCGCGTCAAGGGTTTCATGTTCGACTGCCGCATGTGCGGCCAGTGCATCTTGTCCTCGACCGGCATGTCGTGCCCGATGAACTGCCCCAAGCAGCTGCGCAACGGCCCCTGCGGCGGCGTGCGCGCCAACGGCAATTGCGAGGTCGAGCCTGACATGCCTTGCGTCTGGGTCAAGGCCTGGGAAGGCTCGCAGAACATGGTGCACAGCGACAGGATCCTGACCGTGCAGAAGCCGGTCGACCAGTCGCTGCGCGAAACCTCGGCCTGGCTGCGGGTGACCGCGCAGGCGGCCACCGCGCGCGAAGCCGCCGCTGCCGCCAAGAATGGGGCGGCAAACACCGGGGCGTCGGCATGATCGGACGTCAGCGCGACGAGAACCCCGCCGGCATCGATCTGCCGCTCGAACCCCTGCCCGGCCACACCTCGCGCGGCCGGCTGGAGCGCGTGCTTCGGCGCGGCGAGTTCGCGGTGACGACGGAGCTCAACCCACCCGACAGCGCCGATCCCGAGGACGTCTACAACCGCGCGAAGATTTTCGACGGCTGGGTCGACGCCATCAACGCCGTCGACGCTTCGGGCGCCAATTGCCACATGTCCTCGGTCGGGATCTGTGCGCTTTTGACCCGCATGGGCTATGCGCCGATCATGCAGATCGCCTGCCGCGACAAGAACCGCATCGCCATCCAGGGCGACGTGCTGGGTGGTGCCGCGATGGGCGTCGCCAACATGCTGTGCCTCACCGGCGACGGCGTGCAGGCCGGCGACCAGCCCGGGGCCAAGCCGGTGTTCGACCTCGACTGCATGTCGCTCCTGGAAACCTGCCGCATCATGCGCGACAATGGCAAGTTCCTGTCCGGCCGCAAGCTGACGACGCCGCCGCAGCTTTTCCTCGGAGCTGCGATCAATCCGTTCGCGCCGCCGATCGACTTCCGTCCGCACCGGCTGGGCAAGAAGATCGCCTCCGGCGCGCAATTCGTACAGAGCCAGTATTGCTTCGACGTGCCGATGTTCCGCACCTACATGCAGAAGGTGCGCGACCTCGGCTACACCGAAAAATGCTTCATCCTGGTTGGCGTCGGCCCGCTCGCCTCGGCCAAGACGGCCAAGTGGATCCGCTCCAACGTGCCGGGCATCCATATTCCCGATTCTGTCATCAAGCGGCTGGAAGGCGCCCAGGACCAGAAAAAGGAAGGCAAGCAGCTCTGCATCGACATCATCAACGAGGTGAAGGAAATATCAGGCGTTTCCGGCGTCCATGTGATGGCCTACCGGCAGGAGGAATATGTCGCCGAGATCGTCGATGAATCGGGCGTGCTGAAGGGCCGCCAGCCATGGAAACGTGAGATCCGCCGCGACGATCAGCTTGTCGCCGACCGGCTCGACAGCATCTTGCACGACGACATTACCGAAACGCAGGTGGACATGGTGAAGACCGCGCATTGACAGCGCGGACGGCCACCCATTCGCTTGAACGAAACCAGACAACGATATAAAGAAATCTTTATATCACGGCGGAGAGAATTCATGACCCGTACCATCGTCGCTTCGGCGACACGAGAAATCATCATCGGCTTCGACCAGCCGTTCTGCGTGATCGGTGAACGCATCAACCCGACCGGCCGCAAGAAGCTGGCCGCCGAGATGATCGCGGGCAATTTCGACACCGTCATCCGGGACGCATTGGAGCAGGCAGCCTGCGGCGCCACCATGCTCGACGTCAACGCAGGCGTTACATCTGTCAACCCGAACGAGACCGAACCCGGCCTTTTGGTGCAGACGCTGGAGATCGTGCAAGGGCTGGTCGACCTGCCGCTGTCGATCGACAGTTCCGTCACCGCCGCGATCGAAGCCGCACTCAAGGTTGCCAAGGGCCGTCCGCTGGTCAACTCCGTCACCGGTGAGGAAGAAAAGCTCGAAGCCATCCTGCCGCTGGTCAAGAAGTACAACGTGCCCGTCGTCGCCATTTCCAACGACGAGACCGGGATTTCAATGGATCCGGATGTGCGTTTCGCCGTCGCCAAGAAGATCGTCGAGCGCTGCGCCGATTTCGGCATTCCGGCGCATGACGTCGTCGTCGACCCGCTGGTGATGCCGATTGGCGCGCTGGGCGATGCCGGCCGCCAGGTCTTCGCGCTGCTGCGCCGCCTGCGTGAAGAGCTCAAGGTCAACACCACCTGTGGCCTGTCCAACATCTCGTTCGGCCTGCCACATCGCCATGGCATCAACGCTGCCTTCATCCCGATGGTGATCGGCGCCGGTATGACATCAGCGATCATGAACCCGGTGCGTCCGCAGGAAATGGAAGCCGTACGCGGCGCCAATGTGCTGAACGGCACCGACGAGAACTGCACAAACTGGATCCGCACCTACAAGGATTACAAGCCCGCCGAAGGCGGCCAGGCCGTTGCCGCCCCGACGCAAGTCAATGCGCCGGGCGACGGCGCCGGCAATGGCGGCCGCCGCCGTGGCGGCCGTGAAGCCCGGATGGGCCGAGGATAAGCGCGCAATCGTGAACTCACCTGCCAACATCACCGACCCGCTCGTGCTGTTCATGCCGTCCGGCAAGCGCGGGCGTTTTCCTGTCGGCACGCCCGTGCTAGACGCCGCGCGCCAGCTCGGCGTCTATGTCGAAAGCGTCTGCGGCGGACGCGCCACCTGCGGGCGCTGCCAGATCGAAGTGCAGGAAGGCAATTTCGCCAAGCACAAGATCACCTCCTCCAACGACCACATCACGCCCAAGGGCGCCAAGGAAGAGCGCTATGAGCGCGTCCGTGGCCTGCCCGAACGACGCCGCCTCTCCTGCTCGGCGCAGATTCTCGGCGACCTCGTCATCGACGTGCCGCAGGACACGGTCATCAACGCGCAGACCATCCGCAAGGATGCCGACACCAGGGTGATCGCCCGCGATTCAGCGATCCGCATGTGCTATGTCGAGATCGAAGAACCCGACATGCACAAGCCGCTTGGCGATCTCGACCGGCTGAAGATCGCGCTGATGCACGATTGGGGCCTAAAAAGCCTTGATTTCGATTTTTATCTGCTGCCGCAGGTGCAAGGTATCCTGCGCAAGGGCAACTGGACCGCGACCGCCGCCATCTACAAGGATGCCGATTCGGAGACCGCGCGCGTCGTAGCACTTTGGCCCGGCCTCAAGAACGAGGCCTACGGTCTCGCCTGCGACATCGGCTCGACCACCATCGCCATGCATCTGGTGTCGCTGCTGTCGGGCCGCGTCGCCGCCTCCTCCGGCACCTCGAACCCGCAGATCCGCTTCGGCGAGGATCTGATGAGCCGCGTCTCCTATGTGATGATGAATCCTGACGGCCGCGAAGGCATGACGGTCGCCGTGCGTGAGGCCATCTCCGGGCTGGTCGACAAGGTCTGCGCCGAAGGCAATGTCCAGCGCAACGACATCCTGGACAGCGTCTTCGTCGGCAATCCGATCATGCACCATCTGTTCCTCGGCATCGATCCGACCGAGCTTGGCGGCGCGCCCTTTGCGCTGGCCGTTTCGGGCGCTGTGCACATCAAGGCATCCGACATCGGCCTGAAGCTCAACCAGGGCGCCAGGCTCTACATGCTGCCTTGCATCGCCGGCCATGTCGGAGCGGACGCGGCGGCGGTGACGCTGTCGGAAGGCCCGCATCGCCAGGACGAGATGATGCTGATCGTCGATGTCGGTACCAATGCCGAGATCGTACTCGGCAATCGCCAGCGTGTGGTTGCGGCCTCCTCGCCCACAGGCCCTGCCTTCGAGGGTGCCGAAATCTCCGGCGGCCAGCGCGCAGCACCGGGCGCCATCGAGCGTGTGCGCATCGATCCCGATACACTGGAACCAAAATACCGCGTCATCGGCTCTGAGCTGTGGTCCGACGAGCCGGGCTTCCTGGAAAGCGTCCAGGCAACCGGCGTCACCGGCATCTGCGGTTCCGGCATCATCGAAGTGGTGGTGGAGATGTATCTCGCCGGCATCATTTCCGAGGACGGCGTCATCGACGGCGGGCTTTCGGCCCGTTCGCCGCGCGTCACCGCCAACGGCCGCACCTTCTCCTACGTGCTGAAGGAAGGCTCTGCCGCATTGACGGAAGATGGGCCGAAGATCACCATCACCCAGACCGATGTGCGCGCCATTCAGCTTGCCAAGGCAGCGCTTTATGCCGGCACCAAGCTGTTGATGGAAAAGCAGAACACCGAGCATGTCGACCGCATCCATTTCGCCGGCGCCTTCGGCTCCTTCATCGATCCGAAATACGCCATGGTGCTCGGGCTGATCCCGGATTGCGACCTCGACAAGGTCTCGGCCGTCGGCAACGCCGCCGGTGCCGGCGCGCGCATGGCGCTGCTCAATCGCGGCTACCGCCGCGAGATCGAGGACACGGTCAGCAAGATCGAGAAGATCGAGACGGCCCTGGAACCGAAATTCCAGGAGCATTTCGTCTACGCCATGGCGCTGCCCAACAAGGTCGATCCGTTCCCGAAGCTGTCGGCAGCGGTGAAACTGCCGCCGCGCAAGACGGTCAGCGAGGACGGCGTTGCCGGCGACGCCGCTCCGCGACGGCGTTCGCGCGAAGGCCACGCCGCCAGGCGTGGACGGGAATAAGCGGCCGCGCCCAGGTCACGGCCTTTCCAAACTCATTTGCATGCAAATGTTTCCGGATCGCCTGATCCGGAAACCAAAAAGCTGTTTTCGTGAAATTCGCCAGATACATGGCAGGCGCATTCAACCGGCATCGAATGGCAGGCTGGAGATATCTTTCCAGCCGCCGCAACGCTCCAGAGGAGACAACGATGTCAATGCTCGAAAACCTCGGCCGCTATGGCACGGCCATCAAGAATGCTCACGACCGCAGCAAGGCGCGACGCCTGTTGAACAGCCTGCCGCCCGAAATCCAGAAGGATATCGGCTGGCCGGTATCGCCGCGATCCAGCGAAAAGGCCGCACTTATCAACACGATCTGGAGCGCCGCGCGCTGATGACCTTCGCCGACAAATGCAAATTGCTCGGCATGCGTCGGGGATCTCGCATGTCCCCGGCGACCACCAGCAACCGGCTGCGTGCCGCACTTCTACCACGTCGCTGAGCACCGCGGCGCGGATCACACCACCGTGTAGATACGGCGCAAATCTTGACATTTTCGGCCACGGCACGATCTTCGAAGATAGTGGGGGTTCTCTTAGTCGGCTTTGCCGAAGTTCGTGTATTCGCATGCCAAGTTTGAAAAGCCATGTCGTGTCTTTCGTCCTGCGGCACAGCCGCAAGCAGGCATTTGCCAGTCCGGAAAATTTGCAGCGCTGGATCGCGGCCGCGCGCAAGACCGAGAACCACCGCCCGCCCGCCTCGTTGCATCAGCGTCTCGACATCGAGATGCATACGGTCGATGGCTTCCCCGTCTACGAAATCGCACCCAGGACCGGCGAGCAGAAGCGGATTCTCTACTTGCACGGCGGTGCCTATGTCTTTGAAATCACACCCTATCATTGGCACCTGATCGCCGAGATGGCGGATCGGCTGGGCTACGGGATCACGGTGCCGATCTATCCAATCGCTCCCGAACACGATTTCCATGCCATGTTCGGAATGGTTGGCGATGTCTACCGGCAGATGCTCGCCGAGACGGAAGCCGAAGACATCGTCTTCATGGGCGATTCCGCCGGCGGCAATATGGCTGTGGTGCTGACCATGATGGTCGCCGAAGAAGGACTGCCCCTGCCGTCGCGGCATGTGCTCATTTCGCCGGGTCTCGACGTGTCGCTCACCAACCCCGCAGTGTTCGAGGCGGAACGCAACGACCCTTGGCTGGGCATAGCTGGCGGACGGGAGGCGATTCGCCTGTACAGTGCCGGCATCGATCCCAGCGACTGGCACATCAGCCCGGTCTATGGAGATTTGTCCGTGCTGCCAAAAACGCTGCTTTTGACCGGCTCGCGCGATCTTTTGACTCCCGACAATCTGATCTTCGCCGAAAAAGCCCGCGCAGCCGGCGTTGAAATCGATCTTGTCTATGAGGAAGGCATGTTCCACGTCTGGCCGCTGATTGACATGCCGGAAGCCCGGCGCGCCCGCGAGCGCATCGTCGCCTTTCTCGGGGAGAGCCGGATCGTGCACGATACGAGAGTAAGGCCTGAACAGCGCCCCGCCGAAGCGGCGGAGTAGCTTTATACTATCGTCCTTACCAGCCGGTCAGAACTTGCCGGTTTCCCGGAAGACTTCGAAAGTCGCGCGGATGTGGTCGGCAACGGCCTTGACCGGGGCACTGGCATCCGGCGCCACCACCATCGCCAGATTGTAGGTCCCGATGTCGGGCATGCCGTCCTTCGGGCAGAGTTCGACCATGTCATTGCCGAGGAACGACTTCGGCAATGGCGCCACGGCGAGATCGGACATGATCGCGGCGCGCTGGCCGGCCGTGTGCGCGCTCATATAGGCGATGCGGTAATTGCGGCCTTCGCGGCCAAGCGCATCGAGCGCGCCGGCACGCCAGGCGCAGCCCTCTTCCCAAAGCGACACCGGCAAGGGCTCGCGCAGATGCGCTGAGCCGCCCTTGGCACCGGCCCAGACGATCGGCTCGGTGAGCAGCACCTCGGCGCCGAGCGCGCTGGTCTTGTAGGAATTGGTCAACAGCGTGATGTCGAGCGCCCGGTCGTCCATGCGCCGGCGCAGATTGCTGCTCTGGTCTATGGTGACGTCGACGGCGATCGACGGATGCGACTGCGCGAAACGCTTCAGCACATGCGGCAGCACGCGCTCACCGTAATCGTCCGGCGAACCAAGCCGCACCACACCGACAATCTCCGGAATGATGAACTTCGACACCACCTCGCGATTGATCGACAGCAGCCTGCGGGCATAGCCGAGCAGCATCTCGCCGTCCGTCGTCAGCGACACCGAGCGAGCGTCGCGCGCGAACACGGAGCGGCCGAGAATGTCCTCGAGCTTCTTGATCTGCATGGAAACGGCTGACGGCGTGCGGAACACGGCATTGGCGGCGGTGGTGAAGCTGCCGGTCTCGGCAATCGCCACGAACGTGCGCAAAACATCGAGATCGAGCAGCGGCAGCGGATGATTGAGCGGGGCGTTCATGGCAACCGACCTTCAATTTTTCTGATACAAAACATCATTCCATTTCGTTTGATTGAACATCAGATTGGGAGGATAGTCAACTCCATCGAAGCAGTAGCTGCCACAAGCAGCCATGAAACGACCTCGACACAGACCTGCATTCGACACGAAATGACGTTGAAACAAACCCGCAGTAGCCAACTCGCTGTCTGGCACTAGCCGACCTAAAGGAGAAAGAGATGTCTATCCTGTCGTCCCTTGGTCGCATCGCGACCGAATTCAGCGCGGCGCGCGCCCGCTACCAGACTGAACGCGCTATCCGCTCCCTGCCGATCGAACTGCAGAAGGACATCGGCTGGCCTGAAGCTTCCGATACCAAGACCGGTACTCGCAACGGCGTCGGATCCTGGGCTGGAGCAAAGTAGATCGTGTGTGCCATGTGCTGAAGGCCTGCCGCGCAAACCGCCCGGCAGGCCTCCTCTATTTTATTTGCACTCAAATGAATTTTTAGAGCCATGTTTCCAGCGCATGACGCATATGAGAAAGCCGCATAGCAGCTCCTGTTTCCAATTAATGCCTTGTAAATAACCGCAAATTTTGGGCACCTTGCCCAAATCTGTCGCAACCGATGTCGCATTTCATATCAAGCGCTTCGCTTTTGCGATTTAGTTTCTGCTTACACAAGCCTATATCGGCGCCAGCAAACGAGCTGCCCCACTCCATCAAGCGAAGGCGACCCGTCTGAGCAACAAATGGAGATGATTATGAAGCTTTTTGCACGCCTCTTTGCCCGCCGCGAAATGAACCTGACCACCGCTCTCGAGCGTCAGCGTCTCGCCAACACTATGCCCGGCCAGACCGGCGCCATGAATGCGGCGCGCCTCGGCTTCGTCGCCTGAAGATTTTAGGCGCAGCGCATCCCTGCCGCTGCTTTAAAACTGTAACGCCGCCTGGCTCCAGCCAAGGCGGCGTTTTTGTTTTGCGCGCAGGCAGTACGTTGCCCGTCCCTTGAACAGTTCGTGCCACTTCCAGGGCTCGCTGCACGCCGATTGCCCGTTTGCGACCCATGTCGCAAATTTAATCTCGTCGTAGCGGCGTAGCCGATTGACAGACATGGTTTTTCCTGATGTCGCTATGCTATTCGCGACATCCTGTTCGCGCCATGGCTGTGTGAGGTTCCCTTGAACGCCGTAAAGCATCCGATCAAGCGATCGTTTGTATTCTTCCTTATTCCCGATTTCACCATGATCGCTTTTGCGACCGCGCTCGACCCGTTGCGTTCGGCCAATCGCATGCTCGGCTACGAGGCTTATCGCTGGCGCCTCGCCAGCATCGACGGCAAGCCGGTGCGCGCCTCGAACGGGGTCGAATGCGCGGTCAACACGTCGCTCGAGGATGAACGCAAGAAGATGGCAGGTCCCGACCGGCCGAACATGGCCATCGTCTGCAGCGGCATCAATGTCGAGCGCTACCAGAACAAGTCCGCTTTCGCCTGGCTGCGCGAGGAATACAATCGCGGCGTCGCCGTCGGCGGCCTGTGCACCGGCGCGCATATCCTCGCCGCCGCCGGCCTGCTGTCCAACAAGCGCTGCGCCATCCACTGGGAGAACCTGCCGGGCTTTTCCGAAGCGTTCCCGAAGGCCAATGTCTTTGCCGACCTCTTCGAGATCGACCAGAACATCTACACCTGCGCCGGTGGCACCGCCGCACTCGACATGATGCTGAAGCTGATCGGCGACGACTTTGACGAGAACCTCGTCAACCGCGTCTGCGAGCAAGTGCTGACCGACCGCGTGCGCAGCCCCACGGACCGCCAGCGCCTGCCACTACGCGCCCGCCTCGGCGTCCAGAACTCGAAAGTGCTGACCATCATCGAACTGATGGAGGGCAATCTGTCGGAGCCGCTGTCACTGATCGAGATCGCCGACCATGTCGACCTGTCGCGCCGCCAGATCGAACGGCTGTTCCGCACCGAGATGGGGCGCTCCCCTGCCCGCTACTATCTCGAAATCCGGCTCGACCGCGCCCGACATCTGCTGATCCAGTCGTCGATGCCGGTGGTCGAGGTGGCGGTCGCCTGCGGCTTCGTCTCGGCCTCGCATTTCTCCAAATGCTACCGAGAACTCTACGCCCGCTCGCCGCAGCAGGAGCGCGTAGACCGCAAGCAGCTGCTGGCGGCCTGATCCGATATCCCTTAGAGAATTGTCATGACATTGTCTGGCAAAATGTGATATCCTTATGTCGAAAGGTGTCACATGACCACGAGAACGACTCGATCCGAAAAACTGGACTTGCGTCTTACCGTCGAAGCAAAGCGGACGCTCGCGACCGCAGCCGCCGTTGAACGCCGTTCGCTGAGTGATTTTGTCCTTGAAAGTGCACTTGGGCGCGCCGAGGAAACACTGGCGGACCGACACAGCTTCTCCCTCGACGCAGAAAAATGGGCTGCGTTCATCGCGGCGCTGGATGCCCCCACGCGAGATCTTCCGCGCCTGAAGCGCCTGCTGAGTGAACCGAGCATCTTTTCCGGCCGCGATCCAGCGTGAGCCGGTTTCGTATCGAGAAACTGGCTCGCACGCATCTGGTGGATGTGTTCGATTGCGGCGAACTGCCGCTCAATAGGTTTCTCGCCAGGTACGCACTTCAAAACCAGCAAGCAAATGCTTCGCAAACCTATATTGGTCTCTCCGGCGAAGATGTGGTCGGCTTCTATACGCTCGTGGTTGGTGAAGTCGCCTATGATGGTGCGCCCGAGCGGTTGACGAAAGGCCTTGCGCGCCATCCGGTTCCGATAATGCTGCTGGCGCGTCTCGCGGTCAGCCTGAACTGGCAGGGCAAAGGCGTTGGCGGCGGAATGCTGCGCGATGCCATCCTGCGCAGCCTGCAGGCGGCTGACATTGCAGGCATCCGCGCGGTGACCGTACATGCCAAGGATCACAATGCCCGCGCCTTTTACGAGCGTTATGGTTTCATTCAATCCCCAACCGACCCGCTACACCTCTATGTGCTTGTAAAGGATTTACGGAACCTTTGAGGCACACGTAATCGGTCTGCGCTCCGCCGCCTGAACCTCAGTAGTCGTCGCAGGTGCATTCCGCCGAGGAGATACGGTCGTTCCAGTCACTGCCGCCCAAATTGCGGATCCTGCGCGTGATCTCGATCGAGCGGCCGCCCATCCGAGAATCCTCATAGGCCACGAGCGTGCAGCCGCGGCGAACGATCACCGACGACACACGGTCATTCCAAAACTGGCCGCCACGAAAATTTACGGAATCCTCGGCACCCATGCCGATGGACCGCCCGCGAAAATTCCCGTTCTCGAACATGATGCAGGCAGCCTGGTTGTATTGGGCGCTGGCGACGTCGGCATAAAGCACAGACGCGACTGCGGTCAGGATGGCAAGACGTCTCATCGGTGTTTCCTCGGTTCGGCCGCGCTCCTGGCTGGATCACGCGGCCCGCCCAGTTTGCCACTGCTTCGGTAGCGGAGGCAAGCCTGGAGCGTAAGCCCGAACAGGTAGGCAGCGGGGCAAGAATGGGACCCGGTTCGGCCAAAGATCACGCTCAACGGAGAAGAGCTTTAGCGGCTGTCGAACATCCAACTGCGGTTTCGCCACATTTTCTCACCGACCAGACAGTCGGTGGTGGACCTCTCCTGCGCCAATATCACCGGCGGATGCGCGGCTTCTTCCGCCGCCCATTGCGGCGAGGCCGGACCGGCGAGTTCCAGCACCAGCTTGCGGCGAATGGCTTCGGGAAACTGCGTCCAGTCATTGACCGGGATCATGAAGGCTCCGGGACCACCAATGACGCAGTCGCTGTAGTAGCGATCGAGATTGCTGACGTCGTAGGCGCCGGAAAAACCGCCTCGCGTCATCAGCGGCAGGCCATTGATGACGATGCCTTGCTTGATCAGCCCGTCGCGGGTCAGATTGACCGGCGCACCCTGGTTGTTGGGGCCGTCGCCCGAAATGTCGATGACCCGCTTCGTGCCCCGGTAGCCGCTTTCGGCGAACAGGTCGTTGCCGAACTCCAGCGCTCCGGAGATCGAGGTGCGCCGCGCGCTATTGGGCGGCTGCGCCGACAACTGCGCGACCACGCGCTCGGCGTCGGTGCGGCTGGCGATCACCGTCCACGGCACGATGACGCGCTGCCAGGTGGTGCCGGCCCATTCGACATAGGTAACGGCGATCTTGCCATAAGCCCCATCGGCAATGGCTTGCAGCACATTGTCGTGCGTCAGCGCCGCTGCGTAGCCATGACGCTGGATCTCGAGTTCGTCCGGTGACATCGACAGCGAGACATCGACGGCCAGCACCAGCTCGACATCGACGGGCTCGTCAGCAAGGGACGCCGGCGCCAACCAAAGCGTCAGCGCGAACGCGGCACAGCCCGAAAGCATATGTCTAGCACAGGCAAAAGCAGACATTCCGCAAGGGTAAGCGAAAACCGCCGGCTTAAAAAGAGAAAAGCCCGGCCGATGGCCAGGCTTTTGCCTTTATGCCCTTGCGCCTGCCAGCAATCAGCTGCGCGGCTTCAAATTCTCCGGATCGTAGAGCGGCTTGTAGCCGACGGCGGCGACTTCGACTTGATAGGTCTCGCCGAAATACTCGATCGTGAGCTTGCGGCCTTCCTGGGCGTACGCCCACGGCAAATAGGCAAGACCGATATTCTTGCCGACGGTCGGCCCGTACGCCATCGAGGTGGTGAAGGACCGGCGGCCGAGTTCGTCGACCAGCGTTTCGCCGGTCTTCGGGTCCATCACCGGCATCGTGCCGACCGGATAGCGGGCCACGCCCTTCGCATCGACATTCTCGGTCATCACCAGCGTGCACAGCATGGCCGGCTGGTGCTCGCGGGCGCGATATTCGACATGCTTGGCCTTGCCGCAGAAATCGTTCTCCTTGACCTTCGGACGCGCAAGATCGGCTTCGAGCAGATTGTACTCGGTCAAAAGGTCGGCGTTCTGCAGCCGCAGGCTCTTTTCCATGCGGCGCGTGTTGGCATAGGTCTCAACGCCGAAGGGCATCACGCCGGTCGAGCGCAAGGCGTCCCAGACGGCCAGGCCGTCCTCGTAGCGCATGTGCAGCTCCCAGCCCTGCTCGCCGACATAGGAGATGCGGAAAGCGGTGACATCCTTGCCGCCGATCCGGACCGGCTTGATTGCCGCGAATGGGAAGTTCTCAACAGAGAGCCCGTCCGGATTTTCGACCACCTTCTGCAAGGTCGCCCGGGCGTTCGGCCCCCAGATGCCGATAGTGACGTATTTCTCGGTCACGTCGGTGATAGTGACGTCGAAACCTTTGTCCTGTGCTGTGCGGCGCATGTACTGGAAGTCGCGCGGACCGGCGTCCGCGCCGTCGATCAAACGACAGCGGTCGGCCATGCGGATGACGGTAAAGTCGGCGCGCACCATGCCTTCCTCGTCGAGGAAGTGGGTGTAGATGCCCTTGCCGATGTTGTTGTCGCCGCCGATCTTGGCCGCGCACAGCCATTCCAGCAGCGCGACATGGTCGGGACCTTCGATGTCGTACATGGCGAAATGCGACAGGTTGACGATGCCGCAATCCTCGCTCATGGCGAGATGCTCGGCATTGGAGACGCGCCAGAAATGGCGGTTGTCCCACTCGTTCTCGCGCACCGGCACGCGGTTGCCGTATTTTTCCAGGAGATGCTCGTTGGCGGCATAGCCGTGGGCGCGCTCCCAGCCGCCGAGCTCCATGAAATAACCGCCAAGTTCCTTCTCGCGCTCCCAGAACGGCGAGCGCCTGATATTGCGGGCCTTGGAGAACGGCTCGCGCGGATGCACCGCCGGATTGTAGACCTTCATCGCGGTCTCGGTGCAGCGATCCCAGATGAATTGCTCCTTGGTCTGGTGCGGATAGAACCGTGCATAGTCGATGGCATGGTGATCGATCGCGGTGCGGCCGTCGGTCATCCAGTCGGCGATCAGCTTGCCCATGCCGGGACCGTCCTTGACCCAGATGGCGACGGCATACCAAAGGCCCCGCACCTTCTGGCTTTCGCCCATGGACGGGCCGCCATCAGCCGTCACCTGGAGAAGCCCGTTGAAGGAATGGCTCTCGTTATAGCCGAGTTCGCCGAGGATCGGCGTCAGTTCCATGGCGCGTTCGAGCGGTGCCAGGATCTGCTCCATGTCGAGGTCGCGCTGTGAGGGCGAAAGCCGCGCCTGGTCCTTCTCCAGCAGGTCGCGCGGATGGCAAAGGCGCGGATTGGTCTCTTCGTAGTAACCCCACTCGATCTGCCCGCCCTCGGCGGTCTTTGGATCGCCGGTGTCGCGCATATAGGCCGAGTTGCCCTGGTCGCGCAGCAGCGGCCAGCCGATCTCCTTGCCCGTGCCGGCGAACTCGTTGTAGGGGCCGAAGAAGGTCAGCGGATGGTCGATCGGCATGACCGGCAGGTCCTCGCCGACCATTTCCGCGATCAGCCGGCCCCAGATCCCGGCGCAGACGATGACATAGTCGGCCTCAATGGTGCCGCGGTCCGTCACCACGCCTGATATGCGGCCGTCCTTGACGACAAGCGACCGAGCCGACGTGTTGGCGAAGGATTTGAGCTTGCCGGACGCTTCCGCCTGATCGACCAGCTTGCCGGCGACCGTCTGCGAGCGCGGGATGACCAGACCGGCATCGGGATCCCAAAGGCCACCCTGGACAATCGCTTCTTCGATGAGTGGAAATTTCTCCTTGATCTCGGCCGGTTCGATCAGACGGGCGCGCGTGCCAAACGCCTTTGCGGAGGCGATCTTGCGCTTGATCTCTTCCATGCGGCTGTCATCGCCGACGCGCGCGACCTCAAGGCCGCCGATGCGGGCGTAGTGGCCCATCTTCTCGTAGAAATCGATGGAGTAGAGCGTCGTCCAGCACGACAGGAAATCGTGGCTGGTCGTGTAGCAGAAGTCGGAGGCGTGCGCCGTCGAGCCGATGTCGGTCGGGATGCCCGATTTGTCGATGCCGACAATGTCATCCCAGCCGCGTTCGATCAGGTGATGGGCGATCGATGCGCCGACGATACCGCCCAGGCCGACGATGACGACCTTCGCCTTTTTCGGAAACTCTGCCATTGCCCGCGACTCCAAAGTGATAAAGCGCGCGGACTATAAGGCGGAGCAGCAGCACGATTGAAGCCTGTTTGCGACATTGGCAAAAAGCCGAGCGACCAGACGGCAGAATGCTTCCTGTCGGGCGCCTTGGACGGTTCGCTTTTCGAGGTGGACGCTAACTCAAGCAAACGCCCAGACGTCTTCGGCCTGGAAGCCGACCTGATAACCTGCTGTCTTCAGCTTGACCACCACCTGGCCGATCTCGGCCGCGGGCAGCGCGCCGACCTCGACCTTGATCATGCCGGGACGGTAGCGCTTGAGGTCAAGCTGTTCGAAGACGATCCAATCGGCGCCCTCGCAATCGACGAGAAAGGCGTCGATATGGGTGATGCCATTGCGGTCGAGCAGCGTCTGCAAGGTCTCGGATGGCACCTCGATGTCCCTGAGATGCGGCGCGAACTTGTTGAAGTTGGTGTCGGCCTCGCCCCAGGCATTCTTGCCCGACATCAGATTGGTGTCGGTGACCGACGAGCAGCCGATGAACTCGATCGGCAGCGCGCCGGCCTCGAGCGCGGCGGCATCGAAAGTGTGGACGGTGATCGTGCCCTTTGTCTTCGTCACCGCCACCGGCTCGATGATGAACCGGCTGGTGTCGGGGTAATTGGCGCGCAGTCGTTTCTGATTGTACGGGATCGGCTCGACCAGCATCGCGCGTGCGCCAGCTATGCGGTGCAGCCACGGCGTCACATCGTCGAACAGCGCACCGTCGCAGGCACCGACATTGACCATCTGGAACGGTCGCCCTGCCCCACCAAATCGCGCCTTCAGCGCCGCCCTGGCCAGGAACTTCGTGCCGCGCAGCGACGGCCCGCGATCGAGAACGCCCTTGGGAAGACCAAGCGACAGGGCAACGCGCGCCAGGCTGGATAGCGAACTCATGGCTTGTCTCCAGGAATGATTGGCAAGGGCGCGCGATTCTGGCCACGAGCCGCGGCTGCCCACAGCGCCATGAACGGCGTCGCCAGCAGCAGGAATGGCGGGATCAGATGCGGGAAATAGATGCGCGTGTCGTGGATCGGAAAGACGGTGAACTTCGCCAGCGCGCCGAGCACCAGTGCCGCAAACAGGATGCCGGCGCGGCGGTCGAGGCGGAAGCCGGCGCGGGCGGCGGCAAACCAGCCGGCCAGTGCCAGCACCGACACGCCGACCCAGCTGTTCAGGCTGACGGCGCGCAGCAGCGAGGCGGCAAATGCCCTGAGATAGGCGGTGACCGAGAATGGCGGTTCGAACCCGTCCATATTGTAATGCTGCTCAATGCTGGAGAACCACAAATGCGGCCACCAGCCTGGATGATGAGCCCAGTGCGAAATGGCGAAATAGGCGACGAAGGAAGCGGCGAAGCCGGCCAGCGCGCCCCACGCCTTCTGCCGGAACGCAACCAGCAGCACAGCAAAAACAGCAAGGAAAACAATATTGTCCGGGCGCACCATGAAGGCGAGGAAAAGCAGGAGCGCCGTTGCCGCCTCGTAGCCGCGGACATAGGCATAAAGCCCGCCCAGCAACAGCGCCGACGTGAGCAGATCCGGCGTCGAGGCGCGCGCCGCATCGCCGAAATCGGCCATGATCAGCACCGCGCCGACCGCTGGCGCCAAAGCCAATGCCTTTTCCGAGCGCAGCCACAGCAGCGCGATCACGCCGAATAGCAGCACGGAGAACACTGACACCAGGCGCATCGCCTCGACGGGCGACATCACCGCGCTCATCGTCGACAGGATCTCGGCGTAGAGGAACTTGATCCGGTACATGCCGAGTAGCGAATGGAAGTCGGCGGCATTTTCGGTCATGTGGCTGCGGAAGCCGCCGCCATCGTCGGTCAGCGCCTTGTAATCGCCCGCGGAAACGCCCGCTTTGACAGTGCTATACGCATAATCGTGCAGCGCCTGTGCATCGGGATAGGTGCCTTCCTCCGCTATAGCGAGATAGGGCAGCATGTCCCAGTTGGCGTCGGGCATCACCCAGGCGGTGAACGCTGTAAAAAGAATGTAAAGCGCGAAAGCCGCCGCGCCGATCGGTGCTGCCAGCCGCGCATAAGTCCCCTCGCCCCACGTCAGAACGGGCTCGGTGAGCCGGTCGACTGGGTTTTGTGGAGCGGGCGACTTGGTCAGCATCGTTGTATCCAGCGAGCGCTTAACGGACCTGGCTTTTGACGAAATCCTTCACGATTCCCACGATGCCGCGCGACAGCAGGCTGTCGAAGGCATCGACGAAGCGGTCGACATGCTCGCGCTGGCAGATCAGCGGCGGCTCGAGCCGGATGACGTTGCGGTTGTATTCGGTGAAGGCGACTAACACATCGTAGTCGCGCAGCAGCAGCGCCCCGATGAAGCCCGACAGCGAACCCTTCAGCTTGTCGTCGAGCACGCTGACGATCGGCCGCAGCACCATCGGCAAGGTCTGCGAGAAGTCGTGGAACTCCAGGCCGATCATAAAACCCTTGCCGCGCACCTCCTTGATGATCTTCGGGTACTTTTCCCTGAGCGCCTGCAGGCGCTGCAGCAAATAGTCGCCGGTGACGGCGGCATTGTCGATCAGCCCCTCGTCGTAGAGCACGTTGAGCCCCTCGATCGAGGTGACGCAGGCCTCGCCCATGCCGCCGAAGGTCGCCATGGCATGGATCATCGCCGTTTTCGGCGTGCCATAGGCCTTCATATAAACCTCGCGCCGCGCGATCATCGCGCCGACCGCGGCCTTGCCGGCGCCAAGCGATTTGGCCAGCGCCGTCACATCGGGAATGACGCCGTAATGCTCGAAAGCATAGAAGCGGCCTGACCGGCCATAGCCGCACTGCACTTCGTCGGCGACCCACAACACGCCATACTGGTCGCACAGTGCGCGCAGCTTCTGCCAATATTCGGCCGGCGCCTGAATGATGCCGCCACCGCCCTGGATGGTTTCAAGCACGATGACCCCGACCTCCGGATCGGAGCGGAACAGGCGCTCGACCGCCTCGATGTCGGCAAACGGGATGCGGACCGTGTTTTCGGCCACCTTGAAGTCCGCGCGGTAAAGCTGCCCGTCGGTGATGCCCAGCACGCCTTTGGTCTTGCCGTGGAAGGAATTCTCGGCATAGACGATCTTCGGCCGCTTCGGACCGGCCGCGCGCTCGGCGAGCTTCACCGCCGCTTCCATCGCTTCCGAACCGGACGAGCCCAAAAATACCATGTCGAGATCGCCGGGCGAGCATTTGGCGATGTTGTGCGCAAGCGCTGCCGCATATTGCGACATGAAGGCGATGGCGATTTCCTGGCGCTTCTCCTCCTGGAATTTCTTGCGTGCTTCCAGAATGCGCGGATGATTGTGGCCGAAGGCCAGTGAACCGAAGCCGCCGAAGAAGTCGAGGATCTTGCGGCCGTTCTGGTCGATGTAGAACATGCCTTCGGCACGCTCGATCTTGATCTTGTGGAAGCCGAGCAGCTTCATGAAGTGCAGCTGGCCGGGGTTGAGATGCGCCTTGAACAGGTCGGTCATGCGGGCAACGTCCATCGCCTTGGCCTGCTCGACGCTGATCAAATCGGGCTTGGCGATGGTGGCGGGCGACAGCGACGGCGCGCTGACCATGGTGCGCAAATTGGTCTGTTCGGGCTTGGCCATGACGGTCATTTCAATCTCCTGTCTGCACGCACGACCAGGATCGAGCGCAACGAAAGCTGTTTTGCGAGCCGCTATTCGGCGGGCACATGTTTGGTGGCGACGGCGTGACCGGCTTTCTTGGCGCGGTACTCGCTGTAGGCGGCGATCAGCATGTCCTCGTCGCGATATTGCGGCACCCAGCCGAGCTGACGCCCGGCCTTGGACACGTCGAGCACGCAGTCCTCGTCGGCGATCAGATACTGTTCCGGGTCCATGATCGGCATGTTCAAGAGGTCGAGCAGGTCCAGCGTGCGCTTGACCGCCCAGCCCGGTGTCGGGATCAGGATCGATTTCGAGCCGGCATGCCGGATCAAATCGCCGAGCAATTTCTTGACCGGCGGCGGGTTGAGCGAACCCAGATTATAGGCCTCATTAGGCACACCGGCCTTCCAGGCCGCGCGCGCGGCCTCGGCGCAGTCGAACACCGAGATGAACTGATAAGGATTCCTGCCCGAACCGATCATCGGCACGGGAAGGTTCCACTCGATCAGCTTGAACAGTTTCTCCAGAATGCCGAGCCGGCCGGGGCCGATGATCAGGCGCGGGCGAAACAGCGAGATCGACATGCCGCGCTTGCGCCATTCGGCCGCCAACTCCTCTGTCTTTTGCTTCGACCAGCCATATTCGCCCAGCGGCGCCACCGGGTGCTCCTCGGTCATCGGCTGCGTGACCGTGTGGCCGTAGATCATGTCGGTCGTGTAGTGGACGAGTTTTGACGCACCGGCTCCGTCCATGGCCTGCATGATGTGCTCGGTGCCGTGGAAATTCACCGGGAAAAAGAAATCGTGCCGCTTGGCGCGCACCTGGATCGGCGACAGCATCTTGGCCGACAGATTATAGACCATGTCGTCGGCCTTCAGCCCAACCGCCGCGACCGATGCCGGATCAGTGACGTCGCACTGGATAAAGCGGACAGTGCGGTAATGCGGCAGGTCGCTCTTGACGATATCGGCGACGACGACCTCTTCACCATCGGCCACAAGTTTCGGGGCGAGATGGCGGCCGACGAAACCGTCGCCGCCGAAAATCACATGTCTCATCGAACGATCTCGTTTGCGTGAATCTTGTCGGGCGTGATGGAAGCGGTCTGGTCCTCATGCCCTCGACCACCCAAATCTCGGCCACTTTGGGCGATCAGCACCGTGCCGACGCAGATGAAGGCGATGCCGGCGATGCGCCAGCCATTGAGGTCCTCGCGGAAGACGAAATAAGCGAAGATGGCGACGGCAACATAGGCGAGGCTGAGGAACGGATAGGCGAAGGAGAGCTCGACCTTGGACAGCACATAGAGATGCGATGCCATCGAGATGACGAAGGTACACAGGCCAAGGAACACCCAGGGGCTGAAAACGATCTGCAGCAACTTGACGAGCGGATTGACGCCCTCGAACGAGATCGGCCCGAGCGACATCATGCCTTGCTTCAGCATCAGCTGCGCGGCGGCATTAGTCATGACTGTAAAGAGAATGAAGACGATGTATTTCATGTGTTCCAAGCCACCCCTTCGCGCTTCCTACTACAAACCCGCAAACATTTGGTGAAGTCCCAACGATATTTTGAGTAAATCGCGTTATTAAGCATCAATTAACCAGTAGTTATTCGAGTTTTATCTATTCGGCCGCCTCGACCGAGCCTCGTCGCGCATCTAACCTCTTCGCGGTGCGCGCCCAGAAGTCAGACATGAAGGCGTGGTCGCGGAGCGCTTCCAGCCGCTGCCATTCGGGAAAGGACGAGGCGAATATCTCGGCGGCCATGCGGGCGTCCTTATATGGATTGACCGCGCCGCCGGCCTCGACCGTGATGCGGTCGAGTTCCCGCAGCAATGTCAGTGTCGCGGCACCCCTGTTGGGGAAATCCAGTGTCAGCGTGTAGCCGGAACGCGGAAACGACAGCAGCGCCGGCGAGCGGATGGAGCCAAAGCGTTTCAGCACCGTGAGGAACGAGCCCTGCCCGGCTTGCCTTGCAGCCGCCAGCAATGCCGGCACGGCCTCGCGCGCCGTCTCTTCCGGCACCACGCTCTGGTGCTGGAAAAGCCCTTTCGGCCCATAAAGCCGGTTCCAGTCGCGCACGCCGTCGAGCGGGAAGAAGAAGCCCTGATATCCGGCCTGGCGCGGCACGGTTGCCCGGCTCTTCCTCCACCTGTAGGCAGCGCTGAAGGCGGTCAGGAACGGCCGGTTGAGCACATTGAACGGCGGCTGGACCGGCACCGAGAAATTGCCGCCGACGCGCGAGGCGGCATGCGAGCCGTGCTCGGCGTGATTGCCCGACAACAGCAGGCCGCGACCGCTGTTGCGGCCGCCGGCCAATTGGTCGATCCAGGCGACCGCATATTCATTGGCCTGATCGGCCGCCTCGGCCAGGCCGAAGAATTCGCAGAGATCGCGAAACGGGGTCGCCTTTTCGACGATGTCGAGCGAATGCACCCGCATCAGCCGGATCGAGGCCGACAGGATGAGGCCGGTCAGCCCCATGCCGCCGATCGTTGCCGCAAACAGCCGCGCATTGTCCGATGCCGAGCAGCGGTGGGTCTTTCCGTCGGACCTGAGCAGCGTGAAGCTCTCGACATGGCAGCCGAATGTCCCGCGCCGATGATGGTTCTTGCCATGCACGTCGTTTGCGATGGCGCCACCCAGCGTGACGAATTGGGTGCCGGGCACAACCGCCGGGAAGAAGCCGTGTGGGGCAGCGTGGGCGATGATGTCGGACAACAGCACGCCGGCATCCGCCTCGAGAACACCGGTTTCGGCGTTGAAGGCACGAATCCGGTTCAGCGAGCGCATGTCGACGACCGCGCCGGCCGCGTTCTGGCAGGAATCGCCGTAGGAGCGGCCATTGCCATAGGCAAGCAGTGACGCTGGCTTGGCCTGACCGCCCTTCAGCAGCGAGATAGCCTCGTCGGCACCGATGGCGCGCGGCGCCGGCGGCGTAGCAAGGCCAAAGCTCGGGAACCGCTCAGTGGCCATGCCTACCAGCCCCCGATGACCAGCATCACTGCACCGATCAGCACAACGATCTGGCTGCGCCAGTCGCGGATGATGAAGACGACCGGATCGTCATGCATCTCGTTGCGGCGCGCCAGGATCCAGACGCGCATGGTGAGATAAAGCACGATCGGTGCCAGCGGCCAGATCAGCCACGGATGCGGATAAAGCTCGCGCACCGCGACACTGTCCATGTAGAGCGCCAGCACCAGCGCCGAGGAGAAGGCCGAGGCCATTCCGGCCTGGGCGACGATCTCCTGGTCTTCGGTGCGATAGCCGCGGCCGGCAATGCGCTCGCCAGGCGGAATGGCGGTGGTGCGCAGTTCGACGAAGCGCTTCACCAGCGCCAGCGACAGGAAGAAGAAGATAGAGAAGGCCAGCAGCCAGAACGAGACGTCGACGCCGGTCGCCGCCGCACCGGCCAGGACGCGGATCGTGTAGAGGCCGGCGAGTGTCAGCACATCGACCAGCAGCATGCGCTTGAACGACAGCGAATAGGCCGTCGTGACGACCATATAGCCGCCGAGCACAGCCATGAATTCGGGCGACAGGAACAGCCCGGTGCCGATGCCGATCGCCAGAAGCACCGCGATTGCGCCAAGTCCGAACGGGATCGACAGCGCACCGCTGGCGAACGGCCTGTTGCGCTTGGTGAGGTGTTTGCGATCGAGCGCGAGGTCGAAGAAATCGTTGAGGATATAGATGGCCGATGCCACCGCACTGAACGAGACGAATGCCAGCAGGCATTGCCAGATCATGTCGGTGTTGAAATATTCATGCGAGAGCACCATCGGCACTGCGATCAGCGAATTCTTCAGCCACTGATGGACACGCAGCATCTTGACGATGGTCCGCAAAGTCGGCTTCGGCGCCGGCATCGTCTCGGCGCCATGCGCTGCCTGCCAGCGCGCGGCATGGCGGTCGGGCGCGACGACGATCGCGTTGCGCGCTGCATCGAAGACCTGGAGATCGTGACGGCTGTTGCCGGCATAGTCGAAACCGCCATCGCCATAGGCTGCGATCAGCGAAGCGCGCTTCCTGCCCGAGGTGAGATTGGCGAGACCATCGGTGGCCAGCACCTGGTCGAAAATGCCGAGATGGGCCGCGATGGCGTCGGCGAACTTGCGCGGCGTACCGGTCGCCAGCACGATCTTGCGGCCCTCGGCGTGTTCGGTCCGGAGGCGGCAAAGCAACACCTCGCGATAGGGCAGCGATGCCGGATCGATGTCGATGCGTTGCGCGATTGCTTGCTTCAGCCGCGCCGGCCCGCCGGCGATCCAGAAAGGTACCAGGAAGATATAGAGCGGGTTCATCTTGAGAAGGATGAACAGCCCTTCCCACAACAGGTCGGTCGCGATCAGCGTGCCGTCGAGATCGACCGCAAGCGGTATTGCGTTCCTGTCCGACCGCGCATCCATGTCCGTCCTGCCCTGCCCGCGTAGAGTTGCGCGCCGCTTTCCGGCGTCTTGAGGCTGGTATAGCGGGCGATGGCGTAGCGAACGTTAAAACGCCCGGTTGCAGACGGCTGCCGTGACGGTATTTCCGGCGTCATTGTTAAGCGACTGCTACCGGAAACGATAAAAGGCCGAGCAAACGCCCGGCCTCTCAAGATATGCCAACCGGAATTACTTGATTCGGGCGACGCCGCCCGAGATTTCGATGGTTTCCGAACCGGTCAGAGCTTCGAGGTCGCCGTTCGGCAAGGTGACGAAACAGCCATTCGGGCAGAACTCAACCGTTTCGCCACCAGCCAGCGCGAGGTCGGTCTTGCTGCCGCCCTCGGTCACGACCAGCGTGCGGGTCTCGGCGTCCTTGTTGACCGCGCTTGCGGCATGGACCGAGCCGATGGCGGCGACCAGGGCGACGGCAGCGACGAGAGACTTCCACATGGTGCAATATCGGTGTTCCCACCGCCTCTGTTGCATTTCGCAAGGCAATTTCGCCTTTGCATGGGAGCTTATAGGAGATGGAAGCTGAACCGCAACTGAATGCCGCATTCATGCCGCAATCGGTTCCGGCAGGATCAAGGTCGACGGAGTCCCAGCTTAGTCCGGATCTGGCTTCTTGGTTTTGCGGGACTTGACCAGCCGCTTCTTCTCCGCCTCGGCTTCGGCCTTTATCTGCTCCTGTTCGGCGAAGTCGGCCTCGATCTTGTCGTCGTCTGTCGGCCACGCCTTGGGCTTATGGGCCTCGACCACGGCGCGCGGCGTCGAGGGCATCTCGATGTGTTCGCTGCTGAATTTTTCGAGGACGGCAAAACGGATGTCGTTCTGCGCGATGTTGCCATTCATCACATCGGCCAGGAACACGCGGATCTCGAATTCCAGGGCGGCAGGGCCGAAATTGGAAAACAGCACGAAGGGTTCGGGGTTCTTCAGCACCATCGGGTGGCTGCGGGCGATCTCCAGCAGGACGGCATGAACCTGCTTGACGTCGCTGCCGTAAGCGACGCCGACCTTGATGTCGATGCGGCCGAGCTTGTTGCGGTGCGTCCAGTTGCCGACGGCGTTGTTGATCAGGTTCGAATTGGGCAGGATCACCGATTGCCGCTGGAAGGTCTCGATCTCGGTGGCGCGCACGCTGATCTTCTTGACTGTGCCGCTGACATCGCCGGCAACGATCCAGTCGCCCACCTTGAATGGCCGCTCGGCCAACAGGATCAGGCCGGAAACGAAATTGGACACCACGTTCTGCAGGCCAAAGCCGATACCGAGGGAAAGAGCGCCGGCGACCAGCGCCAGGCTGGACAGGTCGATGCCCGCCGCCGAGATGCCGACCAGTGCCGCGAGCGCGACGCCGGCATAGCCGACCGCCAGCCTGATCGAGTTGCGCACGCCGGTATCGACCTTGCCACGCGCCATCACCGAACCGTCGAGCCAGCCCTGGAACCAGCGCGTCAGGAAATAGCCTATGATGAAGACGACGATGCCGGAGAGGATGCCGGTCACCGAAATGGTCACCGACCCGATGTTGATCCCAGTTGCGAGCTTGTAGGCCCAAGCCTGGATATCGCCCAGTTGGAAACCCCACATCAGCAGGATCAGCGGCAGGAACACCAGCACGATCATCACATTGATGGCAACACTGACGACAAGGCCTAGCTGGTCGAGGGCCGTATCCTCGTAGCTGGATTTGGCCGACAGCCAGCGCCCGACGGTCGTGTTGGCGAAAGCACCCTCCTCGCCGATCGCCTGTGCCGACAGGAAACCGATATAGGCGGTGATCAGCGCGGTGCCGGTAACGACGACCTGCAGCGAAACGAACAGAGCGAGGCCGATGTAACCAAGCAGCGCCGCGACGATGGTGAAAAGACCGAGTGCAAGCGCCGTATAGCGCAGCCATGCCGGCCACGGCCGCCAACTTCCATCACGCGCCTTGAATGGCCTCAGCATCGCCATCAGGATCAGGATGACGCCGACGATGATGGTTGCGCCGAAACTGCGGGCAATGGTCAATGACAGCGGCGAGCCCATTTTGTCGTTGATCACCGACAGGAAGGTGTTGACGCTGATGACCACGGCCATGGCGGTGGTCAGGCGCACCAGCCAGCGCGCCGGCCCCGTTTCGACCGGGATAAGGCGCCAGTTCGGCAGCCGCGGCTCCAGCGCCGCATTGGTCAGCCGGTTGACGCAGAACACCACGCCGATGGCGGTCGCCAATGCATTGAGGAACAGGCCAATATCACCACGCAACACATTGTAATAATTGAAGAAGAAAATCGTCGATCCCAGAAAGGCGGCAACCGCCAGCGTTGGCAGCAAGGTTGACCAGAAAGCCACCGATAAGCGGCTGAGATAGGACGGGTCCTCATTGGAGGGATCGGCTTCGAACACCCTCCCGAACAGCCGCCTGCCGCCGACCAGCAGCACCAGCGCCAGCCCGAGCGCCACGAAGGTCGCTGCGAGGATGGCCTGGAACTTGAACTTGAAAGCGAAGCTCAGCCAGGAAGACACCGCCTTGTACAGATTGGTGTATTCGTCCTGGGCGTCGGAGAAAACCTGCGGGCTCAGCGCATCCGACAGCACGTAGCGTTTGGTCAAAAGGTTGCGGAACAACTCGCTGCGCATGTTGCCGATCTTGTCGATCAGCCCGCTGATGCGGATCGACAAGGACTGGGCCTGCGAGATGACGGCGTTTATCTCCGCCTTTTCCGACACCAGCGCCTGGCGCTCGCCGCTGACGATGTCGGGCTCCGGCGGCTGGCCGGCGGCGGGCGCTGGCCCGATCTGTTCAAGCCGGCTGTTGATCTCGCCAAGACGCGTGCGGAAAGCCAGTGCGCTGTTCAGCGATTGCCGAGACAACTCCTCGAGCTGCAAGCGGATATCGACGAGGCTGCTATCCTCATCGGCGTCCTGTTGGATCTTCTTTTCCAGATTGTCGGTCTTGGTCGTCAGGTCCTGCAGGATCTTCTGCTGGTCGGCGACCAGCCCGGCTGGCGCCTGGCCAAGCCCTTGTGCAGCCGCGTCGAACGACATCGGCGCCGAAACGACAAGCGTGAGGATCAAAATGAGACGAAGCAATCGGAAAAGCATGATTTGTTGGCGACTCATCGGCGGCAAAGGCAATTTGAAAAAGCCTGTCCTTGATAAAGACGGCCCTATCCTGGGGCAAGCCGTCGTATCGCGAGCCCATCCGATCATTGGCGCCAACCGATCACTCACCCCCATCGATCCATTTCAAGCGTCGGCCAGTCGAAAGGCGATGGCGCAATATTGGCTTTGCGGGTGCGGCCTGCTCTATAGTCTGCCGCATCGCCCGAACCGGATGACATCAATGGCAGAGTACTCGGCCTTTTCGCTGCTCGCGAACGCGCTCAAGGGAAACAAGGATTGGAAGCCGGCATGGCGCAAGCCTGACCCGAAGGCGTCCTATGACGTCGTCATCATCGGTGGCGGCGGTCATGGGCTGGCGACCGCCTATTATCTTGCCAAGGAACACGGCATCACCAATGTTGCCGTTGTGGAAAAGGGCTGGCTCGGTTCCGGCAATGTCGGCCGCAACACCACGGCGGTGCGCTCGAACTACCTGCTGCCGGCCAACACCCGCTTCTACGAACACTCGATGAAGCTGTGGGAGAACCTCTCGCATGAGCTCAACTACAACGTCATGTTCTCGCAGCGCGGCTGCCTGAACCTGGCGCACACGCCGGCCCAGTTCGACGACTATGCAAGGCGCGGCAACGCCATGCGCCATCTCGGCGTCGACGCCGAACTGATGACGAAGGCTGAGATCAAACGTCTGATCCCGGCGCTCGATGTCTCCGACAGCGCGCGCTTCCCGGTGGTCGGCGGCTTGATGCAGCGCCGCGCCGGCACCGCCCGCCACGATGCGGTGGCCTGGGGCTACGCGCGCGGCGCCGACCGGCGCGGCGTCGACATCATCGAGAATTGCGAGGTCACCGGCTTTCTGCGCGATGGCGACCGCATATCAGGCGTCACCACTTCGCGCGGCGACATCCGCGCCAGGAAGGTGGCCGTGGCGGTCGCCGGCAGCACCGGACGGGTCATGCAGATGGCCGGCATCGAGACGATGCCGATCGAGAGCCATGTGCTGCAGGCCTTCGTGACGGAATCGCTGAAACCCTTCATCGACACCGTCGTCACCTTCGGCATGGGCCATTTCTACATGTCGCAGTCGGACAAGGGCGGCCTCATCTATGGCGGCGACATCGACGGCTACAACAGCTACGCCCAGCGCGGCAATCTGCCTGTCGTCGACGAGGTGATGAGCGAAATGCTGGCGCTGTTTCCGGGCCTTGCGCGCGTGCGCATGCTGCGCTCCTGGGGCGGCGTCTGCGACATGTCGATGGACGGCTCGCCGATCATCACCACCGGCCCCCTGCCCGGCATGTATCTCAACTGCGGCTGGTGCTATGGCGGCTTCAAGGCGACGCCGGCTTCCGGCTGGTGCTTCGCCTGGACCATCGCCAAGGACCAGCCGCACGATCTCAACGCCCCCTTCACCCTCGACCGCTTCCACCGCGGCCTGGTGATCGACGACAAGGGCCAGGGTGCAAACCCCCGGCTGCATTAGGCATTAGGTAGAGTTCAATGTTGATCACTTGCCCCTATTGCGGTCCGCGCGACGTCATCGAGTTCACCTATCAGGGTGACGGCAACCGCGAGCGTCCCGATCCTGCCTCTCAGAATTTCGAGGCGTGGAATGCCTATGTCTATGACAGGCTGAACCCGGCCGGGGATCACAACGAGATTTGGCAGCATTCCGGCGGCTGCCGCGCGCATCTGCGCGTCGTGCGCAACACGCTGACGCATGAGATTTCCAGCGTTGCCTTCGTGCGCGGTGATCATCAAGGGCGCGGCGATCATGGCTCCGCCGCGCGCCGCAAGGCGGAGGACAAGGCATGAGCCCGCGCCGCGCCGATACCGGCGGCCGCATCGACCGGCTGAAAACCATCCGCTTCACCTTCGACGGCACGGCCTACACCGGCCATGCCGGCGACACGCTGGCGTCGGCGCTGCTGGCCAAGGGCGTCACGCTTTACGGACGTTCGTTCAAATACCACCGCCCGCGCGGCCTGCTGACTGCCGGCGTCGAGGAGCCCAACGCGCTGGTGACGGTGCTGAAGGGCGAGGTTCGCGAGCCCAACATTCCGGCGACCATGGTCGAAATCCATGACGGCCTGGTTGCCATCAGCCAGAACCGCTTTCCCTCGCTTGCCTGGGACATCAACGCCGTCAACCAGCTCGGCGGGAATATCCTGTCGGCCGGGTTCTACTACAAGACCTTCATGGGACCGGTGTTCGGTCCGCTCAAAGGCACGCGCTTCTGGATGTTCTGCGAACACTTCATCCGCCGCGCAGCCGGTCTCGGCAGCGCCGGAACGGCGAAAGACCCGGCCCGCTACGAGCGCATGAACGCCTTTTGCGACGTGCTGGTGGTCGGCTCCGGCCCGGCCGGCCTGATGGCCGCCAGGACCGCCGCCGATCAGGGAGCGCGCGTCATGTTGGCCGATCTCGAGCCGCTTTTCGGTGGTTCGGCCAACTGGTCCGAGGAAAGCATCGATGGCGCGCCTGCCGCCGACTGGGCGCGGCGCGCGGTCGCCCAGCTCGCAGGCCGCGACAATGTCCGGCTTCTACCGCGCACCACGGTGTGGGGTTATTACGACAACAACACGCTTGCCGCGCTGGAACGGGTCAGCGATCACAAGGATCAGCCAGGCAAGGGCGAGCCGCGCCATCGCTATTGGGCGATCCGTGCCAAATCCGTGGTCCTGGCCACCGGTGCGTTCGAGCGGCCGCTCGTATTCCCCGGCAATGACCGGCCAGGCGTGATGCTGGCGCATGCAGCCGAGCGCTATGCCAACGAATTCGGCGTGCTGCCGGGCGAGCGGATCGCGCTGTTCACCAACAATGACAGCGCCTATCGGGCGGCCGTCGCCTTGAAGAAGGCCGGTGCCGCGGTCGTCGCCATCGCCGATGTCAGGCCGGAACTTTCGCCGGAGATGCGCAAGCTGGCCGCGGAAGCCGAGGCCGAGATCTTCGCTGGCCATGCCGTCGTCGCCACCGAAGGCGGAAAGGCGCTGTCCGGCCTCAAACTGCAACGCTTCGATATGGCCAATGGCGCACTCATAGGTGATGCCCGCAGTATCCACGCCGATTGCCTGCTGATGTCCGGCGGCTGGTCGCCGACCATCCATCTGGCCAGCCAGGCCGGCGCCAAGGCGGAATGGAATGCCGCGCGGCAGGCCTTCCTGCCGCCGAAGCCAACACAGAGCTGGATCGGTGCCGGCGCCTTCACCGGCAGTTTCTCCACCGCCGAAGCCATCGCCGAAGGCCGCGCCGCGGGCCTTGCCGCAGCCGGTGGCCCCAGCGCGCCTTCTGTATTGCCGGTGGTGGAAGCCGTGCCCGGCGATCCTGATCCGGCACCGGTGTTCGAGATCAGGGCCAAGGGCAAGAGCTTTGTCGACTTCCAGCACGACGTGACGGCAGAGGACGTGCGGCTGGCGCACCGGGAAGGCTTTGTCTCGGTCGAGCATCTGAAACGCTACACCACGCTCGGCATGGCGACCGACCAGGGCAAGAGCTCCAACGTGCCCGGCCTTGCCATCATGGCCGAAGCCCTGGGCAAGCCCATCCCCGAAGTCGGCACGACGCGCTTCCGGCCGCCCTTTGCGCCGGTGTCGATCGGCTCGCTGGCGGCGGAACGTTTTGGCGACCTGAAGCCCGAACGGCTGACGCCGATGCATGACTGGCATCTCGCCAACGGCGCGACGATGTATTCCGCCGGCCTCTGGTATCGCCCGATGATCTACGGCCATGCCGGCGAGACGGTCGAGCAGGCCTATGTGCGCGAGGCCAAGGCAACGCGCGAAAGCGCAGGGATCGTCGATGTCTCGACACTGGGCAAGATTGCCGTGCAGGGCCCCGACGCCGCCGCATTCCTCGACCGCGTCTACACCAACATGTTTTCGACGCTGGCCGTCGGCAAGGCCCGCTACGGTCTGATGCTGCGCGAGGACGGCCTTGCTTTCGACGACGGCACCACCTGGCGGCTCGGCGAACAGGATTTCCTGATGACCACCACCACGGCCAATGCCGGCAAGGTGATGCAGCATCTGGAATATTTCCTCGACGTGATCTGGCCGGAGCTGAAAGTCCACGTCACCTCGGTGACCGACGAATGGGCGGGGGCCGCGATCGGCGGGCCGAAGGCCAGGCAGATCCTCGCCGCCTGTGTCACCGGCACCGCAGTCGACAATGCCGCCTTGCCCTTCATGGGCATCGTGCGCGGCGAGATAGCAGGCGTGCCGGCGATGATCTGCCGGCTGTCCTTCTCGGGTGAAATGGCGTTCGAGGTCTATTCCGGCGCCGGGTACGGCACCCATGTGTGGGAAGCGCTTGTTGAAGCAGGCAAGCCGTTCGGGCTGGTCACCTACGGGCTTGAAGCGCTGGGCACGATGCGCATCGAAAAGGGCCATGTGACCGGCGCCGAGATCGATGGCCGTACCACGGCGCGCGACCTGCATCTCGACTGGATGCTGTCGAAGAAGAAGCCATTCATCGGCTCGGCGATGATGGATCGCGAAGGCCTGATCGCGTCTGATCGCCTGGAACTGGTCGGCCTGATCGCCCTCGACAACCGGCCGTTCAATGGCGGCGCGCACATCGTCGAGGAGGTTGACGAGGCCAATCCGCACGGCTCGATCGGTCACATCACCGCCTGCTGCTATTCACCGGCGCTCGGCAGGCATATCGCGCTGGCGCTGGTCAAGGGCGGCAAGGCACGGCAGGGCACGCGCGCTCATGTCTCCGATCCCTTGCGCAACCGGTTCGGACCGGTCGAGATCGTCTCCAACCACTTCTTCGATCCGGACGGGAGCCGCATGCATGGTTGAGCGCCAATCACCCGAACCCTTGTCGCCGCTTGAGCCTGAATTCCATGTCGGCTCGCACGGCAATTTCGAGCACGGCGTCGAGATCATCCTGACCGAGACAAGGCCGGGCTCGATCGTGCAGCTCGCCGCGTGGCCCGGCGAGGAGAAGAAGCTGATAGCAGCCATCCGCACCGTCACCGGGCTTGCCCTGCCCGATGGCGCCGGCGGCGGCTTGAGCGACGGCGTGAAATCGGTGTTCGGCTTCGCGCCGGGAAAGTTCACCGTTGCCGATGAAGCCGAAGGCCTGGCTGCGGCCTTTGCCAAAGTGGTGACCCCCGCCATTGGCACCGTGACCGACCTCTCGCACGGCCGCACCGCCATCCGCATTGCCGGGCCGAAGGCCGAATGGGTGCTGGCGAAATTCTTCGCCATCGACTTCGCGCTGCCGGCCTTTCCGGTCGGCACCGGCCGTTCGACCACCCATCACGACATCTTCGCCCAGATCCAGCGCACCAGCGCCGACCAGTTCGACATCTATGTCTTCCGCTCGTTTGCACGCTCTTTCTGGAAGGCGCTCTGCCATGCCAGCGAGGAAGTCGGCTACGAGGTGCAGTAGGCGGCGCGGCCGGATGGCCGCGTTGCCCACATCTGGCATCAACGCCAGCCGCTTCTGCCGCTAGAGAATCTGGCCGCCGGCGCCCATGGTGCGAAAACGTGGCCGCCCAACCGGCCCGAGGGATATGAAATCCCTTCTTCAAGAGTCGGCACATTCGTTTGGTTCGAACATCTCCATGACCGCAGAACTATCCGCCGGCGCCACGGATCGCGCCGATGTGCCGGCCAGAGCCTTGCTCCTGCTGCCGCTGACGGTCGCCTGCGGCGTGTTCATGACCAGCCTCGACCAGAATGTCGTGGTGACCGCGCTGCCGGGCATTAGCGAAAGCCTCGGCCGTCCGCCCAGCCAGCTCGGCCTCTTGATTACCGTCTATGTCGCCAGCCTGATCATCTCGATGCCGCTTGGCGGCTGGGCCGCCGATCGCTTCGGCCTGCGCAACGTCTACTGCTTTGCCTTGCTGGTGTTCGCCGCCTCGTCGGCGCTCTGCGGGCTGTCCGACAACATCTGGATGCTGGTCGGCGCCCGCGCGCTGCAAGGCTTTGGCGGTGCCTTGATGGGCACGCTCGGCCAGGTCGTCATCCTGTCGACCTTTCCGCGCAGCCGAACGCTGAAGATCAACATGTACATCTCGCTGGCTGGCCAGTCCGGACCGTTGGTCGGTCCGCTCGTCGGGGGCGCGCTGACCACCTACATTTCCTGGCGCTGGATCTTCTTCATCAACGTGCCGTTCGCGCTGGCGGCGGCAATTCTTGCCGCCTCGCTGTTTCCGACGATGACCAAGCCCGTGCGCACGCCGTTCGATTTTCCGGGCTTCCTGCTGGTCGGCAGCGGCATGGTCCTGCTCGTCTTCGGCATGGATTCGCTTGCTGCCAAGGATGCCGCGGGCGGCATCATCGCCGCAGAACTGGCGCTGGCGCTGGTCATCCTGACCATCGCCTCGTTCTACTGCCTGCGCGTGCGCAATCCGCTGCTCGATCTCAAGCTGTTGCGCATCCGCACCTTCCGCATTTCGTTCCTCACCGGCGGCGGGCTGGATACGATCGGACTCAGCTCGGTGGTGTTCCTGCTGCCCTTGATGTTCCAGCTCGGCTTCGGCATGAGCGCGGTGCAGGCGGGATCGCTGACCTTCGTCGCCGCGGTCGGCTCCGTGGCCATGCGCTTCTTCATGCCGCGCTTCCTCAACCGTTTCGGCTTTCGCCGCGTGCTGGTCTACAACACGCCCATCGTTGCCGCCATGGTCGCCGGCTTCGCCTTGATGCAGGCGACCACGCCGGTGTGGATCGTGCTGACCTACATCTTCGTCTTCGGCGTCTTCCGCTCCGCGCAATGGGCCTCGACCGGCAATCTCGCCTATTCCGACATCGCGCCCGAGCAGCTCGCCCGCTTCAGCGCGCTCTATTACATATTATGGCAGCTGGCGGTGGCGATCAGCGTCGGTCTGGCTGCGGCGGTATTGTCATTTCTGGCCGGCGGCGGTCCAGCCGTCGCCGACGATTTCCGCATCCTGTTCGTCATCGAGGGCATCATCACGCTCTGCGCGCTGCTTGCCTACCTCAAGCTGACGCCACAGGACGGTGCCCATGTCAGCGGCCACGGCGCACAGATGAATACCGAATGAGGCTGGCTGGCTTATTCGCTGAACGTGACCCACTCTTCCAGCGGCACGCGGTCGGTGCGGAAGGCGTTTTCAGGTTTTGACGTATCTTCATAACCAAGCGCCATGCCGCAGACGACGATCTCTTCGTCCGGAATGTCGAGCACCGGCCTGATCTGCCGGTGATAGGGCGCGAAGGCCGCCTGCGGACAGGTGTGCAGACCCCTGCCCCGAGCTGCGACCATGATGTTCTGCAGGAACATGCCGTAGTCGATCCATGAACCCTGGTTGAGGCGGCGGTCGATGGTGAAGATCATGCCGACCGGGGCGTCGAAGAAGACGAAGTTGCGGTCGTGCTGGGCGCGCATCTTGTCGACCTCGCGACGACCGATCCCGAGCGCGCCATAGAGGCCGAAACCGTTGGCGCGGCGGCGGGTCAGATACGGCTCGAAGAACTGCGTGGGATAATACCGGTACTCGTCCCAATCAGCTTTTTCGGCGCGAATGCCGGAATTGAGAATGGCGTCTGATATCCGCTGCTTGCTCTCGCCCTTGGTGACATAGACCTTCCATGGCTGCATGTTGGTGCCGGATGGGGCACGCGCCGCAACCGCCAGAATGGCGCGGATGGTTTCGTCGTCGACCATGTCGGGCAGGAATGCGCGCACCGAACGGCGCGACAGGATCGCCTCGTCGACAATCTCGGCATCGCCCGCAATTCGGGGGTTATTTTCCAGCATGGGCCGTCCCTTACCCTTTGTCTCGATCGGACGTCCCCACTCGCCGCTCTCGGCGGAGCCTTTGCATGAACCGTCAAAATCGCGCAAGCAAATCTTGTGCATCCGTGAAAATCTACTTGATTTTTTCATGAGCTTGACTTCTCATGAAATTTGGCCAGATTTTTTCATAAAGTGAGCGCTTTGCCTTCGACTACCGCTAGAACATTGCAGGTACCTGACGAACGCGTGCTGGCCGGCGATATCAGGGCCCTGCGCAAGGCGCGCGGGCTGACACTCGCCGAGATCGGCTCGAAGCTTGGCCGTTCGGTCGGCTGGGTCAGCCAGGTCGAGCGCGGTCTGTCGACGCCGTCGCTCGGTGACCTCCGAGCCTTCGCCGAACTGTTCGGCGTGCCGATCAGCCTGTTCTTCAGCCATGACGTACCTGTCGAAAGCGAGCGCGGCGTGGTCGTGCGCGCTGGCAGGCGCCGCACGCTTGGCACAAGCGAATCCGGCCTGGTGGAGGAGCTTCTGTCGCCCGATCTCGGCGGTAGCTTCGAGATGGTGCGTTCGGTCTTCGCGCCGGGCGCGGAACTGAAGGCCGAGGCGCAGCGGCCGACCGAAGAAGCTGGATACGTCGCCTCCGGGCTGTTCGACATCGAGATCGGAGGTGTCTGGCATCGGCTTGGCGAAGGCGACTCCTTTCGCTTTGAAGGCAAGCCTTACCGCTGGCGCAATCCGGGCGCGGAGCCTGCAATTGTCATCTGGGTGGTTTCACCACCCGTCTATTGAGTTCAAGTTTGGAGAAGAACATGGCGGGTTTGCCGAGCACGGCGCGCGTGGTGATCATCGGAGGCGGTGCCGTCGGCACTTCCGCGCTCTACCATCTCGCCCAGGCGGGCTGGACCGACTGCGTGCTCTTGGAAAAGAACGAGCTGACTTCGGGCTCGACCTGGCATGCCGCCGGCAACGTGCCGACTTTCTCCTCGTCCTGGTCGCTGATGAACATGCAGCGCTATTCGACCGAGCTTTATCGCGGGCTGGCCGACGCGGTCGACTATCCCATGAACTATCACGTCACCGGCTCGCTGCGCCTTGCCCACACGAAAGAGCGCATGCAGGAATTTCAGCGCGCCAAGGGCATGGGCCGCTACCAGGGTATGGACATCGACATCGTCGGCGTCGACGAGATCCAGCGCCGCTATCCCTTCATCGAGACGCATGATTTGAAAGGCGCGCTCTACGACCCGAGCGACGGCGACATCGATCCGGCGCAGCTCACCCAGGCGCTGGCCAAGGGCGCGCGCGACATGGGCGCGAAGATCATCCGCTTCTGCCCGGTCACAGGCGTGCGCCGCGAGAACGACGAGTGGGTGGTCGAGACGGCGGAAGGTGAGATCCGCTGCGAGATCGTCGTCAATGCTGCCGGCTACCGCGCCGCCGAAGTCGGCCGGATGTTCGGCCGCGACGTGCCGATGATGGTGATGAGCCATCAGTACATTTTGTTCGAGGAGATCCCCGAGCTGGCGGCATGGTCGAAGGAACACGGCAAGAAACTGCCGCTGCTGCGCGACGTCGACACCTCCTACTATCTGCGCCAGGAGAAGAACGGCATGAATCTCGGCCCCTATGAGCGCAATTGCCGCGCGCATTGGGCCACCCACAACGACCCGATGCCGGAGGATTTTTCCTTTCAATTGTTCCCCGACGACCTCGACCGGCTGGAACATTATCTGGCCGATGCCGTCGCCCGCGTGCCGATCCTTGGCACCGCCGGCCTGTCCAAGGTCATCAACGGGCCGATCCCCTACACGCCGGACGGCAATCCGCTGATCGGCCCGATGCCCGGCGTTCCCAATGCCTTCGAGGCCTGCGTCTTCACCTTCGGCATTGCCCAGGGTGGCGGCGCCGGCAAGGTGCTGGCCGAATGGGTGACAGAGGGCCAGACCGAATGGGATATGTGGTCGTGCGACCCGCGCCGCTTCACCTCCTTTGCCTCGGCGCCGGACTATTGCGTCGCCAAGGGCATGGAGATCTACGGCAACGAGTATGCCATCCAGTTCCCGCGCCATGCCTGGCCGGAAGGCCGCGACCGCAAGCTGTCGCCGATCCATGATCGCATCAAGGCGCTCGGCGGCCGCTTCGACGCCTATAATGGCTGGGAGCGGGCCACCTGGTACGCACAAGACGGCGATGACATTTCCGAGGAAGCCACGCTGACCTTCCGCCGCGACGGACCGTGGCATCATCGCGTGCGCGAGGAATGCCTGGCCGTGCGCGACGCCGCCGGCATTTTGGACCTGCCGGGCTTCTCGCGCTTCAACCTCGACGGTCCCGGTGCCGCCGAATGGCTGAGCCTGCAGGTCACCGGCCTGGTGCCGAAGCCCGGCCGCCTCGGTCTCGTCTATTTCGCCGACGACAAGGGCCGCATCGTCACCGAAATGTCCGTGGTGCGCCACGACGACAACCTGATGACGCTGATCACCGCGGCGGTCGCGCAGTGGCACGATTTCGAATGGCTGAAGTCGCGCATGCCCAAGGATGCGCCGTTCAGGCTGATCGACCGGACCGAGGAATTCTCGACCCAGATCCTGGCCGGCCCCAACTCGCGGAAAATCCTCGCCGATGTCTGCGAAGCCGACCTCACTTTGCCATGGCTGACGCATCAGGAAACCAAGATCGCCGGTCGCTGGGCCAAACTCGTGCGCGTCTCCTTCGCCGGCGAACTCGGCTGGGAAATCCACACCAGGGTGGACGACACATCAGCCATCTTCGACGCCGTCTGCGCGGCAGGCCAGCAACATGGGCTGAAGCCATTCGGCATGTATGCGTTGGATTCGCTCAGGCTTGAAAAAGGCTACCGCACCTGGAAGGGCGACCTGTCGACCGACTATTCGATCCTGCAGGGCGGGCTGGAGCGCTTCGTCAAATGGGACAAGCCCGATTTCCGTGGCAAGGCTGCACTCCAGAACGAAAAGCAGCAAGGCGTGAAGAAGCGCTTCGTCACGCTGGTTATAGAGAACCCGGGCGACTGCGACGCCCCTTCGGTGTCGACGCTGTGGCATGACGGCAAGATCGTCGGCGAGACGACGTCCGGCGGCTGGGGCCACCGGGTCGACAAATCGATCGCGCTCGGCATGCTGCGCGCCGATCTGGCCGAGCCAGGCACATCAGTCGAGGTCGAAATCTTCGGTGACCGCTTTCAGGCGATCGTGCAGAAGGATGAACCGTTGTGGGATCCGAAGAACGAAAGGCTGCGCGCATGAAGAAAATCATCCTCACCGATGGCGGCATGGGCCAGGAACTGGTCCGTCGCAGCAAATCCGAGCCGACACCGCTTTGGTCGGCCGGGGTGCTGATCGACGAACCGGATCTGGTGCGCGACCTGCACGCGGAATTCATCCGCGCCGGCGCCCGCGTGATCACCATCAACACCTATTCGGCAACGCCCGAACGCCTGGCGCGTGAAGGTGCGCAAGACCTCTTCAAGCCATTGCAGAAGCGCGGCATCGAATTGGCCAGGCAGGCCCGCGACGAGGCCGGCGATGCAGCCATCGCCGGTTGCCTGTCGCCGCTTTTCGGCAGCTATGCACCGGCACTGACCATTTCCTTCGAGGACACGCTCGATATTTACCGCCGCATCGTTGCCGAGCAGGCCGATGGCGTCGACCTGTTCCTGTGTGAAACCATGGCGTCGGCGGACGAAGCCCGCGCGGCGGTCACCGCGGCATCGGAAAGCGGCAAGCCGGTATGGGTGTCGTGGACGCTGGCCGACCACGGCAAGCCGCGGCTGCGCAGCGGCGAAGCAATAGCCACCGCGGCAAGCGCGCTCGACGGCCTGGCAGTCGCCGCGCGGCTGGTCAATTGCTGCCGGCCGGAAGCAATCGCCGCGGCTTTGCCTGAACTGATCGGCCTCGGCGGCCCGGTCGGCGCCTACGCCAACGGTTTCACGTCAACCGAAGCGCTCAAGCACGGCGGCACCGTCGATGTGCTGCACGCCCGTCACGACCTTGGCCCGGATGCATATGCCGACCAGGCGATCGGCTGGGTCGAGGCTGGGGCAAGCATCGTTGGCGGCTGCTGCGAAGTCGGACCTCCGCACATCGCCGCTCTGCGCGACCGGCTCGAACAGGCCGGCTACGAAATTTCGGGAGTTTTGCATGCCTAGACCATCATCGCGCATTTCCGGCATCGTGCCTTCGGGCAAGGACGGCTGGGAAGTCCATTTCGCCGCCTGGACGCGCAAGGAGGCCGGCGAAGACATCATCATGCTGTCGGTCGGCGACCATGATTTCGATACGCCTTCGCAGACGATCGAAGCCTGTGTGACCGCGGTTCGCGGCAGCAATCATCACTACACCCCGCTTCCCGGCCTGCCGCGCCTGCGCAAGGCGATGGCGGCGGCCTCGAGCGCTTGCACCGGCGTCGAGACGTCGCCGGATCAGGTCATCGCCACGCCGGGCGGCCAGGCCGCACTCTACGCGGCCGTGCAGGGCGTGCTCGACCAGGGCGACCACGCCATCGTCGTGGCGCCCTATTATGCCACCTATCCCAACACGTTCAGCGCCGCAGGCGCTGATTTCACCGTCGTCGAGACACCGGCCGAGGATGGCTTCCAGCCACGTGCCGACATGATCCGCGCGGCAATCCGGCCGAACACGCGCGCCATCCTGATCAACACGCCGAACAATCCGACAGGTGCGGTCTATTCGCGCGAGCGGCTGGAGCAACTGGCAGAAGTCTGCCGGGAGCACGACCTCTGGCTGCTGTCGGACGAAGTCTACTGGACGCTCGGCGGCGGCGAGCACGTCTCGCCGCGCTCGCTGCCAGGGATGGCCGAGCGTACGCTGGTCATCAATTCGATGTCCAAGAGCCACGGCATGACCGGCTGGCGCATGGGCTGGCTGACGGGACCGGAGGAGATGATCACGCTCATGATCAATCTCAATCTGGTGACGACCTACGGCCTGCCGGCCTTCATCTCGATCGCCTGTTCCGAGGCGCTGGAGAACCGTTACGGCGTCAAGGAGATCGCCGAACGTTACGCGGCACGCCGCACCGTCTTGCTCGACGCCGTGCGGGGCATGAACGACGTGACCGTGCGCGGTTCGGAGGGCGGCATGTATGTCATGCTCGACATCTCGGCCGTCGAACCAGACGATGAGAAATTCGCCTGGGCCCTGCTCGACAAGGAAAAGGTCGGCGTCATGCCCGGCTCCAGCTTCGGCGAGGCCGCCGCCGGCCACATTCGAATCAGTCTCTGCCAGCCCGAACCGGTGCTGCAGGAAGCTGCACTTCGTCTGCGCCGCTTTGCTTCCAGCTACCGTCGCGAGGCAGCATGACCGCCAAGGCAGTTCCCGCCAAAGCAAGGGCGGTCATCATCGGCGGCGGCGTTTCCGGCTGTTCGGTCGCCTATCACCTGGCCAAGCTTGGCTGGACCGATATCGTGCTTCTCGAACGCAAACAGCTGACGTCGGGCACGACATGGCATGCCGCCGGCCTGATCGGCCAGCTGCGCGGCTCGCAGAACATGACGCGGCTGGCGAAATATTCCGCCGACCTCTACGTCAAGCTGGAAGCCGAGACCGAGGTCGGCACCGGCATGCGCCAGGTCGGTTCGATCACCGTGGCGCTGACCGAGGAGCGCAAGCACGAGATCTACAGGCAAGCGTCGCTGGCGCGTGCCTTCGATGTCGATGTCCGCGAGATTTCGCCCAGGGAAGTCAGCGAGATGTACCCGCATCTCAATGTTTCCGATGTCGTCGGCGCCGTGCATCTGCCGCTCGACGGCCAGTGCGACCCCGCCAATATCGCCATGGCCCTGGCCAAGGGCGCGCGCCAGCGCGGCGCCACCATCGTCGAGAATGTCAAGGTCACCAAGGTCCACAGCAAGGCCGGCCGCGTCACCGGCGTGTCCTGGGCGCAAGGCGAAGAGCAAGGCACGATCGAGGCCGACATCGTCGTCAACTGCGCCGGCATGTGGGCCCGCGAACTGGGAGCGCAGAACGGCGTCACCATACCGCTGCACGCCTGCGAGCATTTTTACCTCGTCACCGAACCGATCCCCGGCCTCACCCGTCTGCCGGTGCTGCGCGTGCCCGATGAGTGCGCCTACTACAAGGAAGACGCCGGCAAGATGATGCTGGGCGCCTTCGAGCCGGTGGCCAAGCCGTGGGGCATGGACGGCATAAGCGAGGATTTCTGCTTCGACCAACTGCCTGAGGACATGGAGCATTTCGAGCCGATCCTCGAAATGGGCGTTAACCGCATGCCGATGCTGGCGACCGCCGGCATCCACACCTTCTTCAATGGTCCTGAGAGTTTTACGCCCGACGACCGCTACTATCTCGGCGAGGCGCCGGAACTGGCCGGCTACTGGATGGCGACCGGCTACAATTCGATCGGCATCGTCTCCTCCGGAGGCGCCGGCATGGCGCTGGCGCAGTGGATCAATGACGGCGAAGCCCCCTTCGACCTGTGGGAAGTCGACATCCGCCGCGCACAGCCGTTCCAGAAGAACCGCCGCTATTTGAAGGAGCGCGTCTCCGAAACGCTCGGCCTGCTCTATGCCGACCATTTCCCCTATCGGCAGATGGCGACGTCGCGCAATGTCAGGCGTTCGCCGCTGCACGAGCATCTGAAGGCGCGCGGCGCCGTGTTCGGCGAAGTCGCCGGCTGGGAGCGCGCCAACTGGTTCGCACGCGAGGGCCAGGAGCGCGAATACCGCTATTCCTGGAAGCGCCAGAACTGGTTCGACAACCAGCGCGAAGAACATCTCGCGGTCAGGAATGGCGTCGGCCTGTTCGACATGACCTCGTTCGGCAAAATCCGCGTCGAGGGCCGCGACGCCTGTGCCTTCCTGCAAAGACTATGCGCCAACGACATGGACGTCGCGCCGGGCAAGATCGTCTACACCCAGATGCTCAACAAGCGCGGCGGCATCGAGAGCGACCTGACCGTCTCGCGGTTGTCGGAAACCGCCTACTTCCTCGTCGTCCCAGGCGCCACGCTGCAGCGCGACCTGGCTTGGCTGCGCAAGCACGTCGGTGATTACGACGAAATAGTCGTCATAACCGACGTGACGGCGGCCGAAAGCGTGCTCTGCCTGATGGGCCCGGACGCGAGAAAGCTGATCCAGAAGGTCAGCCCCAACGATTTTTCCAATGAGAAAAATCCCTTCGGCACGTTCCAGGAGATCGAGATCGGCATGGGCCTGGCCCGCGCCCATCGCGTCACCTATGTCGGCGAACTCGGCTGGGAACTCTATGTCTCGACCGATCAGGCGGCCCATGTCTTCGAGGCGATCGAGGAGGCAGGTGCGGATGTCGGCCTGAAACTCTGCGGCCTGCACACGCTGGATTCCTGCCGCATCGAAAAGGCCTTCAGGCATTTCGGCCACGACATCACCGACGAGGACAATGTGCTGGAAGCCGGCCTCGGCTTCGCGGTGAAAACCGCCAAGGGCGACTTCATCGGCCGCGATGCCGTGCTGCGCAAGAAGGAAGCTGGATTGAACCGCCGACTGGTCCAGTTCCGGCTGAAGGATCCAGAGCCCCTGCTCTTCCACAACGAAGCGATCCTGCGCGACGGCAAGATCGTCGGCCCGATCACTTCAGGCAATTACGGCCATCATCTCGGCGGCGCGGTCGGGCTAGGCTATGTGCCATGCGAGGGCGAGAGCGAGGCCGACGTGCTGGCCTCAACCTACGAAATCGAGATCGCCGGCGAGCGCTTTGCGGCGGAAGCGTCGCTGAAGCCGATGTACGATCCGAAGTCGGAGCGGACGAGGATGTAGTGCCTTCTTACCTTCCCCCCTTGTGGGGGAAGGTGGATCGGCGCGATAGCGCCGAGACGGATGAGGGGTGTTCCAGGGAGTGCCAACGTCTCACTTCGCTGGAACACCCCTCATCCGTCGCCTTCGGCGACACCTTCTCCCACAAGGGGAGAAGGGAAGTTGTGCCGCTCAAAACCGCTCCAACTTCCCTCGCACCTTCGCCAGAAACGCCGCCCTCGTCGCCGGCGTCGAGGCATCCATCAAATAGTGCGCCAGGAAAAACGTCCGGCAGCGTGTCGCGCACAGTGCTCGCATGCCGCGCAGCAGGGTCTTGCGTCCCGGCTGGCCAACGACGACGCTCCACCAGGTCGGGGCGCCGCAAGTGGTGATGACGCCGACCTTGGTTACATGCGTCATCAGCGACTTGATCCGGCCCTTGCCTGCCGGCAGCTTGAAGGCGACGTCCGTCGCCCACACCCGGTCGAGCCAGCCCTTCAGCATCGCCGGCAGCCCGTACCACCAGGTCGGATAGACGAACAGGATCGCTTCGGCCCAGTTGAGCAGTTCGAAATGCGGCTTCAGCGCCGGGTCCTGCGGCGCCTGGTCATTGTAGGAGCGCCGCTCGTCGCAGCCCATCACCGGATCGAATTTCTCGGCATAGAGGTCGAGCAGCCGCACCTCCCAGCCTCGTCGCATCAGCACGTCCACGGCGGTGTCGCGAATTGCCGCACAGAAGCTGTCCGGCACCGGATGGCAGTAGACCACCAGCGCGCGCATCAGAAGGCATCCATGCTGGCCGCGACCTTGGTCGTGAAAGCCTTGCGCGTTTGGTCGGTAGACAGGTTCATCGCGTAGTGCGCGAGGTAGCTCACCGGCGCGCCCGGTTTTACGGTGGCGCGCAGCATGCGCTTGATCAGCTTGCGTGGCGGATCGCCCATCAGCATGGCGCGGAACCGGCTGCCCCCATAGGTGGTCACCGCCGCAACCTTGCGTATGTTGTGCAGCGACGGCTGCGCCTTGCCGTCGACCAGCTTGAACGACACGCCGGGCAGGAAGACGCGATCGAAAAAGCCTTTCAGGATCGCTGGAAAGCCATAGTTCCAGACCGGATAGGAAAGCACCAGCGCATCGGCTCGCAGCAGGCGTTCGACATAAGGCGCGGCAGCGTCAGCGGCGCCGCGTTGGCTGTGGTAGTCCAGTCTTTCCTGGCGCGTCATCCGCGGATCGAAATCCTCCGCGTAGAGGTCGCAGTCGTCCACCGCATGGCCCGCCGCTGTCAGCCGCTCTACGATCATGCGGTGCAGGCCGGCATTGAAGCTGGTCTCGACCGGATGGGCGTAAAGGACGAGGATGTTCATCGGAGGACATCCTGCAGGTCAGCGCGAGGCACCCCCCTCTGCCCTGCCGGGCATCTCCCCCTCAAGGGGGTAGATTGGCGGTTTCCGCGTTGCTGCCTATCTGCGACGTTGATGGTTAGCGAAAGCAGCGCGGCAGTCTGATCTCCCCCCTTGAGGGGGAGATGGCCGGCAGGCCAGAGGGGGGTGCAGCGCCACACGCTGGTCATCAGCTTGCCCTCTGCAGCCCCTTGAAAAGGAATGTCCGGCCCGACCGGTAGTCATAGTCCGGGTTCTCCCAGGCGATCATCTTGCCGGGGTTGAGCAGCCCTTGCGGATCGGTCTCGCGCTTGAAAGCGAGCTGCACCGCGTCGGTCTGCTTCATGCCGCCCTCTTCCAGCGTGTAGCGATGCGGGTTGAAGATCGGGCAGCCATTCTCCTCATGCAGGCGCACGATCTCGTCGAGCCGTGCTTCGGTGGTGAACTTGACCAGCGGCAGGCCAAAGCAGGTGATGTTGCCGTCCAGCCGCACGAATTCCAGATGCGAAAAAACCTCGCCCGGAAACATCGCGTCCATCCTCTCGACCAGCACCAACTGGTTGGGAAAGGGATAGAGCGACTGCAGATAGGTAATCGAAGGATCAACGCGCAGCGCCCTCAGCGTCGTATGGTTCCAGGCCAATTCATAGGCCGGCGGCAGGCCCTTTTTCTCGTCCGGCGTCGCGGTTACCGCATTGTAGATCACCTCGCCGCCGGCACGGCGGGTGAAGGCCAGGAAAGCATCGAGCCCATGTTGCGCCACCATGACGACGCAGATGCTCTGCCCCTCCGTCAGGAATTTCTGGTGCCGCTTGAAATAGAGCTGCGGCACGGGTGCGGCTATCGGCGTGATCAGCTTGGTCAAAATACCGTCCTGGCAGGCCAGCGCATTGCCATACCGGGCGACATCCATGAAAGCGTCGAAGCCGACGATGACGTCGATCCATTCATAGGCCGCGGTCAGCGGCATCTCGACCTCCGATATGATGCCGTTGGTGCCATAGGCGTGGGTGACCTTGTGCAGATCCTCGCCGGTGAGTTCGAGCGCTTTCGGTTCGGCCTCCATGGTCACCACACGCAGGCGCAGCACATTGCCGAAATCGCGCAACCCGCCGAAATTGATCGAGCCGACGCCGCCCGAACCGCCGGCGATGAAGCCGCCGATCGAAGCGGTGTTGTAGGTGGAAGGCGACAGCCGGAGTTCCTGCCCGGAATGCGCCCGCGTTGCCTTGTCGATATCGGCCAGGATGGCCCCCGGCCCGGTCACCACGCGACCTGGCGCGATCGACTTGATCTCGTTCATCTCGGCAAGGTTGAGCACGACGCCGCCGGAGAGCGGCATCGCCTGGCCGTAATTGCCGGTGCCGCTGCCGCGCGGCGTCACCGGCACGCCATGGCGGTGACAGGCGGCAAGCACGCGGATCAGTTCGGCCTCGTTCTTCGGCGTCACGATCAAATCGCCGGTGACATGGTCCAACTGCTGCTTCAGCACCGGGCTGTACCAGTAGAAGTCGCGGCTCTTCTGCTGGACGATGGCCGGATTGTCGTCGACCTTCAGGCCTTCGAGATCGCGTTTGAGCGCCGAAAAATCCATCATTCCACCATCAGTTCGTCGAGTTCGGCGTAGTCCGGCAATTGCCGGTCGATCGCCTTGCCGCCGCGCACGACGATGCGATCCGATTCGGGCCGCGACAGCAATTCTGTCCAGCTTCGGCCCTTGAACACGATGAAGTCGGCATCGCCGCCGCTGGCCAGCGTGCCGAAGCCGTCGAGTCTCATCACATCAGCCGGCGTCGCGGTAACCGCTTGCGGCCAGTCGGCAACCGGATGGTCCAAATGCAGGATGCGCGTCGCCATGCGGTAGACCTCCAGCATGTCGAGATCGCCATAGGCATAGAAGGGATCACGCGTGTTGTCGGAAGCGACCGCCACCGGAATGCCCCTCGCCTTCATCTCGTGCAGCAGCGTCACGCCGCGCCAGCGCGGCGTGGTCTGATCCGAGCGGTCTTGCAGGTAGAGATTGCACATCGGCAGCGAGACGACGGCGAGCCCCGCTTTCGCCACCTTGTCCAGCGTGTCGAGCACGTCGAGGTCCGGCTGGCGCGCCAGCGAGCAGCAATGGCCGACGAGGATCTTTCCTTCGAAACCGTTCCAAAGAGCGGCCTCGGCGATCTTCTTCAGCGATATGGCGGAGATATCATCGGTCTCGTCGGCATGGAAATCGAGATCGAGGCCATGCTTGATGGCTTGCGCGAAGACATGGTCGAGCAGTTCTTCGAGGTCCGGCACCATATAGGTGACGACACCGAGCACGCCCTTTGCCGCGGCAACCCTTTTTGCCAGTCTGTCGAACCACTTTTTGTCGCGCACGCCTTCGATGCCGAGCAAACAGGCGCCCTGCAATTCGATACGGCCGCGCCATGCCTCGCGCATCGTCTCGAACACTGGCCAGGAGATTTCCTCCTGCGGCGCGACGCTGTCGATGTGGGTGCGCAGCGCCCTGGTGCCATGCGCGTAGGCGCAGCGCAGTGAAAAATCCATCCGCCGTGCCAAATCCTCGGCGCTCCAGCGTGCCACGCGATCGGCACCGGCGGCATTCAACGCGCCCAAGAACGTGCCGTCAGGATTGGGCTTTCGCGGCCAGATATGGCCCTTGTCGATATGCGTGTGGCAGTCGACGAAGCATGGCAGGATTATACGGCCGGCGAGGTCAATCGCATCGGCGGATCGGCCATGCGCGGTGATGCTGGAAATCTTCCCGTCGGCCACAGCGATGTCGGCAAGCCCGAAGCCGTCAGCATCGAAGGGCGCGGAAAGGCCTGGTGCCAGTGAGCGATGAAGGCGAACATTGGCGAGATGGTAAGAGCCGAAGGTTGGTATCAAGCGTTGCCCCCCTCTGTCCTGCCGGACATCTCCCCCTCAAGGGGGGAGATTGGCAGCGTCCGCGCCGGCTCTTTTTTTTCAACGTTGGAGATTGGCGAAGGTCGTGACAACAGCCAATCTCCCCCCTTGAGGGGGAGATGTCCGGCAGGACAGAGGGGGGCGCTTCGCGCCAACCTTTCAGTCATCCTAGCGCTCCTGCTTCAGTGCGCTTTCGTGCCAGCGCCGCAAAATGAGATGCGAAATCAGCGACAGCACGAGGAAGATCAAAATGCCGGTCAGCGAGATCAGGAACAGCGCCGCGAACAGCCGCGGCGCGTTGAGCCGGTAGCCGGCCTCGATGATGCGTGAGGCAAGACCGGACGACTGGCCGGTGGTGCCGGCGACGAACTCGGCCACCACGGCGCCGATCAGCGACAGGCCTCCGGCGATCTTCAGCCCACCGAGGAAATAGGGCATCGCGGCCGGCAGCCTGAGATAGCGCAATTGCTGCCAGCGCGTCGCGCCATTGAGCTTGAACATGTCGCGCAGATTGCGGTCGACGGAGTTGAGGCCGAGCGTGGTGTTGGACAGGATCGGAAAGAAGGCGACGATCCAGGCGCACAGCAGAAGCTTGGTCGTCTGGTCGTTCACATAGATGTTGATCAGCGGAAAGATCGCCACGATCGGCGTCACCTGCAGCACGATGGCGAAGGGGAAGAACGACATCTCCACCCATTTCGATTGCGCAAACAGCACCGCCAGCCCGACCCCGCCGATGACGGCCAGAGCCAGGCTGAGGAAGGTGATGCGCAAGGTGACCAGCAGTGAGGAAAACAGCAGGCCGGCATCGTTGTAGAGCGTCCACAGCACCACACCCGGGCGCGGCAGGATGTATTGCGGGATCTCGTTCCAGACGCAGACGCGATCCCACAGCCAGATCGCCAAGATCATGATCACCAGCGGCAGCACCCAGCGGCCGATCCGTTCGAATCGCTCCTGGCGCACGCGGCGCGCTTCCTCGGGGTCGAGTTCGAGCGCCCGCTCGTCAATGGCCGTCATGATGCGCGCCTGCTGTTGAATTGATGGCCTTGACCAGCACGTCGGAAGCCTGACGGCACAGCGCCGCATAGTCGGGCGAGGTGCGAAACGCCTCGTCGCGCGGATAGGAGGCCTCGATGGCGAGTTCGTCGAACACCCGGCCCGGCCGCGCCGCCATGACGACGACGCGGTTGGACAGGAACACGCTTTCAAAGACGCTGTGGGTGACGAAGACGACGGTGAAGCGTTCGTCCTGCCACAGTTCCAGCAGATCGTTGTTGAGCTTGAAGCGGGTGATCTCGTCGAGTGCGGCGAACGGCTCGTCCATCAGCAGCACGCGCGGTTTGGTCACCATGGCGCGTGCGATCGAGACGCGCATCTTCATGCCGCCGGACAGTTCGCGCGGCACCGCGTCTTCGAAACCGGTCAGATGCACCCGCGCCAGCATTTCCGTGATCGCCGGTGTCGCTTTGGCGCGCGAAATGCCTTTCAGCCGAAGCGGCAGCCAGACATTGTCGAAAACGTTGGCCCAGGGCAGCAGCGTCGGCTCCTGAAAGACGAAGCCGATGTTCGAGCGGTCAGCTGAGCCGACGCCGCGCCATTCGAGCACGCCGGAGGTCGGCGTCGACAGGCCGGCGATCAGCCGCAGCGCCGTCGACTTGCCGCAACCCGACGGCCCGAGCAGGCTGAGGAAATCGCCTTCCCGGATCGTCAGATTGACATCGCTCAGCGCCGTCACGCCGTTGGAGAACACCTTGCCGACGCCCCTCAGCGCCAGCAATGTCGATGCAACGTCCGAGGCCGGCGCTGGCGCCACCTTTTCCCTTATCATACCGGGACCGGCCTATTTCTTCAGCTCGAGCCCGACGCCTTTGTTGATGAAGGTCAGCGTGTAGGCCTTCTTGATGTCGATGCCGGCTGGCGTGACCTTGGCCTTGACCATCTTGTCGTAGAAATTCTTGATCCGCTCGTCGGTCATGGCGCCGATGCCGAGCTTTTCGGTGTCGCCGGAATCGGCAAGGCCGAACTTCTTCATCTGCTCGATCGAGAACGCGATCTGCTCGTCGCTCATATCGGGATTGTCTTTCTTGATCATGTCGTTGGCGGCCTTGTTGTCGCCGTACAGATATTTGTACCAGCCCTTGGCCGAGCCATCGACGAAGCACTGGACCACCTCCGGCTTCTTGTCGATCGTATCCTGCATCACCTCGATCGTCGTCGAATAGGTGTCCCAGCCATAGTCGGCGAGCAGGAACTGGTTCGGCACGAAGCCGCCTTCCTTCTTGACCGCGAACGGCTCCGAGGTGACGTAGCCCTGCTGGATCGACTTCTTGTTGGCGAGGAAGGGAGCGGTGTTGTAGGTGTAGGGCGCGCGCTTGGAAGCGTCGAAGCCGAGTTCGATGACCATCCACTGGAAGAAGGTCTGCACGCCCTCGTCGCCCAATATGTACTGGTCGGCGTTCTTCAGGTCCTCCCATTTGTCGAGCCCTTCGCCGGGGTGGGACATGATGACCTGCGGGTCCTTCTGGAAGTCCGCCGCCACCACGCGCATGGGAATGCCTTGCTGGACGGCATCGAAAGCCGACAGCAGATTGCCGCCCATGTAGAAATCGATCTTGCCGGCCAGCAGCAGCGGTCGGCCGCTGACCTGCGGACCGCCCTGCATGATGGTGACGTCGAGGCCGCAGGCGGCGTAGGTGCCGTCCGCCACGGACTGATAATATCCACCATGCTCCGGCTGGGCCAACCAGTTGGTGCCGAAGGTGACTTTCTCATTCGCAGCAGCACCCAGCGTGCTGGCTGCAAGCAGGGCCACCGCCGCCACCGAGATCTTCTGTTTTCCGTACATCCACACCACCCTCTGTTTGCTCCGGCGCGCCACGCGCCAGGCTCGACACCAAAGATTCAAGAAGCAAGACACATGCCACCGGCGTCTGGCGCCGGGGCCGCCCGCTTGAAAGACGTTGCCATGCCAAGCGCGGACGGGTCATGCTGTACGAAAGGCATCGTGCCTATTTTTTGAACGGCTGTCCACAATCGCCCGGGCAACATGCACCGCCATCTTGAAGGTGTAATGGGTCCGGCTTTAGGCTGGCGGCACCCAGGAGATTGCCATGTTCAGATTCCTCACCCCGAAGTCGATCAAGCCGCCCTTTGCCCGCTACAGCCACGGGGTCGAGGTACCGCCTGGAAAGCGGCTGGTGCTGTGCTCGGGTCAGGTTGCCATAACCGCGGACGACCAGATTCCCGAAGAGGCCGGCGCGCAGGCCGAACTCTGCTTCCGCAACATCGAAGCGATCCTCGGCGAAGCCGGGCTGGGCCTACGCGACATCATCCGTATCAACGCCTATGTCACCGACCGCGCGCATCTGCGGCCCTATATGGATGTCCGCGACCGGCTGTTTTCCAGCCCCGCGCCGGCCTCGACGCTGATGATCGTCTCCGGCTTTGCCCGACCCGAATTCAAAGTCGAGGTTGAGGCTATCGCGGCCGGGTGATCGACAGGCGGGGCTTGCCGCGCTAGGTCTGCCTGACCATTGAAGAGGCATGACATGACCGTAGCCAAAAGACGCGTGTGGTGGGGCGACTACCGGACCACCGAATACGCCTCGATCGACCCGGAGGCGACGATCGCCGTGCTGCCGGTGGCGGCGATCGAGCAGCATGGGCCGCATCTGCCGGTATCGACCGACACCTCGATCATGAACGGCATGCTCGACACGGTCATTTCGCGCCTGCCCGACGACCTCGACATCCGCATCCTGCCGGTCCAGGCGGTGGGCAAGTCGAACGAGCATCTTCACGCGCCGGGCACCCTCACTTTGCCGGCAACCACGCTGATTGAAGCCTGGACCGAGCTTGGCCTGTCGATCGCGCGCGCCGGCGTGCGCAAGCTGATCGTTGTCAACTCACATGGCGGCAACGAGGAGATCATGGGCATCGTCACGCGCGAATTGCGCGTGCGCGAAAAAATGCTGGCGGTAAAGACCAGCTGGCAGCGCTTCGGCCGCCCGGCCGGCATGTACACCGATCTCGAGGACCGCCACGGCATCCATGGCGGCGATGTCGAGACCTCGCTGATGCTGCATTTCCGACCCGACCTTGTCGACATGGGCAAATCAGACAATTTCGTTTCCAATGTCGCCAAGGCCGAGAAGGAATTTTCGCTGTTGCGCCACACCGGCACCCACGCCTTTGCCTGGATCGCTAGCGATCTCAACCCGAACGGCGTCGTCGGCGATGCCAGCATCGCGACGGCGGAAAAGGGCCGGCTGACGGCAGAATATCAGGCCGACGGCTTCATCAGCCTGCTGCGGGATGTGCGCAAGGCGAAGCTCGCGGACTGGTTGAGATAAGTGTCTGCTATGAAGGTAATCACAGACAACCGTTGCCCGCCAAACTCGGACTTCGTCTGAATGGTGGCAAACGAATCCGGGCCGAGACCTGCGATGCCTTCGGGGCTTGTATGGCGGCGCCGATCAATCGCGCCGGAATGTCCGTGATGGATCGGAGCAGGCGCAATGTGCTGATCGGTGCGTCTATCTTTGGAGCCCTGAGCCTTGCGGGGCTGCTTCCTACCATGTGCGCAATGCGGCAAATCAGGACAAAATCCCCCATGGCCGAAGCCAGCCATCCCAAACGGCCGCCGGGTCAGGCGAAGCCGTTGCTGGAGGAAGATATCGCGCCGGTGCTTGCGCGCCTTGATGCCTGGTATGCTGCCCATCTGCCGCCAGACAAATATGTGTTCAATCCGCTGGCCACGGACGCGCAACTGGATACGTTCGAGCGCCTGATCGGCCTCAAGATGCCGCGCGCCTATCGCGCCCTATACCGATGGCACGACGGCGAAAACGACGACCGTTGGGGCCTATCTATGGGCTTCCGCTGCTGCCGCTGCATCAGGCAGGGGCGCAATGGAAAGCCTGGGGCGATGTGCTCGTCGATTTCGGCGGCAATCGCTATGAAATTCCCGGAGGAGCGTGGCCTGAACACGCGGTTGACCCGGCCTATATCAATCCGCGCTGGATACCGCTGACCCATGATGGCTCAGGCAATCATATCGGTCTCGATTTCGATCCTTGGCCCAGCGGTCGCGTCGGCCAAGTCATCCTCTTTGGGCGCGACGAAGATGTGAAGGCGGTGCTTGCGGAATCCCTTGGCAAGTTCCTCGAGTGGATCGCCGGGCTGCTGGAAAGCGGCAATTTCAGATTGGAAGCGGCGGAAGAGCCCGTGCTGCGCCGGTTCCGATTGAAGGCGCCCCCATCAAACGACTTCCACGAAGGTGCACGAAGCCTTCTGGGCGCACGTGGCCCCTTCCTATGACGGATTTTGAATGAGATAGCACTCGGGCAGCATGCCCTACATGTCGATCTTCAGCGCGAATGGCGTCCCTTCAAAGGCATCCGCACCGCGGCCGATCGATTCGATCGCCTCGATCATGCGGCCGTTGCGATCAAGCAGCGCATCGGCCACCGCGATCAGTCGCGGATTGGGCGTTGCCGAAGGCGACAGCGCCCGCAGCGTCCGCGCCAACTCGGCCTCGTCACGCTTCGGCGCCAATGCGGCCGCGATGATATAGGCCGAAGCCGTCGAGCGGCTGATGCCGGCATAACAATGCACGAGCATCGGCCTTGCCCGGTCCCAGCGGCGCGCGAAATCGAGCAAATTGCGCACATGCTCCTCGCCCGGCATGGTCATGCCGTCCTGCGCCGCCGCGATGTCATGCATGACCAGATGCAGATGATTTTCTTTCGATATCGAGGCCGGCCGGACCACCGCCGTTCCGGCGGCAAGCAGCGACAGCATGCGGTCGGCGCCGCTCCTGGCCACCGTTTCCTCGATCTTTGCCAGCGAGCAGACATGGATCATTGTTTCGAACCCTTCGATTGATGCTCGCGCCGCGACGCCCATTCGGCAAGAACGGTCTCGAGCCGCTGCCATTCCGCCTCACTCCCCGGCAGGCCGGCGCGCAGAACGTCAGGCCGATCGGCAAAATGGCGAAGCAGAATGCCGCGCCCGCCGAGCGCGGCAAACAAATCGGCAGCATGCGGCAGGCGAAGAAAACGGAACAGCGTGGTGCCACCCATAACGGGAATACCGAAGCGGCCGAACAGCGCATCGAGCCGCGCCGATTCATCAGCCAGCGCCGTCCGCATCGCGTCCTGCCAGCCGATATCGGCAAGCGCGCGAATGCCGTATTCCAGCGCCGGGCCGGCAACGGCCCATGGCCCGAATTGTGTTTCCAGCCGTTCGACCGTCACAGCATCGGAAAGTGCAAAACCGAGCCGCAGGCCGGCTAGACCAAAGAACTTGCCGAACGAGCGCAGCACGACGACGCCGCCCTGGCCGACATCGCCGCAGAGGCTATGCTCGCGCGGCCCAACATCCATGAACGCCTCGTCGACAACCAGCAGCCCGCCCTTGGCGCGCAATCCGGCAGCCAGAGCCAGCAACCGGTCGCGCTCGAAGACACGTCCATCCGGATTGTTCGGATTGACCATGATGGCAAGGTCGGCGTCCGCCAGGTCAGCGAAATCGCCGACCTCGGTCACCGCGTGCCCGGCGATCACTCCTGCGCGGGCATGTTCGGCGTAGGTCGGACCCAGCACCAGCGCCCTTCCGGGGGTAATCAGCGAGGCGACGCGCGGCAACAGGATCTGCGTGCCCGGTGCCGCCACGATGTTGGCTGGCGACGGCGCCCCATAGGCACTGGCAGCGATCTCTGTCAGCTCACGCGTGCGCGCGGCTTCCGGCAACCGCGACAGCGAGGTGGCGGGCAGGTCGAAAAGCGGGTAGGAGTGCGGATTGATACCGGTCGAGAGGTCGACGAATGGCAGCAGGGCGTTGGGGAAAAGCGCCCTCGCGCGGCCAAGACTTCCACCATGGTCCACAACCGCCCCATTAAGAAGCTTCATGTCAGTCCTGATCGCTTTCCTGTCATTGGCCGTCGAATTCGCCCTCGGTTACCCCGATTGGCTGTTTCGCGCCATCGGCCATCCGGTGACGTGGTTCGGCAGGCTGATATCCTTTCTCGACCGCAGGCTCAACCGCGCCACTGATCCCGACGCGCTGCGTCGCAAGCGTGGTGTCCAGGCGCTGCTGGTCATCGTGCTGGTGCCGGCGATAATTGGCCTGGGCGTACAGATCCTGTTCTGGTTCGTTCCCATGGGCCTGGTCATCACGGCCCTCCTGGCAACATCGCTTCTGTCGCAGAAGAGCCTCTATGAGCATGTCGAGGCGGTGGCTGACGCCCTCGACACCGGCGGCCTCGCCTTGGCCCGCCTTGCCGTTTCGCGGATCGTCGGCCGCGACCCTGAAACGCTCGACAGGGCCGGCGTCTGCCGCGCGGCGATAGAGAGCCTGGCCGAGAATTTTTCCGACGGCATCGTCGCCCCTGCCTTCTGGACCGGCGTCGGCGGCCTGGCTGGCGGCGCCGCCTACAAGGCCGCCAACACCGCCGATTCGATGATCGGCCACCGCACCCCGCGCCACGAGGCCTTCGGCTGGGCGGCGGCGCGCTTCGACGACTGGATCAATCTGCCGGCGTCGCGGCTGACGGCGCTGCTGATCGTGCTGGCGGCGTTCTTCGTCAAAGGCGCTGATGCGAAAAATGCCTGGCATGCGGTGTGGCGCGACGCGAAAAAACACCGCTCACCCAATGCCGGCTGGCCGGAAGCGGCGATGGCCGGTGCGCTCGGCCTGGCGCTCGCCGGGCCGCGCAGCTACGGCGGCGTGCTCGTGGACGACGTCTTCATGGGCGAAGGTGGGCGGCGCGAGGCCGACAGCGTCGACATAAGGCGAGCGCTGAAACTCTATCGCATCGCCGACTATCTGCTGATCGCGCTGTTCGGGTTGGTTTCGGTCGTTGTCATCGTGGCGTGATCTACTTCACCCTCCCCTTGTGGGGAGGGTAAGAAACGCTCAGAACTCGATCCCCTGCTGCGCTTTCACGCCTGCGGAAAAATGGTGCTTGGTCACGCCCATTTCGGTGACGAGGTCGGCGGCCTCAACCAGCGCCGGCTTGGCGTTGCGGCCGGTGACCACGACATGCAGGCCCTCACGCCGCGCCTTCAACGCCGCAACCACTTTGTCGAGATCGAGATAGTCGTAGCGCAGCGCAATGTTCAGTTCGTCGAGCACCAGCAGGCTGATCGACGGATCGGCCATCAGTTCGAGCACCTTGGCCCAGGCGGCTTCGGCGGCGGCGATGTCGCGCTTCAGGTCCTGCGTTTCCCAGGTGAACCCCTCGCCCATCGCGTGCCAGACGACGCGGTCGCCGAAGGCGGCGAAGGCGTCCTTCTCGCCGGTGTGCCACTTGCCCTTGATGAACTGGACAACGCCGACGCGCTTGCCGTAGCCGAGCATCCGCAGCGCCAGGCCGAAGGCAGCCGTGGTCTTGCCCTTGCCGGGACCGGTGTTGACGATCAGCAATCCCTTCTCGACCGTCTTGCTCGCCACCTCGGCATCCTGCACAGCCTTGCGCTTGGCCATCTTGGCGCGGTGGCGTTCTTCGTCCCTATTGTCGATGTCGGTCATGTCATTTCACCTTGAGCGGCAGCCCTGCCACCATAAGCAGCACCATGTCGGCGACGGCGGCGACCTGCTGGTTGAGCCGACCGGCGGCATCGCGAAACCGGCGCGCCAGTGCATTGTCCGGCACGATACCCTGGCCGACCTCATTGGACACCACGAACCAGGGCCCGCGCGGCCGCGACAGCACCTCCGTCAATCGCCGGCATTCCAGCTCGAAATCGTGTTCGGCCAGCATGTGGTTGGTCAGCCACAGCGTCAGGCAGTCGACAAGCACCGGCCGATCCTCCGGCAAGGCGGCAAGCGTACCGGCGAGATCGAGCGGTGCGTCGATGGTCGTCCAGCCTTCGCCGCGCCGCGATCGGTGCAACGCGATGCGTTCATGCATCTCGTCATCATAGGCTTGCGCCGTGGCGATATAGGTCCAGGGCGGCGGCAAGGCGGTCGCCAAAATTTCGGCGTGGGGGGGGGGGGGGGGGGGGGGGGGGGGGGGGGGGGGGGGGGGGGGGGGGGGGGGGGGGGGGGGGAGGGAGGGGGGGGGGGGGGGGGGGGGGGGGGGGGGGGGGGGGGGGGGGGGGGGGGGGGGGGGGGGGGGGGGGGGGGGG
>NZ_JBVVQM010000007.1:152298-383007 GCF_055811155.1 Mesorhizobium sp. WSM4822 | reverse complement strand
ACCGGCAGCACCAAGGTGATGCGCCAGGCGCTGGAAGCCTCGCATCGCGGCTGGGGCAAGTCGGTCGTCATCGGCGTCGCCGGTGCCGGCCAGGAGATCTCGACGCGGCCGTTCCAGCTGGTCACCGGCCGCACCTGGATGGGAACCGCCTTCGGTGGCGCGCGCGGCCGCACCGACGTGCCCAAGATCGTCGACTGGTACATGGACGGCAAGATCCAGATCGACCCGATGATCACTCACACGCTGAAGCTCGAGGACATCAACAAGGGTTTCGATCTCATGCATGAGGGCAAATCGATCAGAAGCGTCGTGGTTTACTGAGGAAGATACCAGGCCGCCGCCCAATCGGCCCGCGACCTCTGTGGTTCACAAGTGGGAGGAGAAAAGAAACATGAGCGAACTCCCCGCCATTCTCGTCGATGCAGACGCCTGCCCGGTCAAGGCCGAGGTCGAAAAAGTGGCCGACCGGCATGGCATCGTTGTCACCTACGTCTCCAATGGCGGCCTGCGGCCATCGCGCGATCCGATGGTGCGCAACGTGGTGGTCTCCAAGGGCGCTGATGCCGCCGACGACTGGATCGTCGACAATGCACGCACCAACGACATTGTGATCACCGCCGACATTCCGCTGGCCGCCCGCGCGGTGGCACTCGGCGCGCATGTGCTTGGGCCAACGGGGCGCCCCTTCACGCCGGAAACGATCGGCATGGCGGTGGCGATGCGCGACCTGAAGCAGCATCTGCGCGAGACCGGCGAAAGCAAGGGCTACAATGCCAGCTTCGCGCCGCAAGACCGGTCGCGGTTTCTCGGCGAACTCGACCGCATCTTGCGGCGGGCGCTCAAATCCGCCACACCAGACTAGAAACCGAGCGCCATCCAAGGTTGGAACCGACATGGCTGCCGAAACCCCCGTGAAGTCTCCCATTCAGCGCCACATGTTGTTCGCTGTGTCGGCCTGCGTTGGCGTCTTTGCGCTTCTTGTGGCGTTGCTGCTGCACGCCCCGCTCGCCTATTCGATCGGCGCCAACGCATTCTTTGCAGCCTATGTCATTCTCGTCGTCGCCCAGATGCCGAAGTTCACCGGCAGGTATCTGAGCAAGAATGCGCGTGCCACGGACCAGCCGGTGCTGGTCATCTTCGCTGTGACGCTTGTCGTCGTCGGCGTTGCCGTTATCTCATTGTTCCTACTGATCAATCAGAAGGACAGAAGCCATCCCGTCGAGCTCACCTTCGCGCTGCTGTCGATCCCGCTCGGCTGGTTCACCATTCATGCCATGGCAGCGCTCCATTATGCTCATGTCTACTGGATGGACGGCGATGCTGTGGATGCCGAGACCAGGAAGAAAATCCCTGTCGGCGGACTGCTGTTCCCGGGTGACAAACGGCCGGAGGGCTGGGATTTCCTGTACTTCTCGACGGTGATCGGCATGACGGCACAGACCGCCGATACCAACATCTCGACCACGCATATGCGTCGTGTCGTGCTTGTCCATTCCATCCTGTCGTTTTTCTTCAACACGGTCATCGTCGCTGCCGCCGTCAATCTCGCCGTCAGCCTAGGCGGTCCGTAATAAATCCGTGATCGGATGAAACATCGGTTTGGATCGCGACGTATCAGGAGGACAATGAACGCGCAGGCCATGCCGCGAGGCCGGGAGACGAAAGACGATGGAATCCGTTGCCAGAAGCCAATCCGCCGCCGATCCAGGCGCTTCTGCGTCGAACGACAAAACGCTGATTTATCGTCAGTCTCGCTGGACGCGGCTGACGCATTGGCTCTGGGCCATCTCCTTGTTCTTCATGCTGCTGTCAGGCCTGCAGATCTTCAATGCCCGTCCGCAGCTCTATATCGGCAAAGAATCGGGCTTCGAATACAACAACACCATCTTCGCCATCGGCGCCGAGAATTCCGATGCGGGTCCGCGCGGCTACACGGAAATCTTCGGGCATCGCTTCGACACCACTGGCGTGCTCGGCTGGTCGGGTCCGGCCGGCCAGGAGACGTCCCGCGCCTTCCCGTCCTGGGCGACCATCCCATCCTACTATGATCTCGGCACCGCGCGCGTCATCCATTTCTTCTTTGCCTGGATACTGACCACGACGTTGATCGTCTGGTTTGTCGCCAGCACCGTGAACGGCCATCTGCGGCGCGATCTCGCGCCACGCCTCGACGATTTGAAACGATTGCCGCAAGACATCGTTGACCACGCCAAGCTCAAATTCCACCACAGGCGCGAATACAACACGCTGCAGAAGATGGCCTATGGCGGGGTGCTGTTCGTGCTGTTGCCGCTGATGATCATCACCGGTCTGGCCATGTCGCCGAGCATGAATTCGGTGCTGCCGTTCCTCAACGATCTGCTCGGTGGCCGGCAGACGGCACGCACCATCCATTTCACCGTCATGGTGCTATTGGTCGCCTTCTTCGTCGTCCATATCCTGATGATCCTGGCCGCCGGCCCGATCAACGAACTGCGCTCGATCATCACCGGCTGGTATCGGACAGATCCTCCCGCACAGGACGATACAGCCGAGAGGAGTGCCTGACATGGCAAAATTCCAGATCAGCCGCCGCAAATTCCTGACCGGTGCCAGTCTTGGCGTCTCCGGCATCATGCTGTCGGGCTGCGACGCCTTCGACAGTCAGCTAGGTGTTGGCAGCGGCCTGCGCAGTTTCCTCGAAAACGCCAATGGCCTGACCTACCGCGCACAGCGGCTGCTTGCCGGAAGTGACGCGCGGGCCCCGGAATTCACCGAGGCCGACATCCGCCAGCCGCAGCGGCCGAATGGTGTCACCGCTCCCGATGACGATGTCTACAAGGGCTTGCTCGCCAACAACTTTGCCGACTGGCGACTGGAGGTTTCAGGCCTTGTCGAGAAGCCGCTATCGCTCAGCCGCGAGCAACTCCAGAATATGCCGAGCCGCACCCAGATCACCCGCCATGACTGCGTCGAAGGCTGGAGCTGCATCGCCAAATGGACCGGCACGCCGCTGTCGCTGGTGCTGGACCAGGCGATGGTCAAACCGCAGGCGCGTTACGTCATGTTCCATTGCCTCGACACGATCGACCGCAGCCTGTCGGGCGACATCAAATATTACGGCAGCATCGACCTGGTCGATGCCCGCCACCCACAGACGATCCTCGCCTATGGCCTGAACGGCAAGCCGCTGCCGGTCGAGAACGGCGCTCCGCTGCGGGTTCGCGTCGAGCGCCAACTCGGCTACAAGATGCCGAAATATCTCTACAAGATCGAGCTGGTCGACGGCTTCGCCACTGTCGGCGGCGGTCGCGGCGGCTATTGGGAAGACAATGGCTACGACTGGTACGGCGGAATCTGAGCTGAACACCGCAATTCCGGCTCTGAAGATGCTAGCCTAGCGAGCGGCGAAACAGTTCGCCCTTTCCGGCAATCTGCTCGCCAATGCCGCCAAGCCGCAGCATATGCCAGGCAAGTGCATGGTTGCTCGAGGTTACCGGTTTCCCCAGTTCCTTCTCGACGTCCTCGATGATGCGGGCAACGCGCATGCTGGTGCAGGAAACGAACACCGCCTCACAGTCGCTCGACGCACCGATTTCCAAGATGGCCTGCTTGACCGATGCCGGTGTGATGCGTGCAACGACATTGTCGTCCGCCTCGTTGAAGGAGCCCATGACCGGAATATCCATCCCCCGCGCCATCAGCGATGCACGTAGCGAATGATTGATTTTCGCCAGATAAGGCGTGAGCAGCGCGATCCGCGAGACGCCCAGGGCCTTCAGCGCCGCCCGTGCCGCCGTCACCGGGTTGGTCACCTGCACGCCCGGCAGCACCTCGTGAACGCGTTCGGCGACCTTGTCCTCGCCTATAACTAACGCTCCTGACGTGCAGGCAAAGCCGATCACATCAAACTTGACGTCCGGCAAGAGCCCGACAGTTCCCGGGATGACGGCCGACATCTTCATCAGGTTTTCCGGCGTGATCTCGACATCGCTGTAGAGCCGCGCCTCGTACAGCGCGATGTCGCGCGCGGGCAGCGCATAGCGGAATTCATCCTCGATGGTCTGGTCGGTTCGAAGGACGAGCAGGCCGAGATTGGCGCGGGTGCCGATGCCGTCGTCGGTCTTGAAGGGAATGTGTTCCTTGTCGACGACAAGCGCATCGTCGGCGCGGCTAAGCGGGGCGTCCATGGCGCAGTCCCCTTCCTGATGCCAATCAGAATTGTCGACAATAGAAGCGACAACTTTGCCAAACGTGTCAAGAGCTCCGTTCCAATTTTGGGAACCGGGAAATGCCGGGATTTCGCCCTGTCTGAACGGTGAATCGATCGTCGACCCACGCGCCGTTGACAATGGCCAGCGTCGTCCTGTTGAATTGTCGACAATAGAAACGACAACCATTCGGGTCAGCGATGCGCATATTGATCTTGGGCGGTGGCGTTGTCGGGATCACCACTGCCTATCAGTTGCAGAAGGACGGCCACACGGTCACCGTTCTCGAGCAGGCATCACAGGTGGCCGAAGGGGCAAGCTGGGCAAATGCCGGCATGATCGCGCCCGGCCATTCCTTCGTCTGGTCATCGCCGGCCGCGCCAAAAATCCTGCTGAAGTCGCTGTTCCAGAAAGACCAGGCGCTTCGTTTCAAGCTCTCCGCCGACCCGCATCTCTACAGCTGGTCGCTGCGCTTCCTCATGCAATGCACGGCCGCCAAAGCGCGTCGCAACACCCTTCTCAAACATCGGCTTGCGGTCCATTCCCAATCGGTCCTGCAGGCGGTCGTCAGGGAGGAAGCGATCCAGTACGACAGGACATCGGCCGGCATTCTTTACTTCCACCGCAACCGCCAGGCGCTCGACAAGGGCATCGCCAACATGCGCCTGCTGGAGGCCGACGGCCAGGAGATCCGCATCATAGACGCGCAGGAAATCGTTGACCGCGAGCCGGCGCTGGCTTTGTCGCGCGGCAACATTGCCGGCGGCATATTGTGTCCGACCGACGAAACCGGCGACGCCGCCAAGTTCACGCGCGCGCTGGCGGCCATCGTCGAAAATAGGGGCGGCAAGATCCTGACAGGGACCAGGATCGTGGGGATCGAACGCAGAAAGGAAACGATCACCCGGATCGTCACCGACAAGGGAGAGTTTCTGGCCGACACCTACGTTCTGTGTCTCGGCGCCGAGAGCCCCGTCCTCGCCCGCAAGATCGGCCTTGGTCTGCCGATCTATCCGGTCAAGGGATATTCCATGACCATTCCCATCGTCGATCAGGCGCTGGCTCCAAAACTCCCTGTCATCGATGAGCACAATCTCGTCGCCATCACGCCGATGGGCGATCGCATCCGCGTGACCGCCACCGCGGAATTCGCGGGCTATGATCGCAGCCACAAGCCTTCGGATTTCGCCTTCATGAAGCGCGTCACGCAGGACCTGTTCCCGCGCGGCATCGCCTATGATCGCGCCGAGATGCGGGCCTGCCTGAGGCCCATGACGCCCGACAACCTGCCGATCCTCGGCCGGCGCGACATCCGAAACCTGTGGCTGAACACCGGGCACGGCCATATCGGCTGGACGATGGCGCATGGATCGGCCCGTATCGTCGCCGATCTGATCGCCGGCCGGGCAGCGCCGATCGCCCTCGACGGCATCCTTCCCACACAGGCGCGGTTCGCCGAACCAAGCGCCGCAAAGGCTTGACGACGCCATGCTCCGACCCACCAGGCAAAGCAACCGGGACAACAGCGCAGCGCTGGCATCCAAGCCGATCAAGACCGGCCCGCGTGTCTATGAAGAAATCCGTCGCATGGCGATGGATTATCGCTTCAAGCCGAACGAGCGCATCAACGAAGTGGCGCTTGCCGCCAGGCTGAATGTCAGCCGCAGCCCGGTCCGGGAAGCGCTCCAGCGGCTGGTCACGGAGGAACTCATCACTTTCCAGACCAATCGCGGCTTCTTTTGCCGGGGCTTCGATGTCGACGAGATCGTCAATCTTTCCGACGTGCGAGCGGTGCTCGAGGAGCGCTCCGTCAGGCTGGCGGTCCAGCGCGCGACAGATGAGGAGCTTGCCGCGCTCGTCGACTGGTGGGCGCTCACCATGGCGCGCGCCGACTCGTTTTCCAGCACTGAGCTGACCGCCAGGGACGAGGAATTTCACATCCGCATCGCCAGGCTGTCAGGCAATCCCGAACTGGCGCGCATGCTCGAAGGCATCAACACGCGCATCCATTTCGTTCGCAAGATCGAAGTGGAGAAGCACCGGCGATTGTCGACGACCTACACCGAACACAGCGAAATCGCCCGGGCCATGGTAGCCCGCGATGCCGACAGGGCCGCAAGGCTCATGCACGAACACATCGCCATCAGCGTCGCCGATGCCATGTCGACCGTCAGGGAAGGCTTGGCAAGGATATACATCGACGTCGACCAGATCTAATCGGGCAACCCCAGCTTTGACCGAGGCAACCCATACCGCTCAGGCAACCCCTACCGCTCAGGCGACCTTGTCGAGCAGCGGCCCCAGCGCCGGATGGATTTCCGGTGAGGCGTGCTTGATCAGGGTCAACAGCGCCCGTTCGTTCTCGTAAAGAGCCCTGTCGACGCCGATATGTTCGATCAGCCAGCCGGCTTCGCCGGCATCGATCGTCTCGGCGCGGCGGGCCAGAGCCTCGGCCGCCCTGTTCTTGGCTTCCCACTCGGCCTCGACGTCGCCTGGAGACCGATAGGCTTCCATGATGCCGGCAAGGCCTCCGGAGATCATGCGGCTGAAGAAGCCGCCGATTTCCGGATCGGCATGTTCGAGGAAGGCATCACGGCGCAGCGCCACATCGCGCGTCGGTGCTTCGTAGCCGGCCGAGCACATGACGAAATTGGCGATCGCCTTGACGAACAGCTCGTTCCAGGACGGATCGTTGTGCCCTTGAGCAGTGCACTCGTTGATCTTGAACAGCACCTCGGCCTCGGCGCGCGTGATGGCGATGTTGCCGTCGCCGCCATGGGCATGGAGGATCCGGCGCAGCAGCTCAACCTCCGCCTGTGCGATGAGGCCGGGAGCCAGCGTGCCGCCGAGCATCAGCGGCCCCATGCCGTCAATGACGGCATGCGCCACCTGCTCCAGCGCATAGACGCAAAGCTGGCTCGGCGACGATTTCGCCTGTTCCAGCACATGCACCAGCAATTCGAGCTCGGTCCGGCTGTCGACCATGCCATCGCGCGAGATCGTGCGGATCAGCCAGTCGGCATTGTCTTGCGAGATATAGCCCGACGGCTTTTCCTGGTGGACGATATAGTCGGTGACCGCCTCGACGAAGAAGGGCGGCCATTCCTGGCATTTGTCCTTCGCCGTTGCATCGAGCGCAAACAGCGCCTCGGCCTCGCCGCGCGTCACGACGCCATCGCCGAACACTTCATGGCGCAACATCGCCACGTCCTCCGCGGCGATGCGGCTTTTCGAGGTCAGCCCGGCCACCGGCGCGCTCATGATCAATTCGCCCATTTGTCGTCCCCGTCCGCCGTCGCCAAGCGCCAACCCCAAGCGTCATACAAGCCAACATATCAGCAGTGTCTTGAAAAACCGGCAAACGGCGTGGTTAGCGAAGACTTGTCGGCCAACGCATGTCGCCCAAAACGTGCCGCGGTTTTGAAGAATGGCATGCACGCGCTTTAGATGTCGCTGACAGGTGACAAGCCGTCGCGCGCGAGCTATGGATGGCGCGTCGAGGACTCAGGGTCTGAGTCCTACCTGTTTGCGGGAGAGAACAGCGAGAGCTGTCGCCGAAGGGGAAATCGCCCGAAATCTCTCAGGCAAAAGAACCGTAGACGGGAAAGACACTCTGGAAAGTCGGGGCTTGCCCCCGCGCCGAAGGTGTAAGCGCCGCTGACAGAGTTCCGGCTGCGCGAGTCTCTCAGGCTTCAGACAGAGGGGCACGGACTGGTCGCCATTCGCGACCGATTGCGTGCGACTCTGGAGACGACATGACGGGCGACGATACAAGACACCTACCCCTCGAAGACATCCATGTAACCGCCGGTGCGCGCTTTGGCGCTTTTGCCGGCTGGTCGATGCCGCTGACCTATCCGGCGGGCGTCATGAAGGAACATCTTCACACCCGCGAACAGGCCGGCCTGTTCGACATCTCGCATATGAAGCTGTTCGAAGTCAGCGGGCCGGAGGCGGTTGCGCTGCTCAACCGCGCTTGCCCCTTGGATGCAGGCGCACTCCAAATCTCACAGTCCAAACTGTCCTTTTTCCTCAACGAGGCAGGCGGCATCCTGGACGACCTCATCGTCACCAGACTTGGCGATAGCAGGTTCATGGTAGTCGCCAACGCAGGCAACGCCGTCGCCGATGAAAAGCATTTGCGTGCACTTGCCGCGGATTTCGACGCCAGGGTCGAGCCGCTCGACCGCGTCTTCCTGGCCATCCAGGGTCCTGAAGCCTGGGCCGCCCTTTCCCGCGCCGGCATCGAGACCGGCTCGCTGCTTTTCATGCATGGTGTCGAACCGCGCAAAAACTGGTTCATGAGCCGGTCGGGCTATACCGGCGAGGACGGTTTCGAGATCGGCCTGCCGGAAGCCGATGCACGCGGCCTCGTCGCCAAGCTGCTCGGCGACGAACGCGTGCTGTGGATCGGCCTGGCCGCCCGCGACAGCCTGCGGCTGGAGGCAGGACTGTGCCTGCATGGCCAAGACATCACGCCGGAGACCGATCCGGCCAGCGCCGCCTTGATGTGGGCAATTCCAAAGGACATCCGCGCTTCCGGCGCTTTCATCGGCGCCGATGCGCTCCGCGCCGCCGTGGAACGAGGACCCGCGCAAAAGCGGGTCGGGCTTAAGCCGGAAGGTCGCCAGCCGGTGCGTGGCGGTGCCGCGCTTTTTGACGCCGACGGCAATCCGGCCGGCCAGGTCACATCGGGCGGCTTCGGCCCCTCGGCCGGCCATCCGGTCGCCATGGGCTATGTCTCGACACCTCTGGCAAAGCCCGGAACGCGGGTCTTCGCCGATGTGCGCGGGACGAAAATCCCAGTCGATATCAGTTCCCTGCCCTTCACACCCCATCGCTACCGCAAAGGATGATCTCAATGGCAACGACCTATTTCACATCGGATCACGAGTGGCTCCGCGTCGAGGGCGGCGTCGCCACGGTCGGCATCACTGATTACGCGCAGGAGCAGCTCGGCGACCTCGTCTTCGTCGAACTGCCGGAGACCGGAAAAAAATTGACCAAGGGCGACATCGCCGTCGTGGTCGAATCCGTCAAGGCGGCATCCGATGTCTATGCACCGGTCGATGGCGAGATCACAGAGGCCAACGGCACGCTGTCGTCGGATCCGTCACTGGTCAACTCGGCCGCAACAGGGGCCGGCTGGCTGTGGAAGATGAAGCTTGCCGACGAAAGCCAGCTCGCCGGTCTCATGGATGAGGCCGCCTACAAAGCCCATATCGGTTGATATCAGGACTTATTGACATGACCGCAGCACCCTACCCCTTCTCGGCCCGCCATATCGGTCCCGGCCTCAACGACACCAGAGCGATGCTGGCCGCCATCGGCGTGCCCTCGATCGAGACGCTGATCAGCCAGTCCGTACCGAAGTCGATCCGGCTCGATCGGCCGCTTGCACTGCCAGCACCGGCGAGCGAGGCGGAAGCGCTGGCCGAACTCTCGGCTGTCATGTCCGGGAATACGGTGCTGAAAAGCTTCATCGGCGCCGGTTATCACGGCGTCCATGTCCCGCCGGTTATCCAGCGCAATCTGTTCGAGAATCCTGCCTGGTACACAGCCTATACCCCCTATCAGGCCGAGATCAGCCAGGGCCGCCTCGAAATGCTGTTCAATTTCCAGACGCTGGTCACCGAATTGACCGGCCTGCCGGTGGCCTCGGCCTCGCTGCTGGATGAGGCAACCGCCGTGGCCGAAGCCGTCGGCATCGCCTTGCGCCACCACCGCGACAAGCGCACCAAGGTCGCACTTGCCGGCACGCCGCATCCGCAGACGCTGGACGTGGTGCGCACCCGTGCCGAGCCGCTCGGCATCGAGATCGATGGCGAGACGATCGACGACAACACCGCCGCCCTGCTTGTCTCCTGGCCGGATACATTTGGCGTCTATGGCGACCACAAGGCAGCGATAGACAAGGCGCGCGCGACCGGGGCTATCGTCGTCTTCATCGCCGACCCGCTCGGCCTGACGCTGACCGACGCGCCGGCCAAGCTTGGCGCCGACATCGCCGTCGGCCCGATGCAGCGCTTTGGCGTGCCGATGGGCTTTGGCGGCCCGCACGCGGCCTATTGCGCCGTCTCCGACAGGCTGACGCGGCTGATGCCTGGCCGCCTGGTTGGCCAGTCCACCGACAGCAAGGGGCGACCCGGATACCGGCTTGCCTTGCAGACGCGCGAACAGCATATCCGCCGCGACAAGGCGACCTCCAACATCTGCACCGCGCAGGCGTTGCTCGCCAACATGGCGACTGCCTATGCCATCTGGCACGGCCCCGCCGGGCTGCAGGCGATTGCCGGGCGCATCCACACGCTGGCCAATCGTCTCGCCTCCGGGCTCAAAGCAGCAGGTATCTCCGTGCTCGGTTCAAGCCGCTTCGACACGGTGACGGCGGAGGTGAAGGGCAAGGCAACTTCGATCGCCACTGCGGCTGAAAAGGGTGGCAGATTGCTGCGTGCCGTCGATGCCGACCATATCGGCATTGCCTTCGACGAAACTTCGACCGAGGCCGATCTCGACGCAATAGCGGCCCTGTTCGGCGCCAAGGCTGGTGTCTCCGCCGACAGCACGGTGCCCGGCAAGCCGCGCGGCAAGGAGTTCCTGACCCAGCCTGTTTTCCACGAAAACAAGTCGGAAACCGAGATGATGCGCTTCCTGCGCCGGCTGGCCGACAAGGACCTGGCGCTCGACCGCGCCATGATCCCACTGGGGTCCTGCACCATGAAGCTCAACGCCGCCGCCGAGATGATGCCGGTGAGTTGGCCGAGCATTGCCAATCTGCACCCTTTCGCCCCGGCCGCGCACTCGACAGGCTACCGGGCCATGATCGGTGAGCTGGAGGGCTGGCTGTCAGAGATCACCGGATTCGACGCCGTCACCTTGCAGCCCAATGCCGGGAGCCAGGGCGAATATGCCGGCCTGCTCGCCATCCGCGGCTATCACCGCTCACGCGGCGACAACCACCGCACCGTCTGCCTGATCCCCTCCTCGGCGCATGGTACCAATCCCGCGAGCGCGGCGATGGCCGGCATGAACGTCGTCGTCGTGCGCTGCACCGAAGACGGCAACATCGACATGGACGACATGAAGGCCAAGGCGGCTGAACATGCGCAAAATCTCGCGGCGCTGATGTTCACCTATCCCTCGACGCATGGCGTGTTCGAGGAAGGCGCACGCGATCTCTGCGCACTGATCCATGAGCATGGCGGCCAGGTCTATTTCGACGGTGCCAACCTCAACGCGCTGGTCGGGCTTGCCCGTCCCGGCGACATTGGCGCCGATGTCTGCCACATGAACCTGCACAAGACCTTCTGCATACCGCATGGCGGCGGCGGACCCGGCATCGGGCCGATCGGCGTCAAGGCGCATTTGAAGCCGTATTTGCCCGGCCATGTCACCGAAGGCTCGGCGCACGCCGTCTCCGCCGCCCCCTTCGGCAGCGCCTCGATCCTGCCGATCACCTGGATGTATATCCGCATGATGGGCGCCTCGGGCCTGAAGCAGGCGACCGAGACGGCGATCCTGTCCGCCAACTACATCGCGACGCGGCTCGGTGCGCATTTCCCGGTGCTCTACAAGGGCAGGCAGGGACGCGTCGCGCATGAATGCATCCTCGACACCCGTGTGCTCAAGGAGAGTGCCGGCATCAGTGTCGACGATGTCGCCAAGCGCTTGATCGACTATGGTTTTCACGCGCCGACCATGTCCTTCCCGGTCGCCGGCACGCTGATGGTGGAGCCGACCGAGTCCGAGCCCAAGCGGGAACTCGACCGCTTCTGCGAGGCCATGATCGCCATATCGGCAGAGGCAGCAAAAGTCGCCAGGGGCGAATGGCCTTTGGCCGACAATCCGCTGGTCAACGCGCCGCACACCGCCGCCGAGGCGCTGGCCGGCCAGTGGAACCATCCCTACTCGCGCCTGGAAGCGGCCTATCCGGCCGGCGACGCCGACACGGCAGCCAAGTACTGGCCCCCGGTGTCACGCATCGACAATGTCGCCGGCGACCGCAACCTGGTCTGCTCGTGCCCGCCGCTGTCGGATTATCTGGGTGCCGCGGAGTAACTACGCTGAGCGCAAGGCCGGCTTGATCAGCTCGGCCTTGCCTATCCTCTTGCGGCTGATGACGCAATTTCGTCCGGCGCGTTTGGCGGCATAGAGCGCCGCGTCCGCCTCGGCGAGCACGTTGTCCAGCCTGCTGCCGCTTGCCTCGCCAAAGCCGATGCCGCCGCTGACCGTGCTGCGCAACTTGCCGAGCTGGGTGGGGACGATTTCGGTGCCGAACGCCACGCCGATCTTGCTGGCGAGATCGTAGGCCTTTTCATCCGTCATCCGCGACATGACGATTGCGAACTCCTCGCCGCCAAGACGAAAAGCGTCGACGCCGGGCCGGGCATATTTCTTGATGACGGCGGCAAAACGGCACAAGACCTGATCCCCTACCGGATGACCGTAGACATCGTTCGTCCGCTTGAAATGGTCGAGGTCGAACATGACGATGGACATGAACGGACCGAAACTCCGTTCGCCGTAGAGCGACGTCAATGCCCGGCGGTTCAGCAACCCAGTCAGCGGGTCGGTCATGGTCTCGGCCTTGAGTTCAATTTGCGCCTGCAGATGATGGAGGGAGAGCGTCAACGCTCCAAGCCCGGTCATGCAGGCGACCGCCACCACGGAATTCAATCGTTCGGCCCAGTTGTCGGGCGCAACCCCGAGCGTCCATTGCCCCTTGGTCAGCAGAACCACGCCGCAAAGCGCAAACGACATCGCGCAGGTGCCGCTCAGAAACGAAACCACCAGAAGGATGCGGCGGTCGTGACTGCCGTTGATCCAGAACATGGCGCCGATCGCCGACAGCAGCGCCGTCACCGTGGTGTAGGTGACGATGAAGCCAAAGCCGTCAAAGCCCATAAAGGTCACGACGGCACAAATGGCCATGGCGGCTAGCGCCGGTGCAACGGCGCGTCCGTAGCCGGGCACCCCCAGAAATTGCATGGCCGACAAGCAGATGATCAGGAACCCCAGGCTGAGCAGTGCAAGCACGATCTGGCAAAGCAGCGGATCGGGATCCTTGGTGTACCGCCAGAACAGGATCACATGCGCGACGAGCACCAGAATTCCGCACGCAACCGTCAGCACGAAACCTGCCTTGGGCGCGGTGAACCAGATCGCAAACATGGTGACGCTAAGGCATATGCCCGACAGCGCGGCTGCGAGCAGGAGCGAACTGAAGTCCAGCATATCGGGCAAGGGCCTCTTGAGCGTCGGCGGTTGCGCTGCATTCTAAGTCAGCGGCAGCCCTCAGATACGGGTTTTCAGGCAATCCATCGATGCAACCTGCGGATAGGGTTTACAAAGCGTCGATGGCCCGTGTCCCGAAACCGGACCCATGGATGCGAGATCAACCCTTGTTCAAGAGAGCGAGGTTGGCGTTGACGACGGTGGGATCGGCCATGCCGGCCTTCGCTTCGAGCAGCAGCGCCTTGGCCTTCTTGCGATTGCCGCGCAGCAGTTGCGAATAGCCCATATTGTTGACGATCTGCGGCTTGCGGCCGGCGACCTTCAAAAGCTGGCCGTAGGCTCGGTCGGCGAAGTCGAAGCGGCCGAGTTCATCATAGGAAGCGGCGAGCCCCATCCAGGCCTCCGCATTGTCGGCCTTCAACTCGACGGCCTTGCGGAAGTGCTTTTCGGCGAGGCCGTAATTGGCGTCGCGAAACTGCGCCTTGCCTTGCGCCAGATCGGAGGTTTCGGTGTCTTTTGCCGCCGGTTGGATGGCGGTGGTCTTGGTGGTGTCGACGCCACTCGTCGTACAGCCAGACATCATCAAGACGGCCGCCATTGCGGCCATTGCCGTGAAATTACTGTGACGCATGCCCCTGCCTCATCGCCCGATTTGCCGGGTCGTTCTTCAGGAAACACAATATATCAGCGGCGATTAAACTTCGGTGCCGAAACGCCGCCAAAATTCGGCTTCGGGCACACCAGCCATTAACCACGAGACGAGGGTTATCCCTGCAAGGACGCGAGCGGCCTTTTCACGGACCCATGACCTTGAGTGCCTCGGGAACCGGATAGCGGTTGCCGTCATAGCGCAGCCGGTAGGTCCGTTTCACCGGCTTGCCGGGATGGGACTGGCACTCGCCATCCTTGTCGGGAGACGGGTCATCGGTTTGCGTCCGCTCGAGCGCGACCATGTCGTGATAGCCGTGATGGCTCGTCGGGCTCATTGCCAGGCTGACCTCGGTCGAACGAAAGGATCCCGCGCAATTGGTGTCGCCCTCGCCGCCATTGCCGGCCACGACAAGGCCATCGAGCACCAGGCGCAGGGCATCGCCGGCGAGAACATAAAGCCGCAGGTCGGTTTCGCTGAAGGGGTTGGCTTGCGAATGGTTCGCGATTTCGATGCGCAGGCCGAAGGCCATGACCCCGGGCGCCAGCCTGTAGCGGCCGGTATCGAATTCGATCTTGCGGATGGCGATGGCATCATCGGTGATCAGCCCCGGCTGGAGCAGGCGCTGGCGCACCTGCAGGCTGTTCCTGTCGACGACCAGAAGCTCGATATCGCCGACATGGCCATCGTCGCTGGATTGGGCGCTGTCGATCAGCGGCACGGCCGCCAACAGGAGGTCGTCATGGGCAGGCCAGATCTTGCAGCTCAACCCAAACGGCGCGTCGCCATCCGTCAGGGCGATGCTGAAATGGGGTTCGAGCGTGAATGAGGTGCCGTCGGCGCTCTTTCGAGCTTTGGGGTAGGCCTGCTGCACCAGGGCGGCGGCATCGCCGCAATCGTCGGCCACGGCCCAGGCGGGCGATAGGGTGGCTGCGGCAAGGCCGAGGAAGAGAGTGCGCAACAGCATGGACTTCTCACCTGCAAGGCCGAGTACGGTCATAACAATGGTTTGTCAGTCCCCTTGCTAGGACTTTTGTGGGGCGCTCGCTGGAGCCGGACGATCTCAGCTCGAATCGAAGCCTCACACCTTTCGGCATCATGCTATTGCGCCGTCATTTTGACGATGACTGGAATGGCCGCGATCATCAGCACCACCGGCAGGATGCATACCACCACCGGCACCGACATCTTGGCCGGCAGAGCGTGCGCCTTTTCCTCGGCCAACGACATACGCTTATGGCGCATGTCGTCGGAAAAAACGCGCAACGCCCCCGACAGGCTGGTGCCGAGTTCCTTGGACTGCTGCAGCAGCGTGGCGAAGGAACGCACCTCGTCCAGGCTGAGGCGGTCGGCGAGCGCCTTCAGCGCATCGTCGAGGCTGCGCCCTGCCCTCAGCTCCAACGACACCAGCTGCAGGTTCTGGCTGAGCGCGGGATAGGTCTTGGCGAGTTCCTTGGAGACGCGCTCTATGCCGGCCTCCATGCTCATGCCGGCATCCGAGCAGACAATCATCAGGTCCATGAAATCGGGAAAGCCGTTGCGGTACTCACGCCTGCGTTCCCGCACTTTCTGGCTCAACACCAGGCCGGGCAGGAAATAGCCGGCCGCTCCCGACAGGATGACGAATGTCCAGCGACTGGCCATCGTCGCGTCCGGGCTGGCCATCCATCGGTTGAGCACAAACACACCGATTGCCGTGCCGATCATCGCGCTGAACCGGATCAGGAAGAACGTGCCGACAGCGCGCGGCTCCATGTAGCCCGCCTGGATGAGCTTCATGCGCAGCCGGGCGACATTTTCCGGATCGCTCCTGGCGTAGAATTCCTGCGCCCGCTTCACCGCCTTCTCGCGCACGACGCCGGCATTCTTCTTCTGCACCGGCTCTGGTTTGGCGGCCACGGGGCCGTTGTCGACCCTGAGCCGGCGCATGACCTCGTTGCGGTCGCCCTTCGCCATGACAACAGGCCAGGCAACAGCGGCAGCACCCGCCGCCAGCAGCAGGATGGCCACCGGCATCAATGAGGTCGGCGCAAGCGAGGCGAGGAATTCGATGAAGCCCTGCATGTCAGAACTTGAAATTCGACATTTTGAACATGATCAGATTGCCCAGCATCAGCCAGGTGATCGAGCCGCCGAGCAGGTACCAGGTTTTCGCCTCGCCCCAGACGTCGCGGTAGAAGCCCGGCATCAGCGCCATAATGGCGGTGAACAGCAACGCCGGCACCGCTGTCAGGATGTAGGCCGACATCCGACCTTCTGTCGCAATGGCGCGCACCTTGCGGCGCAGCTTGCCGCGCTCGCGGATCGTCGTCGCCAGGCCGTCGAGGATTTCGCGCAGATTGCCGCCCGAACTGGTCTGGATCGAGACGGCGGTGACGAACAGCGGCAGATCCTCCTGGCCGACCCGGTCGAACAGCGAGTTCAACGCCGAAACCAGATCGGAGCCATAGGTCACCTCGTCGGCGATGACGCCGAACTCGGTGCCGATCGGGTCGGGCATCTCGCGCGCCACCATGGCGATCGCCACCGGCACCGGGTGGCCGGCCTTCAGGCCACGCGTGATCAGTTCCAGCGCCTCCGGCAATTGCATGCCGAACCGCTTTACCCGGCGCTTGCGCTTGAAGCGCAGCGTGATCACCGGCAGCACCGGCACAAGCACCACAAACAGCACAAGCCCCATCAGCGGCGGCAAGCCGTACCAGATGGCGACCAGGGTCATCGCCATCGCCACGCCGCAGGTGATCATCAGGAATTTCGACAGCGGCATGATCATGCCCGACTGGGTCCGCAAAGCGCGGAACCGATCCAGCGAAAACAGCGGCGTGCCTGCGTCGAGGCCGCGTTCCTTGCGCAGTTGGACAAGCACCTGCTCCTGGCTGATCTTGTTTTCCTGCAGCTTCATGCGCCGGTTGATGGCGGTGCGCTTGTCGCTGCGGCCGGCATAAAGCAGGTAGCAGGCCTCGGCGATCAGGATGCCGGTCAGCGCGGCCGCGGCATAAACGACATAGATCGCGCTCATTCCATCGAACACTTGGCTACTCCTGCGGCCGGCCGGGTTCGAAATATCGTCCGGGAAACTCGATGCCCATGGCACGCAGATCCTCAAGGAAGCGCGGCCGGATGCCGGTCGCCTCGTAGTGGCCCAGAATCCTGCCGTCGGCCTCCATGCCGGTACGCACGAAGCGGAAGATCTCCTGCATCTGGATGACATCTCCTTCCATGCCGGTCACCTCGGCGACACTGGTCACCTTGCGCTTGCCGTCGGACAGGCGCGTCAGCTGAACGATCAGGTCGAGCGCGCTGGCGATCTGGCTGCGGATCGACTGCACCGTCATCGGCATGCCGGTCATGCCGAGCATCTGCTCGAGCCGCGAAATGGCGTCGCGCGGCGTGTTGGCATGGATGGTCGCCATCGACCCTTCGTGGCCGGTGTTCATTGCCTGCAGCATGTCGAAAGCCTCCTCGCCCCGGCACTCGCCGAGGATGACGCGGTCGGGGCGCATGCGCAGTGCGTTCTTGACCAGGTCGCGCTGCTTCAGCTCGCCATGGCCTTCGATGTTGGCCGGACGTGTTTCCATACGCGCGACATGCGGCTGCTGCAGTTGGAGCTCGGCCGCGTCCTCGATGGTGATCAGCCGCTCGTCTTCCGGAATGAAGGCCGACAGCGCATTGAGCATGGTCGTCTTGCCGGTGCCGGTACCGCCCGAAATGATCGTCGTCTTGCGGGCATGCACGGCCGCCGCCAGCACTTCGGCCATGTTCTGGGTGATGGCGCCGAATTCGACCAGTTTGTGCAGGCCGAGCTTGTTCTTGGAGAATTTTCGGATCGACACCAGCGGCCCATCGACCGCAACCGGGCGGATGGCCGCGTTGAAGCGCGAGCCGTCCAGCATGCGGGCATCGACCATCGGCTGCGATTCGTCGACACGGCGACCGACCGCGGCGACGATCTTGTTGACGATGCGCAGGAGATGCGCCTCGTCCTTGAACGGAATGTGGACCGGCTGCAGCTTGCCCTTCTTTTCGACAAAGCAGTTCATGTGGCCGTTGATCAGGATATCGTTGATGTCGGGGTCCTTGAGCAGCGGCTCGAGCGGACCGAGGCCGACCATCTCGTCGACGATGTCGTCGACCAGCGCGTCAAGCTCGACGGTGTTGATCGCCATCCGCTCCTGCTTGGTCTTTTCCGACACGAAATCATGCACTTGCCGGCGCATCTCGTCCTTGGGCAAACGCTCCAAAGCGACAAGGTTGATCTCCTCGAGCAGCAGCCGGTGGATACGCACGCGCGCATCGAGCACCTTGTTGGCATTCTTTGCCGGCGCTGTGTCCGGCTTTGCCGGCAAAGCCTTTCGGCTGGTCGGAATGATGACGGCATGATGTGCGACCGGCGTCGTCTCAGGCGCGCGCTGCGGACGCGCATCGCGGTTCTGCAGGGCGGAGAAGCGGCTGGTCATCCGGCTTTCCTCTTCAGTAATCCACGGCCCATGCCAAACAGCGAGCGCGATTTCGCCCGGGTTGGGACCGCTTCCTCCGGCAGGATGATCTTTTTCAGATCGTTGACGACATTGGCGTTGGGATCGATCTCGTGCAGCGGCACGCCGCGATCGACCGCTTCGCGCACCAGCCGGTAGTTGTTGGCGATGCCGCCGACGAAATGCTCGCCAAGAATTTCCTGGACGTCCGCCTGCTTGATGCCGTTGTCGAACATCTTCTGTTCGAAACGGTTGACGATGACGTTCGGCTTAACTTCCTTGCCGGCAGTCTCGTAGACCGCCTGGATCAGCCGCTGGGTGTGGCGCAGGCACGGCACCGTCATTTCCGCGACGATGTAGAGCTTGTTGGAACCGAGCAGCACGGTCTCCGTCCATGGAAACCAGGTGCGTGGCATGTCGATGACGACATTGTCGAAATAGGCCGAAACGAGGTCCAGCATGCGCACCACGACATCGGTCTTGAACGAGCGCATCTCTGCTGGATGCGCCGGTGCCGCCAGCACGCACAGCCCGCTGGCATGCTTGGACAGCATCACGTCGAGCAGTTGCCGGTCGAGACGCTCGGGCTGGTTCTCGATCTCGGTGATGTCGAAACGCGGTTCGAGGTCGAGATATTCGGCACAGGCGCCCTGCTGGAAATTGAGATCGACGACGCAGGTCGACGCGCCGCGCGTCACCGAGTGATGCAGCTGAAAGGCGGTCTGCAGTGCCAGCGTCGTGGTGCCGACGCCGCCCGCCGCAGGCATGAAGGTGTAGATCTGCGACTCGGTGTTTTCCTCGCGCCCAGGTCCCTGCAGCGCCCGCACGACGGAGCGCACCAGATCGGCCGTGGTGATCGGCTTGACCAGGAAATCCGCGACCTTGAGCTGCACCAGAATGCGCACCGCGGCGGCGTTGAACTCCTGGGTAACGACGACGACCGGAACCTTGTCCTCCAGCCGGCGCATAATACGCTGCAGCGACTCGACCTCCTCCAGCCTTGCCGCATCCATGTCGACGATGATGGCGCCGAAGTCGGCTTCCTGGATCTCGCCGCGCAACTCGGTGACGTTCTTCTCCACTGTCGAGAGCTGTATGATCTCGGAGGCGGAAAATGCGGTGCGCGTGTCCTGCGCAAATGTCCTGTCGGTCGATACGAGCAGGATCTTCCTGGTCTTGATGCCGTTTGCCATTCTGTCAGCCTGTCAGGTCGATCGACCGTTGGATCATTTGCCCGTGGGATCAATTGGTCGTGCTGGACTGCGACGCCTTGGCACCGGCCGCCTGATCGGGTGTGACAGCCGCGGCACTGCCTCGTTGGGCCGGCACCAGGAGCCTGGTGTTCTGGACCCCGTATTTCCAGGGATCGACCATCTGCATGACGGTGTTGGCGGCCTGCGCATTTCCGGCGCCGGCCGTCGGCCCTTCGCTGCGCACATAGTCGTCGCTGGTGCAGCCGGCGGCAAAGCCGGTCAGCAGCAAGGCGACGCTCGATCCAAAGACCAGACGCATGGCTTCAATCCTTCGGCAGGTCGAGGAAATGCCCAGCCGAAGCGGCCGCTGCAGGTTGAGTGACGCGGCCGTCTGCCAGCGCCACGGTGCGACCGGCATCGGAATCCTTCACTTCCTCGGTGTTGTTGAGAAAATAGTCGGCGTTGCTGGCCGGCTGCGTGCCATCTGTCGGCTCGACGAGCTTCTTCGACGGATCGACCGGCTTGACCAGATAGGGCGTCACGATGATGACGAGGTCGGTCTCGCGCCGCTGATAGGATTTCGAGGAAAACAGCGCCCCAAGCACCGGCATCTTGCCGAGGCCGGGAATGCGCGACGTGGTGATGTCGTTTTGCGACTGCAGCAGTCCAGCGATCATGAAGCTCTGGCCGTTCTTCAGGTCGACCGACGTCCTGGCACGGCGCACGATGAAGCCGGGAACCGAGATGGTGCCGATATTGTAGGAGGCCGACGCGTCGATCGAGGAGACTTCCGGCGCAATATCAAGGCTGACCAGCCCGTCTTTCAGAACCGTAGGCGTAAAATCCAGGCTGACGCCGTATTTCTTGTAGCTGACCGAGATCTTGCCGTCGTCCTCGGAGACCGGGATCGGAAATTCGCCGCCGGCGAGAAAGCTCGCTGTCTGGCCAGAACGGGCGATCAGGTTAGGCTCGGCCAGCCGCCGCGCCAGGCCGCGCTCTTCTAGCGCCTTGATGGCGATATCGATCGACACGCCGTTCGACAAAAGCCTGCCGATGATCTCGCCGGTGCCGGCGGCCGGCACTGTACCCGGATCGATCGAGACATCGCGGCCACCGAGGCCGTAGGCAAAATTGGCGGCGTATTTGGCGCCCAGATCCTGACCCGCCTGGCGGTTGATCTCGACAAAACGGACATTGAGCTGGACCTGCTGCGACGATGAGATGTTGACCGAGTTGATGACCTCCTCGGTGCCGGAAAAGCGCGTTGCGATCTTGTTTGCCTTTTCGGCGGCGACCGCGTCATCCGCCTCGCCCGACAGCACGACCCGGCCATTGGCCGATCCGACCTTGATCCTGGCATCCGGCACGCTGGCCCGAATGGTGCTGGCCAGCTGGTCTGTGTCGAGCGTCACCTCGATGTCGACGGTGCCGACAAGCTGCTTCTTCTCATCGAACAGCGCAATGCCGGTAGTGCCGAGATTGTTGCCGAGCACGTAGAAGGATTTGTCGGTCAGCGGATTGACGTTGGCGATCTCCGGGTCGCCGATGACGATCTGGTAGAAGGCGGCACTGGTCATGATCGTCTTCGGCTTGCCCTTGGCAACCTTGATCGACGCATTCTTGGTCGACGACACATAGACGATGTCGTTGTCAGCTCTCGCCGAGGCGCCGAAAGCCAGCATCGCGGCAGCAGCCAGCGAAGACGCGACAGCCACCGCACGCAAAATGCGCAACCGCCCCATGACCCGATATGTGAACAGCCCGAACATTGTCCCGTCCCTCACCCAGTCCCCACTGGCTTATTTCTGGTCCCGCGAAGGAACCTGGTATTCCTCGGCCTTCGTGCCGCGCGTTACGATGACCGTCTTGAACTTCGGTTTCTCCGGCTCCTTGGTGACGGCGTCGAACACCGAGCCGGCCGCGGCCTGCACATCCGAGGCGACCGATCCGCCGAAGGAGGAGATGGTGGTGACGCCGTTCTTGCCGTCACCGCCTTCGCTGGCGGATCGAAGCGACAGGGACAAGGTGCCGACGGTGCGGGCCAACGCCACTTTCTGCGCGCCGTCTGTCGTCACCTCGATAGTCACCGAATTGGAAATCTGCGGCGTCGTCTGGCGCTCGTCGGCGCCCTGCCCGACGCTCAGAACCTTGGCATCGGCGACGACGATCTCGGAGGTGATGGTCGAACCGGCGGCCCCTTGCGCATTCTTGGCCACTTCCTGAATTTCGCCGGCATCGCGCGTCAGCACCACGTCCACGCGGTCACCGGGCGTGACGAAGCCGCCGACACCGGCGATCTCATCGGTGCGGATGGTGACCGCCCGCATTCCAGGCGTCATCATGTTGGAGAGTGTCGCGCGGCCGTTCGGACCGGACAGCTTGGTCAGCAGCACCGGTTCGTTGACCTCGATCGGCGACAGCACCACGCGGCTGCCATCGGCAAGCAACGCATTGATGGTGGTGAAGGCGCCCTGCGGCACGGCCTCTTGCGACCACGGGATTTCGCTGAGCTGCGCGCGGTCGAGCGCCATGCCGTAGCGCAATGGGGCATTCGCCACCACGATGGTCTTGAACTCGACCTTCGGCACGACAGGGGCCGGGATAGACGACGTCTTCTCTTCGGAATCCGCCTTGGCCTGGCTTTTGACCCAGAAATCCGCGGCAAAGATCGAGATCGCCCCAAAAACGGCGGCGATGCCGATCATCGATATGGCCTTGCCCCTCACGCCTAAACCCCTGATATCAGCAGTTTCTTGTTTTGTTGGGCTCACGCTAGGCCGCATTGTTAAAGAATCAGGAATCTTGCGCGCCGGCATCGGACCTATTTCCGCCAGCTTGGTTATCGAATGGTTTTGGGTTAAGAGGGATCAGATCCCCGAACGGAACAGGAACCTCGGTCGCTTGGCGCTGAAAAGCGTGGCAGTATCGCGAGGTGATTCGCAGCACCGGACCCTATGGCAGGCATGGACGACAACAACGATCTCTTCGGCAATATGGACAAGCAGCCGCAGCCGGTTCGCACACCGGCGCGTCCGGCGGATCCGCTGGTGCAGGCCACCAAGCGTCCTGCCTCAATCAAGGATGGCAGCGAGGGCTATAGCGCTGCCGACATCGAGGTGCTGGAAGGGCTGGAGCCGGTGCGCCGCCGGCCAGGCATGTATATCGGCGGCACCGACGACAAGGCGATGCACCATCTGTTCGCCGAGGTCATCGACAATTCGATGGACGAGGCGGTAGCCGGCCATGCCACCTTCATCGATGTCGAGCTCTCGGCCGACGGCTATCTCGCCGTGACCGACAATGGCCGCGGCATCCCGATCGATCCGCACCCGAAGTTCAAGAAGCCGGCGCTCGAAGTGATCATGACGACGCTGCATTCGGGCGGCAAGTTCGACTCCAAGGTTTACGAGACATCAGGCGGCCTGCATGGCGTCGGCGTGTCCGTGGTCAACGCGCTGTCGGACCATCTCGAGGTCGAGGTCGCGCGGGGACGGCAACTGTATCGACAAAAATTCTCGCGCGGCGTTCCCGTGACCGGCCTGGAGCAACTGGGCGAAATCCACAACCGGCGCGGCACAAAGATCCGATTCCACCCCGACGAGCAGATTTTCGGCAAGGGCGCTGCGTTCGAACCGGCGCGGCTCTACCGCATGACGCGCTCGAAAGCCTATTTGTTCGGTGGTGTCGAGATCCGCTGGACCTGCGATCCGTCGCTGATCAAGGAAAAAGATCAGACACCGGCCAAGGCTGAATTCCATTTTCCCGGCGGCCTGAAGGATTATCTCAAGGCATCGCTCGGCGACGACTTCCAGGTGACTCGCGAAATCTTCGCCGGCAAGAGCGAGAAACAAGGCGGCCATGGCTCGCTCGAATGGGCGGTGACCTGGTTCGGCGGCGACGGCTTCATCAATTCCTACTGCAACACCATCCCGACCGGCGAAGGCGGCACCCACGAAGCCGGCTTCCGCAACGTGCTGACGCGGGGCCTGCGCGCCTATGCCGATCTCGTCGGCAACAAGCGCGCCTCGATCGTGACCTCGGAAGACGTCATGATCTCGGCGGCGGGCATGCTGTCGGTGTTCATCCGCGAGCCGGAATTCGTCGGCCAGACCAAGGACAGGCTGGCGACGATCGAGGCAATTCGAATTGTCGAGACCGCGATCCGCGATCCGTTCGACCATTGGCTGGCCGACAATCCGCAGGAAGCCTCGAAGCTGCTCGAATGGGTGATCGCGCGCGCCGACGAGAGGGTGCGCCGACGGCAGGAAAAAGAGGTGTCGCGCAAGAGCGCGGTGCGCAAACTGCGGCTGCCGGGCAAGCTCGCCGATTGCACGCAGAATGCCGCGGCCGGCGCTGAACTGTTCATCGTCGAAGGTGACTCGGCCGGCGGCTCAGCCAAGCAGGCGCGGGACCGCGCCAGCCAGGCCGTCCTGCCGCTGCGCGGAAAAATCCTCAACGTCGCCAGCGCCGGCAACGACAAGCTCGCCGGCAACCAACAGATTTCGGACCTGATCCAGGCGCTCGGCTGCGGTACGCGTTCGAAGTACCGCGATGAGGATCTGCGCTACGACCGCGTGATCATCATGACCGACGCTGATGTCGACGGCGCCCATATCGCCTCGCTGCTGATCACCTTCTTCTACCAGGAGATGCCGGCGCTGGTGCGTGGTGGCCACCTCTATCTGGCGGTGCCGCCGCTTTACTCGATCAGGCAAGGCGGCAAGGTCGCCTATGCCCGGGATGACGCGCACAAGGACGAGCTCCTGCGCACCGAATTCACCGGGCGCGGCAAGGTCGAACTCGGCCGCTTCAAGGGCCTGGGCGAGATGATGGCGGCCCAGCTCAAGGAAACCACCATGGATCCGAGGAAGCGCACGCTGCTCAGGATCGACGTGATCGACGCCGAGGCGGCGACCAAGGACGCCGTCGATGCGTTGATGGGCACCAAGCCGGAAGCCCGCTTCCGCTTCATCCAGGAACGCGCCGAATTCGCCGAGACGGAAGTGCTGGATATCTAGCCATCAGCCGGTTTAGCTTGCGCTTCTGATATGGAGACCAGCGTGTGATTGCGGCACGGCTGAAAGGCTATTTCGAAACCAGTTTGGCCGACCTGACGCAACCGACGCGGTCGGATTGGATTTTCGCTCTTCGCACCGTTTCAGCCGGCCTGATAGCGCTGCTGGCCGCCTACGCCCTAAAACTCGACCACCCGCAATGGGCCATGATGACGGTGTTCATCGTCGCCCAGCCGGTTGCCGGCATGGTGCTGGCGAAGGGCTTTTACCGGCTGCTCGGCACGCTGGTCGGCGGCGTCGCGGCGATCGGCATCACCACCGTATTCGGCACCAACCCCTGGGTGCTGGTGACGGTGCTCGCCGTCTGGATCGGCATCTGTACCTTCGTCTCATCGCTGCTGCGCAATCCGGAAGCCTATGGCGCCGCGCTCGCCGGCTACACCGCAATGATCATCGGTCTGCCCGCCTTCGGACAACCGCATCTCGTCGTCGACCTCGCGGTCGCGCGATGTGCCGAGATCGTGCTTGGCATTGTCTGCGCCGGCCTGACCAGCCGCCTGATCCTGCCAAAACTGGCCAGCGACGCCATCGTCTCGCGCCTGAAACGCTGTATCCTTGATCTTGCCAGCTATGCCGGCGGTGCGTTCTCTGGCGGCGACCCGGCAACGCTGTCCACGCTGCACCGAAAGCTGATCACTGATGCCCAGACGCTCGGCGAGATGCGCGCCTATGCCAGGCTCGAGGCGCCGAGCTTCGCGCCGCGCGCCCATCCAGTCCGGCGCACCATCGGACAGCTGCTCTCGGCCCTGTCGGCGGCACGCGCGCTGCATTCACACGCCGCCCCGAAGAATGCGGCGCTCATTCCGGTGCGCTCGGAACTGCAGTCGCTGGTCAGCGAGCTGGCGACCAAGCCCGGCGCGCTGGACGATACGGCGCTGTGGGTGGCTCGGCTCGATGCGATTTCCGGAAACGCCCGGCAAATGCCAGATGCCTCGATCGACCAGGGCGACGACAGGGTCGGCACCATCACCCGCCTGACCATCGCCGCCGATTTCGCCGAGGCGCTCAAGCAGGTGCTGCGCGGCCTCGACGCCCTGCGCGCGCCTGCCACGCGCCTGGCCAGGGGCAGCAGGCAGCCTGCGCTGGTGGTGCATCGCGATTACGCCGGCGCATCGCGTAACGCCTTGCGTGCTGCCCTTGCCACGCTGCTGGTCGCGGCCTTCTGGTTGACGACGAAATGGTCGGAAGCGGCCGGCACGGTCATCCTCGTTGCTGTCGTATCGAGCCTGTTTGCTGCTCGCCCCGACCCTGTGCAGGTCGCCTGGGGTTTCTTCAAGGGAACGCTGCTCGCTTTGCCCTTTGCCTTTCTCGTCGGCCAGATCGCGCTGCCCGCTTTGCCGGGCTTCGGCTGGTTCATGCTGTTTGTCGTGCCCATCCTTGTACCGACGGCGCTGGCCATGGCCAATCCACGCTATGTCGGCGTGGCGACGGCCTTCGCCATCAACTTCCTCGCCTTCCTGAGCCCGCACCAGGCGATGACCTACGATCCCGTACCCTTCTTCGCCGGGTCGGCGTCGATCCTGGTCGGCATCCTGCTGGCGATCGGTGTCTTCATCGTCGTGCTGCCAGCCGATCCGTGGCTCGCGGCCAACCGCATCGTGCGCGCCATGCGCGAGGATTTGGCGCGGCTTTGCCTGCATGAGCGGGTGCCGAGGCGGTCGGCCTTCGAGAGCCTCGCCTACGACCGCATCAACCAGCTGATGCCGCTAGTGCAGAATGCCGGTCAGAAGGGCGATGCGGTTCTGGGCGGCGGAGTCGCCGCCGTCACCGTCGGCCTGGAGGTCCTTCGGCTGCGCGATGCAAGCCAAAGCCATGCCATTCCATCCGAGACCGCGCTTTCGATCGCCAACTTCCTGAGGGGACTGGCGCGCGAACTGCTTTTCCGCGCCCCCGGCGATCCACAGACCTCGACCATCGCCGTCGCCCGGCAGTACGCAGCGAACATCGCCGAGCGAAACGGCACCGGCGAATTGCTGCAAATCGCAGCATCGCTGCGCATCATCGCCGCGGCGATGGAGGATTTCCCGGACTTTTTCGCGAGGGATAAAGGCTAAGCCGCCGCTATCGCCAGTGCGTGGCCGCGTGCGTTTTCGCGCAGCGCGTCGAGATGGATCGACTTGACCAGCGTGGCAAGATCGCCTTCCGCGGACTGCCCGCCCACCTCCTTGAGCATCAGCCAGCTGACCTCTTGCACACCGGCGACGCGCTTGCCGTTGGCGACCTCGCGCCAGATCTTCAGCGCGCGCAGGATGATGGCATGCGTGGCGGCGGCGAGGCCGACGCTGCGGAACAACGCCTGCAAGGCGACATCGTGCCCGCCGGCAAGCAGCGCCCTCACCCGTTGTTCGGACTGCTGGCTGAGCGCGACCAGCGCCGAGCCGAAGAAATCGACCTTGCCATGCGCGATGGTGCGGATCAGAAAGCTCGCGGTAAGGTCACCGCGCAGCCTGAGATGCTCGATCAGCGCCGCATGTTCTTCCTGGCGCGTGCCCTCGATCAGCGTCACCGAGGCCTTGACGCAGGCGTCGCGCATGACGCGGTCGGCTCGCGCCGCGCCCATCATCGCCATCACCAGTGGCGACGTTTTCAACATTTCGCCGAGCTTGACGAGCAGCATATGCCGACAGTCGGCCGGCAGCCTGATATCCGATATCAGCGCCTCGCGCACCAGCGGCAGGTGCCCATGCCGTTCGGCCATGCGGCGGAAGCTGAGCGAGGCGATGTCGGCGCCGCTGTTGGCGAGCAGCACCGCGCAGGCGTCCGCCTCGCCGATCTCGGCGATGGCCGCCGACAGCGCCATCGAGACGAGTGGCCGGTCGGCGATCAATTTCTGTGTCGCCTTCGGACTTGAGGCCACGCGGTTGATCAGGTCGGCGTCGGTGAGCAGCGGCGAGCGCGCCAGCACCACGCCGGCGACTTCCGGCTGGTCGGAGGCCAGCACGCTGATGATCTGCATTGGCGCTTGGTGGCTCATCGACAGCGCCTCGGCCATCGCCAGCCGCACCTTCGACGAGGCATCGTCGAGCAATAGCGTCAGCGCCGCCTCGGCGGCGCAACGGTCCTCGAAAGGCAATTCGGAATTGATATAGGCCCGGGCCAGAGCGCTCGCCGCCGCTGCACGCTCCGACACCCTGGCCGTGTAGATCCATTTCAGGAAATGCGAAACAACAACCATGCCCGCCTGCTTACGCCCCTTGTCAGAAGCTTCTGACCCCACTGACGACCGTAGGCAGAATTGGTTTACGAACCGTTCACCATGTTCATTAACTGGCTTGCGAGGCTGATTTGCAGCGCCTATCACCGTCAAGCACCTGAGGAGAAAGAAATGGCCGGGCTTTATCTCGAAGAGTTCGTTGTCGGCCATGTCTTCCAGCACACGCTGCGCAAGACCGTTACCGAAAGCGACAACATGCTGTTTTCGGTAATGACGCTGAACCCGCAGCCGCTGCATATCGACTTCGATTTCGCCGCCAAGAGCGAATGGGGCAAGCCGCTGGTCAACTCGCTGTTCACGCTCGGCTTGATGATCGGCATTTCGGTCAATGACATCACAGTCGGCACTACGGTCGCCAATCTCGGCATGAAGGAGACCGTGTTTCCGCATCCGGTCTTCCATGGCGACACCATCCGGGTCGAGACGACAGTCATCTCGGTGCGCGAATCCAGGTCGAAACCCGATCGCGGCATCGTCGAATTCGAGCATCGCGCCTACAACCAGCATGGCGATCTCGTCGCCAAATGCACCAGGCAAGCGATGATGCTGAAGAAGGCGATCTGACGCATGCGTTCGCTGCTGTTCGTCCCTGGCGATTCCCAGAGGAAACTGGAAAAAAGTTTTGGTGCCGGCGCCGACGTGATCATCGTCGACCTCGAAGATTCCGTGGCGCCGCACAACAAGGCGCTGGCGCGCGAGGTGGCGGCGCGCTTCATCCTGGAACGCAGGGCGCAAACCAGTTCAGCCATCTATGTCAGGGTCAATGACCTCACGACCGGGTTGACGGATGACGATCTGGCGGCGTTGGTGCCGGCACGACCCGACGGCATCATGCTGCCCAAGTCGAACAGCGGCCAGGATGTGCAGCATCTGTCGGCAAAGCTCAGGGTGCGCGAGGCCGAAAATGGCTTGGCCGACGGCGCGATCAAGATCCTGCCGATCATCACCGAAACGCCGGCAGGCGTGCTGGCGGCGGCGACCTATGCCGGGACAAGTGCGCGGCTTGCCGGCCTCACCTGGGGCGCTGAAGACCTGTCGGCGGAGATCGGTGCGCGCAGCGTCCGCGACGAGCATGGCCGCTACACGGACGTGTTCCGCCACGCTCGCACCATGACCATACTTGCCGCCGGTGCGGCGGAGGTCGCGGCGATCGACACCGTCTTCCCGAATTTTCGCGACATAGCGGCTTTCGAAGTGGAATGCACGGAGGCCGAGCGCGATGGCTTCACCGGCAAAATGGCGATCCATCCCGATCAGGTGCCGGTCATCAACGCCGCCTTCACGCCGTCGGCCGAGGCCGTGAGACAATCGGCAGCAATCGTCGCCGCGTTCGCGGCAGCGGGAAATCCCGGCGTCGTCGGCATTGACGGCAAGATGTTCGATCGACCGCATCTGCGGCTAGCCGAGCGGCTTCTGGCGCGGGCAAAGGCGGCAGGTGTTTCCGCCTGAGCGCCTGCTACCAAACCAATGGGATCAGGTGGTAACGGACCCGGGCCACATAGTCGTCATAGCCGCGCAGGCCGGTGCGAAGCGTCTTCTCTTCAATGAAGGTGCGGATGGCCAGGAGAACGACGATCACGAGTACCGACGCCAGCCCCCACCAGGAACCAAGCAGAAGTGCAGTGCCGGCGAAGAGAAGGATGGCGCCGGCGTACATCGGATGGCGGACGTAGCTGTAAGGCCCCGTGGAGATCACACGTTGTCCGCGTTCATCCTGGATCTTCACCACGGGCGCCGCGAAACTGTTCTCCAGCATCGTCAGATAGCAGATCCAGATTCCGAGCAGCAGGACGAGCGCGCCGACCACCTGCACCCAGACGGGAACCACGGACCAGCCGAAACGGACGTCGAACCCCATGAATATCTGCGAACCAAAGATGGCGAACAGTAGTATGGACAGCAGGACCTTGTCGGCCGTGTCCTGATTCTTCTGGATAGGAGAACTCAACCGCTCATTCATCAGGCCGGGATCGCGCCTTGCCAGCGCCACGCCCAAGGTGAGACTGAGCCCCACCATCCCCACCAGATAGACCCAGGCCCCCGGCCAGCGCAGCGTGCCGGCCGACAGGAAGAGCAAGGCGCCCATGGCGCCAAACCAGACGAATGTTTGGAGGACCAATTTCGCGATCATGATCGACCTTTCATGATATCCGCTCACTGCACTGGCAATTTCAGACCATTGGTCTACCATACCGACCATCGGTCTGTAATTCAAGCGAACTGTGCAGAAGGTTCATCATGCCCCGTGTCATCAAGCATCCAGAGTTCAGGCGAGAAGAGCTTCTGGACCATGCCCAGACCCTTTTCCTGACGCAGGGCTATGACAAAGCGAGCCTCAACGACGTGATTGCGTCCGCCGGCGTCTCGAAGGGCGCCTTCTATCACTACTTCCCCTCCAAGGAGGCTCTTCTGGAAGCATTGGCCGATCGCTTTGCAAGACAGGCACTGGCTGGGGTGCAAGACATAATCGACGATCCGGACCTAGACCCGCTTGGCCGCCTGAATGGCCTGCTCAGCCAGTCGCGGCGGGCAAAGATCGAGACCGCGCCCGAAGCTTGGACTCTTTTCGAGACGATGTTTCGGCCTGAGAATCTGGTGCTTTTCCACCGTATCAATCTGGCCGCCAGCGCGTCGTTTTCACCTCTGCTGGTCAAGATCATCAGGCAAGGGATCGAAGACGGCACTTTCAGGACCTTCGATCCGGAAGGTGTTGCCGACATCGTCATGCAGTTCGGCATGGCCACGCATGACGTCGTTGCCAAGGCAATTGCCGGCGGCAGCGACGCCGACATGGAGATCGCGATCGAGGCCCTGGAGAAACGCGTCAGGCTCTACGAGATCGCTCTCGACCGCATACTGGGCCTGCCCGATGGAAGCATCCGGATCGGCGAGCCCGGCTATGTGCGCACCGTCATGACGGCCAGGCGGCGAAAGAGTGCCGGCAAGGCGCTGGCCAAGCCTGATATCTAGTCCTTGTCCCAGCGCGGCCGGCGCATCGAAAACACCTCGTCGACGCTGGCATAATCCATATAGCCGAGACGGGCGACATTGCCGGCCTTGGTGATGTCGAACAGGCCGTCTGTCAGGAAGGCGTCGTCGATGTGCACGCCGACCACTTCACCGGCAACAATCACAGCGCTTGTCGGCGATCCGTCCAGCGCCTTTGGCCGAAAGACTTCCGTCACCCGGCATTCGAGCGCGGCCGGCGCTGCCGCCACGCGCGGCGGCGCCACCAGCCGAGACGGCGCCATGGCAAGATCGGCATAGACGAACTCGTTGACGCCGCGCGGAGCATTGACCGATGTGCGGTTCATCTTCTCCGCGAGATCGCGGCTGACGAGATTGGCGACGAACTCGCCGGTTTCCTGGGCGAAGGAGGCGCTGTCCTTCTCGCCTTCGGAGGAGAACCAGACGATGAAAGGCCGCGTAGAAATGGCATTGAAGAAGGAGTATGGCGCGAGATTGACCTCGCCTGCCCTGTTCAGTGTCGAAATCCAGCCGATCGGACGCGGCGCCACGATCGCCTTCGAAGGGTCATGCGGCAGGCCGTGGCCCTTTGAGGGTTCGTAGAACATTCAGCCCGCCCACGGCCCCGAATAGTCACTGTACAGCTTTGCCGGATCGGGCCGGGGCCGCTCCGGTGCCGGGCCGGCATAGGAGCCTATATGGATGAAGCCGATGACCCGCTCCTGCGGCGCCAGCCCCAGCAGCGCCCTGCCCTCCGGCACATCCGAATACCAGTTGCTGATCATGTTGGTGCCATAGCCCAGCGCGTTCGCTGTGATCATCAGGTTCATCGCCGCCATGCCGCCCGACAGGAACATTTCCCATTGCGGGATTTTTGGATTCTCCCTGGGAATCGACACAACGCCGATCACCAGTGGCGCGCGCGAGAATCGCGCCAGTTCCTGGTTGCGGCGGCCTTCGGACAAGGGACCTTCTCGCTGCTCGGCAAGTGCTGCCAATTGGCTGCCGATTTCGAGGCGGGCGTCACCACGGTAGAGGATGAAGCGCCAGGGCTCCAACCGGCCATGGTCGGGCACCCGGGAGGCAGCGGCGATCATCGTGGCGATCTCCGCATCGCTCGGCGCCGGCTCCTTCAAATCGGGGATCGGTGCGGAGTTTCGGGTGAGCAGGAAGTCGATGATCGGCGACGCCATGGGCGCAAGTCTCCTGGACATTCTGTTTTGAGCTGAAGCGCACCATCGGGGATTCGGGCGGCTCGGGCATTGGCGCGGGATACGCCGGAGGGAAGAGTCGTTTCAACTCTTAAGCCTTGAAATTGCCACCGCCATGGGCTTCAACGCAAGGCATGTTTGAGGGGACTGTCCGTCTTTTCCTGGTCTGGCTCGGCGCGCTGATATTCATGGCGCCGGTTTCGCTTGCCGTGGCGCAGAACGTCGACGGTGTCACCGACCTGAAGCTTCCGGGAATTTCGAGCTACGCGACGCCGAAAGGCGAGACGTCGCTGGCGCTGAGCGGCGGCGGCGCCATCACATTGTCCGCCCAGCTGACCGACAAGGGCTCCGACATCACGCGCGGCATCGTCTGGCGGGTTTTCAAGCCCGAAGCCGTCAACGGCAAATTGCCGATGGTTGCCTCCTCCCATGGCGGCACCGCCGTCTTCCAGCTCGAACCCGGCAGCTATCTGGTTCACGCCTCCTACGGCCGGGCCGGCGCCACCAAGCGCATCACTGTCGGCAAGGACGCCAAGCGCGAAAGTCTCGTGCTCGACGCCGGCGGCCTCAAGCTCGACGCCGTGCTCTCCGGCGGCGTGCGCATTCCGCCGAAGAAGTTGCGCTTTTCGATCTACGAGGGCACCGCCGAGGCCAATGGCGACCGCGCGCTGATCATTCCCGATGTCGAGCCCAACAGCGTCGTGCGGCTCAACGCCGGCATCTACCACGTCGTCTCGACCTATGGCGCGGTCAATGCGGTTATTCGCTCCGACATCCGCGTCGAGGCCGGCAAACTGACCGAAGCGACCGTCGAGCATCACGCCGCCGAGATCACGATGAAGCTGGTGCGCGAAACCGGTGGCGAGGCGATCGCCGACACATCCTGGTCGCTGCTCAACGAATCCGGCGATCCGATCAAGGAAACCGTGGGCGCCTTCGCCTCGATGGTGCTGGCCGAGGGCGACTACACCATCATCGCCAAGAACCGCGACCGCATCTATCAGAAGGATTTTACGGTCGTGGCCGGGCAGAACCAGGAAATCGAGGTTCTGGCCACCGAGGCCGCGGCGATGGACCCCGAAGAAGGCGCGGATTAACCTTCCGCGGCAGGCTTCCTGTTTTCAGGCTGCCATCTTGGTCCGCGCCGGCAGGAACGGAATCCGGCGGCGCGCCACGATTGGCGCCAGATCGAACACGCCGCGATACAGCCGGTCGAGCAATGCCTTGCGGTCGCGCAATGGCTCCAGCTCATTCCAGCTCAGCACATCGCCGACGCGCACGTCTATCGCCTTGCCGGACAGTCGCGCGAATTCGTGGATGAGCAGCGACGTACGCAGCGTCAGCGAGGCCTTGCCGACGAACTTGGCCAACCGGCCGTCGCGTTCTGCCATATTCATCGGGCCGCTGACCAGATGGAACAGCCTGCCGTTCTGTCCGGAAAAATGCATCGGGATGACCGACGCCCTGGCGTCCTGGACGAGGCGGGCTGGAAACATCTTCCACGGCAAGTCGCGTGCCTGGCCAAAGCCCTTCGGCGCGGTGGCGACACCGCCGGCCGGAAACACCACGATGGTGACGCCTTCCTTCAACAGCCGCACCGCCTCATGGCGCACGGCCATGTTGTTCTTCAGCGCGTCCTTGGTCTCGGAAAAGTCGATTGGCAGCGAGTAAGGCTCCATCTCGCGGATCTTGAGCAGGTCCTTGTGAATCATCACCCGGAACGGGCGTCCGAGCTGCTCGACCAACGACAGCACGGCGATGCCGTCACCAATGCCGAATGGATGATTGGCGACGATCACCAGCGGCGTGTTCGGCAACTGTGCCGGCGGCCACTGATCCGATGTCCGCACGCGGACGTCGATCAGTTCGAGCATACGGCTGAACACGCGTTCGCCTGTCGGCACGACCTGGCGGCGCCAGAAATCATAAAGTGCTGTGTAGCGGTCGCGGCCCGACAGGCCTTCGACCGAATGAATGAACCAGCGTGTCAGCGCCGGCTGGCGCGGATTGGCATAGGAAAGCTCGGGAAAGGGTCGTTCGCGCAATTTCAACTTGAGCATAAGGGCTGGTTACAAGGTCGGCGTGACAGGGATATGAAAATGGCGGTGGATCGCTCCACCGCCATTAGTCGAAACTATGCCAATCAAGCCGCGCGTTTGCGCCGGCGGTCGGGTGTAACAGCTTCTTCGGCCAATTGCGCGATCGCCTGGTCAAGGCCAAGCGATTCCTGGTCGCGTGAGCCCAACCGGCGCATGTTGACGGTCTGCTCTTCGGCCTCGCGCTTGCCGCAGACGAGGATGACCGGAACCTTGGCCAGCGAGTGCTCGCGGACCTTGTAGTTGATCTTCTCGTTGCGCAGATCCGCTTCCGCCAACAGCCCTGCGGCCTTCAGCTTTGCCACCACCTCGGTCGCATAGCCGTCGGCGTCAGACGTGATCGTCGCCACCACCACCTGCAGCGGCGCGAACCACAGCGGGAAGTGGCCGGAATAGTTCTCGATCAGGATGCCGAGGAAGCGCTCCATCGAGCCGCAGATGGCGCGGTGCACCATCACAGGCTGCTTCTTCTCGGAATCGGAGCCGATATAGAAGGCGCCGAACCGTTCCGGCAGGTTGAAGTCGACCTGCGTCGTGCCGCACTGCCATTCGCGGCCGATGGCATCCTTGAGCACATATTCGAATTTCGGTCCGTAGAAGGCGCCCTCGCCCGGATTGATGGAGGTCTTGATGCGATTGCCGGACCGTGTCCTGATCGTCTCCAGCACGCTCCCCATGATCGCCTCGGCATGATCCCAGGCTTCGTCGGTGCCGACGCGTTTGTCGGGCCGCGTCGACAGCTTCACGCTGATTTCGTCAAAACCGAAATCAGCATAGGTCGACAGGATCAAATCGTTGATGCGCAGGCACTCCGCGGCCAACTGCTCCTCGGTGCAGAAGATGTGCGCATCGTCCTGCGTGAAGCCGCGCACACGCATCAGCCCGTGCAGCGCGCCCGACGGCTCGTAGCGGTGCACATTGCCGAATTCCGCAAGTTTGACAGGCAGATCGCGATAAGACTTCAACCCATGCTTGAAAATCTGCACATGGCCCGGACAGTTCATCGGCTTCAACGCGAAGACCCGGTCGTCATCGGTGTCGTCGCCGGCGACCGTCACCTTGAACATGGCGTCGCGATACCAGCCCCAATGGCCTGACGTCTCCCACAGGCTCTTGTCGAGCACCTGCGGCGCGTTGACCTCCTGATAGCCCTGCTCGTCGAGGCGGCGGCGCATGTAGTTGACCAGGTTCTGGAACATCTTCCAGCCCTTGGCATGCCAGAAGACGACGCCCGGTCCCTCTTCCTGGAAATGGAACAGGTCCATCTCGCGGCCGATCTTCCTATGGTCGCGCTTCTCGGCCTCCTCCAGCATCATCTGGTAGGCTTCGAGCTGCGCCTGATCAGCCCAGGCCGTGCCGTAGATGCGGGTCAGCATCGGGTTGTTCGAATCACCGCGCCAATAGGCGCCGGCCACCTTCATCAGTTTGAAGGCATTGCCGATCTGCCCGGTCGAGGCCATGTGCGGGCCACGGCAGAGGTCGAACCAGTCGCCCTGCGCGTAGATCTTGAGATCCTGATCCTCGGGAATGGCGTCGATCAACTCCAGCTTGTAGCGTTCGCCCTTGTCGGCAAACACTTTTTTCGCCTTGTCGCGCGACCAGACTTCCCTGGTGAACGGCTTGTTGCGCGCGATGATCTCACGCATCTTCTTCTCGATCACCGGAAAATCGTCGGGCGTGAACGGCTCGTTACGGGCGAAGTCGTAGTAGAACCCGTTCTCGATCACCGGCCCGATTGTCACCTGCGTTCCCGGCCATATCTCCTGCACGGCTTCCGCCAGCACATGGGCCGCGTCGTGGCGGATCAGCTCCAGCGCGCGCGGGTCGTCGCGGGTGACGATCTCGACCTTGCCGGACTTGCCGAGCGGATCGCTGAGATCGCGAACCGTGCCGTCGATCGCATAGGCGACCGCCTTCTTTGCCAGCGATTTCGAGATCGATTCGGCGAGGCCAGCACCGGTCATCGCCGCGTCGTATTCGCGGACGGAGCCATCGGGAAATGTCAGAGAAACGGAATTCAGCATATATATCTCCTATCCAGTCCCGCAAACGAGCGCGGGTGGTTGAAATGCATGTCGCCCAAAAGTGTATGGCGGTTTTGGGTTACGACATGCATAGGGAAAAGCCGGATGCGTCCGGCAGCGGCTGTCTTTTATGGACAGATTCCGCCGCCGTAAAGCCCGGCTCAAATGTCAGCGTTCATTTGATGATGAGCGGCAAATCCTTCAGGAACGCAGCCCGGGTCTTGAGGCCCTTTGGCATGTCCGTACGGTTGGCATCGACGACAAGCCGCGCAAAGACGATCTGGCGGCCATCCTTGTTCGCCCATCCGACGAACCAGCCAAGCGAGCGCTTGTCCTGGACCTTGTCGGTGTCGTTGCGCAGCCTGGTGCTGCCGGTCTTGCCTTGCACCGTCCAATCCCCGGCCTGGAAGGTCGGGATGATGGCTGATGTCATGTCGTAGGCCTTGGCCGAGACAGGCAGCTTGCGGGCCAGCAGCTTGCGCAGGAATTCGATCTGCTCGACCGGCGTGATCTTGAGCGAGGAATTCACCCAGGACTTGGTCAAACCATCATTCTTGCCGGGATTACCGGAAACATCGGCATTGCCGTAGTCGAATTTCGAGACATAACCGGCAAAACTCTCAGACCCAAGCCGGCGGGTGATTTCCCGGGAAAACCACAGGATCGAATCTCGCTCCCAGACCACCGGATCGACGGTCTTCTGATCCCGCTTCACCGCGTTGAATTCAGGCTTGTAATCCCAGCTCGGCGTGTGCTCGTCGCTCAGGATCCCGCTGTCATAGCCGATCAGCGACAACGGCACCTTGAACGTCGACGCCGGGCTGAACCGCTGGTCGCACACCCCGTCCTGGTAAAGCGTCTTGCCGCTCGCCGCATCGGCGATCACCGTGCACTGCACGTCCCCCAACGGCGCCGATTGCGCGCGCAACGGAAATCCCAGCAGCCAGGCGAGCAGGAACAGTATCCCGGCAAAGATGAAGGGAAGACGGTCGAAATTGCGCATTTGTCTGCTCGCTCAAGAAGGGGTTCGCGAGCGGCTTAGCGGGGTCTCTTGTCTCGATTTTGTCTCAAATGCGCAGTCTTTGTGCAGGCTGTTGTTAACCCTACCGGATCGTAAACGGGCAGAGCCGCCGGTACCTGACCGACGCGATCACCCCTGCGCTTCGCCGCGCTTGCTGCCGATCCGCCAGTACCGCCATGGCGTGAACCAGACATAACGATCCTCCAGCACCTCCGGCACGCGGTCGATGCCATGCGTGCCGAATGGCCCGCAGCGCAGCACGCGGAAGAATCCCATCCAACCGCCGGCCCACAGGCCATGGCGGGCGATCGCCTCATGGGCATATTCTGAACAGGTCGGCAGATGCCGGCAGGAATTGCCGACAAAGCCCGACAGCGTCAGCTGATAGAGGCGCACGAGCGACGTGCCGAGGAGACGGCCCGGCGTCTTGCGCCATGGACCGGGCCAGTTGCGGCCGCGTTTCGGCGGCCGGGCGATATGCGCATGTCCATGCTGGTCGCGCACCACAGTCTCCGTATCGCGTTTCCCAAGCGATAGATGTGAGCTTCCACTGGAGAACGCAATCCCACTCCTTGCGCGCACTCAGTCGTCACGGGCGGAACGGCGAAACGGCTGCCAGTCAGCCGAAGCCACCCACCGGCCACGACTGGTCGGCTCTTCGTAACGCTTTTCATGCTGTCTTCTGTCACGCCATTGAAACGTTGCGATCCGCATGACATCGCCAAAGATGCTCAGCAACTGGATCATGGTCGGTCTCCTTTGATGCGATTAGACCGCCGCTGGCCTTCGCCTTCAAACGAGTATAATTTCCACTTCGGATAATCCTGGGTTATGTGAATGAAGCGCGGACGCTTGCCGCTGACGGCATTGAGAAGCTTCGAGGCGGCGGGCCGGCATCTGAGCTTCAGCCGGGCCGCCGAGGAGCTTTTCGTCTCGCAGGCGGCGATCAGCCGGCAGATCCGGGAACTCGAAACCTTCCTGCGCCAACCCTTGTTCGAACGTCACCATCGCCGTGTCGAACTGACCGACACCGGACGGCGTCTACTGGAGCAGCTTGTCAGAAGTTTCGACGCCATCGACACCTTGCTTGGAGAACTGGTGGCGACACCGGCGCAGTCCGTGGTCCGCGTCAGTGTCGAGCCGTCGCTTGCATCCGTGTGGCTGGTGCCGCGGCTCAACCGGTTTCGCCAATTGCGGCCCGATATCGACGTCTCCCTCGAAGTCGATCCAAGGCTGATCGAGTTCCGCAGCGATCAGCCGGAGCTTGCCTTGCGCTTCAGCGCGCATGCCACCTCGTGGCCGCGCAGCCAGGCTGAGCGGCTTGCCTCGACGGTCGATTCGCCGGTCCTGTCGCCGGCGCTGCTTGCCTCTGGCCCCGCCCTCGATAAGCCGATCGATCTTGCCCGCTACACGCTTCTGCACGAGGAAAACCGTCAAGGCTGGGCGCGCTGGTTCCAGGCGGCCGGCGTGCCCGCCGACGCCATACCGGCGCGCGGGCCGATGCTGGCGGATGCGTCGCTTTCAAAACAGGCCGCCTTGCTCGGACATGGCGTGGCCTTGGGCGATCTCTTGCAGATCGGCGCGGAAATCGCATCCGGCGCGCTGGTCAAGCCGTTCGACATCGACGTCGCATCCGGCGCCTATTGGCTGGTGGCCAGAAACTTGCGCGACCTCTCGGAACCGGCCGCCGCGTTCGCCGACTGGCTCAGAAGCGAATTCGTCGAAAGCAGGCGGGTGCTGGAAGCGCGGGCTTGAACCCTTCCGGCCGGGCTCCCGCTACTTTGCCTTCTTGCTGTATTTTTCGAAGAGTTTGTCGAGCGCATCCGCGGCCGGAAGCTCGCCCGGTGAGTCTTCTCCCGGGTTGAATGTGAGGATGACATCGCGCCACATATCGTAGTGGGCAGCATATGATGTCAGCCTGGGAAATGGCGCGCAGCGTGCGATGGCCCGGACAGCGGACTCGGCAACCTTGTCCGGCGGCGTCGTCACAGGACCGAGGATTTTTGGCGGGCCTGCGAGTGACCCGTCCTTGTTCAGACTGATCTGGACGCGTGCAATGCTGTGGGTGTTTGCAGGCATGTTCCAACAATGCTGGATTGCCTTCATGAGATAGTCGCCGATATCGCGCTCGACCGCTACGTCTGCCCGGCTCGGGGTCCCGCTCAACGCGAGTGAGCCAGCAAGGCTCCCGGCAAACACCAGGCTTTGGTAGCCAAACCCCAAGGTCAGGCCGCTTCTTCGGCGCGCTTCTTCTCGATCTGGCCGATGGCGTCGACCACGGCATCGAAAGTCAGCATGGTCGAAGCGTGCCGCGCCTTGTAGTCGCGCACCGGCTCCAGATATCTGAGGTCGGCGAAGCGACCGTCCGGCGGGGCGCCATTTTCCTTGAGCATCTTCAGCATGGTGTCGCGCACCGCGCGCAATTCCTCAGCACTCGCGCCGACGACATGCTGCGCCATGATCGATGACGACGCCTGGCCGAGCGCACAGGCTTTCACGTCATGGGCAAAGTCCGTGACCAGGCCGTCCTGCATCTTGAGGTCGACGGTGACCGTGGAACCGCATAGCTTGGAGTGAGCCTTGGCGGTCGCGTCAGGATGATCGAGACGGCCGATGCGGCCAATGTTCCCGGCAAAACCGAGAATTTTCGCGTTGTAGACCTCGTTTATCATTATTTTCCAATCCGTCGCCGCCAAGCGAACAGCGATTGCCGCTGTCGTGTCTTCCTTTCGCTCGCTATGACCTTATATAATGCTGGCAGTCCGGTATCGACAAGAACGACGAAAGCCAATGTCCTTGCCGGGAAGTTCACGCCACTTACGGGGCTGGAAACTGGGCGAGTTTCCGACGCCGAAAGGTCGTGGTCCGTTCAACTCGTTCCTCCGCCGAGAGGGACTACGGGAGACGCCTTTATGGATGCCGTCATCAAGAAGCTCATGCCACAGTCAGCCTATATGGAAAAGCCGGTCACCGACCGGCCAAGCGAAGCTGAAGTCGAAGCCGCCGTGCGCACGCTTTTGCGCTGGACCGGCGACAATCCGGACCGCGAAGGGCTGGTCGACACGCCGAAGCGGGTGGCAAAGGCCTATCGCGAAATGTTCGGCGGCTACGACATGTGCCCGGCCGACGAGCTCGGCCGCACCTTCGAGGAGGTCGCCGGCTACGACGACCTGGTCATCGTCAAGGACATAACATTCCATTCGCATTGCGAGCACCACATGGTGCCGATCATCGGCAAGGCGCATGTCGGCTATCTGCCGGATGGCAAGGTTGTCGGCCTGTCCAAGATCGCCCGCGTCGTCGATATCTTCGCCCACCGCCTGCAGACCCAGGAGGCGCTGACGGCGCAGATCGCCGGCGTCATCCAGGACGTGCTCAATCCGCGCGGCGTCGCCGTCATGATCGAGGCCGAGCACATGTGCATGGCCATGCGCGGCATCCGCAAGCAGGGTTCAACCACGCTGACCTCGACCTTCACCGGCGTCTTCAAGGATACGCCCGAAGAGCAGGTTCGTTTCGTGACCATGGTGCGTGGCGGCGGGATCTGAATGGCCCTGCGACTTCGCTAGATAAGGACCGGCGATGTCGGCATTGGAATTCCCGAAAGCTTCGTCAGACAAGAAGGCCATGGAGGAAGGCGCGGTGTTTTCACCACGCTTCGATGCCGCTGGCCTCGTCACGGTCGTCGTCACCGATGCCGCGGACGGCATGCTGTTGATGGTGGCGCACATGAACGCGCAAGCGCTGGCTCTGACACTGGAGACAGGCATCGCCCACTACTGGTCGCGCTCGCGCAGCGCGCTTTGGAAAAAGGGCGAAACATCAGGCAATTTTCAGCATGTCGTCGAGATGCTCACGGATTGTGACCAGGATGCCATATGGTTGCGCGTCAAAGTGTTGGGCCACGACGCAACCTGTCACACTGGCCGGCGTTCATGCTTTTATCGGACGGTGGGGCTGATCGATGGCAAGGGGACGCTTGCCGACGACGGCAGCAAGCCGCTGTTCGATGCGGTAAACACGTATCGGAAACCACCAGCTTGAACCTTCTGCCTGACCCCAACCACACAGATTCATCATTTCGATACGGCCCGCTCGTATAGTGGCCGTGGGACAAGGGAGATCATGATGCTCGAGTGGGCGTCATTGCGTAACAGACCAGATGTCAGGGAGGCCAACGGCCTATCCTCGTCAGGCGGCGCGTCCGAAACGAACTCCCAGAAGAAAACAGCCATTTCGCTCGCCTTGGGTGGCGGTTGCGCCCGCGGCTGGGCGCATATCGGCGTGCTGCGCGCGCTCGACGAAGCCGGCATCGAAGTGTCGATGATCGCCGGCACCTCGATCGGCGCTTTGGTCGGCGGCTGCTATCTCGCCGGCAAACTGGACGAGCTCGAAGAATTCGCCCGCAGCCTGACCAAGCGCCGCATCTTCGGCCTGCTCGATCTCAATTTGCGCGGCAGCGGCCTGTTCGGCGGTATGAAGCTCGATGCAAGGCTGCGCGAGCACATGGCCGGCATTCGTTTCGAGGACCTTGCCAAGCCGTTCGTCGCGGTCACCTCCGAGATCCGCACCGGCCACGAAATCTGGCTGTCGAGCGGCTCATTGATCACCGCCATGCGCGCCTCCTACGCGCTGCCCGGCGTGTTCGAGCCGGTGAATTGCAATGGCCGCGTGCTGGTCGACGGCGCGCTGGTCAACCCGGTACCGGTTTCGGTCTGCCGCGCCTATGAGCAGCCGCTCGTCGTGGCGGTCAACCTTCACTATGATCTGTTCGGCCGCGCCGCCGTCATCAAGCACAGCGCCGGCGAGCTGGTCGTTGAAAAGGACGCGCCGCGGCCTGGTCAGATCGACGCCGAGCGCCAGTCGCATCAGACGCGGCTCGGCATCACCGGCGTCATGGTCGAGGCCTTCAACATCATTCAGGACCGCATTTCGCGCGCCAGGCTTGCCGGCGACCCGCCCGATATGTCGCTGCAGCCGAAGCTCAGTCATATCGGCCTGACCGAATTCCACCGCGCCGACGAGGCGATCAACCTCGGCTATCAGGCGACGATGGCGCAGATCGGCGAACTGACCCGGCTGCAGACCGTTCTCGCCTGATCAAAGCCTACGCACGAGCCGCATCGGTGATGCGAAACTGCACGGTGCGGTTGCCATTCCAGTAGTTGCCTGACAGCGAACCGGCGACGTGGATCGTCTTGCCCCGGTTCTTGAACAGGAATTCGCCAAGTGCGGTATCGACAGCGCGAAAGGCGATCGCCTGGATGCGGCCGCCGCTTTCCGATTGCAGTTCGACGCGGATGTGGTTGGTGCCGACCGGCCGCGCATCGGCCAATCGGTGGCGCGGCAACGCGAAAACAGGGGCCACATGCCCGGCACCGAAGGGTCCGGCCTGTTCCAGCGCGTCGAGCAGGCTGAGCGTCGCGCCTTCAGCGGCAAGTGCGCCGTCTATGGCCAGGCTTTCCTCGCCCTGCAGGCGAAACACGTCGGCTGCCGCCCGTTCTTCGAAAAACGCCCTGAGTTCGCCAAGCCTTGCCCGCTCCACGGTGATGCCCGCCGCCATGCCATGGCCGCCGCCCTTGACGATCAGACCGGCAACGGCCGCCTCGCGCACCAGCCGGCCGAGGTCGAAACCCGAGACCGAGCGGCCCGAACCGGTGCCGATGCCCACAGCATTGAACGCGATGGCGAAGGCGGGCCGCCGGGCATGATCCTTCAATCGCGAAGCGAGCAGGCCGACAATACCCGGGTGCCAGCTGTTGGAGGCGGTGACGACGATAGCCGGGCCATTGCCGCCGGCGAGCTCTGCATCGGCCTCGACGCGCGCCGCCGCGAGCATCTCCTGCTCCATCAACTGCCGTTCCTGGTTGAGCCGGTCGAGCGTCTCGGCAATGGTGCGCGCCTCGACCGGGTCGTCGGTCGCAAGCAGCCGGCTACCAAGTGCGGCATCGCCGATGCGTCCGCCGGCATTGATGCGCGGGCCGATCAGATAGGCCAGATGGAAAGTGCTGATCGGCTCGCCGATGCGCGACACGCGTGCCAGTGCCGCCAACCCTTCATTCTTCTGCTGGCGCGCCATCTGCAGCCCCTTGACCACGAAGGCGCGGTTGACGCCGGTCAGCGGCACCACGTCACAGACTGTGGCCAATGCCACGATATCAAGCAGCGAAAGCAGGTCCGGCGGCGTAGCATCGGCCATGCGGCCGCGCAGGATCCTGGCCGTCTGCACAAGGGCGAGGAAGACCACGCCGGCGGCACAGAGATGGCCCTGCCCAGAAAGGTCGTCGTCGCGATTGGGATTGACGACGGCAATTGCCGCCGGCAAGGCACCGCCGACCTGGTGGTGGTCGAGCACCACGACATCGGCCCCAGCCTCGTTGGCGGCATCGATGGAAACGGCGCTGTTGGTGCCGCAATCGACAGTGACGATCAGTGTCGCGCCACGCGAAACAAGTTCGCGCATGGCATCCGGGTTGGGCCCATAGCCCTCGAAAATACGATCCGGAATGTAGATTTCCGACGGCACCGAGAAATGCGTGAGGAACCGCTTCAGCAAGGCCGACGAGGCGGCGCCGTCGACATCATAGTCGCCGAAGATCGCCACCTTTTCCTTGGCCATCACCGCGGCGGCGATGCGGGCCGCCGCCCTGTCCATATCGGTCAGCGATGCCGGATCCGGCAGAAGATCGCGGATCGTCGGGTCGAGAAACCGCTCGGTCTGTTCGGCGGTAACACCACGGCCGGCAAGCACCCGCGCGACGATGTCGGGCACGCCATGGCCTTGCGCGATGGCGAGCGCAATCATGTCCTGGCGTTCTGTCAGCCGATGTTCCCAGGAAACCCCTGATACCGACTGCCTGACATCGAGGAAGAGGCGTTTTTCGCCGGTCATACGCTTTGCCAACTCATCGTTGGCCGCACGATAATGCATGTCGCCCATAAGTGGGCAGCGGTTTTGGGGCGACGACCTGCATTGGCAACAATTTTAAGCGCGTCGCGTTCACGCGACGCTCTATAGGCCAAAGGCAGGCAAAGCCAAGCGATTCACGGGTGCGCGCGGTCCCGGAATAAGTCAAGAAAACTGCGCTTTCCGCTTTTCAGCCTGGCGCCGAAGCCATTCGTCGGCCGCATCGCCCATCATCTTTTCCACACCGTCCTTGAGCCAGGCCATGAAAGGCCGGTCGAACCTGAATGCATCGCCGCATTCCCGGATGAGAAAGCGACGCACATTCTGGGTGTTGCGATAGGACTTTGTGATGGCGGTGGCACGCGAAATCGGATCCGCATGCCAGTCGAACGGTTTCATCGTCAAATCCTTGCAGCCAGCATCGGATGCGCCCGAATGGCTAGCAATTGCAAGGTAGCTTCGCAAGCGAGCGTCAGAACTTATCCAGATCCTGATGGCGGGCCTTGATCTCGCGCACCGTCCGCGACGACGAGCGCAGCACGATCGTGTGGGTGGTGATGTAATTGTGGCCGAACTTGACGCCAGCCAGCATGTTGCCGTCGGTGACACCGGTGGCCGCGAACAGCACATCGCCGCGCGCCATGTCCTCCGTCCGATAGACCCGTTTCGGATTGGAAATACCCATCTTTGCCGCGCGAGCAACCTTTTCCGGCGTGTCGAGGATCAGCCTGCCTTGCATCTGGCCGCCGGTGCAGCGCAGCGCGGCAGCGGCCAGCACGCCCTCTGGTGCGCCGCCAGTGCCGAGATAGATGTCGATGCCGGTTTCTTCCGGATCCGTGGTGTGGATGACGCCGGCGACATCGCCATCGCCGATCAGCCGGATCGCGGCACCCGTGGCGCGCACGGCATCGATCAGCCTGGCATGACGTGGCCGGTCGAGAATGCAGGTGGTGATATCCGATATGGCCACGCCCTTCGCCCTGGCGAGGCTGGCGATGTTCTCAGCCGCCGAGGCGTCGATGTCGATGACGCCGTCCGCATAGCCCGGACCGATGGCGATCTTGTCCATGTAGACGTCGGGCGCAAACAGCAGGCTGCCCTTTTCGGCGATCGCGATGACCGCGAGTGCATTGGGCAGGTTCTTGGCGCAAATCGTCGTGCCTTCGAGCGGATCGAGCGCGATATCGACGGCCGGACCTTTGCCGGAGCCGACTTCCTCGCCGATGTAGAGCATCGGCGCCTCGTCGCGCTCGCCTTCGCCGATCACCACAGTGCCCTTGATGGCAAGCCGGTTGAGTTCCTGGCGCATGGCGTCGACTGCGACCTGGTCGGCCGCCTTTTCGTCGCCGCGCCCGCGCAGCCTGGCGGCCGCGACGGCGGCCCGTTCGGTGACGCGCACCAGTTCCATGGTGAGTATCCGGTCAAGGCCGGCGACGATGTTCTGGGCCACATTCATCTGGTGATTTCCTCGTTGGCAATGCGGCCTCCCGCCGGAGGCGGGCCTGTTTTGTCAAACCAGCATGACAACGGCAAGACCTACCCAGGATTTTATCGAATACCCAACAATATCAATCGATTAAACCGCATCCTGAAACGAGACTGGCCCGATCGCCGTGCGCCGGGCCAGTCTCAATACGGTAAAAATGGCGGCGTTCACGGCCTAGAAAACCGCGAGGTATTTGAGCAGTGAAATGATGCCGATGATGATGACGATGACCTGAACTATCTGTCTCATCCGGCCATCGAGCGGCAGGCGTTGAACCAGATAGAGAACGAGGATGATGACGAGGAATGTGATCAGGATGCCGATCAATGCTGATGAAGCCATGGTGCCCTCCTTAAAAGTGATTTGCTGAAAACAAGAGAGTGGGCCGGAAGCCCGGCCCTATCGCGCTGCGGTCAATACCAGCGGCGGGAGGTATCGTTCGTCGATTGACCAATGGCGAAGCCGGCCAGAAAGCCGAGCAGGCCGATCACGCCGACCAAAGCTGTCGTCGTACCTGGATTTTCACGCGCGACCTCCGAAACAGCCTGAGCCTGGCTGCGCAGCTGTTGCGCCGTACGCGAAGCGCGGCTCGCGGCCGTGTCGTACAACTCGGACGCCTGTTCGCCGGCGTCGTCGAGCATTTCCGCGCCCCGCGCCGAAATGCTCTTGTTGATCTTGGTGATCTCCTTGCGCAAATCGGCAATCTGCTTTTCCAGCGTCTTCTGGATGTCGTCGATATTAGGGGTGTCGGACTTGTTGGTATCGGCCATGAAGCGGTTCCTCTGGTTGCTGACCAAGAGAACGGCGACGACACCAATTCGTTCCCGCGTGGCGGCTGTCCCCACCAGACCAGACCTCAATGCCTGCGGGATTCCTGTCCCGCAGGGCCTATCGGGCGAAAGCTACCCTGCCCGCTCGATGCGGATGACCTGCGGCTTGTCGGTCAGATGGCCATCCTTGGTGATGCCATCGACGGCCTTGCGCACAGCAGCCTCCGTCGTCTCGTGGGTGACGAGGATCACCGTCTTCTGTGCCGCCGCCTCGCCATTGACCGCGTGCTGGACGATCGATTCCAATGAAATGTCATTATCGGCCATGCGCTTGGCGATTGCCGCGAAGACGCCGATGCGGTCATGCACGGTCAACCGGATGAAATAGCCGCCGGCATGGCTGCGCATCTGCGCCTTCTTGTAGGGTTTCAGCTCCTTCGCCGGCCGTCCAAAGACCGGACCATGCTGGAAGCCTGGCCGGCTCTTGGCGATGTCGGCGATGTCGCCGATGACGGCCGAGGCGGTGGCGTTGCCGCCGGCACCGGGGCCTGACAGCAGCAGTTCGCCCAGAATGTCGGTCTCGATCGCCACCGCATTGGTGACGCCATGCACCTGCGCGATGACCGATGCCGTCGGCACCATCGTCGGATGCACGCGCTGCTCGATGCCGCTCTCGGTGCGCTGGGCGACACCCAGCAGCTTGATCCGGTAGCCAAGATCGGCGGCCGCGCGGATGTCGGCCTGGGTGATGTTGGAGATACCTTCCATATAGATGTCGTTGGCGGCGATCCTGGTGCCAAAGGCAAGGCTGGTCAGGATCGACAGCTTGTGCGCGGTGTCGTGGCCCTCGATGTCGAACGTCGGATCGGCTTCGGCATAGCCCAGCCGCTGCGCGTCCTTCAGGCAAGCATCGAACGAGATGCCCTCGGCCTCCATGCGCGTCAGGATGTAGTTGCAGGTGCCGTTGAGGATGCCGAACACGCGCGTAACCGAATTTCCGGCCATCGCCTCGCGCATGGTCTTGATGACGGGAATGCCGCCCGCCACCGCCGCCTCATAGTTGAGCAGAACACCCTTTTTCTCGGCGATCTCGGCCAGCGCCACGCCATGCTTGGCCAGCAGCGCCTTGTTGGCGGTGACGACGTGACGGCCGGCTTCGAGCGCCGCTTTCACCGACGAGCGCGCCGGGCCCTCGTCGCCGCCGATCAGTTCGACGAACACGTCGATTTCTACGGTCTGCGCCATCTTGACCGGATCGTCGAACCACTTTGCCGAGCTCAGATCGACGCCGCGATCGCGCTTCTGGTCGCGCGCCGAGACGGCGGTGACGATCACGTCACGGCCGCACTGGCGGGTCAGTTCCACCGCTTTGTCGCGCAGCACGCGCGCCACCGACGCGCCAACGGTGCCGAGGCCGGCAATTCCAACACGCAATGCTTCAGCCATGTCCGGCGACGTCCCTCAAAGTCAGATCGAATTTGCGTGCGGCAAGCTTACCGGTGAGCGGAGAGCGGCACGACGTTGTTGGGCTGCTTGGCGCTGGTCGACAGGAAGCGCTTGATGTTGCGCGCCGCCTGCCGGATCCTGTGCTCGTTCTCGACCAGAGCGACGCGCACGAATTCGTCGCCATGCTCGCCGAAGCCAACACCGGGCGCCACGGCCACGTCGGCATGTTCGATGAGCAGCTTGGAGAATTCGAGTGAGCCGAGATGTCGGAACGGCTCCGGGATTGGCGCCCAGGCGAACATCGATGCCGCCGGTGCCGGAATGGTCCAGCCAGCGCGGCCGAAGGCATCGACCATCACATCGCGGCGCTTGTGGTAGATGTCGCGCACTTCGGCGATGTCGGCGCCGTCGCCATTGAGCGCATGTGCCGCCGCCACCTGGATCGGCGTGAAGGCGCCGTAATCGAGGTAGGATTTCACCCGCGTCAGCGCCGAGATCAGCCGCTCGTTGCCGACGGCAAAGCCCATGCGCCAACCGGGCATGGAGAAGGTCTTCGACATGGAGGTGAATTCGACGCAAACGTCGATCGCGCCAGGCACCTGCAGCACCGAAGGCGGCGGATTGCCGTCGAAATAGATCTCCGAATAGGCAAGGTCGGACAGGATAATGATGTCGTTCTTCTTGGCGAAGGCGACCACATCCTTGTAGAAATCGAGCGAGGCGACCAGCGCCGTCGGGTTCGACGGATAGTTGAGGATCAGCGCCAGCGGCTTCGGGATCGAATGTTTGACTCCGCGCTCGAGCGCCGGGATGAAGCCGTCGTCCGGCTCCACCTGCAGCGAGCGGATGACGCCACCCGACATGATGAAGCCGAAGGCATGGATCGGATAGGTCGGGTTAGGGCATAGGATCACGTCGCCGGGCGCCGTGATCGCCTGCGCCATATTGGCGAAGCCTTCCTTCGAGCCAAGCGTGGCCACCACTTGCGTGTCGGGATTGAGCTTCACGCCGAAGCGCCTGCCATAGTAGGCGGCTTGGGCGCGACGCAGGCCCGGAATGCCGCGCGACGAGGAATAGCGATGCGTGCGCGGGTCGCGCACGACCTCGCACAATTTGTCGACGATAGCCTTGGGCGTCGGCAGGTCCGGATTGCCCATGCCGAGGTCGATGATGTCGGCGCCACGCGATCGGGCGCTGGCCTTGAGCCGGTTGACCTGCTCGAACACGTAAGGCGGAAGCCGGCGAACCTTGTGAAATTCTTCCATGGCAGTTCCAGACAGCGAAGGGGGTGTTGGGCGCGCGCTATATACTTATTTGCAGGTAGGGTCGAGGGCGGGGTCGCATTTGGCTTCGATCTGCTTCAGCGTTTCGTCGCCATGCTTCTTGGCCAGATCCGTCAGCGCCGCCTGGTTGGCGACCTTCGGGCCGCCGCCCTTTGCCGCCTGCGCATTCTCATCCGCCTTCAATTGCGCGAGCTTGGCGTTCTTCTCGGCTTCGGTGAACTGAGGCGCCGCCACTTGCGGCTTGATGTTCAGGTTCGGAAAGGTGCCGGTATCCTTCGGCCCCGTACCCGCAGCGACAGGCGTTGGGCCATTCGTGTTGGTGCTCGAGCACCCGGCAATCCCGATGAGGACGATCGCCGCGCCGATGCGGCAAAAACCTCCGGCACCGAAAAAAACAGTCTCGCCAATATTAATCGTCATATTGTTTCCCTGGCAGCCGAGGTAGAGCGAGATTGGCCCGGTCGGATGTCCCATGTTAATATGTCAAGAAAAGGCCTCGGGAGGAACCCCGCCAACCATGTCCAAAACACCCGATTCGGGCAAAGCGGAAGATGACGAGCCTTCGACCGTCGAGCAATATCTGGTGAAGGACCCGGAACGCTTCGCCCTGAACATGGCGCGCATGATCGAGCAGGCCGGCAAGGCCGCTTCCGCCTGGGCCGAGCCGCGCGAAAAAGGCGACGTGCGCGACCATGTCGCTGAGCCCGTTGTCGATATGGTGAAGACCTTTTCCAAGCTCAGCGAATACTGGCTTGCCGATCCGCAGCGCGCGCTGGAAGCGCAGACGCGGCTGTTTTCCGGCTATATGACGGTCTGGGCCAACGCCATCCAGCGCACCAGCAACGCCGCGCAAGACACCGAAGACGCGGTCAGGCCGGAGCGCGGCGACAAGCGGTTCCTCGACCCGGAATGGGGCCGCAACGCCTTCTTCGATTTCCTCAAGCAGGCCTATCTCGTCACCTCGCGCTGGGCGGCCGATCTGGTCGAGCACGCCGAAGGCCTTGACGAGCACACCCGCCACAAGGCCGGCTTTTACGTCAAGCAGGTGTCCAACGCCATCTCGCCGTCGAATTTCATCCTGACCAATCCGGAACTGTTCCGTGAAACCGTCGCGTCGAACGGCGAAAACCTGGTGCGCGGCATGAAGATGCTGGCCGAGGACATCGCCGCCGGCAAGGGCGACCTGAAGCTGCGGCAGGCTGACTACTCACCCTTCGAGATCGGCAGGAACATCGCCACCACTCCCGGCAAGGTGGTCGGCCGCAGCGACGTCGCCGAAATCATCCAGTACGACCCGGCGACCGAGACGGTGCTCAAGCGACCCTTGCTGATCTGCCCGCCATGGATCAACAAATTCTACATCCTCGATTTGAACCCGCAGAAATCCTTCATTCGCTGGGCGGTTGAACAGGGCCACACCGTGTTCGTCATCTCCTGGATCAATCCGGACGAGCGCCACGGCACCAAGAGTTGGGAAGCCTATATCCGCGAGGGTCTGCAATACGGCCTCGACACCGTCGAGAAGGCCACCGGCGAACGCGACGTCAACGCGATCGGCTATTGCGTTGGCGGCACGCTTCTGGCGGCGGCACTGGCGCTGATGGCGCAAGAGGGCGACGACCGCATCAAGTCGGCGACCTTCTTCACCACGCAGGTCGACTTCACCCATGCCGGCGACCTGAAGGTGTTCGTCGACGAAGAACAGGTCGCCGCTGTGGAAAAGTCGATGAGCGAAAAGGGCTATCTCGACGGCACCAAGATGGCGACCGCCTTCAACATGCTGCGCTCAGGCGACCTGATCTGGCCCTATGTCGTCAACAACTACATGCGCGGCAAGGATCCCCTGCCCTTCGACCTGCTCTACTGGAATGCAGATTCCACCCGCATGGCGGCGGCCAATCACTCTTTCTACCTGCGCAACTGCTATCTCGAGAACAATCTTTCGCAAGGCACGATGGAACTGGCGGGCCACACGGTCTCGCTCGGCGACATCACCATCCCGGTCTACAACCTCGCCTCCAAGGAAGATCACATCGCGCCGGCGCTTTCGGTGTTCCTCGGTTCGAAATATTTCGGCGGCACGGTCGAGTATGTGATGGCCGGGTCGGGCCATATCGCAGGGGTCGTCAATCCGCCGGCATCCAACAAATACCAGTACTGGACCGGGGGTACGCCGACGGGCGACTTCAGCCAGTGGATAGCCAATGCCACCGACCATCCAGGATCCTGGTGGCCGCACTGGCAAGACTGGATAGAGGCCAAGGACAACACCCGCGTGCCTGCCCGCAAACCGGGCAAGCATATGAAAACCTTGGGTGATGCTCCCGGCACCTATGTGAAAGTACGTGTGTAACGGACTGTAATGTGTGGTGAGTTGACGGACCGCCAAAAGCGGGCGAAATGGTGTCGTCAACCATCAAGCGGCCGTAATTCGGCAATCACCGCAAAAATACTTCCAGGCTTGCGGATTTGACACAGGTCTCGTTTCCGGATCGGAGACAAAGGTCACCCTGGCCTCGACGCATGCGTGTGGCGCCAAGGATATACCGATCGGACATCGAGGGGGAATTTGACTTTGAAATCAGCAGGATGGAGCCTCGCAAAGGGAGAACGCCGCGCCATTGTGGCAGCGCTCTGCTCCTTGCTTCTGGCCTCCTGCACTTCGGCTGGCGACCCGACAATGTCGGTCGGAATGCCCGGTTACAATGCCACCGCATCGGATATGAATGCTGCCTCAAGTGGCAAGTCGGCCGCTGTCGCCGATTCGTCCGAGGTCACGACCGAGCAGACGACCGTGATGACGGCGAGCGATACGGCGCTGCCTGAAAAAGTCGCCTACGTGCCTATGTCCAAACCGGGAGCTGCCTTTCCGCTGACCACGCCGGCGGGCGCCGAAACCATCGTTGGAAACACGCCGCAATCGCTGACGCAGCAGGCACAGACCGCGCAGCAAACCGACGCGGTCGCCCAGCAGATTGCCGCGGTCGACGGCGACGTGGCGGCGCCGAAGCCCGCTGCCGCTCCGGCCATGAACAACCCGGTCTATGTGACGGCTGGCGAGATGCCGCAGGCCGAAGCACCAAAGAAGAAAGGCTTCCTCGCCTCGATGTTTGGCGCAACGCCAGCCTCGGCGACACCAACCCCCATCATCAGCAACGCCCGAACGGGCGAGCAGCCCCTGGCGCAGGCAAAAGCGGCGCCAGCAGCGGCAAAGCCGATCATCACGCTTGCCTCGGCCAGTTCCACGGCCAAGCCGGTGCAACTGGCTTCGCTCGGCGACGATAGCAATCACATCACGGGTAGCGACGCCCTGCCCGGCGTGCGCCAGACGGCCCTGTTCGAGATCAAGCGCAAGTCCGGCCTCGACGACGAAAGCGACGTCGACCTCAACGAGGATGAGGGGCCAATCGGCGGCTCCTATCAGGTTGCGTCCGCCGCCGGCATGGCCCGGTTGGCACCCAACGGGCTGCTCAAGCAGAACGAGAGCGTCGATGTGGCCTGCCTGAAGCCGTCGCTGGTGCGCGTGCTGAAGACGATCGAAGGCCACTACGGCCGCAAGATGACGGTGACGTCGGGCTATCGCGACCCGGCCCGCAACCGGCGCGCCAACGGGGCCAAGAATTCGCTGCACATGTATTGCGCCGCCGCCGATATCCAGGTTCCCGGCGTTTCGAAATGGGAACTGGCGAGCTACATCAGAAGCATGCCCGGCCGCGGCGGCGTCGGCACGTACTGCCACACAGAATCGGTTCACGTCGACGTCGGCCCCGAGCGCGACTGGAACTGGCGCTGCCGCCGGCGCAGCGGCGGTGACGGCTAGTCTAGCAGACGGTCTTAGGCCTACTAGCAGCCAAGATCGTACCGGTGACCATTCTGAGCATTCGGGATTAGCCGAAGCCTCCCACAAACTTCGTCATCCTAGGGCGAAGTAGGGCGAGGCTCCGTCGCGGAGACCCTGGGATGACGAAACGATGGGTGTCGCCGCTAATTATCAAAGCCTGCCAACCCTCGGGAAATCGTTGATTTGGCTGGCCCGGAAAAAAGTTGTCCAAGGTGGCACCTGACGGGTTGCCGGTTGCGCACAACGCCAGTATAAGCCGCTTCGTCTGAGCGCGCCCATCGTCTAGCGGTTAGGACACCGCCCTTTCACGGCGGTAACAGGGGTTCGATTCCCCTTGGGCGTACCAGAAAAATAATGCGTTTAGCGCAAACCTCCCTCCCACTGTGGCCAATTTCGCCTGGCTCTCTGCCGCGGTCTTGAACTGACGCGCAGTCTTCCGCGATCACACCATAGGCTAACGCGGCCACACAGGTCATAATCCTGCTACAAAGTGGTCGATTCCTCAGGGATGTAGCCGCTCCAAGAGCCCGCCGCAGGTCGCCCCCGTGGCGGGCTTTTCATTGCACGGTCGAGTTGGGTTCTCGGGCACTGCGACAATGAGAAAGCCCCGCAGTGGTAAGCCCGCATTTATTGCCTGGTTTCCCGGCTTTAAACAGCTGACTTCGCGGTGTACGGATTCGGGCAAAAAAGCCGGATACTACCTGATGAAGGCGAGCCACCACGGTCAAAGAGTGGGTGTTGCAACCCCCTCGAGCGCAATGATCCTGGTGTTGGCGCAACGCTTCCGGATTTCAATAAGGCGGGCGTATTCCGGCGAATTGTACCAGCCCATCAACGACGTCATGTCGGGGAATTCGATAATAACCAAACGGTGTGGCTCCCAATCGCCCTCCAAAACCTTGGTCGCACCGCCACGACCTAGATATCTCCCACCATAACGCTCCTCGGTGGCTGGCACATCCCGCCGGTATTCCTCGAACGCAGCAGCGTTCTTTACGTCTACATCCGCGATCAGATAGGCGGCCATTTGCGCTTCCTCCTTCTCGACGGCGCCCGACCGTTACGCTCCGGTCGCGGGGGCGACGCCCGCCGGTCAAGACGCCCCTCTTCAGCGCTTCACCGGCAACCGCCGATGCGAAGTCAAAAGCCTGTTATAATCCACGGATTGGCGTCGTATCCGAGGCGCGGCTCTGCTTTTGCGCCGCTATCTCCCGATTTGGCGGTTCCGGTGAAACCACAGTCCAGATTTGGTGCGGACTTCTTGGCTGACGGGTTGGTGGAACATAAAGCGGCGGCGTCACTGACCGCCGCCTTCTTTTCCTTGGCAACAGCCACACCAGTCGCAGCGAAAACGACAGCCGCGCAAAATACAGCCACTCTCATTGGAACCCCCATATTGCACCCGACAGATGGTCGGACATGACCTAGCGTCACCTTAATATTAGCACTACGAAATATATTATCTAGCCCCGTGCCATCAAAAGCAGGCTGAGTGCCAAGCTTGCATCGTGACCGTCAAAACCGGTGCCAATCTGGACACCAGCCGGCATGAGTCGCATTCTGCTCGTGGAGAAGGACGTGGATCGACAAAACACAGGGGCTGATCAGGCCAAACGCTGGCGGGACCGGGCCCTGCGCAGTCGCCGGAGGCGTCTGTCACACAACGTCATGTCGTGGGCGCTGATCCTGACGGCGATAACCATTCTCGGCGGCCTGATCGCGTTCAAAGCGTACAAATGAGCAGGGCCCTAGCGCGCATTCTCGCCGATGGTTGTCGGCCACAGCCTAGCCGCTGCCAAGCAGCGGCACGGTAACGGTTGTCGCGTAGTTGATCGGGAAGGAACTGAAGTAGGGAAAGTCGATGACGAAGGCATAGGCGGCGGTCAGATGCGCCATGCGGAAGCCGCCGCTCACCGGGTCGATGGCGATGGTGACGTTCACGTCCTTGAACCCCAAGGCCTGCAATTTCTGCGTGGCGATCGATTGAATGTCGGCCTGGGTCAGCGTGTTTTTAAGCTGCAGCGAGCGCGCTGACGTCTCCAGCGTATAGCGAACACTGGAGACCGAGTGCATCGACCAGCCAAAGGCGAAGATTCCGAACAGCAGCATGACAAGGAAGGGCGCGATCAGCGCGAACTCCAGCCCGGCCCCGCCCGATCGATCCCACCGGAACGCGCTTACCCTAGCGGACACGGATCGTCTCCTGGTGACCGATGACGGTGGAAGTGGCAAAGGCGCCGAAGGCAATTGGCGGCACCCAGGTGCCTGATGCCTGTATCTGGACATAGACCGCTGGCACCTTCGGCCCACTGCACATGGTGGACGCGTCGACCACCGTCGCCCCGCACATTCGGATGCGGCTTAGCGTGACCTGGCCGTCTTCCGGCCGATTTTCCCAGCTCGCAATGGCAAGAGCCTGGGTCGCCGCATCATCGGTCGATCCGCTCATAACCAGGTTCGCGGCGGTCTTCACACCGGCGCGCATCGACAGCGAACTCGTTACGTAGGACCAGCCGTCCAGAATACCAAGCAGCACCAGGCACAGAATCGGCAGCACCATCGCGAACTCGACCGCCGCAACGCCCGAATCATCGCCAAGGCCCGGTATCGATCGGCGCCGCACGGCGCTACTCGGACAGTGCCACGGACCGCGCGGCTGGAATGTTGGGCACTCCGAGGCTCGAGCAATCCTGATTGATGGTTGAGTTACCGGACCATTGAATCGTGTTGGCGACGACCCTGGTGCAGCCGCCATTGCCCGAGAAATTGCCAAGATAGTTCACTTGCTGCTTAGGGAAATAGATGGCCCCGGTCAAAAGCGAGTCCGCGGTGCCGTTGAACGTGCTGGATGCGCTCATGCCGGTCCTGTCGCCGTAGAACAGAACCCCTGAATAGGTGCCCGAAGTCGCCGCGCTGAGCTTCACGGACGCATTGCCATTCATGCTGACCGTCGAACTGCCCGACATGAAGATGGTCACCCCGCTGCCGGTGATGGCTGCGTTGGCGTTTATCTTGAAACTGCCCTGGACGACATAGACGCCGGGCGAAAGCGTGACATTGCCCTTCAGGTTCATGCCGCTGCAATAGGTGCCTGGACCGAGCGTCGCCTTGTTGTCGTTCTGGCAGGGGGTCGCGGCCACCGGGGCCGGCAGGTCGACAAAGGGATCGCCGGCAGGCAGTGCCTGGGTGATCGGGACCGCGCAGACGGTGGTGACGGGGTTGCTGAGAGAGACACCGCCTGCCGATATCAGGCAATCGGCCTGCAGGCCGGCCGAGCCCTGAACCTTGATGGCGTCCGAGGCGATCGAATTGGACATGACCGAGCAGCCGTTGAGCTTGACGCTGGTGCTGCCGGAAAACAGCGCCGCCTGCGAAGCGGACGGATCGAGCGCGAGCATGCAAGCACTCGAAGCATCGGTAATGACGGCCACCGCCCTTGCCTGTTCGGGGACCTTGTCTTGCGTGAAGATCAGGGTGAACATCCGGTCGAGCTGCTGGCCGACGATCACCTCGACCGCTTTTTTCGCCGTATTCGGGCCGGAGGCCGGCGGCGTGTTGACGACGATCGTGCCCGAGCCCAGTCCGTTCGACGCCGCGGACTGGGTCGCGGCCGCGACGATCGTCGGCTTGTCGGAACCCGAGATCTGTTCGAGCGCACCGGCATAGGCGGCTGCATCGGCCGTCGCCTGTAACCTCAGGCTGTTGTAGTACCAATAGGAGGTCTCGACGCCGAAGCCCGCAGCGCCGACAACGACCGGCAAGGTCAGAGCAAAAATGGTAGCGACGTTTGCGCCCGTGCTCCGGCGCATGGCGTCCATTACAAGCCGAACACGGGTGAAGCTACTCAAGGCCATGGTTTAAATTAGAAAGCACGCATAAATGAACGAATGGCTAAAAAGTTCGTTGCATTTTTGAGCAGTGGTCCATTGGCTTCAAAAAAGAAGTGTTTCGCTGGCTGACCAACGCACAAGCGCGTCGATGTCTCAGAGTGGGCCGCCCCTCAAGGCCGGCGGGAAATTGCCGGATTCGCAGCCGAGACCGCGCGAACAACGACCGGGTCTCCGAAAAACACACCGGAGTAAACGTATTTACAAATTACTGTTCCATGTGTGGAGGATGGAGGTTCAGGATTTGCTTCAAGCGGAAAGAATTGGCATCGACTCCGCGACCGTATCAGCCAACATCTCTCGCTGCACGGCCAGGAAAAACCTGCGCACTTCATCGCTGGCTGCTGTTCTGTCCCTGCCGGAGCCGACCACAAGATCGAGCAACTCCGACGCCTTGGCTCTCCAGAACGAGGTGGCGGTCTCGCCATGCAGATTGCCGAGCTTGGCGGCAACCTCCCTGACCAAGAATACCTGACGGTCGATCGGGAATGCACGGACTTTTTCTGGGGACATCTTCCAAACCATGAGACTGACGCAACGAATCAACCATTGCCAACAAGCAAAGGCGTAGCCGGGAAGATGGAAACGGAAGCTTAACAGGGCGGACCTTGGTGCGGTGCTGTCGTCGGGACGAAACGCGCGCAACGGCGCGCTCACGACATTGCCGCGTGCGTTCAAATACGATCGCCGGTGTTTTAATCGGGCAACGAACAGGGCACAGCCCTCAGGCCTGGAGCGCCCTCGCCTCACCGCCGCGCCTGCGCGGCGTCATCATGTCCCTGGCCATCAGTCCACTGGCGCGGCAAAACGCCATGAACGCCCGGCAGGCATCCTCGGTCTTGACCACGTCCACCGTGGCGCCAAAGCAGGCGTTGAACGCTTTCTGATAGATCGGGCCCTGACGGCGCGCAGGCCAGTCCTGGAGAAAATCGAGCGCCTGTTCGACGCCATAGATTTCCTCGACTGGCAGACCGGGTCCAGGCGCTATGCGCACAGGCACCTCGAATTGCAGTCTATCCATTTCCTGTCTCCCGAACGGCATCGCCGAGGCAACGCCGTTCGTCGTCAAAAGTTGCTTTGACCGGCTTCTGGCCCAGAAATGTGTCGTCACTTGGGTCGCGGGCCGCCATGTCGCGCCAAACAAATCGCGCACCCGAGATCTGTCCTGGGGTGACATATGCTCACTGGTTCGCCGGATCCGTCTCCGCGTCGAAGGCCATGCGACTGGCGGTGATCAGTACAAATACCGTCGGCACGGCGAAGATGCCGCCGAGAACAAGGGCCGCCATCGCCGACAGGCCGAGCGCCTCGGCAACCGCCCAATAGACGGTTCCGATGCAGATGAGCGCCTGGACGCAGAGGAACGCGGCAGCCGAGGCCGCGCGCGACAGGGTTTTGAAGGTCTTGATGCGTTGTTGCATTGAAAAAATCCGGAAATGACGCGCCGCGCGGCCGACAGCCGCCGCACGATCACGACGCGAACAGGAATAGCGATGAGGTGGGGGTACGGCCCTGGGCCGCTCAGGCCGTGATGGTCGGGGGTGCGCGCGGCTGGTTGGTGCTCGCCCCGGGAACCGAGGCGGCCCCATATCCCGAGACCATCGCTCTTTGCGATGGCCGTTCGGCCCAAAGAAAAACAGCGTCGGGGACCGGAAGCGCGGGGTGGCCGCCGGCGAACTTGACCAGGACCGGACGGCCGGCACGAACCTCCAGCGCTTGCGCCTTGCCGGTGACACGCAGCAGCGCCGCCACTTCGCCCGACCGCTCGACACCGACGCTGACACCGCTTGGCGCAGACCCCGCAAAGCCTGACGCCACCGGCAGGCCGAAGCACAGCATCGCCAGCAGCACCATGCCCATCAGGCATGAGCACGCTGCCGTCAGCGGCGCTTCAGGCCATCCGGTTTGCCTGGCCGCCGCGAAGGGACGCGATCTCGAAAACATCACCCGCCCTAACGCACCATGGCCAGAAAGGGAAGCAAACCGGGCAAAAACCGGCAAGACATCGCCCTTGCGAGGCAAATATCGGGAAGCGCGCGGCCGCATCAGACAGTTCTTCCTTGAACCTTTTGCCCTCAAGTGCCAAATCTGGGGAAATTTTCACGCTGGCTCTCATGCAGAGCCCTACCCGCTACACGGACAAAATGGTCACCTATCTCGACGCTGCCACGGCCCCGCTCAGAAATACCGGCCAGATCCGCCTCTATGGCGAGGACGGCTTTGCCGGCATGCGCAAGGCATGCGATCTCACCGCACGCTGCCTCGACGAGCTGGTGCCGATGGTCCAGCCCGGCGTCACCACCGAAGCAATAGACCGCTTCGTCTTCGAATTCGGCATGGACCACGGCGCGCTGCCGGCGACGCTCAACTATCGCGGCTACACGAAATCGTCCTGCACCTCGATCAACCATGTCGTCTGCCATGGCATTCCCGACAACAAGCCGCTCAAGGATGGCGACATCGTCAACATCGACGTCACCTACATCCTCGACGGCTGGCACGGCGATTCTTCGCGCATGTATCCGGTCGGCACGATCAAGCGCGCCGCCGAGCGGCTGCTCGAAGTCACGCATGAATGCCTGATGCGCGGCATTGCAGCGGTCAGGCCGGGCGCCCGCACCGGCGCCATCGGCGCCGCCATCCAGACCTTTGCCGAAGGCGAGCGCTGCTCGGTGGTGCGCGACTTCTGCGGCCACGGCGTCGGCCAGTTGTTCCATGACGCGCCGAACATCCTGCATTACGGCAGCGCCAATGAAGGCGTCGAGATGCGGCCAGGCATGATCTTCACCATCGAGCCGATGATCAATCTGGGCAGGCCGCATGTGAAGGTTCTGTCGGACGGCTGGACTGCGGTGACGCGCGACCGCTCGCTGTCGGCGCAGTACGAGCACACGATCGGCGTGACCGACACAGGGTGCGAGATTTTCACGCTGTCGCCCAAAAAGCTCGATCGCCCCGGCCTGCCGGCTTAGAGCGCGTCTGCCCGGCAGGAGGCCGTCTATGCCGACTGCACGCCAGCGGCATTCGGCAGGTCGATGGTGACGACCAGTCCGCTGGGCTGGTTGTCCTCCAATTCGATCCTGCCGCCGTGACCCTGGACGATGTCGGCAACGATCGACAGGCCCAGACCGAAGCCATGCTTCGATGCAATGCCGCGCGACGCGTCTTCCTTGAAGAATGGTTCGAAAACACGGGCGCGTGCCGTCATCGGAATACCCGGCCCGTCGTCCCCTACCGTGATGCGCGCCGCCGTGCCGGTCGCCGTCAAGGCGACCGTGACATTGCCAGCGAATTTGACCCCGTTGTCGCATAGATTGGCGATCGCACGCGCCAATGCATTGGGCTTGCACCAGCCCAGGAGCCGGTCCGGCCCGGAATATGAGACAGGAAATCCGACATCGGAGAACTCGGCGCAGACGGTTTGCAGAACGCTGGCAATGTCGGCGAGCTGCAGCTTCTCCGTCGAAACATCGTTGCGCAGATAGGTCAGGGTCTCGTCGATCAAGATTTCGATGTGCTGGACATCGGACAGGATTGCGGTTCGGATGGGTCCATCATCCATACGCTCGGCGCGAAGCCGCAGCCGCGTCAACGGCGTGCGCAGATCATGACTGACGCTGCGCAACATGCGCGTGCGATTTTCGATCATCGTGCGGATGCGCGTCCTCATCCTGTTCAGGGCGCGCGCCAATCCCACCATTTCAATGGAGCCGTGTTCGACGAAGAGCTGTTCGCCATTCTCAATCTCGGCCGAACCGACTGCTGCCGAGATGCGCTTCAATGGATCCGTCACGGCCCAAACCGCAAACAGCCAGATCAGCACGGGCAAGGCGACGAAAGCCATGAACCTGTAGAACGAGGCACGGACGAGGCCCGATGTCAGCCAGGAATCGGGCATGCCAAAATGGGCCAGGACGTCCTGCTGGTCCAAGTCGATGACAAACGCGTATCGGCCGCCGATCCTTAGCCAGCGTCCATCAACCGTCCCCCTGTCGATACGCAAAAGCCATTCGACACTTCGCCATTGCAGATAGGACTGGGGAATGCCGGCTATCTGGTCCTTGGGCAATATCTCGAAATCAAAGCCGGCCCGCTTTGCTGTCGCCAGAATTGCGCCACGCGCCTCCGCCGGCGTTTCTAGCAACAAGGCAGCAACAACGCCTGCACGCCTTGCGTTATCTTCCGCTGCGGGAAGGTCGACGTTCTCTATGAAACTCTCAACGACCGAACCGACGAACATGATCACGATCACCGCGATGAAAATGATCGCCACAAACTGCCCACGCACGGACTGCGGCAGGAAACGGCGGAGGATATCACTCATGCTTCCTCCACCGTCGCGGTGAAGATATAGCCACCCAACCGAACGGTCCTCAAAAGCACCGGATCGCGCGCATCCTTTTCGATCTTCCTGCGGATTCGACTGATATGGACATCGACGCTACGCTCGATCGGCCCCGCGAGCCCGGCATGGGTTACGCCCAGAAGTTCCTCGCGAGAGAGAACCCGGCCTGCATTGCGACAAAACGCAAGCAACAGGTCGAATTCATGCGTCGTGGTCGTAACCCGCGCATTGTTGGGGTCATGCAATTGCCGGCGTATTGGATCGAGGCGCCAGCCGTTGAAACGGAGGACCTTCGACCAGTCCCGCTCGTCTGGAGCATAGGCTGTACGGCGCAGCAGCGCCCGTATCCTGGCCGTCAGTTCGCGCGCGCTGAACGGTTTCGTCACATAGTCGTCGGCGCCGATTTCCAGCCCGAAGATGCGGTCGATTTCCTCGCCGAGCGCGGTCAGCATCAGGATCGGAATGTTGGTTCCGGCACGAAGACGGCGGCAGATGTTGAGACCATTTTCGCCCGGCAGCATGACATCGAGCACGATGAGATCGAATTTCTGGTTGCGAAGCGCAGCGTTCATCTGGACGCCGCTCTCGGCAATTTCCACGATCATGCCGTTGTCGGTGAGCGTCTCGCCCAGCATGCGCGCGATCTCAAGATCGTCTTCGACAATGAGGATGCGCGAACCTTGCCTGGCCGACCTGGATTCGGCGCTCAAATCGCTTTGGTGCCGTTGCTGTGCCATTCCGGAGTTTGTCTAGCCTGCATTTGGTGCCTGGGTAGGCGTCAGAACCGATATCCGACGAGAAGCATCCCTGAAGGCTGGATCTTTTCGAGGACAACAGGGCTGTCGGCAGCGTCCCCCAAGAGAACACCGACCCCCGCTTCGCCGCGCACCATCCAGCTCTCGTCGAGCATATATGTGGCGGAAATCGAAAAATCGGCGCGCTTCAAACCGGCACCGGCATCATAGCGCGCCAGCCCCGAGCGAGCCGATTGTTCGGGCGTGACACCAAAATAGGCCTGCATGTAATTTTCGTCGGCAAAGACGGCGGACGCGCTGGCGCCGATCATCAACGATTGAGACAGAGGCCGGGTCACCTCGATCCCCACCCTGCCCTCCAGGCCATCGCTGCCGCCGATGGTCTTGTCCAGTTGCGCGAATATTTCGGCCGGACCGAACTTCGCCGCTGCCTTCACGCCGACCGTCGCGCCCATGTCGACGTCCCCCAAGCCGCGCAGATGGTCGGAGTCGTCTTCCTTGCGGCCCATCTCATAGCCAAGCCGAGCGCTGAACGCGAACGGTCCTTGTTCATAGACGGCGATGTTGGCACCTGTCGGGTCGATCGTCACCGTGTCGAGGAATGTCGCCGTGACGAAAGGCACCGGCATGATCTTGAACTCATTGCTGCCTTCGTATTTGGGGACGATGATGGCGCCGCCGCCAAGCACGACATGCCAGTCGGCCAGCTTCTGTTCGAAACGCCCGAAACGGGAAGGCTCGGGCGGCAGGGTAAAATCATCGGAATTCACCGCAATGGCGTCTGCCGCCAGCGCGCCCTCCGAATGCGTCGAAAGCAGGATTGCCATGGCCGCGAGAGATGCCCGGCCGGCAAATAGTCCAGAGTCAATTTTGGCGAACATGCGCGCTCCAGTATAGCGAGGCAACGAGCCTCCGATGGCGCCAACATGTCAGGTGAAAGTGGCCGCATGCGTTAAGTGATGTTAAGTTTTGTTGCGCAATCGTGGTTTCATCTTGCCGTATGAGAAAGCCATAGCCACGATCTGCCGTGGGGCGTCTCGCGATCGGGGAACAGAACTGTTTCAATCCCGGCCAGAACAGTTCTAATGGCTGCGCCGGAGCAATGTGGGCGGTGTATGGGGAACACAAACGACGACGACGAGCGGAGTTTCTTCTCCGAAGCGCCGATGCCGCCTGCGGCGAAAGCCAAGGCGACGCTCGACGAAAAGCCGCATTACCTCGGTCACCGCGACCGACTGCGCGAGCGTTTTGCCCTGGCGGGTCCGGACGCCCTGCCCGATTACGAACTTCTGGAACTTCTGCTTTTTCGCCTGATCCCTCGTGCCGACACCAAACCGGCGGCCAAGGCGCTGCTGGCGCGCTTCGGCACGCTGGCCGAAGTGCTCGGGGCGCCGGTTGGCCTCTTGCAGGAAGTCAAGGGCATTGGCCCTGCGGTGGCGCTCGATCTCAAGATCGTCGCGGCAACCGCGCAGCGCATGGCGCGCGGAGAGGTGCAGGGTCGCGAAGTCCTCTCGTCCTGGACACAGCTTCTCGCCTATTGCCGGTCGGTCATGGCCTTCGAGGCGCGCGAGCAGTTCCGCATCCTGTTCCTCGACAAGAAGAACGCGCTGATCGCCGACGAGGTTCAGCAGACAGGCACCGTCGACCATACGCCCGTTTACCCGCGCGAGGTGGTCAGGCGCGCCCTCGAACTCTCGGCCACCGCCATCATCCTGGTCCACAATCACCCGTCGGGCGACCCCACACCCTCACGAGCCGATATCGAAATGACGAAGGAGATCATCGAGGCGGGCAAGCGGCTGGGCATCGCGGTGCACGACCACATCATCGTCGGGCGGAAGGGATATGCCAGCATGAAGGGCCTGTTGCTGATCTGACGGGCCGGGGGCATGCCAAGACCGTCCGATCAAGCCCGGGCGATCGAATGAAGTGCAGGAAATTCGCCTGCACAATCTTTTACCAAAAAATTTGAAAATTGTTCAATCTTGGAAAGAGGGCCCAAGGTCCGCTCTATCTCTGGATTAAACTTCCAATCGAGGGGAATTCTCTCTTGATTTTTAGAAGACAATTCCGTTGAGGCATCGCATTTTCGCTGCTACCGTTTTGAAACGCTTCAATTGGAACTCCGCCATTGCAACGCAAGCGCCCGACCATAGCGGATGTCGCACGAACCGCCGGTGTCTCCATCGGCACGGTTTCGAATTTCATCAATGGAACGGCAAGCCTGAAGGAAGGCACGCGCGACCGCATCGAGAAGGCGGTTGCCGCGCTGATGTATCGGCCGAGCTCCTTTGCGCGCTCACTGCCGGGCCGCGCGCCACACAGGCCAAAGAACCTCGATCACCTGCCAAGACTTCTGGTCGCCGGCAGGGTGAGTGTCGACTTCCTGTGCCGCGTCGACGTGCTGCCGCATCGCGACGACCGGATCACCGCCAGCCACATCGACAAGGCGCTGGGTGGCCCCGCGGCCAATCTCGCGGTTGCCGCCGCCGGCATCGGAGCACCCTACGCGCTGGACGTTGAACTGGCGACAGCAGTTGGCCAGGATCCAGAGAGCGATTGGGCGCTCGGCGCGCTTTCGAAACTGGGTGTCCACGCCTTGCCGATCCGCAACACGCCCAACAACCGCCTCTCCCAGGCGATCGTGATCATCGAGCGCAATGGCAGCCGGACGATCATCAGCGAACCGTTCGAGCTGGGCGAGGTCGACCTGACAGCCAATCTGGATATCCAGCCCGAGCAACGCCCGGCCTGCCTTCATATCGAAGGCTTTCACTACGAGACGATGACCGCGTCCATCGCGCGCTTTCATCAGGCGGGCTGGAAGGTGAGCCTGCATTCGGCCGGCCTTCCCAAAAGCGCACGCACGCCGGAAACCTTCTCGCAGATGGTCAAACAGATCGATCTGACCTTCATCAACGATGTGATGATACGGGAGATCTTCGACTTTCGCAGCCGCATGGCAACGACGATCGAAGAGGTGCGAGCGATGTTATCACGCATCAAACAACGGGGAACGGTCGTGCTCACCCTCGGCGAGTTCGGCGCCGTCGTTTTTCCGGCGAATGGCGGTCCGCAGATCGAGGTGCCGGCGCTGCCGGTCAATCGCGTCGACGCGACGGGCGCCGGCGACAGCTTTGCCGGCATCTTCCTTGCCCTTTGGCTGCATGGCGCGTCGCTCGACGACGCCGCGCGCTATGCGGCAATTGGGGCGAGCCTGACGACAACGGTCGAAGGCGCGCAGGGTTACATCGCAGACTTTGCCACGCTGAAGGCTGCGGCCCTGGCGAACAATGCCGTGCTGGCCAGTTGAAACAATGGCTTATCGACGTTTCGACCTGGCGCGGAACACCGCATCAACCGACGAAATCAGGAGAGTATGATCATGGCGAAAACAAAAGTCCTTCTCGTCGGCGAAAGCTGGGTGAGTTCGGCGACCCACTACAAGGGGTTCGACCAGTTCGGCAGCGTCACCTTTCACCTGGGCGCAACACCCCTGGTGGACGCCTTGAAGGACAGCGAATTCGATCTCGACTACATGCCCGCTCACGAGGCCGTCGAGAAGCTGCCTTTCACCATGGAAGGGCTGTCGCAATACAGGACGATCATCCTGTCCGACATTGGCGCGAATTCGCTCCTGCTCCACCCCGATGTCTGGCTGCACGGCAAAACGGTTCCCAACCGGCTCAAGCTCCTGCGCGACTGGACGCTGGCCGGCGGCGGCCTGATCATGATCGGCGGCTATTTCAGCTTCCAGGGCATTGACGGCAAGGCGCGCTGGCATCGCACGGCGGTCGAGGAGGCGCTGCCGGTGACCTGCCTTCCCAATGATGACCGGCTCGAAATTCCGGAAGGCTTTCGTCCTGAGATCACTGGTTCCAGGGATCATCCGATTTTTGCCGGCATCGAGGGCGAATGGCCGCTGCTGCTCGGTGCCAACGAGGTCATCGCCCGTGATCGCGACGATGTCGAGGTCCTGGCGCGGCTGCCGCAGGACCAGGGCGGCCATCCCCTGCTGGTTACCGGGCGCCATGGCGAAGGGCGTACGCTGGTCTGGACGTCGGACATCGGTCCTCACTGGCTGCCGAACAGTTTTGTCGAATGGCCTGGCTACGCGCGGCTTTGGACCAACGTGCTGCGCTGGGTCAGCAACGCCGCCTAGCCGATCCGCAATCGTCGGGGAACCCGTCATGACAGAGCCCTTTCTTGTCGCCAGAAACATCGCCAAGCGCTTCGGCGCTCTGACCGCGCTGGCAAATGTCGATCTGGAGATCCGCTCCGGCGAGGTGCTGGCGCTTCTCGGCGACAATGGCGCCGGCAAATCGACCTTCATCAAGATCCTGGCAGGCGCTCATCCGCCCAGTGGTGGGGAGCTTGTGATCGAGGGCAATCCGGTCGCCTTTCACTCGCCCAAGGATGCCGCGGCATCGGGGATCGCGACGATCTTTCAGGAACTGGCGCTTTCGGAGAACCTGTCGATCGCAGAAAACGTCTTTCTCGGCCGTGAATTGAAACGCTCCATTTTTGGCATTCCGTTCCTGAAGCGCAAAGAAATGCGCCAGCGCGTCGACGGCCTGCTGAAGGAGCTCGATGCTCATATTTCCGATCCAGAAGCGCCTGTAGGCAGTCTGTCGGGCGGCCAACGCCAGGCCGTCGCAATCTGCCGGGCGCTCAATCTGAATGCCAGGCTGGTCATCATGGATGAGCCGACCGCGGCCCTTGCCGTTGCCGAAACGCGCAAGGTCCTGGCGCTGACACGGCGGCTTGCCGCACGCGGCTGTGCCGTTGTGCTCATCAGCCACAACATTTCCGAGGTCTTCGAGGTCGCCGACCGCATCGTGGTGTTCCGACGCGGCCGCAAGGTCGCCGAACGGCTGGCGGCCGAGACCCATCACGAGGAAGTCGTTTCGCTCATAACAGGCGCTCATCCCGACGTGCGGGCGCTTGAAAAAACAAACTGAAACGCACGTCATTTCCAGAGAGGTTCAAACACAATGCTTTCACAGTTCAAGAAAGTGCTCGCCGCTTCCGCACTGTCACTCGCCATTGCAACCGCGGCGCATGCCGCGGACAAACACAAGGTCGCCTTCGTCCCGCAATTGATCGGCATCCCTTACTTCAACGCCATGGAAGCCGGCGGCAATCGCGCCGCCAAGGATCTCGGCGTCGATTTCATCTACTCCGGCCCCGTCGACACCAATCCGGTCGACCAGTTGCAGATCGTCCAGAACCTGATCGATCAGGGCGTCGAGGCGATCTCGGTTAGCGTCCTCGATGCCTCCAGCATCGCACCCGTGGTCGAGAGCGCCAAGGCGAAAGGCATCAAGCTGTTCACCAGCGACAGCGACGCGCCCGACAGCGGCCGCGCCGTCTATGTGGCGCAGGCGACCGACGAAGGCCTCGGCACAACCATTGTCGACGAACTCGTCAAGCGCGTCGGCGAGGACGCAACCATCGGCATCGTCTCCGGCGAGGCAACGGCGTCCAATCTCAACGCCTGGATCGGCTTCATGCAGAAGCAAGCCACCGCCAAATATCCGAAGCTGAAGCTGCTTGCGCCGCAATTCGCCGGCGGCACCGCCGAACGCGCCGCGCAGATATCAGGCGATCTGATGGCGGCCAACCCGGACATCAAGGCGATCATCGCCGTCGCCTCCTCGACATGCCCGGGCGTTGCCCAGGCCATCGAAACCGCCGGCAAGATCGGCTCGGTCATCGGAGCCGGCTATTGCAGCCCGAACACGGCACGGTCCTACCTGAAGAGCGGCGCCTTCGGCTTCACCGTTCTCTGGGATCCCGAGCAACTCGGCTATCTCACGGTCTGGGCCGGCAAACAGCTGATCGACGGCAAGAGTTTCGAGGCGGAAAACAAGGTCGCCGGCCTGGAAAAGCCCGTCACCTATGATGCAGCCAAGGGCATTTTGCTTCTCGGGCCTCCGGCTGTCTTCACCAAGGACAATGTCGACAAGTTCAACTTCTGAGCCCGGACATGAACGTGGTGCGGCAGTTGGGAAACGGTGTCTTCTCCATGAACGGGCGGGAGTGGTCTCTGCTTGTCGCCTGTTTGCTGGCGATCGTCATTTTCTCTGTCGCATCGCCGCACTACGCGACATCAGGCAATGCAGCCACGGTCTTGCGCAACAGTGTCGAACTGCTGCTGATCGGCCTTGGCATGACCTTGCTGCTCGCCATGGGCGGCATCGATGTATCGATCGGCATCGTCATGGGTCTGGCGGCCATCACCATCGGGCGTGTGCTCGGCGCCGGCGGCAATCCGCTGCTGGCGCTCATTGCAGGCCCTTTGGTCGGTGCGCTGCTGGGATGTGTGACCGCCACCGTCGTTGTCATCGGCCGCGTTCCGGCAATCGTCGGTACGCTCGGCCTGCTCGGTGTCTACCGCACCGCCGTCTTCGTACTTCTCGGAGGGCAATGGCTTTCCGGCCTGCCCTCGAGCCTTACAGAAGTTCTTGCAACCAGCGTGCTCGGCGTCCCCGTCCCTGCCCTGGCGATCACCATTGCCTATCTGGCCGTCTGGCTGGCGCTGCGGCGAACTCCTTATGGGCTGCATCTGCTGGCGATCGGCAATTCGGAGGAAAAAGCGCGGCTTTCGGGCATCCCAGTGATCAAGGTCCGCTTCATCACCTTCGTCATCAGCGGCGTCCTGACCGGCATTGCCGCGACGTTCTATGTCGCCACCTACCGCAATGTGGAGATGACGATCGGCAGCACGCTGGCGCTCGACGCCATTGCCGCGGTCATTCTTGGCGGCACCAGCATATTGGGCGGCAGATGCAGCCTGATCGGCACCGTGCTCGGCGTGCTGCTTCTGAGAATCCTGCAGAACGGTCTACTGCTGATCGGTGTCCCTTCCCTTTGGCAGCCTGTCGTCACCGGCGTTCTCATCATCGGCGTGCTTGGCTTCGAAGCTGTTTGCAACCGATTGCCGCTCGGCAGATTTCAACGAGCTCGCGCATGAAAACGCTCCGCAACCTGCAGGGCCCTGCCCTTACCCTGGCTTTGCTCTGCGCGCTTTGGCTGATCGTGATTGTCGGCCTGCTGGCGCTCAAACCTTCTGTCTTCAATCTCGGCACCGTCACCACCATTCTTCAGTTCTCGACGATCCTTGCGCTGGTCGGCCTTGGACAAGGGCTGGTCATCATGGCCGGTGGCGCCGGCATCGACCTCTCGGTCGGCGGTGCGGTCTCGCTGTCCGCCATCGTCGCGATGCTTTGCCTCAAGCTGGGATTGCCGCCGGTCCTGCTGCCCGCCGTCTGCATCCTGGCCGGCGCGATGCTCGGTGCCTTGAACGGATGGCTGGTGAACGGGCTCGCGCTTCTCCCCTTCATCGCGACGCTCGGCACCTTCTTCGTCTATTCCGGCGCTGCACTTGCCATTACCGGCGGCGCGGCCCAAGCAGGCGTGCCCTCCTGGCTGCTTGTGTGGGGGCGCGGCGTCGTCATGGGCATTCCCCTGCCCTTTCTCACCCTTGCCATCCCCTGCTTTGCGCTAGCCGGTTTGGTGCTGCTCTCGACAGCGTGGGGGCGCTGGATCTACGCCATGGGCTTCAACGAACGCTCGGCCAGGCTGGTCGGTATTCCGGTCGATCGCGTTCGCTTGGTCCTCTACGCCTTGAGTGGCGCGCTTGCCGGCGCCGCTGGGCTCGTCTCGATCTCCTGGCTCGGCAGCGGCAGGCCCAATATCGGCCAGAACCTCGAACTCGAATCGCTGACTGCCGCCATGCTTGGAGGCATCGCCATCACCGGAGGGCGCGGTGGCGTTGGCGGCGTGTTCGCGGCCGTCCTGCTGCTGGTCACGCTGAAAACGGGCCTTCTGCAATTGAACATCAACACGGTTTGGCAGGTGGGGATTGTCGGCGCCCTTCTGGTTTTCGTCCTTCTCGCCGACCGACTTTCCCAACGTTGGAGATCATGATGCCGTCCATGGAAGAGATCATTGCCGCGCGCGTCGAGGCAAGCGCTGACCGTATCGTCCAAACGCTGAGCGATCTCGTCGCCTTCCCCTCGATCGTGAAATCCGATCCAAAGGAGGCCGGCCCCGGCGAGCGTGATTGCCAGCTCTATCTGCAAAAGCGGATCGAGGCGCTCGGCTTCTCGACCGATGTATGGGACCCGGATGGCCCTGCACTCTACGAAAAATACAAGGGGCGCGCCGGCGCCAACAAAGGCAGGACGTTCGAAGGCCGGCCCAATCTCGGCGGCGTCTTGAAGGGCACGGGCGGCGGTCGCTCCATCATGCTGACCGGCCATATCGATGTCGTCCCGCCCGGCGCCGCAGGGCACTGGACGACCGACCCGTTCCAGCCCGTCCTCAAGGACGGGTTTCTACACGGCCGTGGTACCGTCGACATGAAAGGCGGCGTCGCCTGCATGCTGATGGCCGTCGAGATCCTGAAGGGACTCGATATTCCCCTGTCCGGAGACGTCGTCTTCACCACCGTCGTCGACGAGGAAATCGGCGGCATGGGGTCGCTGGCCATGGTCGATCGCGGCTTTCACGCCGACGCCGGCATCATGACCGAACCGACGGCGAACAAGATCGCACCGCTCTGTCACGGCATTCTGTGGGGGAAGATCATCATTGACGGCATAGGCGGGCATGCGGAGCTGACGCCCAATGCCTGGTATTCGAGCGGCCCGGTCGATGCCGTCCAGCTTTGCCGGCAAATCCTCGACGGCATCGACATCCTCAACCGGCGCTGGATGTTCGATCCCAGAAAGAACCATCCGTTGATGGACCTGCCCAACCAGATCATCGTCACCCAGATGAGCGCCGGCGAACATCCGTCCTCCATGGCAGGGCGCGGCGAGATCATCATCGACGCTCAATATCTGCCGAGCGAGCACGACGAGTTCAAACTGGGTGGCAACGTCAAACGCGAAATCGAAGAGCACATAGCCAATGTCTGCCAGGCAGACCCATACCTGCGAAAGCACCCCGCCCGCGTCGAGTGGATCCTCGACGCCGATTGCGCCGAAATCCCCTCGGACAATCCCTTTGTCGGCGTCTTCCAGGAGGCCGTCAAAGAAGCCAATCTCTCGCCGGTCCTGACTGGTTTTGGCGCGCACAGCGACATCGGCCTGCCGACCGGCCTCGGCAACACGCCGACCGTCAATTTCGGTCCCGGCGACCCCGCGCAGGCGCATCAGCCGAACGAACGCGTTTCGGTGCGCGATCTCGTCGATTGCACCAAGGCAATTGCAATTGCCGTCGAAAAATGGTGCCGCTAGCGGGCACCGCCAACATGAATGGATCGGTTAGCAATGCCACGACAGGCGGCGGCATCGTGGCCGAACTTGCGCTACTGCCTGGTGATGTCGTCGCGTTCTGACAGCCGGAGGTCCTGAGCAAGAGATTTTGAGGTCCTGAGCAAGCCATTCCTGTCGCCGCCCTGGCTCACGATCCGTTCACGGCGGATCGGTGTTGCAGCTGCCGGCTACCTGATTGACCGCTTCGCCGAACCCGGCGAGGTCGAAATCGGCCTCGCCGCGCCCCGCCAGCAGCCCGAACCGCCACGAAAGCTGGAGCCGGTTCGCGGCGACAAGGCGCCTGATGCCATCGGCGCCATCGCGCACCAGCATCCGGCCGCGCGGCCCGACCGCCCAGCTTTCATCGAACTTGCTCTCCTGATCGACCGTGATCGACATGGTGATCTTGCGGCTGGCCGAAACAGCGTCGTTCAATTGCAGCCATTCAGTCCAATGCGGCTCGCCGTTTGCCCGGCAGGCAATCGTCAGGATCGGGCTGTAGCTCAAGGCACCGCCGCCGGTGATCAGCTTGTTGGTGGCATAGAGCGAGGCCGTGACGAGGCCGTCTTCACTCGTGCCGAAGCGCCAGTTGTCAGACACCGTGCCGGCCTGGGCAATGCCGCAGGCCGAGACAAGGACCAGCGCGATTGCCGAAGCGTGTCCCAATTCGACGAACAGTCTCAACACGCCCTCCAACAACCAAGCGGCTTGCAATAGAAGCGCAGATAATGATCAAAGCTTGGTCGCCACAGGCCGCCGCTCGCGAAGCATGGCGGCTGTTGCAGTTTGGCAACGAAAAAGGCCGCCTCGAGGGCGGCCTTCCTGTTTCAGCGGAGCGCTGGTGTTATTCGGCGGCCTTCTTCTTCGGCGCGGCCTTCTTCTTGGGCTCTTCCGCGTCGTCGGCCTTCTTGGCGTCAGCCTTCTTGGCGGCGGCTTTCTTCGCCGGCTTCGCCTTGACGGAGGTCTCGTCCTCTTCGTCGTCGGCCATCAGCTCTTCCTTGCTGACCTTGACGTCGGTGACCGAAATCTGACCGAGCAGATGGTCGACCACCTTCTCCTCGAACATCGGCGCCCGCAGCGTGTTCAACGCTTCCGGGTTGTTGCGGTAGAACTCGAAGACTTCCTGCTGCTGGTTGCCCGGATAGCGGCGCACCTGCTCGAACAGGCCGCGCTGCAGCTCTTCGTCCGATACGGTCACGCCGGCCTTCTCGCCGATTTCAGCCAGCACAAGGCCGAGGCGCACGCGGCGCTCGGCAAGCCGCAGATACTCGGCACGCGCCTCTTCTTCCGTCGTCTCTTCGTCGGCGAAGGTGCGTCCGGCTGCTTCCAGGTCACGATTGACCTGCGCCCAGATGTTGTTGAACTCGGCGTCGACGAGCTTCGACGGCGCCTCGAACGAATAAGCCGCGTCGAGCTGGTCGAGCAGCTGGCGCTTGACCTTCTGGCGCGTCATGGCGCCGAACTGGTTCTCGATCTGGCCGCGTACGACGTCGCGCAAGCGCTCCAGCGACTCCAGGCCGAGGTTCTTGGCGGTCTCGTCGTTGATTTCCAGCGCGCCGGGCTGGGACACTTCCTTGATGGTGACGTCGAAGGTCGCTTCCTTGCCGGCAAGATGCGCGGCCTGGTAGTTCTCCGGGAAAGTCACGGTGACCTGCTTTTCGTCACCGGCCTTGGCGCCGACCAGCTGATCCTCGAAGCCGGGGATGAATTCCTTCGAACCCAACACCAGCGGCTGATCGGTGCCCGCGCCGCCATTGAAGGCTTCGCCGTCGATCTTGCCGACATAGTCGATGGTGACGCGGTCGCCATTGGCGGCCTTGCCGGTCTTCGGCTCGTAGCTGCGCGCCGATTCGGCAACACGCTGGACCTGCTCGTCGATCTCGGCATCAGGCACGTCGAACACCTGGCGTGTCACCTTGATGTCGGAAAAGTCCTTGATCTCGATCGCCGGGATGATCTCGTAGTTGAGGCGGAATTCGAAGTCGGCGCCGCCGGCCAGGATCTTCTCGGCTTCCTTCTCGTCCTCGGTCATGATGACTTCGGGCTGCATGGCAGCCTTTTCACCACGCCCGGTAATGATCGAACGGGTCGAATCGTTGAGGATTTCGTTGACCACTTCGGCCATGAACGACTTGCCGTAAACCTTGCGCAGGTGTTGCACCGGCACCTTGCCCGGGCGGAAGCCGTTGATGCGGACCTTGTTGCGGGCATCCGAAAGCCGCGCCATCAGCTTGGCTTCCATGTCACCGGCCGGCACGGTGATCTTGATCTCTCGCTTGAGACCGGAGTTGAGCGTTTCGGTGACCTGCATCGTAAAACCTTTGTTTTCACCAATGAGACTGCCACGGCCTCTGCCGTTCACAGCCTGCCGGTATATTCTTGCCGGGAATGGCTTTTGGTACGGAACCTGGCGATTTGACCGAAAACCCGGCTCAAACTCTCCCAAACTGCGTTCCAAAATGTGAATAAGTTCTTGTTTTTCCTACTTCTTATCACATTCTGCAGAAGCGGATCGTCGCGTCCCGTCACATTTGACACGCCTTTTGTCACAGGCGAGGCCAATTTTCAACAGTCTTCGCATCCCGGCGAATAACCAGCATTTGGACCTGACCACATCTTGTCCCTGACCTCTACATCTTGTCTCCGACATTGACAGAATGATGGCCACATGGGATTGCCGGTCCATGCGGATGTGGCGGAACTGGTAGACGCCCTGGATTTAGGTTCCAGTGCCGAAAGGCGTGGGGGTTCGAGTCCCTTCATCCGCACCACCCTTCGCTCTTCGAGCTTCGGGTGGCGGGCCACCCGAATAGATGAAGGAGTGTCCTCTCGAAGCCTTGGCTAAGGAGGATCGGCGCCGTTCAGGCGGCGATCGGGTTGAGCTTCAGATGCTGGATCAGGATAATGGTCTTGGCGTCGATGATGCGGCCGTCGGCGATGCCGGCCAGTGCCTCGTCGAGCGGCATTTCCAGAACCTCGATGTCCTCGCCCTCTTCTTGCGCGCCGCCGCCGGCCGAGATGCGGTCGGCGGGTGAATAACGGGCGATGAAGAACCAGAGACGTTCGGTGACGCTGCCGGGGCTCATATAGGGCGAAAACAGCCGCTCGACGTTCTGCAGCCGGTAGCCGAGTTCTTCCTCCGCCTCCTTGCGGATGCAGGTTTCGGGATCGTTTTCGTCCAACAGGCCGGCACAGGCCTCGATCAGCGGCTCGCGGTGGCCGGTGACGTAGGCGGGATAGCGGAACTGGCGCACCAGAAGCACGGTCGAGCGCGAAGGATCGTAAGGCAGGATCACCGCGCCGTCACCGCGATCATAGGTCTGGCGAATTTGCGTCTCCCACTGCCCGTCGCGCCGGCGGTAGTCGAAGACGGTCTTCTTCAGGACGGCCCAGTCGTCGGAGAGGATTTCCTCCGAACGGACGCGAATACGATCTTCCATCGTGGTCTCCATGCAAAAGCGCGTCGCGCTTTATGCTCCTGTTTTATGCATGTCGCTCTCCCAAACCGGGCCACTTTTGGGCGCCATGCATTGCCGAGGCGTATCCGCGAACCGGCATTTCGGCAATCCCGTCAGTGATTGGTCCAGAACCCCTTTCACCGCCTCGTGTCTGGCGCAGGCGCCATCGGTCGCCTAAATAGCTGCGAACCCTCCCGGAGTTTCTCATGACAGCGTCGCTTTTCCAGTCGATCACCCTCGACGGCCTCACCTTCCCCAACCGCATCGCCGTCGCGCCGATGTGCCAGTATTCCGCCGACGACGGCTCGGCCAGTGACTGGCATCTCCATCACTGGATGAACCTCGCAATGTCCGGCGCCGGCATGGTCACAGTCGAGATGACCGATGTCGAGCGGCGCGGGCGTATCACCCATGGCTGCCTCGGCCTTTATTCCGAAGACAATGAGGCCGCCGCCCGCCGCGCACTGGACGCCGCACGACGCGTCGCCGCACCCGGCACGAAATTCGGCTCCCAACTCGCCCATGCCGGCCGCAAGGCTTCGAACCGCAAGCCGTGGGAAGGCGGCGGGCCACTGCAGCCAAATGAGGATCCCTGGCAGACCGTCTCCGCCTCGGCCATCCCCTACGACACCGGTTGGAACGTGCCGCACGCACTGGAGGACGAGGAGATCCTGCAACTGATCGAGCGCTTCGCCGAAGCCGCAAGACGGGCCGAACGCGCCGGCTTCGATTTCATCGAACTGCATGCCGCGCATGGCTATCTGATCTTCCAGTTCCTGTCGCCCTTGTCCAACCAGCGCACGGACCGCTGGGGCGGCTCGCTGGAAAACCGCATGCGTCTTGTCGTCGAGATCGCCAAGGCGGTGCGCAAGGCTACGCCAAAGCTGATGCTCGGCGCGCGGCTGTCGGTGATGGATTGGGTCGATGGCGGCTTCGACGTGGCGGACGCGATCGAAGTGGCCAAAGCGCTCAAGGACGAGGGCGTTGCCTATCTCTGCTGCTCGAGCGGCGGCAATTCGCCGTTGCAGAAATTGCCCACCGGCCCCGGCTATCAGGTGCATCTGGCGGAAGCGGTGCGCAAGGGTGCTGATATTCCGACCCGTGCCGTCGGCCTGATCGACGACCCCAAGCAGGCCGAAGCGATCCTCACCGAGGGCCGCGCCGACATGGTGGCGCTGGCGCGGGCCTTCCTGGCCGATCCGCGCTGGGGATGGCGTGCGGCGGCCACATTCAGCGAAACGATCCACCCGGCGCCGCAGCTTGCCCGTTCGGTGACCACGATGCAGCATTGGATGAAGGCGACGGGTTGAACGGTCGGCGCTCCCGACGCGCGCCCCCCCTGCCTCCAGACAGCTTAACGGTGCTTCGCTGCTATTCCGTCCGCAAGCTGTTGGCGTGGAGTGGGCGTGGCTGGGCTTGGGAGGAACCTGTTCAGGGCATTCTTGCCGGTTGCGGCGCAGACCGCAGGTGTAGAGCCTTCAAACAGCCTCTGAGACGTTTGGGCGCAGGCTGACGGCCATGGTTGCAACCAAATTGGCTGCTTTGCGTTGCGGCCATGATGGACAACAAACCTTTTGAAGTGCCGGTCGTCGTCGAACTTGGCCACGTCGGCAAATATCGCCACATCCGCAGCGCCCAGGAAGCCGCGGAGTGCCTGATGACGGTGTGGCCGCTCAATCGCGGCCCGCGCCATCGTGATGCCCTCGACACTTGCCTCAAAGTGCTGGAAGGTTATCGTTCGACAGCAGATGCGCGCCGGGCGCTGATTGAAGCCGCCAAGGAATCGGAAGTGCTGGTGCCCGACGACAGACTGCCCGACGACCGGCTGCATTGAGCAGACGGACCTTTCAACCGGAGGTTTTCCATGGCGAAGCTGACTTACAAAATCGTCGAACATGACGGCGGCTGGGCCTACAAGGTCGGAGCGACCTTTTCCGAGACGTTCCCCACGCATCAGGACGCATTGCGTGCGGCCGAAATCGCCTCGGCCGAGCAACAGGTCGCCGGAGCGACCGACGGCATCCAGTATGAGGACGCCGAAGGCAAATGGCACGAGGAACTGGCCGACGGCCGCGACCGGCCGCAGACGGAAGTGTCAGATTAATTCGGTATCGCGGTTGATGTTGAGCGGTCCGGCAGGCGCCGACCGCAGCGCCGTCCGGAGAGAGGACGCGCCAGCGGCCAGCGATTGGCCTCGCGGACTACCCCTTGAACATGGCTTTCCAGAAAATCGGTATCCGCTTTTCGGAAATCGCGTTCGGCTATTTGCCGCAATACTGATCGTTGACGTTTTGCCCTGCGTTAGCGTCCGGGCCTGGCGTGTTGTGGGCACATGGGCCTATCGCGCCGGTATTGCCTTGGGTGTTCAACCCGGAGCCGTCACTGATGCTTCCCGTGGTATAGGGATCGACAGTTGTCTGATCGTTGTTGCCGAACAGCCACCAGTCGCGATCGTTGGAATACCTGTCGTCCAGTGACTGCGCCATCGCCGATGTTGCGAGACCGATCGTCAGAACAGATGCTGCGAGAATTTTTGTAACCATTGAATCACTCCGTATCTTAGCCGCCTTGGTGCGACACTCATAAAACCCGGTAGTCAGCCGAATGGTTCCTTGAAATTGTCGTGAGGCTCAGGTGAGGCCCTGACCAGCAAAGCCCGGCCGGCGATGCGCTCGATGAACGCGGCGGTTCGCTCCGGGACGACGAATTGCTGCATGTGCCCTATTCCCTCGAACGGTTCGAACCTAGATCCTTGACGTCATCGGCCGCCTTGGCGGCGCGAAGATGACATTGCGGCTACCGTCGCGCCGCGCTATCTCAGACCACTCGCCTTCCCAGGCCATACGCCTTGCCGGAGCCTTCCATGCCTGAAATCGTGACCGCCGCCATGCTCGTCATTGGCGATGAGATTCTGTCCGGCCGAACCAAGGACAAGAACATCGGCCATCTCGCCGACATCATGACGGCAATCGGCATCGACCTGAAGGAAGTGCGTGTCGTCCCTGACGAGGAAGACGAGATCATCGCCGCGGTGAATGCCGTGCGCAGCCGTTACACCTATGTGTTCACCACCGGCGGCATCGGTCCGACGCATGACGACATCACGGCCGATTCCATATCCAAGGCTTTTGGCGTGCCTTGCGAATACGATGCCCGGGCCTATGCGATGCTGGAAGCAAGCTATGCCGCGCGTGGCATCGAATATACGCAGGCCCGCAAGCGCATGGCGCGGATGCCGCGCGGCGCCGATCTCATCGACAATCCGGTGTCGGTCGCACCTGGCTTCCGCATCGGCAACGTCCACGTCATGGCCGGCGTGCCATCGATTTTCCAGGCCATGCTCGACAATGTCGTGCCGACGCTGAAGGCCGGCACGAAGATGCTTTCGGCGACCGTGCCCTGCCCGTTCGGCGAAGGCCTCATCGGCGGGCCGTTGGGTGATATCCAGAAAGCGCATCCCGATACGATCATCGGCTCCTACCCGAAATATGGCGACGGCAAGTTCTGGACCGAGCTGGTCGTGCGTGCCCGCAACCAGGAGGCGCTGGACGCCGCCCGCGCCGACGTCGAGGCGATGGTCGCCGGCTTCGCCAGCAATCCCGGCTGATCTGGTCCAGACCGGAACAAAGCACGACGCTGCAACGTTTCCCCGGCACGAGTTCACCAGCTCGTAAATCGAGGGATTGTCATGCGATTCAAAACCATCGTCGCCATTCTGCAGAACGAGCAGGACGCCGAGCGCGTGCTCGACTGCGCCATTCCGCTCGCCACCCGGTTCCAGAGCCATCTGGTCGGCATCCATGCCGAAACACTTCCCGTGCCGTACACCTCGGCCACAGGCTTTCCCGACACCGAATTCCTGCAGGTTTCGGCAGATATGAACCGGGAACGGGCCGAGAAATTAAAGGCGCTGTTTCTCAGACATATCGAGGATTCCGGTCTTTCCTTCGAGTGGCGAAGCCTGGAGAGCTTTTCGGGTGACAGCGCGCTGACCGGGATTTCGAGCGTGCGGGCCGCCGACCTGATCATAGCGGCGCAGCGCGAAACGGGCGGCGATTCCAGCGCGGACGTGGACACGCTGGTCTACGATGCCGGCCGGCCGGTGCTGGTGGTGCCGCACGAGGGTCCGCTGATCACCACCTTCAAACGCGTCTTGCTCGCCTGGAACGGCAGCAAGGAAGCGGCGCGGGCCGCCTTCGACGCGCTGCCCTTCATCATCGAAGCCGAGAAGACTGACATATTGGTTATCGACCCTCCTGAAACGCTCGACGACAGCCCGGAGGCCGCCGGCGCCGAAATCGCGTCGGCGCTGTCGCGCCACGGCGCCACCGTCAGCGTCTCGGTGCAGCAGTCGGGCGGCAATTCGGTCGATGACATCATCCAGACCAGAATCGCGGAAACCGGCGCCGATCTGCTGGTGCTCGGCGCCTACAGCCACTCATGGCTGCGTCAGCTTCTGTTCGGCGGCGTGACGCGCAGCGTGCTGCGCACCGCGCCGGTGGCGGCGTTCCTGTCGCGGTAGGTCCACAGCGATCGCTGGGCCTTGCCTTTGCCAAGGCCCCTTGCTCTTGCCAAGATGGGGGCTTTCCAGCTAATTCCGCGCGCATTCCCCTGTTTTCCTGCGCGCGATCCCCGCGTGCTGTGGAGTGCGCGACATGTCCCTTCCCGAAAAAGCCTTTCCGGTCTCCTGGGACCAATTCCATCGCGACGCCCGGGCGCTCGCCTGGCGGCTTGCCGGCGCCAACAAGGGACAATGGAAAGCGATCGTCTGCATCACGCGAGGCGGGCTGGTCCCCGCGGCGATCATCTCGCGTGAACTCGGCATCCGCGTCATCGAGACGGTCTGCGTCGCCTCCTATCACGACTATACCAGCCAGGGGCAGCTGCAGGTCCTCAAGGAGATCACCCCTGCCCTGCTCGCCGAAGACGGCGCCGGCGTGCTGATCATCGACGACCTGACCGACACCGGCAAGACGGCGGGCATCGTGCGCGCGATGATGCCCAAGGCGCATTTCGCCACCGTCTATGCCAAGCCGAAAGGCCGGCCGCTGGTCGATACTTTCGTCACCGAAGTCAGCCAGGACACCTGGATCTATTTCCCGTGGGACATGGGCTTCACCTACCAGAAGCCGATCGCCGACGACCACGCCGGCTGATTCGCAACTACCTGCCTGTTACAGACCAGCAGCTTGCACCCGGGCATGATTGCTTTCGCAAACAGGTCCGGCAGGGCCGGATATTTTGCGAAATCGACATCTATTGGCGGAAATCGGCCAGGCGAATGAAATTTTTTACTTTTATTGCCGACAATTAGCCGTAAGATTCGTGAGACGGCAAACGATTCCGGAGGCTGGGGCTAGCTTCTTCGATGTTGACGAGGCCAACGACACACAATCATCTGGCCGAAAGGGTCCGACGGCTCTTCGGCACGGCGCCGTGCCGCCTGCAGGTTGCCGCCCTGCCCTGGCGCGACACGGGCGACGGCGTCGAAATCATGCTGATCACCAGCCGCGATACCGGCCGCTGGGTATTGCCCAAGGGCTGGCCAGAGGCCAGGGAGCCGCTCTGCGAGGCCGCGGCGCGCGAAGCCGGCGAGGAGGCCGGGCTGCGCGGCCGTGTCTCTCATCTTGAAGCCGGCCGTTACTTCTACGCCAAGGTCCTGGCTTCCGGCGAAGAAGTGCCGTGCGAGGTCTTGGTGTTTCCACTGCATGTCGACAAAGTCGCGGACCGCTGGAAGGAAAAACACTCACGCACCCGCAAATGGGTCCGTGCGAGCGAAGCGGTGCGCATGGTCAACGAACCCGACCTTTGCCAGATCATCGCCTATTTCTGCGCCGACCCGCACAGCTTCTCCTGACGGGCGGCCACACCGCTCTCTTTGCAAAACGGAACTGGCTTGCTAAGGTTAGACACGCGTTGCCGCGCTTCGACATGAATGCTTTGCTAAGGAATCAAGGGTAGGATTCGGCAGCTCTGGTATTTTTGATCGATGGCGAATCCCGCAAATCCAATTCCAAACGAGTCCGACGACCCCCAGCGCGAGCATCGTCCGCGCGTGCTCAAGGGTGGGTCGATCATCACCGGAATTTCGAATTCGGAAGTCGGTTGCACGCTGCGCAACCAGCACGACGGCGGCGCCGAACTGAAGATACCGCTCGAAGCCCGGGTCCCAGATCGGTTCCTTCTCTATGTGCCGCTCGACGGCATTGCCTATCGGTGCGAGGTCCGCTGGCGTCGCAACGACCGTATCGGGGTGCAGTTCACCGGCACCGAGCCAAAGCCCCGGCTGCATTACGGCTGACGCCCGGGCAAGCTTGCGCGCGGAAAATCGTGATCCGCGCCTGCATTCTATCCCCGTTATCCACATATGTGACACACAAGATGTTGGGGTCACAAAAGCTACGCAAACGAATCCTTGACGGCGCAAAACGAGTCGCCTTTTATAGGCCATGTGCTCCTGTTGAGAGTGCGACCGGAAAGTTCTGAGCCCGGTCTTTTTTCCCGGATTATGTGCGTTTTTGCTCGCATTTCCGCCCGTTTACGAGGCCGGCGGAAGCGTTGGGATTGTGGGGCGGTTGGGGACGATAGGGACAATTGTCGGGCTTGAATAAATTGTCTGTTAATACTATATTTAGTGTTTGCAGGTAGGTTCGACGCTAGATAGTGTGAATTTCCCTCGATCGAGGGAATCGGAAAAATCAGTTTTGAGGGACCCGCGGGTTCGTCGGCGCGTTGGACAGATACTTCGCAAGGAGTTTGACCAGCAGGGCCGGCGGAGACCGCGAAAATGGAGAGCCGGCCGTTTTCGAACGCCCGGCAGACGGCGGACATGCGCGTTTCGCATCGGGGGCAGAAATCCCTGGAGGAAAGCGCTATATATAGACAAAAGGGACCGGACCAATGCGCATCGAGCGTCGTTTCACCAAGCCAGGACAATCTGCCTATGCGGAGATCGAATTCCGCAAGGCGCTTTCGGAGATTAAGAATCCGGATGGTTCGGTGGTGTTCCGCTTGGACAATATCGACGTGCCGGCGCAGTTCTCCCAGGTCGCAGCCGATATCCTGGCGCAGAAATATTTCCGCAAGGCCGGTGTGCCGGCGCGCCTGAAGAAGATCGAAGAGAACGACGTCCCCTCCTTCCTGTGGCGCTCCGTCGCCGATGAGACGGAACTTGCCAAGCTGCCGGAAGCCGAGCGCTACGGTTCCGAGATCGACGCCCGCCAGGTCTTCGACCGGCTTGCCGGCACCTGGACTTACTGGGGCTGGAAGGGCGGCTACTTCAAGGGGTCGGAGGAAGACGCGCGCGCTTTCCGCGACGAGCTTGCCTACATGCTCGCCACCCAGCGCGTCGCGCCGAACTCGCCGCAATGGTTCAACACCGGCCTGCACTGGGCCTATGGCATCGACGGCCCGAGCCAGGGCCACTTCTATGTCGACCCGTTCACCGGCAAGCTGACCAAGTCGAAATCCTCCTACGAGCATCCGCAGCCGCATGCCTGCTTCATCCAGGGCGTACAGGACGACCTCGTCAACGAGGGCGGCATCATGGATCTGTGGGTGCGTGAAGCACGCCTGTTCAAATACGGCTCCGGCACCGGCTCCAACTTCTCGCTGCTGCGTGGCGAAGGCGAAAAACTGTCCGGCGGCGGCCGCTCGTCGGGCCTGATGAGCTTCCTCAAGATCGGCGACCGCGCGGCGGGCGCCATCAAGTCGGGCGGCACAACGCGGCGTGCCGCGAAAATGGTCATCGTCGACGCCGACCACCCCGATATCGAGGAATTCATCGACTGGAAGGTCAATGAAGAGCAGAAGGTCGCCTCGTTGGTGACCGGCTCGAAGATCGTCAAGAAGCATCTCGAAGCGATCATGAAGGCCTGCGTCAACTGCGAAGGCAATGGCGATGACTGCTTCGACCCGTCGATCAACTCCGCGCTGAAGCGCGAGATCAAGGCGGCCAAGAAGTCCGCCGTGCCGGAGAACTATATCTACCGCGTCATCCAGTTCGCCAAGCAGGGCTATAGCTCGATGTCGTTCAAGACCTACGACACAGACTGGGATTCGGATGCCTACCTCACGGTTTCGGGCCAGAACTCCAACAATTCGGTGTCGCTGAAGGACAATTTCCTGCGCGCCGTCGAGGACGATGCCGACTGGCACCTGACCGCCCGCAAGGACGGCAAGGTGCTGAAGACGCTGAAGGCTCGCGACCTCTGGGAAAAGATCGGTTACGCCGCCTGGGCGTCGGCCGATCCGGGCCTGCATTTCAACACGACGATGAACGACTGGCACACCTGCGCATCGGCCGGTGCGATCCGGGCGTCCAACCCGTGCTCGGAATACATGTTCCTCGACGACACGGCCTGCAACCTCGCCTCGATCAATCTGCTGCCTTACCGCAACGCCGACGGCACGATCGACATCGCAGCCTACGAGCACACGGTGCGGCTGTGGACCATCGTTCTCGAAATCTCGGTGATGATGGCGCAGTTCCCGTCGAAGGAGATCGCCAAGCAGTCCTACGAATACCGCACGCTCGGCCTCGGCTATGCCAATATCGGTGGCCTGCTGATGACGTCGGGCATTCCCTACGATTCCGATGAAGGCCGCGCCATCTGCGCCGCACTCACCGCAATCATGACCGGCATGGCCTATGCCACCTCGGCCGAGATGGCCGGCGAACTCGGCGCCTTCGCCGACTACGACCGCAATGCGCAGAACATGCTGCGCGTCATGCGCAACCATCGCCGTGCCGCCTATGGCGAGAAGCAGGGCTACGAGAAGCTCGCCGTCAACCCGGTGCCGCTGGTCGCTTCCGACCTCAAGCAGCAGGACCTCGCGACCCACGCCAAGGCTGCATGGGACCGCGCCATCGAGCTCGGCGAGGAGCATGGCTACCGCAATGCACAGGCGACCGTCATCGCGCCGACCGGCACGATCGGCCTGGTCATGGATTGCGACACCACCGGCATCGAGCCCGACTTCGCGCTGGTGAAGTTCAAGAAGCTCGCCGGCGGCGGCTATTTCAAGATCATCAACCGCGCCGTGCCGGAAGCGCTGCGCACGCTTGGCTACTCCGAAGCCCAGATCGCCGAGATGGAGGCCTATGCGGTCGGCCACGGCAACCTCAACCAGGCGCCGGCCATCAACCCCGGCGCGCTCAAGGCCAAGGGCTTCACCGACGACAAGATCGCCGCGCTCAATGCGGCGCTAAAGTCGGCCTTCGACATCAAGTTCGTCTTCAACCAGTGGACGCTTGGCGCCGACTGGGTGAAGGAGACGTTCGGCTTCACCGACGAGCAGCTCAACGACTTCTCGTTCGAGATCCTGCCGGCGCTCGGCTTCTCCCGGAAGGATATCGAGGCCGCCAACATCCATGTCTGCGGTGCGATGACGCTGGAAGGCGCGCCGTTCCTCAAGGCCGAACACCTGGCGGTGTTCGACTGCGCCAGCCCGTGCGGCAAGATCGGCAAGCGTTCGCTTTCGATCAACAGCCACATCCAGATGATGGCGGCTGCACAGCCCTTCATTTCCGGCGCCATCTCCAAGACCATCAACATGCCCAACGATGCGACGGTGGAAGACGCCAAGGGCGCCTACATGCTGTCGTGGAAGCTGGCGCTGAAGGCCAACGCGCTCTACCGCGACGGCTCGAAGCTGTCGCAGCCGCTCAACTCCTCGCTGCTCGCCGATGGCGAGGACGACGAGGACGAAGCCGTCGAGCAACTGCTCGCCGCACCTGCGGCAGCACGTGCCGCACAGATCACCGAGCGGATCGTCGAGCGCATCATCGAGCGCGTGTCGCGCGAGCAGGAAAAGCTGCCCGGCCGCCGCAAGGGTTACACGCAGAAGGCCAAGATCGGTGGCAACACCATCTTCCTGCGCACCGGCGAATATGACGATGGCCGTCTCGGCGAGATCTTCATCGACATGAACAAGGAAGGCGCGACCTTGCGTGGCCTTCTCAACAACTTCGCCATCGCAATCTCGCTGGGCCTGCAATATGGCGTGCCACTCGACGAATATGTGCACGCCTTCACCTTCACCAAGTTCGAGCCGGCCGGCATGGTGCAGGGCAACGATGCCATCAAGAGCGCAACATCAATCCTCGACTACGTGTTCCGCGAGCTGGCGATCTCCTATCTCGGCCGCAACGACCTCGCCCATGTCGACCAGTCGGACTTTTCCAACACCGCACTTGGCCGTGGCATCAGCGAAGGCAAGACCGACGCGGTTTCCAAGGGCCTGACCCGTGGCGCCTCGCCGGTGAAGCTGGTGTCGCGCGTCAGCGGCAACGATCCGAAAGGCTTTGCGGCCCCCTCGGGCGCCCCTGCCCGCTCGGCACCGACCGCCTTCTCCGGCTCCAACGTGCTGGCGCTGAAGCCGGCCAGCGACGAAGCGGTCGCCTACAAACGCGACTATGAGGAGCGCGCAAAGGAACTGGCCGAAGACATCGCCTTCGAGGAAGCGGTGGGTGCTGCTTCCGATACCACGGCTGCGCTGTTCACCGACGCCGCGGCCATCGAGGCGGCGGAAGCCAAGAAACTCGCCAACGACCGCCGCGCAAGGTCCCTGCTCCAGGGCTACACAGGCAATTCCTGCTCCGAGTGCCAGAACTTTACGATGGTGCGGAACGGGACGTGTGAGAAGTGCGATACGTGCGGCTCGACGAGCGGGTGTAGCTGAGGTCTAGTGCCACCTCGGCTTACAGTTCGCGAGATCATTCGCCTGCTGGAGGCCGACGGCTGGTATCTGGTTGCAACCAAGGGCAGCCATCGCCAATATAAGCATGAAGTCAAAGCCGGCCGCGTCACCGTGGCTGGCAAGCCGTCTGAAGAGGTTGCGCCAGGAACACTGAACAGCATCCTCAAGCAGTCAGGTTTGAAGGAGTGATGACATGCGTTACGCGGTGGTGATTGAAAAAGCAGGAAGTAATTTCTCTGCCTATGTGCCGGACCTACCCGGCTGCATCGCGACAGGTGCCACTGTGCCTGAAGTGGAAACCGAGATTCGCGACGCAATACGCTTTCACATCGAAGGTTTGCGAGCCGATGGGCTGGATGTGCCCAAGGGTGTCAGCCTCGCGGAGTACATAGAGGCATAAAATTCCTGCAATCAGGATTCTCGGCATCTACCCCGCCGGCAACACCCGCAGCGTCTGCTCGTCAACGGCTCGTCCTGCCCCACGAATAGCAGCTTGCGCCCCTCACCCGCCGGCACCTCGAAATACTGGATCCCGTCAGGCATTTCGCCCCAGTCGCCGCACGGTGGCTCCGGGATTTCATCGAGGCTTGCTACCGCTTTCAGCTCTTTCGCATAGGCCGCGTTGGAGCTGAACGCTTAGCGTTTGACGGCGGCAGGCGCGGCGCCCTCGGTGTAAGGCGTCGGATTCGATAAGTTGTTTGCATCTGGCCGTGCCTTCGGCCTGCCCAGCTCAAAGTCTCTCGCCATGCCATCTCAGATGGTCGTCCATGAAGCTGGAGATGAAAAGATACGAGTGATCGTATCCATCCTGCATCCGCAATTTTAAAGGAATACCCGCTTTGGCGCAGGCCGCCTCAAGCAGCCAAGGCCTCAGCCCGTCGTCAAGAAATCCATCCGACGTTCCCTGATCCACCAAAAATTCAGGGAAACGATATCCGTCGTCGATGAGCGACGTCGCGTCGCAGGTTCGCCACGAGGCCTCATCCTTGCCGAGATATTTCTCAAAAGCCGGTCTCGACCAGCCGGCGGTGCTTGGCTGGGCGATCGGGGCGAACGCCGAGCAGCTCTTGAAACGTTGCGGATTCTTCAAGGCAATCGTCAGCGCGCCATGCCCGCCCATCGAATGGCCAAAGATTGCCTGGCGCGCCATATCGGCTGGAAATTCAGCCGCGATGAGGGCAGGCAACTCCTCGGTGACATAGGAATACATGCGATAGTTCTTCGCATAAGGCTCTTGCGTCGCATCGAGATAGAAGCCGGCGCCGGAGCCGAACTGCCAGTTGTCTTTTTCATCCGGAATGTCGGCCCCGCGCGGGCTGGTGTCGGGACAAACGACGATCAGGCCAAGCTCGGCGGCCATGCGCCTGTACTCGCCCTTGTCCATTACATTGGCGTGGGTGCACGTCAGGCCTGAGAGATACCACACAACGGGACAAGGCGCTTCCCGCGCCTGCGGAGGTATGAAAACGGCAAAAGTCATGTCGCAACGGCAACTCGTCGACAAATGGGAATAGACGCCCTGCACGCCGCCATGGGCTTTCGTTTGAGAGATGATTTTCATGTGTTCTCCACGTTGCGGGTCGGATAACGGTCGCCCCCTACTGCCACCCAGCGGCCAGCACTTGCGTCCTGCCATCGTATGGTTCCTGTGTCGACGGATCTCAGCGCGGAAAAAGAACCTCGCCCATTCCGAGCACTGCGTTATCCCCGCCATATTTGCGCGGTGCGCTCCCCAGAAGCGACCGTTTCAAAATGCCCTCGGCGATCAGATGACGATCAATGATGGCGGCGAAAACGCTCTCGGGCGCGCCGCATTCGACGAAGCTCGGCGACATGCGTGCCGGCGCGCGATCGAGAAGGATCGAACCGCGACGCATCAGATAGCCGGGCATCTCACCGGTGCCACCGGCCACCACCAGGGTGCCGGCGATCATGCGGCTGCCGGCATGGTCGCCGGAGCCTTTCAGCACCGCGATCAGGCCGCGCCGCATGCGGTCCGCCGCGAAGGCGCCCGCCTTGCCCCTGACGATCAACAACCCGCCGTTCATGCCGGCCAGTTCCCCGACGAGCGGCGCACCGAGGTGGTCGCCGGCATTGCCTGTTATCTCAAGCCTGCCGCCGCGCATGCCGGAGCCGGCGTATGGACCCGCATTGCCTTCGATCGTGAGCTCCCCACCGCGCATGGCGCGCCCGGCCTGGGCGCCCGCATTGCCAACGAGGCGAACCGACCCACCCCGCATGCCTTGCGCCACAAGGTCAAGGCGCGTGCTTCCGCCTTCGAACACGATGTTTGTCGGATCGCTGCCGGCGACGCGAAAAATGTCGCCCACCTTCGATCCGTGTTTCGACATGCCGATCCGGATTCTTTCGACGTCGCGCCTTTCGATCCCGGCCAGCCGCTCCGGCGTCAGCGGCGATAGGTCAAGGCGCTCCGGCGGCTCGGCAACCAGGGTGAAGGTCAGCGCCTTCATGGCAGCATATCCTTCAGCGAGTAGATGAATTTCCCGAGCTTGCCGCCGTAATTGCCGGCGCTGATCCGAACCGCGCCTTTTTTCGGTCCGAGCTCTATCACAGCCTTGATGCCGGCCTTCATCGCGGCGGCAACGGCATCATTGGTCTCACCATCGATGACGATTTCCAGGACGGCGTTGATGTCGGGACCGAGCTCACTCGCGACGACGCCGCGCAGCGTCGGCGCGTAGGCTTCGTTGGCCGAAGCGATCATGCCCTTGTATTTGCCACCTATCTTGGAACCCGAACGGGCAATGCCGCCCGGAAACGGCACGATGGCGCCGGGCACCATGTCGATCGCGCCGACAGCGGCCTCGGCAGCGGCCAAAGCATTGGCGCTGCTTTGCGCCATGACAAAGAAATTGCCGCCACCGACAGCTTCCTTCGTCAGTCCGGTCGTTGCTTCGCACAGGAACTCGCCATCCATGACGGGAATACGCCAGAAATGCCTGTCGCCGATCTTCTTGGAGATTTGCCAGCCGTCGCCGAAATAACGCAGCGCCGAACCGAGCTTGAGCTCGGCGCTGCCCTGCAGCCCGGCAAAGCAGGCGGAACCCGGCGAGGTCAAAACGCACTGGCCGACACGATTGAGCAGTTGCTTCTGCAATTCGTCCGTTCCCATGGCGAAAATCATGACGCGGCAGCCCGGCCGGCCATCCGGTGTGGCCGATGGCGGCAGGTCGAGATCGATTGCCGCTTCGCAGCCGCAACCGATCACCGAGGTGGCGAAGCCGGTCATCGTGATCGCCGCCTGGCGAGCCCATTTCCGGCTCGGCGCGGTGATGACGATGGCGGTCGCGCGCATGCCGAAGGCTTCGGCGAAGGTATCGTCGATCGTCATCCCATTGACGCTCATGTTCGGCATGGCACCTCGCCGAATGGTTGTTCGCGCGCAATCGAGGAATCCGGAAAATTGAACCAGTCCAGCGACAGGCCGTAGCGCTGCTGGTGATAGTCCTCGAGCCGTCGCACCATTGCCTTGTCGACAGGCGGCTTGAGCCTCAACGCCTTGCCCCAGCGGTAATGGATGATTTCCCCGTCTTGCACGACGAGATCGCCATCCTTGAAAACATACGCCGCCTGTCCGAGCATTTTGGCGATACTGCGGTCCCTGCGATAGACAGCGATGTCGGCTATTGCACCGGCGCCGAGATGGCCTCGATCCGTCAAGCCGAGCAGCTTGGCCGGCGCCGCGCGCGTCATGATGGCGATTTCCTCGAACGTGTATTCGCGGTCGATTGCGGCCAAGGTAGAGAGCGCCAGGGCGGATCGTGAAAGTCCAGCGGTCATTTCGGCGCGCGCTTCCCGGCTCATCAGCAGTTCGAACAGCGCCGGATAAGCGGTAAAAGGTGCACCGTTGGGATGATCGGTGGTGAAGAACACACGCCAGGGATCGTCGATCAGGAGAAAAAGCTCGAGCCCGATCGCCCACTGCATCGTGCCGTAGAAGTCCTTGCCATAGCTGTAGGGCACGATGCCGCCGCCATTGCCGTCACCATCATGAATGACGGTCTTTTTCGGGTGCGCGCTGCCACGCGCCGAAAACTGCCGCATGACGTCGGAGGAGACCGTGACCGTCTGGCCGAACATGACCTGGCCGATATCGATGGTGACTTCCGGCGTCGCGTTGACCAGTTCGGCAAGCCGTGCGGCGGCGGAAGAAAACCCGCGTTTTCCTTCCGTGCCATAGCCATAGAACTGGAGGTGGGCGAGATGCAGCGGCAGCCCATCCGCCGCTGCGATCGTCGCAGCCGCCGTATCCGCCGATCCAGGGCTGCCCAGATTGTTGCAATGGACATGCAGGGGATGGGGCAGGCCAAGACTGTCGACGGCGGCCTGCAGCGTCTTGACGATCTTGCGCGAACTGACGCCATAGGAAGGCACGACATCGTCCAGCGAGAAGGTGCGGACGTTCTCCTTGAACGCGGCCGCCGCACCGGCGTTGATCACCTTGACCCCAAGCGCTCGCGTCGAAGCGACCGTCCAGGCGACATAGTCCTCGATCATCGTCGAGGGGGCGTCGTCGCGGATCATCGACAACAGGAAATCGTCATTGCCGAGAATGGCGAGGGTTGCCTTGTCGATGATCGGGATGTCAGCCAGTTCGAGATGCGTGTGAAGCGCCGCTCCCGGCGACATCGCCGGCTCGACCACCGTCGTAAAGCCCATCTTTGCGTAGAGGCAGCCCGTCTGGAACGTCGACCATCCGGCATTGGAGAGCGGCGTCATTGCTGGCCGCAACTGATGGGCGGCATGCTGTTCGGGCAAGAGCAGCCGCGCGGTGTTCACATTGCCGCCGCCAATGTGGGAGTGGATGTCGATGGCGCCAGCCATCACGATGCAGCCGCTGGCTTCTATGGTCCGGTCGGCCGCCCCTCCCGCCGGCGCCGGGACGATCTTGTCGTCCTTGATCCAGAGGTCGCCTTTGCCGAGACGGCCGTTGACGGGATCGATGATGTCGCCGCCGGCGATTTTCGTCAGCATGGCAGTGGCTCGGCGAAAGCGTGGGTAGCGATCAGGCGGATGATCGTCGCGGCGGAGGGCAATTGCGAGGCCGCTTGCGCCTCGGTCGACCTGAGCGAGCCCGTGCGGCTGGAATAGACAACCGCATCGTGATCAAGCCCAGCCTCGCCGATGGCGATGGTGACTGCGGCACCGGCAACCGGCTCTTGCGTTTTCGTCAACGCAATCAGTGCCATGCGGCGCTTTTTTTCCTTCGGTTGGGCCGTTGCGGCGGAGATCCGCAGGTGCAGGTCGGCTTCGCCGGCAGCGATCATGCGCGCCACATCGCAGCGCCAGGGATCGAATTCCGGGAAGCCGCGCGCAAAGCCGGTGCGCAGCGGAAAACCTGTCATCCAGGCCGAGGCGAGCGTGCTACCCCAGCCGTTTTCGTTCGCCGGCAGATGAAGGCCGGATGCGCGCGAGTTGCGATTGAGATCGGCGATCAGTCCTTGCAGCATCTCCAATGCCAGGCCTTCGGCGGCGTGGCCTGAAAACAGGAACACGGGAAAACGCGCGGCCGCCAGAGCTTTGGCGAAATCATTGAAATTCGACACCGGTTGCGATGTACGCCGCCCTTTGTACTGTGCTCTCAGTGCCGCCAGCGTGGCGGCGAGGCTAGCTTGGCCACAGGAAAGTCGCGTTGCCTCGCGCCCGCCGTTCAGCGGCGGCACAGACATCCCGTTCGGGCCTACCACGAAGAACGCGCGCTGGTTCACGGTCGAGAGGTCGGGAACCGTCCCGGCGAGTTCGCCAACAAGACCATGATGGATCCGCGGGAGCTCGCCCACGATCACCACGACATCGGCACGCCGGCGCGTCTCTCCGGGGGCGACGGTCATTGCCCCCTTGTCCGTAAAAAGCGCAGTCTCCCGGGCAAGTGCCGCGCCATCGGCGTGGTCGTATGCCGCGCCAGCCCTCTCAGCCAGCGCGATCGCCGCCCTCGTGCCGTCTATATCCGTATCAAAGCTGAAAACCGGGCACCGACTTGACGACAGTAGCGACGCGGCATGCGCAGCCGCGCGCTCAATCAGCGCTTCCCGGTTGCCGATCCAAGCAACCGCCATTCGCTAAACTACTTTCTGGTGCCGGCCCGATCCTAGACGAAACTGGATTGGCCGTGAACCCCACCTTGCAGCGGATCAGCGAATGTTTTCATACGCGTCAACAAATTCCGACCCTGCCTAGTCATATTTGACATAAGCGAAGCGTTGATCGGTCAGCGGAGTGCCCTCCAGTGCCCCGCCTTCCTTGGCCGGCTGCCACTGGACAACATCCTCGATCTTTTTCGCCAACTCGAAATCCTTGTCGGTAATGCCTTTCGCCGCGTGGTTCATCAGGCGCACCTCGACCCAGGCATAGGAGGCGGTGATATCGGGATGGTGCCACGCCGCCTCGGCGAGATGGCCAACCGTGTTGATGACCATCAGCGTCGATTTCCAGCTGTGGGTCTTGTATTTGCGCCGGATCCAGCCGTTTTCGTAGCGCCATTTTGGCAGCTCCTTCTCAAGCCGCTCGGCGATCTCGGCTTCCGAATAGACCTTTTCCTTGACTGTCTCGTTCATCTCGACCTCCGCGAATTGCTCGGTCTGTCTACACGCCGGAGCCAGCAAACACGTGGATGCATTCTCTTTGGCTTGCCCCATCGACGAAAACAGTTATCATGGTACCGGGCACCTAAACTTCCATGCTGCATCCATGATGCACCCATCGGGGGGCAGATGTCGAATTCTGTTACCATACGAGTGCCCGCTCGCCTGCACCTTGGCTTCCTTGATCTCAATGGCGATGCCGGACGGCGGTTCGGCAGCGTCGGGCTTCCATTGAGCGAACCCGAAACCGTCGTCACCCTGTCGCGGTCCGGCGAAACCATCGTCGAAGGCTCCGAGAGCACCCGCGCCAGCGAGCATCTGTCGACGCTCTGCAAGCATCTCGGCATTCGCGGCCATCACCATCTGGTGGTCGAGCAGTCGATCCCCAGTCATGCGGGTCTGGGATCCGGCACGCAGATCGCCCTTGCCGTCGCCTCGGCGTTGCGCACTCTCCACAATTTGCCTCTGGACATCGCCGGCGATGCGAGCCTGCTCGAGCGGGGCGGCCGATCCGGCATCGGCATCGCAAGTTTCGAAGACGGCGGCGTCATAGTCGACGCCGGCAAGAACGACCGCGGCGGAACGCCTCCGGTCGTCGCGCGGCTGCCGTTTCCGGAAGAGTGGCGCGTCATCCTCATCCTCGACCATTCAGGGCATGGACTGCATGGCGCTGCCGAGGTCGCGGCGTTTCGTTCGCTGCCGCCATTCCCAACGGCAGGCAGTGGGGAGATCTGCCGGAGGGTGCTGATGGGCATTATGCCGGCTTTGGTCGAGCGGGACCTTCCGGCATTCGGCGCCGCCGTCACCGCGATACAGATGCTGATCGGCAGCCATTTCGCCCCGGCGCAGGGCGGCGTGTTCACCTCGAAGCGGGTCGAGACGGCGGCCCACCGTCTCAATGAAGCAGGCGCCGTCGGCATCGGCCAGAGTTCCTGGGGGCCGACAGGCTTTGCCTTCGCGCCATCGCATGATTCCGCACTCAAGTTTGTCGACGCGGTTCGGAAGACGACAATTGAGGACGGCCTTGAGATCAAGATCGTCAAGGGCAGGAACTCCGGCGCGAAGATCAGCTCAACCAGGCTGAATCTCGTCGGCAGCTGACGCTCCCGTTTCAGGCAGAAAGGCAAGAAATGGCCCGCAAACACATCCTGCACATGCTGACACCGTTGAAGCAGATGAGCCCATTCGACGTGAACATGGCCCTCGACGCCGGTTTCGACGCCGTCGTCCCCTATGTCGATGTAGGCCTCGCCGAAGTGACAGGCCTGGTCCAGGACGCGATCTTTTCGCGCCCGCCGGATGCGGGTGTCGACACCGGCATCTTCATCGCCGGGAAGGATGCCTCGTTGGCGCTCGACATGTTCGACGCCGCGAAGAAGGCGATGGTGCCGCCTTTCCAGGTTTCGGTGTTTGCCGATCCGGCCGGCTCGTTCACCACGGCCGCGGCGATGGTGGCCAAGGTCGAAAAGGCGCTGGAGAAGAAATTCCAGCGTGCGCTCAGGGATACGAGGGTAGCTGTTTTCGGTGCCACCGGCGTCGTCGGCTTCTGCACCGCCGTCATCGCGGCAGGGGAAGGTGCCCGGGTCACACTTGTCGGCCATGACGGCATCGAGAGGGTCAAGCAGATCGCGGCCGAGATCGAAAGCAGATTCAACATCATCGTCGATGCCGCTGACGGATCGAGCGACGCCCGCAAGACAAAGCTGGTCGAGGCGAACGAGATTATCCTGGCTTGCGCCAAAGCTGGCGTCCAGGTGGTCTCAAAAGCCCAATTGAAAGGCAATGACCTGCTTATTGCGGCCGACGTCAATGCCGTTCCCCCGGCCGGTATCGAAGGATTGGCCGTCAATGCCAATGGTGATCCACTCGAAGCGGCAAAAGCTGTCGGCATTGGTCCGCTTGCCATTGGCAATGTCAAATATAAGGTCGAATTCGGTCTCTTCAAAAGAATGATCGAATCCGAAAAGACGATCACGCTCGATTTTCAGGAAGCGTTTTCCCTTGCACGCGAGATTGCCAAGTAACGCCGGATCTCTCTTGATCGCGGCAATTTCAGGCCGGGCGCTGGCCGCCGCCGCGCGTCGCGCCGGCTATCGTCCGCTGGTTGCCGATTTCTTTTGCGATACGGACACCGTCGCGCTCGCAGAACGTGCGACGATGCTGCCGGGCGACCTGCAGAGGGGCATCGACGGCGAGCGCATCGTCGACACGCTTCGGCGATTGGCTGGCGACGGCCAGCCGGTCGCCATTATCCTGGGCTCAGGGTTTGAGCGGATGCCTGAGACCGTGGACGAGATCGCGCGACACTTTCCGCTCGCAGGCAATGGCGGCGCCGCAATCCGCAGGATCAAGGATCCGCAGTTGCTGGCCGATGATTGCGCCGAACTTGGCATCCCGCATCCGCAATTGCGATGGGACCAGCCGCCTGATCGGGAGAACTGGGTGGTCAAGACCGCGGGCGGCGCCGGCGGCGGGCACGTCAGACGAGCAGCCGGAGAAAGCCCGACCGCCGGCCGCTATTTCCAGCGCTTCGTTGCCGGACGCAGCATTTCGGCCCTGTTCGTCGGCAACGGGCAAACCGCGCACGTCGTGGGCTTCAGCCGACAATGGACGTCCCCCTCCCCGACAGCGCCCTATCGCTACGGCGGCGCCGTGCGGTTGAGACGCTTCGCTCGCAAACAGGCGGCGGTGATCGGCGGTTGGCTCTCAAGTCTGACGCGGCGCGCCGGCCTGGTTGGATTGTGCAGCGCCGATCTTATCCGCGGGCCGGACGGCTACAAGTTCATCGAGATCAATCCGAGGCCGGGCGCCACCCTGGACATTTTCGACGATGTCGACGCGCCATTGATCGAAGCGCATCTGCGCGCCGCGACGGGTCAGGTCTTCCGCTTGCCGCGCTTCGTCGATTCGATGGCGTCGATGGTGACTTACGCCGCGACGCCAATCACTCACTTTCCGTCGATCGCCTGGCCTGAATGGACAGCGGACCAGCAGTCGGCTGGCACCCGTCTGATTGCCGGCGACCCTGTCTGCACGGTCTTCGCGCGCGGGCCGAGCGCCCAATCGACCAAGCGACTCATCAAGGGACAAGCCAGTCAATTGCAACTCCAATGGGAAGGAGACCGGACATGAAAGACGGTTCGGCATTCCTGAACGACAATGCACAGCGCATCGTTGACGGCATGATCGGCGACGCCGAACGCCTGCGCATCGTCGTTTCCAGGGGGCCATTGGGCGAGCGCCTGATCGATGCCGGCGCCAAGACCGTAGGCAGCGTCGAAGCCGGGCTGCGCATGGCTGAGGCCGCGATGGGCGGTCTCGGCAGCGTTTCTGTGTTCATGGATCGCGCGTCACAGCAATGGCCGTTCACTGTCGAAGCGCGATCTTCGCAGCCGGTGCTAGCCTGCCTGGGCAGCCAATATGCGGGCTGGAACCTGTCTGGCCAGGACTATTTCGCGATGGGATCTGGGCCGGCGCGCGCCCTCGCCCGGGTCGAACCGCTGTTCGAAACACTTTCCTATCGCGACATCGCATCGTCCGCGGTGCTTATCCTTGAGACGGCCGAACCGCCTCCCCGCGCGATCGTTGAGAAAGTGGGCAAGGCAACTGGACTGGCGATGGAAAAGCTCACCTTCCTCTATGCGCCGACACAAAGTCTTGCCGGCAGCGTGCAGATCGTTGCGCGCGCGCTCGAGGTTGCCCTGCACAAGATCAACGATCTCAAATTCCCGCTGGAGAACGTTGTCGACGGCATCGGAACGGCTCCGATCCCCGCCCCCCATCCGGATTTCCTGACCGCCATGGGCCGAACCAACGATGCCATCATCTATGGCGGCAGCGTCCAGCTCTTCGTGAAAGGATCGGCGAAAGAGGCTGGCAAACTCGCGGAAAAACTTCCCAGCAGCGCCTCACGGGACTACGGCCAACCCTTCGCCGAGATCTTCGCGCGGTTCAAGGGCGATTTCTATGCCATCGACCCGCTGCTGTTCAGCCCGGCCGAAGTGATCGTGACAGCGATCGAAACCGGCGATACGTTTCGCGCCGGTCGGCGTGATCTGAAAATGCTCGAACGAAGTCTCGGCTAGAGCATGGCGGTGCCAAGGGATTCGTCCGTCATTCGCCTGCCCGACGACTGCATTTCGTGCAGCCCCGACGCGGCCATGGGGGCGCGGGATCGCTCGCGCCTCCCGCGTTCCAGTATCCGAGGCGCCACATGATACCTCGCATCCTGATCGTCAGCGACAAAGTGGACACCGGCTCCAACGGCCTGGCGGCAGGGCTTGGTCGGCGGGGCGCGGCCGTTGCAGCCGTGCCGTTGGCGGCGATCGCATTCGACACAAGCAGCCCGAGCGGACTTTCGATCCCCGGCTTCGGCGGCACGCTGCCCGACGCCGTGCTCGTTCGTTCGATTGCCGCCGGATCGTTCGAAGCGATTACCCGGCGCCTCGGCGTGCTGCACGCGTTAAGCAGACTGTCGGTTCCCGTGTGGAATTCCGCGCAGGCGATCGAGCGCTGCGTCGACAAGTCGATGACGACATTCCTCTTGAAAAATGCCGACCTGCCTACGCCACGCACCTTTGCCGTAGAAGGACTTGCCGTGGCCGCGGAGATCGCGGCGCAAGAGCTTCCGCGGGGACCGCTGGTGCTGAAACCATTGTTCGGGGCGCAAGGCCGCGGGATAAAGCTGATCCGCACGCTCTCGGACTTGCCGGCCGCAGAAGAGGTGAACAGCGTCTACTACCTTCAGCAATATGTGTCGCGTGCCGGTCCGCCTTTCCGGGATTTCCGCGTCTTTGTCTGCGCCGGCGAGACCGTGGCGATGATGAGCCGTATCAGCGACGACTGGATCACGAACGTCAACCGGGGTGGTGTGCCGGAACAGGTTTCCGAACATGGCAAGGCGGAACTGGCATCGCTGGCTGTCGCTGCGTCAGCCGCGGTCGGCGCGGATTTTGCCGGCGTGGACATCGTGCGGGCTGAAGACGGCAATCTGTTCATACTCGAAGTGAACAGCATGCCCGCCTGGTCGGGATTGCAATCTGTGGTCGCCGTGAACATCGCCGAGGCAATCGCCGATGCCTTGCTGAAACTCCTGACCGACCGCGCCGAAGCGGCCGCCGCGCCCCGGCCCTACCGTTTTACCGCGCCTGCGAATTCGTGAGGGCCGCTAGGATGGCGCTTTCGCGTGAACGCCTCCGGGCCAGCTACAAGGATGCCTGCAGGATGGAGATCGAAGCCCTCAAACCGGGCAACGTCCATCTGTTCGCCGACGGACACGGAATGTCCGCCGCCCAGTTCATGATGAGTGCGGAGGTTTCTTCCGGGCCGCTGACCGATCCTCGTCTGCCGGTCGGACAGCGTATGCTGGAGGGGGTGCGCGCGACCCGGCTGGCGGTCGCAACCAATACCAATCTCGGAATCATCCTTCTGGCAGGGCCACTGATATGCGCCGCCGAAATGGGCGGTGACAGACTGCAGGACAATCTCGACTTGCTGCTTCGGGCTTTGAGCGTGCAGGATACCAAGGCGGTATTCGAGGCGATCGTCACGGCCGCGCCAGGCGGTCTGGGAGAAGCCGGCAACGATGTGCGGCAGGAGCCGAAGGTCCATTTGCTGGACGCGATGCGGGAGGCCGCCGACCGCGACATGATCGCCCGCCAGTACGGCAGCTGTTTCGGCGACGTGTTCGGGGTCGGGCTCGCCGCGCTGGATGGAGCGTTGGCACGTGGAGAAACCGGCATGTGGCCGACGGTATTCGTCTACATGGCGTTTCTCGCCGGCTTCCCCGACAGCCATGTGATGCGCAAGCATGGCGTTGACGTCGCAAATCAGGCGCGGCAGGAAGCCGTTGCCGTCCAGGCGGCGCTCCATGCCGAGGGCGACGAACCGTCGCGCATTCGCCTGCTCATGGAATTCGACCGTCGGTTAAAGACCGACAACATCAATCCCGGCACCTCGGCCGACCTCACCGTGGCTACTCTTTTAGTCCACACCCTCGCCCTCACCTTGCATAATCGCGGCGTTGGTGCTTGACTTCCAAAAGCGGAAGCTGTGCTTCCGCGGCTATCTAGCCAACCGGTCCGGGCAAATCCGGACGCTGCCAACAAGGATAGCTGTCCATCGAGCGCCTGCTCGGTTGCAGCGTCCGTGGACATCATAATTGTGTCTTGGAGGAAATTGGCATGGCAAAAATATCAAAGGTTATGGTCGGTGAATCGCTGGTGGGAGACGGCAACGAAGTCGCGCATGTCGACCTGCTCATCGGCCCGCGGGGGAGCGCGGTCGAAACGGCATTCTGCAACGCGCTTACCAACAACAAGGATGGCTTTACTTCGCTTTTGGCGGTGATCGCGCCTAATCTTCAATGCAAACCCAACACCGTGATGTTCAACAAGGTCACGATCAAGGGCGCCAAGCAGGCGGTCCAGATGTTCGGCCCGGCGCAGCACGCCGTGGCAAAGGCCGTGCAGGACAGCGTTGCGGACGGGACCATTCCGGCCAACGAAGCGGACGACGTGTTCATCTGCGTCGGGGTGTTCATCCATTGGGACGCGGCGGACGACGCCAAGATCCAGAAATACAATTACGAGGCGACAAAGGAAGCTATCCAGCGCGCCGTTGCAGGAACCCCGACCGCCGCCGAAGCAACGGCCCAGCGCGACAAGGTCAAGCATCCGTTCGCAGCCTAGACAAGAGACAGCCCCGCACAGGAAAAACCCTCTTCTGAGACGGATGGTCTGTTGCGCCGGCTGAAAAAAGTTCTGGGCTTTTGAAACGTCACCTCCCGAAGGGCGCACGTCCTTCGGGAGGTGACGAGCAACGATGATCAGGCGCCGAGTGACGCGAGGCGGCCGGGTGTGAGCGTAGCGTTGTGCAATGAGGTTGCTACCAGCGCCGCGGCGACACCCATTGCGGACAAGGCGCTGATGTCGGCCTCATCTCGGACGCCGCCGGCCGCGATGACGGCGCGATTTCCGGCCTTGGCCTTGACCTCCTGCAACCGCCCGAAGTCAGGACCGGCGGCCGCACCGACCTTGGCCAGCGTCATGACAATCACCTTTTGCGGCCAAAGCTCGGGCTCATCGAGAAGAGAACGCGGTCCGCAAAAACTATCGCCGACGAAATCAAGGGACAGGATGAGATCGGGATGATCGCAAAAACGCCGCAGCAACATGTCGTCCCGCTGCGATTCAGAGCCCAGAACAGGAGACAGCGAGCGTTCGGCAAGCGCCGCCAAAAGTGTCTTTTCGTCGGCCACGCCGGCATCGACCCAAAGTTCCGGCGGCTCCGCCATCGTCCTCAGCCGGGCGAGTGCGTCGCTGTTTGGCGCTCCGCCTTCGATAGCGTCCAGATCTGCGATGTAGAAGGTCGAAAAAGGATAAAGCCCACGCAGTCCTTCAGCGACCGCGACGACATCGGGGCTTCGGCTGAGAGGCGTAACGATCGGCCTGTAGCGATCGCGTTTTCCCTGCTGGGCGCGAACCACCACGCCGTCTTTCAGGTCGAGAACCGGAATGATACGCAACGCTTTTCTCACCGACCGATTGCCCCCGTCATGAAAGCTTGAAGCGTGGAAAAAAGAAAGGGCATCATTGCCGGTTTCGACATTGGCGGCGCGCATCTGAAGGTGACCCGCGCACAAGACGGTCGCATCGTCGAGGCGGTAACGATCGCCACGCCGCTTTGGCAAGGCCTGCACAAGCTGGCTTCAGCCCTCGACGAAACGGCTCCGATCTACGCGGGTGCGGATCTCAACGCATTCACCATGACAGGCGAACTGTCGGACATCTTTCCGTCCCGCGATGTCGGCGTAGCGGCTCTGCTGGGTCAGATTTCCACCCATTTCCCCACAGACAAAAAGCTGGTCTATGCCGGACCATCCGGTTTCGTCGGGGTCGAGCAGGCAGCGCAGTTAGGCGCCGATGTGGCTTCTGCCAATTGGCACGCGACAGCCTTGTTGGTGGCAAAACTCGCCGGCGATGCCCTGTTCGTCGACATGGGCTCCACCACCACCGATATCATTGCCATCAAGAACGGCGCCGTGGCCAATGACGGCTACACCGATGCCGGACGGCTTCTAACCGGCGAATTGGTCTATACCGGCTTTACCAGGACATTCCTGTTCGGCGTAGCCTCGTCGGCTCCCGTCCATGGCAGGCTAACGCCGCTGATGAACGAGTATTTCGCCTCGATCGCCGACGCGCACCGCATCCTGGGCGTGCTCGACGAGGACGACGACAGGCACCCTCCCGCCGACGGCAAGGAAAAGACCGTGGACGGCTCGATCGCGCGGCTGGCGCGCATGGTGGGGCGCGACGCCACTGACCTGACCCCGCCGGAATGGGGTGAAGTCGCGCGCTGGTTCAGCGAGCAGCAACTGCGCAAAGTGCACGATGCAGCGTCTCTGGTTGCCGGGACCTTGCCGCGGGATGTCCCGATCGTCGGGGCCGGAATCGGTCGCTGGCAGATCAGGCGACTGGCCGAACGCATGGAACGCAGCTACGTCGATTTCGCCGACATCATCCCCGCCGATGACACCGTTCGCGGGCAAGCGAGCAGCGCGGCCCCCGCGTCCGCGGTAGCGCTTTTGGCGGGATATCCGTTGTAAGCAGGGTGCGGCGCTCGGCCTAACCCCGCGCGTCCTCGCTACCGGAACCTTTGGCGGTCAAGTGATCGCTGACACGCTGCATCAGCCAGCCCCAGGCCTCCTTTTCGCCCTCGCCTGCGGTCTTTTCGATGGCAATCGAAAGGTAGGCGATTTCCGCCTCGATCTTATCGCGCGGCAGCATGCCGAGCCGGCTGACCAGGATGGCCAGCTCAAGCACTGCCGCCTTGGCTCGGTTGAGGCCGGTGAACGGCGCGAGCGCTTCCTCCCGCACCACGCGGCAGAAATGGCGGGGGCGCACGCCATTGTCATCGACCGCCTGGACTTCGAGACCCGAATACGCCAGCGCCGCCTCGAGCCTCGGCACCGGAAACCCGTCAACCGGAACGGTTGGCCAATGCTTGCGGCCTGTCAGGCAGCCGGCAAAGACACGCACGTCGTCGGTATAATTGGCGATGGCGAACGGCACTTCGGCGAGATTGTCGAGCGTGACCGACGGCCGGAAGGGCGCAATCACCCAGCCGTCATTCTCGGCGATAATGCCGATCGGCGCGATGTGGACGTTGCCTGCCTTGTTGACCGTCGTGATGATCGATTCGCGAATGTAGGGCATGGTCCTAGCGCTCTTTCCTTGCGCGGAGCGTCTGGCCCGGCTCGGCAAGACGGGTACGGTCGGTTTCGGGAGCCGGCGCGGCAACGCCCCATGCGAGCGGTTCGTCCTGCACATAACGCTTGCCGAGGCGCCACGCGATCTCCGCTTTCATCAGTTCCGCGCCGAGATAAAAAGCGTGTGCGCCATCGGCGTTGACGTCCAGCCCGGCAAAAAGTTCGAACGCATCCGTGGCAACCGCATGCCCTTTGCTATTGAAAACATGGATGCCGTCCTCCGCTACCGCGATCCGGAAGTTGGCATCGCGCACCTGGGCCGCCAATGCCTCGATATCGTCGGTTGAGGCTGTGAAAGGCTTGCGATCGTGGACCTGCAACAGGCCTGGGTGATAGCCGCGCGGCAACGCGCCGTCCGTGCAAGCAGCCAACATGACGCGGCGGGCGATATCGTGCTCCTCGATCGTCCGCACCGTGTGTGGGCTGACATGGACCGCCAGCACGTTTCGGATCCGGAGTTCCGAGCAGAGTCCCGCTAGAACGGCCGTAACACCGGAACTGTCCGCGTCGGTCAATTCGGTGAGATTGCCGGTACCCATCAGCAATTCGACGTCCGGCCAGCGGCGCCGCGCCTCGATGAAGCGCCCGAGTGAAACGGCGAAGCCGAAATGGATCGGGTCGAGCACGGGATCGGCAATGAAGGCAACGCCGGCCTTTTGCGCGGCTTCGATGGCCCGGCCGAGCGAATCCAGATCGCCGGGCGTGGACGGTATCAACACTGCCGTAGCCCTATGGTCGAAGATCAACGGCAGCGTGTTCTCATCGAGGCTGAGAAGATAGTCCGCGCCGGCGCGTGCCCCGATCGTCAGTTCGTCCACGCTGGCCGAATCGACGCTGACCATAAATCCGCGTGCCTTGAGCGCTCGCACAGCCTCCGGCAGCAATGGAAACGGCGTCTCCGGCAGGCAGCCCAGATCGATGACATCGGCGCCGGCCGCGGCCAACATCGAGGCCCTCGCCATCAGCGCCTCGACCGACAGCATCGGCGCATCGACGATCTCGGCGAAGATGCGCATATCGTGACGCGTCAGATCCGGCGGTTTGCCCGCCCGGCCAAGGAAGGCCGGCAGGTCAGCGATCTCGTCGGGGCCGCGCACAAAGGGCACGCCGAAATGCTCCGACAGGTGCTCGATGTTGCCCCGATAGCGTCCGGGCAGGACGACGCGGTCGACGTCTCCTGTCAGAGTGAGCCGACGCTTCACAATGTCCTCGCTCATCAGCGCGGCGACCTTGACGCCGACGTCGACGATTTCCCACGCGAATGCGGTTCTGCCCAGCCCAGCCAGCAGCCGTTCCAGCCGCGCCTTGGCCAGATGGCCGGTAAGAAAAACCAGCCGCTCAGCCATCGCTTGCGAGTTCGGCCCGGCGCCGTGTGAGCGAGGCTTCGAGATCAGCGAGCGATTCGACCACTTGGGTCCGCTCGAAACTCTTCAACTGCTTGGTATTTTCCAGGTCGATCCTGCGCGGATAGACCTTGACCAGCCCGTGCGGTGCCTGGGTCTCGAGTTCCGGCGCGGTGTCGCAAGCAAAGACGATAGCTGGCACACGGCACTTTCCCGCTTGGGCAAAGACATTGGTGGCGAGCGTGTCGGAAATGCCATGCACGCATTTGGCGACCGTGTTGGACGTGGCCGGCGCCACCACGACCGTGTGATAGACACCGTGGTAGAATTCGCCGACAGGGATCGCACTCGCGGTCTTGTCGTGCAGCACGCGCGTCGTCTCCGGGAAATCAAGTTTAAGCTTGTACATGCGCAACACTTCGTTGGCAGCCTTCGACACGAAGACATCGCAATGTTCGAGTTGGCGAACAAGTGCGAAGCTCTCCGTAAAAAAATGCCCGGAACCCGTCAAAACCCATGCCCAGCGCGGCACATGCAGCTTCACCATCGGCTATCCCGCCTTCTTTGCCGACGACCCTGTTGAAGCCACGATCCTGGTACCGGGCAGCTTGCCCAACGCGAGCATCGCGCCGGCCCCGGCAGCATCCTTCGGACCGGCGAGATGGAAATCGACGCCGTCGGGCAGCATGGCGGCAAAGCCGGGGTCGACAATGCCTCGGGTCCTCAGGCTGTCAGCGGTATCGCCAACGAAGAATGCACCGGTCTGCTTGATAAGCAACAACGCGTTTGCGCCAAGCTTGCCGGCAAGCCAGGCGGCCAGAGAATCGGAGGTAATGTCCCACGAGGCCGGAACATCCAGCGCCGGCAGTGCCAGTGACGACGGCAGCCACACCGGAACCTTGCCCGCCTCCAACGCTCGCCCGATCTCGTCCAGCGACCGTGCCGGCGTCAGTCTTTCGTCCCGGTCGAGGATGACATGGCCGAACTGCTCCATGGCCAGGATCGCCATGGCATGCGCGGCGGCGTCGGAAAAATCCATGCGTGTCTGCGTCTCGCGCACATGGTCGGCAAAGAGGCCGCCGCCGGGCACGATGACGATCGGCAGCCTGGAACCCGCCAGCGCTGCGATCCAGCTCTTCATCTCCGCCGCATGGGCCGTGCTGCCGCCAAGCTTGACGATGGCCCGTCGGAGCATTTCGGGGCGTTCCTGGCGCGGCCGGAAAACAACGCTCCGGTCTTTTCGGCCGGCAGTGCCGGAGGCAGCGCCGCGTCCCGCCGATTGGCGCTTGCGTTCGATCTCGACGCCGACGCCGCCAGGGCCGAGCTCGAGCTTCTCCACCCTTACCGTGACACGCACGACACGCTGGTTCTCCAGGACGTGCGCTGCCACCTGCTCGGCCAAAGCCTCGCTGAGCTGGATATGTCCCCGCGCGACGATGGTGCGAATGCCGTCCATGATGATGTCATAAGAGAACACATGGCGCATGTCCTCGGGATGGTCGGTGATTTGCAGCACGTCGGCGGCCACATCAAAGCGCACTTTTTGAGTATGGCCATGCTCGAAGCTGTAGGCACCGATCTGGACCGGCAGAACAAAATCCCGCACAAAAATCCTGTCCGTGCCCAATGTCGGGTCGGTGTCCGGCGAATAGCCTCTCGCCGCCAACAGGCGATAGTCGATACTCGATTGACCGCCGGTCCCGGATTCCGCCGGGATCAACTCTCGAATCTGCGAGACCGCCTCGGCGCTGATCGAACTCGTGCGACCGGAATGGCCACACAGCGCCCCCCGAAAGCCGAGAAAATCGGGAGCGAAAGGCAATAGGCGCGGAATATCCGGAGCTTCCAGCGATCCACTCAGGCCGACCATCAGACCGAGCGATTTCGTTCGGTCGACGAATCCCGGAATACGCTCCGGCGGCAGATGATCGAGCAGCCGGCCCTTCCCCTTTTGCGCGGTATCGACCATCACGCCATGGAAGCGATGCCTGGCGAATATCGGCAGAAGCTCGAAGTCCGGCGCCAGATCGGCAAACAGCACGGCAATCAGCTTCGTTCGTGCGGCGAGCGGTTCGAGCGCCTGTGCGCAGGCAGAGATATTCGCCGAAGGAAAAAATCCGATCTTCACATAGTCGACGCCGGTCGCCGCGATCTCTTCGGCCTTGATGCGGATCGTTTCGGGTTCCATCGGCAGGTCGCCGCAGACCGCGCTGACCGGAGCCCGACCAGCGATGAACGAAATCGTTCGGCGCATGGTTTCCGTGGACACCGCGCCCAGAGCTCCCGCCTTCGGGTCCTTCAGGTCGACGATGTCGACACCTCCAGAAAGAGCGATCTCCGCCTCTTCGATGCCGGTGACGCTTGCCAGCATTCTGGTCATTTGAACAGTTTCTCCAGTTTGGAGGACAAGACGTTTTTATAGAGGCAGTCGATCCCCCTGCGCCACGTCTCGCCGGTGTTGCCATGCGAATCGACGCTGGCGACCTTCCGCACCGTTCTGGCAGGCGCGAAAAGTCTTCCGATAGGGTTTGATAAATTTTGCGGGTCGGCTAAGTTGATCATGGGCACCTTGACTTGGCGCGGGTCCGGCAACCGTCGAACCTTTGCGCAAGAATGGGTAATTACTATCGATGACGAGCGCGGTGCCAGGCACTCTCGCTGCCTTTTTGTGCTTTTTTTCCCTGACCGTCAACGTTTCCGACGCGACAGGCCAGGAAACGGTGGCGAAGCCGGAAAAAAAGACAACCGAAATCAAGATAGGCTATTTGCGGGCCTACGCACCGCAATTGACGCTTTCCATGCTCGACCTGCCGCCACGTGACGAAGGTGTCGCCGGCGCCGAGGTTGCGATCGGCGACAACAATACGACCGGAAAGTTCACCAACCAGAAATTCAGCCTCGACGTGACCGAGATCAAGCCCGACGGCGACGCGGTTCAGGCATTCGAAGGCATGATCGCCAAGGGCGACCGCTATGTGGTCGCCGATCTTTCAGCCAAACAATTGCTGTCGATCGCCGACATCGCCCGCGACAAAGGCGTGCTGATCTTCAACGTCGGCGCCACCGACGACAGCCTTCGCGAGGAGGACTGCCGCGTCAACGTTTTCCATGTCGCGCCGACGCGCAGCATGCTGGCCGATGCGCTGGCGCAGTATCTCATGGTGAAGAAGTGGCCGAATTGGGTGCTGCTGTATGGATCGCATGAGCAGGATCGTCTCTACGCCGATGCGTTGCGCCGCGCGGCAACCCGCTTCGGCGGCCAGATCGTCGCCGAGAAGGAATTCAAGGATACCGGCACAGCCAGGCGCACCGACACCGGCGCCACGCAGATACAGCAGCAGATTTCCGTGTTCACGCAAGATCTCCCGGAGCATGACGTGGTGCTTGTCGCGGACGAAAGCGAGGTTTTCGGGACCTACGTGCCCTATCGCACCTGGACGCCGCGGCTGGTCGCCGGCACGGCCGGTCTGGTTGCATCGTCATGGCATCCCGCCAGCGAACAATGGGGCGGCATCCAGATGCAGAGCCGCTTCTTGAAGACGGCGAGCCGGCGGATGCTTTCAAAGGACATGTCGGCCTGGACGGCGGTGCGTGCCGTCGGCGAGGCCACCACGCGCACCAAGGGCGACGATGCGAAAAAGATCAGCGACTACATGCGCTCGGACGACTTTTCGGTTGCTGCTTTCAAGGGGCAGAAGCTGACCTTCCGCAAATGGAACCTCCAGCTTCGCCAGCCGATCTTGCTTGGCGATACCAAGTCCGTCGTCTCGACATCGCCACAAGAGGGCTATCTTCACCAGGTCTCCGAACTCGACACGCTCGGTGTCGATCAGCCGGAAACGAAATGCGCTCTCAAGTAGAGTCAATCGGGAGGAATTTGCGTGCAGAAACGAGCTTGCGCATTCGCCATTCTAGCGGCCGGCCTGACGGCCAGTCCGGCATCGGCCTATACGGCCTACGTTTCCAACGAGAAGGACAACACGATGACCGTCGTCGACACGGCGACGATGCAGGTGGTGAAGACAGTTGAAGTCGGCCAGAGACCTCGCGGCATCACCATCTCGCATGACGGCAAGTTCGTCTACCTATGCGCCAGCGATGACGATACGGTCCAGATCATCGATACCGCGACGCTTGAAATCGTCGGTACGCTGCCATCCGGCCCCGATCCCGAATTGTTCGTGCTCTCGCCGGACGGCAAGACGCTTTATGTCGCCAATGAGGACGATAATCTCGTCACCGCCATCGACGTCGAAAGCAAGCAGGTCCTGGCCGAGATTCCGGTCGGCGTGGAACCGGAAGGCATGGGTGTCAGCCCCGATGGCAAGACCATGGTCAACACCTCGGAAACCACCAGCATGGCGCATTTCATCGACACCAGCACGCATGAGGTGACCGACAACGTGCTGGTCGACACGCGCCCGCGCTTCGCCGACTTCAAGCCCGACGGCTCGCAGGTCTGGGTCAGCGCCGAGGTCGGTGGCACTGTCAGCGTCATCGACAACGCCAAACGCGAAGTGGTGAAGAAGATTCAGTTCGCGATTCAGGGACTGCGGGCCGAAACCATCCAGCCGGTAGGCATCGCCATCACCGCCGATGGTAAGAAAGCCTATGTCGCGCTCGGCCCGGCGAACCATGTCGCGGTGATCAATACCGACACCTACGAGGTGGAGAAATACATCCTCGTCGGCCAGCGTGTCTGGCATCTGGCCTTCACGCCCGACCAGAAAACGCTGATCACCACGAATGGCAATTCCAACGATATCACCTTCATCGACACGGCCACCGACGAGCCGGTCCAATCGCTCACCGTGGGCCAGCAGCCCTGGGGTGTGGTCATTTCGCCCAAATAGCAGACATTGATCATCGGGAGGCTCAAGACATGAAACTTTTCCGCAGGTTTTTCTTCGCCGCGCTCGCCGGATTCGTCCTTGCTCCGACCGGAGCAAGCGCCGACGACGCAACACCAAAACCGTCGCGTGCCAGCAAGAACCTGCCGGAACTGATTATCGGTTCGGCCGATTCCACTTACGCCGTCAATCAGAAGGATTTCGAGCTGATCGCCGGCCAGGGCTATCGCTGGAAGATCACCTCCAAGGGCGGTTTCGAATACAAGTTCGTCACCGACCTCTTCCGCAATGTCTGGATGGACCAGATCGTCATCAACGATTTGGAAGTGCATATGGACGGCGGACCAGCCTGGTTGGAATTCGACGACGCGGGAACGATCCAGGTGCAGTTCCATACCGTTCGCCCGGGCGAATATACCTGGTCGGTTCCCGACCTTGCCGACAAGGGACTGAAGGGCAAGATTACGATCAAGTGAGACAAAAGGCGATCAAGGCGCCAGATAGCCAACGCGTCCTGAAGGAGCGGCCCGGCATGCAGCATATGAGGACAAGCGGTCCGGGAGAAGAGGTGGCGGCGCTCGATGTCGGTGCCGTCAGCCATTCCTATGGCCAGAAGCGGGCGCTCAACGACGTCTCCTTCTCGATCGCGCCGGCGACTTTCACCGTTCTGCTCGGCCTCAACGGGGCCGGCAAGACAACGCTGTTCTCACTGATAAGCCACCTCTACGACACGCGTCACGGATCGATCCGCATCTTCGGCCATGACATTCGCCGCGCATCCGGCGAAGCACTCAGACGCGTCGGCATCGTGTTCCAGGCACGCACGCTCGACCTCGACCTCAGCGTCTACCAGAATCTCTCATACCACGCCTCGCTGCATGGCATTGGCGGACGCGACGCTCGCCAGCGCATTGCCGCGCTGCTTGAAACGGTCGACATGCAGGGCCGCCAGCATGACAAGGCACGCAGCCTCTCCGGCGGTCAGATGCGGCGCATCGAAATCGCCCGGGCGCTGTTGCACCGCCCTTCCCTGCTCCTGCTTGACGAGGCGACCGTAGGCCTCGACATTGAGTCTCGCGCGGGCATCCTCGCCACCATCCGCAAGCTCGTCCAAGCCGAGGGCATCGGCGTGCTCTGGGCCACGCATCTGATCGACGAAGTCGAAGACGCCGACCATGTCGTCATACTGCGGCGGGGTGATCTGGTCGCGAGCGGCAAGGTGTCGGATGTGATCCGTGCGAACGGTGGAAGTTCGATTCGCGAAACCTTTTCGAAGCTCAGCCGCGTCGATGCGGCGGGCATGGCGGAGACGTCGCCATGAGCGCTCCTGCGATGCCTGGAAAGCTCGCCGGCATCATGCCAGTGCGGTCTGAGCCATTCGGCCTGCGCCACTATCTCATTTGCCTGAAAGGCGTCGTCCTGCGCGAGTGCCTGCGCTTCCTGCACCAGCGCGAACGCTTCATTTCCTCGCTGGTCCGGCCGCTCGTCTGGCTGTTCATCTTCGCCGCCGGCTTTCGCCAGGTGCTCGGCGTGTCGATCATCCCACCCTACAAGACCTATGTGCTCTACGAGGTCTATATCACGCCGGGCCTTTGCGGCATGATCCTGCTGTTTTCCGGCATGCAGTCTTCGCTGTCGATGGTCTACGACCGCGAGATGGGCAATATGCGCATCCTGCTGGTCAGCCCGTTTCCGCGCTGGTTCCTGCTGGTGTCGAAGATGCTCGCCGGCGTGGCCGTATCGATCGTGCAGGTCTACGCGTTCCTGATCGTTGCCTGGTTGTGGGGCGTCAAAGCGCCGCCACTCGGCTACCTCTATGTGCTGCCGGCGCTGTTCCTGTCGGGCATGATGCTTTGCGCTCTCGGCATGCTCTTGTCTTCGCTGATCAAGCAGCTCGAAAACTTCGCCGGCATCATGAACTTCGTCATCTTTCCCGGCTATTTCGCGTCTCCGGCGCTGTATCCCTTGTGGCGCATCCAGGAGGCGAGCCCGCTGCTCTACAAAATCTGCCTCTGCAACCCGTTCACCTATGCCGTCGAACTGATCCGCTTTGCTTTCTACGGGCAGATCGAGTGGCTGTCGCTGGGCGTCGTGGCCGGCTGCACGCTGCTGTTTCTGGGCGGCGCCATCATCGCATACGACCCTTCGCGCGGTTTGGTGATCCGCAAGCAGGACATGGGAGGAAACGCCTGATGGCGCGAATGAGACTTGTTCACACTCTCGTTGTGGTCGCCACGCTTGGCTCGATGGGAGGCACCGGCGCGGCAAACACCGATCCCGACTGGCCCTGCATACAGCGTAAGGTGCCACGGCTCTCGCTTGGCCAGATCTGGAATGGGCCGGAGCTTCCTGCGACCGCGAAAGATTGGGCGAAGGATGCCCGTGTGTCGGCGCTTGTCGAGGCGGTGGCGGCCCGGCGGACGCCGATTGCCGAAGCCCAAAAAGAGATCAAGGATTTCGCGACTTCCCTGCCGCCCGAGCAGGTCGCACCAAAAATGACGATGCTGGTGCAAGGAATGTTCGACCATATGGACGCCGAGCGCTCGCACGTGATCTCCGGCATCTCCCGCTATGCGCACAAACAGCTCGAAATGGCGGCACAGTTGCGCAAGGAAGCATCCGAAGTCGACGCGCTGCGCGCCAAGGCCGATGCGGATCCGGACGAAGTCGAACGGCGAACCGACCAGCTGAATTTCGCGACGCGAATTTTCACCGAACGGGTCCAGTCGCTGACTTATGTCTGCGATGTGCCCACGATAATCGAGCAGCGGCTTTACCAGTTGTCGAAGACCGTCTCGGAAACGCTCGTCGTGAACAAATAGAGCTTGGCTGCCTGTCTCATGACTCCCTGCCAGGCAGCACACGCCAACGCTGCACGAAATAACCGGGATGTGTTTCGATCCACCGAGCCACCAGCGGCTGCGCCTGCATGAAGGCAGTCCCGGGATTCATCGCCAGACCGTCCACCATTTGTTCGCGTTGTTCGCAGGTCCGCGGTATATCCGTCAGGCAGACCATCATAACGAGTGTGTAAAGCATTACCCCTTTTCCCCATCGAATTCCCGAACCCTACCCGGGAGATTTCCGAACAGTCTGCAGGGGTTGCACATACAGATCGCTTACGGGTGTGAAAGGACGTGCCCCCCGCTCTTTCGCACTGCAACATAACACATCGCTTATATAACACCAACGATCGCGGGCGTTCTCCACCGGACTTTCCGTCGCGTTCGTGCAATGTCATCCCGCCTTGTCTGGATACAGCTTTCCGAAAAGGGGCAGGTACATCGCGCCCTTGCGCATCAGGAAATCGTTGAACGTGGCCATGGCCGGCGAGATTGCGTGATCGGTTCGCATCACTGAGAACCATTGCCGGCGGATCGGCATGCCGACAACGTCGAGGATGACAAGCCGGCCTGCTTCGGTTTCCGCAGCGATGGTGTGGGCAGAGATGAAGGCGATGCCCAGGCCGGCCATCACCGCCTGCTTGATCGTTTCGTTCGACGCCATCTCGACACCGAGATCGTCGATGCGGCCAGGCACGTCGCTCAGGAATATTTCCAGCGAGATGCGGGTTCCGGAGCCGGGCTCGCGAATAAGGAAATGCTCCTCCGCGATCCGCTCCTTGGAGATATCTCGCGCCGCGACCAACGGATGGTCGGGCGGCGCGATGATGACCAGCGGGTGATCGCCGAAGACCGAAGCACGCACCGGAACCTCTTTCGCCGGGCGCCCCATCAGCGCGATGTCGATGTCGTGGTTCCTGAGGTTGTCGATCGTCTGGGCGCGGTTGCCGATGGCAAGCCGCATGTCGATGTCGGGATGGTCCTTCATGAACGCGGCCATCAGCCGCGGCGCGAAATATTTGGCGGTGGAAACGACGCCGAGCCTCAAGCTGCCGGTGCGTACGCCCTTGATGGCATCCATCTTGTCTTCGAGCAAACCGAGATGCTCCTCGATAACCTGCGCTGTCTCGACGAAAGCCCGACCTGCGGCAGTGGGACGCATGCCGTCCGACGTTCGGTCGAACAGAGCCAGCTGGAATTCTTCCTCCACTTGCCGCAACTGGATTGTCAGCGCTGGAGGAGACAGACCTAACATCTTGGCCGCGCTGACAATTTTGCCGCACCTGGTGATTGCCTGGACGGTCTTGAAATGCTTGAGCGTGAGGTTCCTCATGCCGCATACTAAATTATTTTTACTGGCTAAGTAAAGTTATTGAATTTTACTTATCTCGCGACGTTTGTTTCCATTCCTCCAGTCCAGCCGCTCCGAGGAGATGCGGCCGGACCGGGAGGTTACGATGCCAGCGGCAACGCTCGACGCTTTTCTGAACTCCTATCTCGGCCAGCCTGACGAATTCCGCTCGGCAGTTGTGACGACCGTCCGTCAGTTGACACAGGCCGCCATCAAGGTCCGCAACACCATCAACCAAGGGGTGCTCGGCGCCGCCTTTGCCGAAACCCGTGGCGCCAATGCCGACGGCGACGTCCAGAAGGATCTCGACGTCTTCTCCGACGACATCTTCCTCGACGCCATGCGCCGGGCGCCTGTCGCGCTTTACGCCTCCGAGGAACTGGAGCAGCCGGTCCTGCTCGACAGGCAAGCGCCACTAGCCATCGCGATCGACCCGCTCGACGGCTCTTCCAACATCGACACCAACGTCTCGATCGGAACGATCTTCTCGCTCCTGACCGCAACTGGCGCGCCGGACGCTGATCCGGCCGCCTCTTTCTTGCAGGCGGGCGTGAACCAGCTAGGCGCCGGTTTCTTCATCTATGGGCCGCAGCTGGCACTCGTCCTGTCGCTCGGCAGCGGCACGCATGTCTTCGTCTTCTCGACAAGGCTCGGCACCTTCGTCCAGGCCTATGAAAGCCGGATCATTCCGCAACGCACTCAGGAATTCGCCATCAACGCCGCCAACTACCGGCACTGGGACGAGGCCGTGCGGCTCTATGTCGACGACTGCCTGGAGGGCACCGAAGGACCGCGCGAGAAGGATTTCAACATGCGCTGGATCGCCTCTCTGGTTGCCGACTGTTACCGCATATTGATGCGCGGCGGCGTTTTTCTCTACCCCGGCGATCGGCGCAAGGGCTATGGTCAGGGACGGCTGCGCCTCGTCTACGAGGCCAACCCGATCGCCTATCTCATAGAACAGGCTGGTGGTGCCGCCACCGATGCGATCAACCGCATCCTGGAAATCGAACCCGAGAGCCTGCATCAGCGCGTGCCGATGATCTTCGGGTCGGCGCGGGAAGTCGCGCGCATCACCCGCTACCACACAGAGCCGAGCAACATCGGTGAGCGTGCGCCGCTGTTCAGCCGCCGCGGCCTGTTCAGAGCCTGAGCAGCACCATGTCAGCCAAGCACCCCATCATCACCATCACCGGGTCGTCGGGCGCCGGCACGACCTCGGTCAAGCGCATCTTCGATCTGATTTTCCGGCGCGAGAACATCGAGGCCGCTTTCATCGAAGGCGACGCCTTCCACCGCTACGATCGCGCGGCGATGAAGGCAAAGGTGGCCGAGGAGGAAAAGGCCGGCAACCCGAACTTCACCCATTTCAATGCAGCGGCCAACGAACTCGGAATTCTCGAAGAGGTGTTCGCGGAATATGGCCGCCGCGGAACCGGCAAGACCCGCACCTACATTCATGATGAGGAAGAGGAAAAGCAGCACGGCACGCCACCGGGAACCTTCACCGAATGGCGCGAGTTCGCTCCCAGCGACCTGCTCTTCTACGAGGGGCTGCACGGCTGTGTCGTCACCGACACGATTAATCTAGCCAAGCATGCGGATCTCAAGATCGGGGTCGTGCCGGTCATCAATCTCGAATGGATCCAGAAGATCCATCGCGACCGTTCGACACGCGGCTATTCCACCGAGGCGGTGATGGACGTGATCCTGCGCCGGATGCCCGACTATGTCCGCTACATCGTCCCGCAATTCTCGCAGACCGCCATCAACTTCCAGCGCGTGCCGATCGTCGACACGTCCAACCCGTTCATCGCGCGCTGGATCCCGACGCCCGACGAATCGATGCTGGTTATCCGCTTCGCCAATCCGCGCGGCATCGATTTTCCGTATCTGCTGTCGATGATCCACGACTCGTTCATGTCGCGGCCAAATTCCATCGTGGTGCCAGGCAACAAGCTCGATCTTGCCATGCAGCTGATCCTGACGCCGCTCATCCTGCAATTGATTGAACGCAAGAGCCGTGTGTCGTGAGGAGGATGCAATGACCAGCCAAACAGCACTGAAGCCCGTCACCACAACCGCTCCCGTCTCGGAGCGCGACATGGCGAACGCCATTCGAGCGCTGGCGATGGACAGCGTCCAAAAGGCGAATTCGGGTCACCCTGGCATGCCGATGGGCATGGCCGACGTCGCAACGGTGCTGTTCAACCGCTTCATCGATATCGATCCGTCGAGGCCGGACTGGCCCGACCGTGATCGTTTCGTGCTTTCAGCCGGCCACGGCTCGATGCTGCAATACGCGCTGCATCATCTGCTCGGCTATGAAGACATGCAGATCGAGGAATTGCAGCGATTTCGGCAGTTGGGCAGCCGCACCGCCGGACATCCGGAATACGGCCATGCGCTTGGCGTGGAGACCACCACCGGACCGCTCGGACAGGGCATTTCCACGGCGGTCGGCATGGCGCTGGCGGAACGTATGCTTGCCGCCCGCCACGGTGCCGATCTGGTCGATCATCATACCTATGTCATTGCGGGCGACGGCTGCCTTCAGGAGGGAATCAGTCACGAGGCGATAGACCTCGCTGGTCACCTGAAGCTTTCCCGCCTGATCGTCTTCTGGGACGACAATGCGATTTCCATTGACGGGCCGACCTCCCTCTCCACGTCGATGGACCAGCCGGCGCGCTTCAAGGCCGCCGGCTGGGATGTCCAAAGTGTCGCCGGGCACGACACGGAGGCAGTCGCCGCGGCAATCGAGGCGGCGCGGCGGTCGGATCGGCCATCGCTGATTGCCTGCCGCACAGTGATCGGCATGGGTGCCCCCAATCTCGGCGGTTCGGAGAAGACACACGGCGCACCGCTGGGTGAAGCAGAGATCGCCGCGACACGCGAAAACATAGGCTGGGCGCACGCGCCGTTCGATGTGCCGGATGATATCCTTTTCGCCTGGCGCGAGATTGCCGGTCGCGGCGAAGCAATGCGGCGCGCCTGGGAGCAGCGGCTTGCCGCCTCGCCGCGGCGCGAGGTTTTTGAAAGCGCCGTCGCCGCCGAACTGCCTGATACGGTCTTCGAAGCGCTCGACGCCTTTCGTCGCGAACATGTCGAGAAGGCAACCAAGGTGGCGACGCGAAAAGCCTCCGAAATGGCGCTGGAGGCCATCAACGGCGCAACGGAGTTGACCGTCGGCGGCTCGGCCGATCTGACGCATTCGAATCTGACGATCACCAAGGGCATGAACCGCATTGCACCGGGTGCCTATGCCGGCCGCTATATTCACTACGGCATTCGTGAGCACGGCATGGCGGCCGCCATGAACGGCATCGCGCTGCATGGCGGTTTCGTGCCCTATGGCGGTACGTTCCTGTGCTTCGCCGATTATGCGCGCGGCGCGATGCGGCTCTCGGCGCTCATGGGCCAGCGCGTCATCTATGTGATGACACACGATTCCATCGGCCTCGGCGAGGACGGCCCGACGCACCAGCCGGTCGAGCACCTTGCGATGCTGCGTGCCACGCCTAATCTCAACGTCTTCCGCCCGGCGGATGTCATCGAAACGGCGGAGTGCTGGGAACTCGCGCTAAAGAGCAAGGATCGGCCGAGCGTCCTGGTGCTGTCGCGCCAGAACCTGCCGATGCTGCGTCGGTCGCACAGCGACGAGAACCGCTCCTGCCAGGGCGCTTACATCCTGCGGGAGCCGGCAAGGCACCGCGCCGTCACCCTGATCGCCACCGGCTCGGAGGTCGAGATCGCGGTTGCTGCCGCCGAAAGGCTGGAGACCGAGCATGGCGTCGCCGCCGCCGTCGTGTCGATGCCGTGCTGGGAGCTTTTCGAGGAGCAGGAAAGCGCCACCCGCAAGGCCGTCCTCGGCTCGGCGCCGCGCGTCGCGGTCGAAGCGGCAGCCCGGCTGGGTTGGGACCGCTGGATCGGCGAGACCGGTGCTTTCGTCGGCATGACCGGCTTCGGCGCCAGCGCCCCTGCCCCCGACCTCTACCGGCATTTCAACATAACGTCCGAAGCGGTTGCTGCAGCGGCGCTGAAGCTCATCATCTAGGAGGATTCACAATGGCTCGCATCACCCTTCGCCAGCTTCTCGACCATGCCGCCGAGCACGGCTACGGCGTACCGGCATTCAACATCAACAACATGGAACAGGGCCTCGCCATCATGGAAGCGGCCAAGGCCTGCGACGCGCCTGTCATCATCCAGGCTTCGCGTGGCGCCCGATCCTATGCCAACGACATCATGCTGGCCAAGATGATGGAGGCGCTGACCGAAATCCACCCGACCATCCCGCTATGCATCCATCAAGACCACGGCAACAGCGAGGCCACCTGCCTTTCCGCGATCCGCCACGGCTTCACCTCGGTGATGATGGACGGATCCTTGATGGCGGACGCCAAGACGCCGGCCAGCTACGACTACAACGTCGCCATAACCGAACGCGTCGCACGCATGGCGCATTGGGTCGGCGCTTCCGTCGAAGGCGAACTGGGTGTGCTCGGCTCGCTGGAAACCGGTCAAAGCGAGGCAGAGGATGGCCACGGCGCCGAAGGCGCGCTTTCCCACGACCAGTTGTTGACCGATCCCGATCAGGCGGTCGACTTTGTGACCGCAACCCAGGTCGACGCGCTGGCGATCGCCTGCGGCACCTCGCACGGCGCCTACAAATTCACCCGCAAGCCGGACGGCGACATCCTGGCCATGCAGGTGATCGAGGCGATCCACGAGAAGCTGCCCAACACGCATCTGGTCATGCACGGCTCGTCCTCGGTGCCGCAGGAGTTGCAGGACATCATCAACAGATACGGCGGCGAGATGCCCCAGACCTTTGGCGTTCCGGTCGAGGAGATAGAGCGCGGCATCCGCTACGGCGTGCGCAAGGTCAACATCGACACCGATTGCCGCATGGCCATGGCCGGGCAGTTCCGCCGCGTCGCGACGGAAGACCCGCGCGAGTTCGATCCCCGTAAATTCCTGAAACCCGCCATGGACGCCTTGCGCGACCTTTGCCGGGACCGGTTCGAGCGTTTCGGCACGGCGTCCAACGCCTCGAAGATCAAGGTCATCGCCATGGACGAGATGGCGAAACGTTACGCCGCGGGAAAGCTCGATCCCCATATCGCCACCGCGAAAGCCGCCTGAGCAACAAACAGGAGACCTGTCATGAACAAGATCGACATACTGCCAGCGGGAACGCTCAAGGAAGGCAAGGAACGCTACAAGTCAGGGGTCATCCCCTACAAGAAGATGGGCTACTGGGAGCCTGACTACAGGCCCAAGGAAACCGATCTGATCGCCATGTTCCGGATCACGCCGCAGCCGGGCGTCGACCACGAGGAGGCGGCGGCGGCCATCGCCGGCGAATCCTCCACCGCGACGTGGACCGTGGTGTGGACCGACCGGCTGACCGCTTGCGAACTCTACCGCGCCAAGGCTTTCAGATCCGAGCCGGTGCCGAACACCGGTCCCGGAACCAAAACCGAACAACAGTACTTCGCCTACATCGCCTACGACCTCGACCTGTTCGAGCCGGGCTCGATCGCCAATCTGACCGCATCGATCATCGGCAATGTGTTCGGCTTCAAGGCAGTCAAGGCGCTGCGGCTGGAAGACATGCGTATCCCGGTGGCGTACCTCAAAACCTTCCAGGGGCCGGCGACCGGTATCGTGGTGGAGCGTGAGCGGCTCGACAAGTTCGGCCGGCCGCTGCTCGGCGCGACGACGAAGCCGAAGCTCGGCCTGTCGGGACGCAATTACGGGCGCGTCGTTTACGAAGCGCTGAAGGGCGGCCTCGACTTCGTCAAGGACGACGAGAACATTAACTCGCAGCCCTTCATGCACTGGCGCGACCGCTTCCTCTACTGCATGGAGGCCGTGAACAAGGCGTCGGCCGCCACCGGCGAGGTCAAAGGACATTATCTCAACGTCACCGCCGGCACGATGGAGGAGATGTACGAGCGCGCCGAATTCGCCAAGCAGCTTGGCTCCTGCATCGTCATGATCGACCTCGTCATCGGCTACACGGCGATCCAGTCGATGGCCAAGTGGGCGCGCCGCAACGACATGATCCTGCACCTGCACCGTGCCGGCAACTCGACCTATTCGCGCCAGAAGAACCACGGCATGAATTTCCGCGTCATCTGCAAATGGATGCGCATGGCCGGCGTCGACCACATCCATGCCGGCACGGTGGTCGGCAAGCTGGAAGGCGACCCGCTCATGATCAAGGGATTTTATGACACGCTGCGCGAGGAGCGCACGCCGCAGAACCTCGAAACCGGGCTGTTCTTCGATCAGGAATGGGCCTCGCTCAACAAGGTGATGCCCGTCGCCTCGGGCGGCATCCATGCCGGCCAGATGCACCAGTTGATCCACTATCTCGGCGAGGACGTCATCCTGCAGTTCGGCGGCGGCACGATCGGCCATCCGGACGGCATCCAGGCTGGCGCGACAGCCAATCGCGTCGCCTTGGAAGCGATGATCCTGGCCCGCAACGAGGGGCGCGATTATTTGCGCGAAGGGACCAAGATCCTCGAACAGGCGGCCAGATGGTGCACGCCGCTGAAGGCTGCCCTGGAGACCTGGAAGGACGTCACCTTCAACTACGAATCGACCGACACGGCCGACTTCGTGCCAACCGCAACGCCCAGCTTCTAGACGAAAGGAACCGTCGTCATGATGACCAATCCGGGAAACAAGGTCACGCAGGGACAGTTCTCGTTCCTGCCCGACCTGACCGATGAGCAGATTTCGGCGCAGATCAAATACGCGCTGAAGAACCATTGGGCGGTCAGCGTCGAGTACACGGACGATCCGCATCCGCGAAATACCTATTGGGAAATGTACGGCAACCCGATGTTCGACTTGAAAGATCCGGCGGGCATACTGCTCGAGGTCAACGCTTGCCGGAAAGCCTGTCCGAACATGTATGTGCGGGTAACCGCCTTCGATTCGACCAAGGGCTGGGAAGCCCCGCGCATGTCGTTCATTGTCAACCGGCCGCCCAGCGAACCCGGGTTCCGGCTGCTGCGCCAGGAGCGCGACGGCCGCAGCCAGGGTTATTCGATCGTGCCTTATGCGACCGACAGGCCCGAGGGCGAGCGGAGCTAGCCGAACCATGCTGAACGCGATGACCAAGGACGCTGCCGCACAGGACGCGACGGTTGATCTGCAGGCCGAATTCGAGGCGTCCAACATCGACGAGGTCATGGACAAGCTCGACCGTGAACTCGTTGGCCTGAAGCCGGTCAAGACTCGCATCCGCGAGATCGCCGCTCTCCTCCTGGTCGACCGGCTTCGCCGCAAGTTCGGGCTGACCTCGGGCGCCCCGACGCTGCACATGAACTTTACGGGAAATCCCGGCACCGGAAAGACCACCGTGGCGCTGAGGATGGCCGAAATCCTGCATCGTCTCGGCTACGTCCGCGAAGGCCACATGGTCGCCGTGACGCGCGACGATCTCGTCGGCCAGTATGTGGGCCACACCGCGCCCAAGACCCGCGAGGTGATCAAGCGTGCCATGGGCGGCGTGCTTTTCATCGACGAGGCCTACTATCTCTACAAGCCCGAGAACGAACGCGACTACGGCCAGGAATCGATCGAAATCCTGCTGCAGTGCATGGAGAACAACCGTGACGATCTGGTTGTGATCCTTGCCGGCTACAAGAACAAGATGGACCGCTTCTTCGACAGCAATCCCGGCATGCGTTCGCGCATCGCCCATCACCTCGATTTCCCCGACTACGGTGTCAGCGAACTGAAATCGATCGCCGAGATTATGCTCGCGGAGCAGAATTATCGCCTCAGCGAGGCGGCGTCCCGTGCGCTCGAAGAGTATCTTCCGATCCGCATGAGGCTGCCGCATTTCTCCAACGCGCGTTCGGTCCGCAATGGGCTCGACCGGGCGCGGCTGCGGCAGGCCAACCGGCTTTTCGCATCGCGCAGCCGGGTGTTGACCAAAGCCGATCTTATCACCATCGAGGAATCCGACATCCGCGGCAGCCGCGTGTTCGCGGAAGGGAAACTCGAAGGCGAACCGGAGACGAAGATGCGCTGACGGGATGGAGCCGGCTGGCGCAGCGACCAACACCCGCAGACAGAATTGGAGACGACGACCATGGTCACCAGGACAATCATCGCACCCTCCGTGCTTTCCGCGGATTTCTCGCGGCTCGGCGACGAGGTCGAAGCTGTCGTGCGGGCGGGTGCCGACTGGATCCATCTCGACGTGATGGACGGCCATTTCGTGCCCAACATCACCTTCGGTCCGCCGGTGATCAAGGCGATCCGCGGCCGAACGGACAAAATTTTCGACTGCCATCTGATGATCGCGCCGGCCGACCCCTATCTGGCCGCCTTCGCCGACGCCGGCTGCGACATCATCACGGTGCATGCCGAGGCCGGGCCGCATCTCGATCGTTCCCTGCAGGCGATCAAAAATCTCGGCAAGAAGGCCGGCGTATCGCTGAATCCTTCGACGCCGGAGAGCGTCATCGAGTATGTGCTCGACAGGCTTGACCTGGTGCTGCTGATGACGGTCAATCCAGGCTTTGGCGGCCAGGCCTTCATTTCCGCGGTCATCGAGAAGATCAGGCGAATCAAGGCACTGGTTGGCCACCGCCCGATTGACATCGAAATCGATGGCGGCGTCACGGCCGAAACCGCCCCGCTGGTCGCCGCGGCCGGGGCCAATGTGCTGGTCGCCGGGTCGGCCGTGTTCAAGGGGGGCACCGAGGCGGCTTATCGCGCCAACATTGGAGCCATCCGACAGACGGCCGACGGTGCGATCCGGAAAGCCGCGTAAACAATTCCATCGGAGGCAAGCATGGCGGCCGTCCCCCCTGTCTGCGATTTCGGCTGGCGCGCCATCGATGCCGTTTTGCCTGGCGTCGACGGCAGGTCGCATTCGATCTTCAGCCAGGCCGGCCCGAACGGCCTGGTCGTGGCCTTCATCTGCAATCACTGCCCTTATGTGAAGGCGGTGATTTCACGTATCGTGCGCGATGCCAACGATCTCAAGGCCGAAGGTATCGGCTTTGTCGCGATCAACTCAAACGATGCCGACACCTACCCGGAGGATTCCTTCGACCAAATGAAGCTCTTCGCCACGACGAACGGCTTCAGCTTCCCTTACCTACACGACCACCGCCAAACTGTGGCGCGCGATTACGCAGCCGTGTGCACTCCCGATTTCTTCGGGTTCAACAGCGAGTTGGGACTGCAATATCGCGGTCGGCTGGACGCCTCGCGACGAGAAGCCGGAGCGCCCGGGCTGAGACGCGACCTGTTCGAGGCGATGAAGCAGGTTGCCCGAACCGGCGACGGGCCGCTGGACCAGATCGCCTCGATCGGCTGCTCGATCAAGTGGAAGGATGCCGCATGAACGTCGGCGCAGGTAGGCCGCTTCGATCGCCGAAGGCGATCCTGTTCGATCTCGACGGCACGCTGGTCGACTCGGCACCGGACATAGCGGCCGCCGTCAACGAACTGCTGGCCAGTCGCGGTCTGCCGCCGCTGCGCCTGGATCAGGTCACGGCCATGATCGGCGGCGGCGTCAGGAAATTGATCGAGCGAGCCTTCGCGGCGTCGGGAGCGCCACTGCTCGGCAACGCTCTCGATGAGGCCAACCGCGTCATGGCGCCTATCTACCGCCGGCATCTGACCGGCCTGACAAGGCTGATGCCTGGAGTCAGGGAGGCTCTCACCCACTTTCATTTGTGCGGAGTAAGCATGGGGGTGGCAACCAACAAACCGCAGTTGGCGACCCGCGAAATCCTGCTTCATTTCGGATTGACGGAATATTTCGGCGCAATCGTTGGCGGAGACGCGGTGACATACCTGAAACCGGCGCCCGACGCCCTGCTGCTGGCGTTGGCACAGCTTGGGGTCGACGCCGGCGACGCGCTGCTGGTCGGAGACAGTGGCGCCGACCTGGGCGCCGCACGCGCCGCCGGCATGCCCGTCATTCTGTTGCGCGGCGGCTACAGCCACATTCCGGTGGAAGAGCTTGGCGCCGACCTCGTTTGCGACAGCCTTTTCGATCTGCCTTCGGCCATGCAGAGGCTGCAAGCCGATGCGTGATCAAGGCGTCCGCCGGCCGAACGCAAATTCGAACGGCCGGCTGCGCTCTATTTCGAGAATTGCTTCAGATAGGCAATGACATTGGCGATGTCTTCGTCCTGCTTGAGGCCGACAAACGCCATCTTCGTTCCTTTGATCATGGCCTTGGGATCGTGAAGATAGGTCTTCAGCGAGGGCTCATCCCATTTGACGCCGGATTTGCCAGCCGCGACCATCGCCTGAGAATAGCTGAACCCCGGGTGTGTCCCAGCCGTTCGGCCTATGACGCCGTTCAACGACGGGCCGACCTTGTTCTTGTCCTGGTCGGCGGCATGGCAGACCTTGCATTTGGCGAAGACCTTCTCACCAGCCGCCGCATCCTGGGCCTGGGATTGGCTCGCGATGAAGGGCACAACGGACATGACTGCGAAAAATGCGATTGCGCGCATGGTATTTCCTCATTGATCGTCTGGGTGCCCTGGACGATTTGCGCATGCCGATCCTTTGATCCGTCTGCATGCGCCTTACGCGGTGGAGTGGAATATCCGCTTCTCCCGTGGAGCCGCGCCGCGTGGCTCAGAAGCTAATTGGCATGTTGTGAAAGTCAATCGTACAAAGGTTTAGAGGCCTGGGTGCTCAAGAGACCTGTCCATTCGTCTTTGTTGACGGCTATCCGGCGAGCGCGTAGCTTGACCTCATTCCGGTTTCTCCATTGGCACCTCGGGAAATCCGGCAAGCGGTGATTTTGTCCTCGCTCCTGGTTGGGCTGGGCTCGCCGATATGGGCGTTTGGGAACGCGCAAGAGGTGCTGAATGGACATGGTCGATCTCATATTGACGGTTTGCCTCAGCGCCAATCCGAGCAATTGCCGAGACGAACATCTCTATTTCGAGAGCCGCGGCACTCTGTTCCAATGCATGATCCTTGCCCCCAGCGAAATCGCGAAATGGTCTCAAGAACACCCGAACCTCAAGGTCATGCGCTGGAAATGCGCATTTCCGAGCAAGGAACGAGCCATCTGATTTGGCTGCGCGGAACCCTGGGGAGGAGGTGTCATGATGGTTTCACGGCGCATGACGCTGCGTCTAGCGGTTCTCGGGACAGCCGCTGTTCTTGCTACCAGGCCGGTCGTTGCGGCAGCCAGGATTCGCCTCGGTGTGCTGAAGTTTGGAACCGTGAGTTGGGAACTCGATACGCTAAGGCGGCACAAATTCGATGCCGCCAACGGGATCGATCTGGAGATCATCGACTTCGCCGGCGAGGATGCAACCAACGTCGCGATGCTGGCTGGCGCGATCGACATGATCGTCTCCGACTGGCTATGGGTCTCGCGCCAGCGCTCCGAAGGCGGTGACGTCACATTGACCCCCTATTCGACCGCCGTGGGGGCGATCATGGTGAAGGAGGACTCGCCGATCCGGACGATCGCCGATCTCAAGGACAAGAAAATCGGCGTCGCCGGCGGCCCGCTCGACAAGAGTTGGCTGCTTATCCAAGCGCTGACCAGACGCGATCTCGACGTCGACCTGTCGGCAACCAGCGACATCGTCTTTGGCGCGCCGCCGCTGATTTCGGAAAAGGCAATACAGGGCGAACTCGATGCGGTGCTGAATTTCTGGCATTTTTGCGCCCGTCTCGAGGCCAATGGCTTCCGTCGACTGATCGGCGTGAACGACGCGGCAAAGTCGCTCGGGGCTCTGGGACCCGTTTCGGCCCTCGGTTACGTCTTCCATGACCAATGGGCAAACGAGAACCCGGATGCAGTCAGGGGTTTCGTGAGGGCGTCCGCGCAAGCCAAGGACTTGCTGGCCAGATCCGATGACGAATGGCTGCGCCTGGCGCCGATCATTCGCGCTGAAGGCAAGGAACTGGAAAAACTGCGCGATCGCTACCGCCAGGGCATTCCCAGACGGTCGGTCGCCGAGGAAGCGGCCGACGCCGGCAGGCTATACCATGTGTTGGCGGCGGTCGGCGGCGCGAAACTTGTCGGCAGCGCGCCGGAAATGGCGCCCGGCACGTTCTGGCAGGATCCCCGGAAATGACCGCATTGGGGACCGACGGCACGCGTGATGCTCCGCCGAGCATGTCCGGCCGACGCAGTCTGGCGACGGCACTCATGCCCGCGCTGACCGTAGCGGTCTCCCTGCTCGGGCTTTGCCTGCTGTGGAACCTTGCGGCAAGCGTCTGGCCAAGCCGTGCCTTTCCAGGGCCTCGGCAGGTCTGGCAGGTGCTTCTCAGGGAGGCTGCGAGCGGCGACCTCTTTTACCATCTCGGCGTGACTCTCGGCCGGGTCGCCGCGGCATATATCGTCGCCATGATCGTCGGATCCGTCATCGGCGTTTTGCTCGGCAGCCATCGTCGCGTCGACCGCTTTTTCAACCCATGGGTGATCCTGTTCCTCAACATCCCGGCGCTGGTGGTCATCGTCCTCGGCTACATCTGGTTCGGCCTCAACGAGGCGGCGGCGATCGGCGCGGTGGCGGTGAACAAGATCCCGAATGTCGTGGTGACGATGCGCGAAGGCGCCAGGGCGCTTGATCCAAGTTACGCCGAAATGGCCACCGTCTATCGCTTCGGCCGCCTTGAACGCATCCGCCATATCCTGCTGCCGCAATTGCAGCCCTATCTTGCCGCCGCGTCGCGATCCGGCATCGCCCTCATCTGGAAGATCGTCCTGGTCGTCGAACTGCTCGGCCGCTCGAACGGTGTCGGCTTCCAGATCCATCTCTATTTCCAGCTCTTCGATGTCGCCGCCATCCTTGCCTACACGCTGGCTTTCGTGGCGGTGATGCTTGTCATTGAACTCCTCCTGGTGCAGCCCGTTGAACGACATGCAACCCGTTGGCGCCGTCGTCCCGCTTAAGGTCGACATCGCCGAAAAGACCTTCAGGTCCGCGCGAGGCGTCTCGATCACCGCGCTTCAGGACCTTTCCTTCGAGGTCCGGCAAGGCGAATTCGCCTGCTTGCTGGGACCGTCGGGCTGCGGCAAAACCACGACGCTGCGTATCCTGCTTGGCTTGGACAAAGACTTTTCCGGCTCCTTTCAGTTGCCGCAAGGAGGTTCGAACCGCATCGCCGCCGTATTCCAGGAACCGACCCTGCTGCCGTGGCGAACGGTGGAACAGAATGTCAGGCTGGCGTTGCCGAAAAGCTTGAGAGCGAAAAATCTGGACGGGCTGTTCGACACGCTCGGCCTCGCCGGCATGCGCTCGCTCTATCCTGCCGAACTGTCGCTCGGCCTTGCGCGCAGGGCAGCACTTGCCAGGGCTTTCGCCACCGAGCCGGCGGTGCTTTTCCTGGACGAACCTTTTGTCTCGCTCGACGAACAGACCGCCGAGCGGCTTCGGCATCTGCTTTTGACCGTGTGGTCGGCACGGCCAACGACCGCCTTGATGGTGACGCACAATCTACGCGAGGCACTGATGCTGTCGGACCGCATCATCGTGCTCGCGCCACGGCCAACCCATGTGCTCGGCGTGTTCGACGTACGGTTGCCACGGCAACATCGCAATTCGCAGGTGATGAGCGACCTCCTGCGGTCGTTCCATCATAGATTTCCGGACGTCACCTGATCGCCTGCTGGCGAAATGCATATCGGAGGCCTTCATGTCGGTTGATCGGCTAAGACGCAGGCTTGTGAGTGGCTTCACCTGCACCGCTGCCAGCGCCGCCTTGCTGCCATGCTGCCTCGGACGAGCCGTTCTGGCCGCAGGCGCCAGCTTGCGGTTCTCGACCACGCAAATCGCCGACGGCGTCTTCGCCTTCCAGGGCGCGGATGAATTGATGACCGCCGCCAACAACGGTGCGATCTGCAATCTGGGCGCCGTCATCGGCACCGATGCGGTTGCCGTGATCGACAGCGGTGGCAGCCTGATCGAGGCACAGGCCTTTCTCGCCGCGATCGGAAAGCTGACAGCAAAGCCGGTTCGCTTCCTGGTCAACACCCACATGCATCCCGACCATATCTTCGGCAATGCGGCATTCCGGAAGATCGGCGCGACCATCGTCGGTCACCGCAATCTGCCGCGTGCTCTCGAGGCGCGTGGAGCGTTCTATCTGCACAATTATCGCGAACAGCTTGGCGAGGCGTTGATGGAGGGGATCGAGATCGTGCCGCCGACAATGCTGGTCGACGATCGCCTGCAACTCGACCTCGGCGGGCGCATGATCGAACTGCGGGCATGGAAGGCGGCGCACACCGACAACGACCTGACCGTATTCGATACCGCGACCAGAACGCTCTTTGCCGGCGATCTCGTGTTCATGGGCTCCTTGCCGACGCTCGACGGATCACTGCTTGGATGGCTCCGCCAGATGGATGCGCTCACCGCGATCGACGCCACGCGCGTCGTTCCAGGTCATGGTCCTGTAACGGCCGACTGGCCACAGGCGCTGGCGGGGGAGCGACGCTATTTCGAGATTCTGGCGCGCGATATCCGAAAGGCGATCGCCGACGGAACGCCGCTGCGCGAAGCAGTCAAAACCGCTGGCGAAACCGAACGGGATAATTGGCACCTGTTCGACGACTACAACCAGCGCAACGCAACGGCCGCATTTGCCGAACTCGAGTGGGAATAGACGATGCCGACATGCGTCCAGCAGCTGTAAGGCACGGCGATTTGCCAAGGCGTCGCCAAAGGCTTATCCTCAACGCCAGCCTGGGCACCACCTCTCTGCATTGGTGGAGGCATCGAAATGCAAAATCACGTTTACTCGAGCCGGCAGCTCGCTTTGCCGCTCGCATCCGTTTTTGTCGCGATCATCTTGGCCATCGGCACGCTGCTCGGTTCCTCCGGAACCGCCAGCGCACAGCAAACAACCGCGTCCTCGGACAGAATCTGGCATGACTTGAAGGGCGACGTGTTCGGCGATCGGGCAATTCTGGTCGATACCGGCGTCGTCAGGATCGAAGCGCCGAAGCGGGCGCAGGATGCCGCCATCGTGCCCGTCGACATCTATCTCGATCCAGCCAAGGCGCCGGACGGCATCAAATCCGTTACCCTGATCATCGATGCCAACCCTGCACCGGTGGCGGCAACGTTCCAGCTCGGCAAGGATGCCGGCGTGACGCATCTGTCGACGCGCGTGCGCGTCAACGACTATTCCTATCTGCGTGCCATCGCTGAGACGCAGAGCGGCCAGCTCCATATGATGCAGACCTTCGTTAAGGCATCAGGCGGATGCTCCGCCCCTGCGGTCAAGAACCAGGACGAGGCCAACGCGACGATGGGTCAGATGAAGCTGCGCCAGTTCCCGCCCAAAGAGACGATGACCAAGACTGAGGAACTGCAGTTGATGATCCGGCACCCTAACAATTCGGGCCTGCAGCGCGATCCGCTGACCCAGTATTTCATACCGGCGCATTTTGTTCAGAAACTGTCGATCTCGCAAGCCGGCCGGCCGATCCTCTCCATGGAAGGTGGAATATCGATTTCGGAAGACCCCAATTTCCGGTTCGATTTCACCGTGCATGGCAACGGCGAAATCCAGGTGGAAGCGACCGACACGGATGGCAAAACATTCCGCAATCAGTGGCCCCTGGAGACAGCAGGTCTCTAAAGTATCCCTCTTGCGCCGTAATGCCGGGTGCTTGCCAGCTCGATCCCCGAAGTGAAGCTCATTTCGGGAGGATCATGTCCAGGCAAAGGATGGAACTCTATCCGGCTTGCGGAGGGAGCAGGCTCTAAAAGCAGCGCACGTCGGCTTCCGACTGCGCACGCTTCAATTCGGTACGGGCGGCCTTCGCCGGTGCGCTTTCGCGAAACAGCCCAGCGTTTTCGCCTGTGGTCAAAGACATACTCTTGAAAGTCTCGGCCCTCTCATAGTGGTCGTACGGAAGGATCGAGGCGATGACGTCGATCGAGCAGGAACAGCTTTCCAGCGCCTTACGTGTCTGGCCGTTCGTCTGCATGCAGCCGAGCACGTAATCGGCAATCGTTGCTGTCGGGTAATCTCCCGCGGCGCCCGCCGGGTTTGCGAAGGCCAGCGGCGCGGCCAGGAGCAGCGGCAAGGTCGAAAATCCAACATATCTGATCATGGGAAAACCTCCGGTTAGCCTGGGCGCGATGTGCCAAGTCGGGATCACCGTGGCAGTTGGCAACGAGCCGCAGAGTCAGTCAAGCGCCCATGGCTTCCGTATACGACCAAAGGAGGAATGCGGTACTCATCGACCGTGGTTCCGCATGGCGGCCTGATGGCCCGCTCCACACCCCAACTCCAACGATCATCTCATGCTTGGCCCACTATCGATTCCCCATGCAGCACGTAGATGGCCAGGCCGGGACCTCGAAGTGAATACCGCTAAATAAAATCCTTGCTTAGGTGAAATGTAAAACTCAAAAAATAATCAAATTTTATGCGGCCAACCGTTACTTAGCTAGTAGAAATACTTTATCTAACAAATACCGTCCTAGTTATTTCCTTATATTGCACCGCATCATTTACGATATTGCGGTGCAAAAAGACACCCAGGCTTTTTTGCTTGCCTAGCGTTTTGCGATGACATAGCCTCACCCTGTTTCCGGCTTCAAGGGCGTCACCGTCATTAGGGAGCGGCGACAGTCTTTCGTAGGCCAAGGTGAGGTGGGCAGTAACGGTGCCCTCTGCACATCTGGCTTAGGTCGTGACACGCTGCCGGAAATATTTCCCCCCCGTGAATCGCTTGGGCAAGCCCTTGTGGGCTCAGCAAATGATTCATCACTATGAACCTCGGGAGGAATTCGGATGCGTGTACTTACGAAAGCTACCTATATTCTAACCACTGCGGCGTTTCTGTCGCTCGGCGCGGCCTATACGGCGTCGGCTAACGAGGACCTTGCAAAGCTGGCTTCGGATTCGAAGAACTGGGCAATGCAGACGGGTGACTACGCCAACACCCGCTATTCCAAACTCAACCAGATTACTGCGGACAATGTGAAGAACCTGCAGGTCAAGTGGACCTTTTCCACCGGCGTGCTACGAGGCCACGAGGGTGGACCGCTTATCATCGGCGATGTGATGTATGTCCACACGCCTTTCCCGAACAATGTCTTTGCGCTCGACCTCAAGAATGACGGGAAGATCCTCTGGAAATACGAACCCAAGCAGGATCCCAACGTCATTCCGATCATGTGTTGCGATACGGTCAATCGCGGTGTTGCCTATGGTGACGGCAAGATCATTCTCAACCAGGCCGACACCACGGTCGTCGCCCTCGATGCGAAGACCGGCAAGGTCGTCTGGTCGGTCAAGAACGGTGACCAGACCGATGGCGGCAAAGGCGAATCCGGTACGGCTGCCCCCGTCGTCGTCAAGGACAAGGTGCTCATCGGCGTCTCCGGCGCCGAATTCGGCGTTCGCGGCTGGCTGGCCGCCTACAATCTGAAAGATGGCAAACTCGCCTGGAAAGCCTATTCGGAAGGTCCGGACGCAGACACCCTGATCGATCCCGAAAAGACCACGCATCTCGGCAAGCCGGTGGGCAAGGACTCCGGCACGAACACTTGGGAAGGCGAGCAGTGGAAGACAGGCGGCGGCACGACATGGGGATGGTATTCCTATGATCCCAAGCTGAACCTGGTCTACTATGGCACCGGCAATCCCTCGACGTGGAACCCCGTACAACGCCCCGGCGACAATCGCTGGTCGATGACGATCATGGCCCGCGATGCGGACACGGGTGTTGCCAAATGGCTCTACCAGATGACCCCGCATGACGAATGGGACTATGACGGCGTCAATGAGATGATCCTCGTCGACGGCATGGAGGTCAACGGCGCCAAGCACGATGTGCTGGTGCATTTCGACCGCAACGGCTTTGCCTACACCATGGATCGCGCCAGCGGCGACCTTCTCGTCGCCAAAAAATACGATCCGTCAGTGAACTGGGCGACGGAAGTCAACATGGACCCAAAGAGCGATCAGTATGGCCGCCCGCAGGTCGTGGCGAAATATTCGACCCAGCAAAACGGCGAAGACACCAACTCGACCGGCATCTGCCCGGCCGCGCTTGGAACCAAAGACCAGCAGCCGGCCGCCTACTCGCCGAAGACCGGGCTGTTCTATGTCCCGACCAACCATGTCTGCATGGACTATGAGCCTTACAAGGTAAGCTACACCGCCGGTCAGCCCTATGTTGGCGCCACCGTGTCGATGTACCCGGCCCCTGGCGGCGACGGCAGCATGGGCAACTTCATTGCCTGGGATGCAGCCAAGGGTGAGATCGTCTGGTCGAAGCCCGAGATGTTCTCGGTGTGGTCTGGCGCGTTGGCCACGGATGGCGACGTCGTCTTCTACGGCACGCTCGAAGGCTACATCAAGGCGGTCGATAAGGACGGCAAGGAACTCTACAAGTTCAAGACCCCGTCCGGCATCATCGGCAACATCACGACCTACGAGCAGGGCGGCAAGCAGTACATCGCCGTTCTGTCGGGTGTTGGCGGCTGGGCAGGTATTGGCCTGGCAGGCGGCCTGCTTTCGCCTGATAACGCCGCTGCCTGGCATGGCGCCGTCGATCAGGGCCGTGCCCAAGGCGATGAGGCCGCCGTCGTTGGCACCGCTGGTCTTGGTGCCGTCGGTGGCTACGCGGCACTTGCCGACTACACGACGCTGGGCGGTCAGCTCACCGTCTTCGGTCTCCCGGATTGATGCGCTGGGAACCTTGAGAACGCCTCAGGTCTTGTGAGACCAAAGGCTTGAAGAACGAGAGCCCGGATCATCCGGAAGCCATGGCCGGGCTCTCGATTCGGTTACGCACCCAAAACACCGATCAATGCCGGTCGCGCCAGCAAAACCGTGTCCATTGGCAAATGAAGGAAGTTTGAATGTCCGTTCGCATTGTAATTTCGGCTTTGGTCCTGGCTCTGCTGCCTCTGGCAAGCTCAGGCGTCGCCCAGGCCGACGACAGCATGGAAAAAGCCAAGGCGGTGAAGGAAGAAGGCGGCAAGTATTTGGATGCGGATGGAAATCCGACCTACAAGATCGAAAACGGAACCGTCGATTGGTACACGTTCAGCGGCTACCGCCGGTATCACTCCGATTGCCATGTCTGCCACGGACAGGATGCAACAGGTTCGAGCTATGCGCCGGCTTTGGTCAACAGCCTGAAAAACATGGATTACGGCACGTTCCTCTCGATCGTCGCCGAGGGCCGCAAGAATGTCGGCGGCGGCAAGGAAAACGTCATGCCTGCCTTTGGCGACAACAAGAATGTCTATTGCTACATGGACGACCTCTACATCTACCTGCGCGCGCGCGCAGATGGCGCGGCGCCCCGCGGACGGCCGCCCAAGCACGAAGACAAGGCCCAGGCGGCGAAGGATGCCGAAGCATCCTGCATGGGTGGGTGACATGATTGGCCGCGATGCATTGAAGCTGCGCGTCGTTCTGCCGATCCTCGGCACGCTCGCCTTGCTGCCGTCGAATGCGCATGCGCAAAGCGCCGGCCTTGGTGCGGCGGGAGAACTGGTCGACCCCGACATCTTGCGCGTCTGCGCCGATCCCTCGAATATGCCCTTCACCGACAAGAGCGGCGAAGGATTCGAAAACAAGCTGGCAGAGCTGGTTGCCGCGAAAACCGGGCGCAAGTCCGTCTCCTACACCTGGTTTCCCACGATCACCGGCTTCGTGCGCAATACGTTGGGGGCCAACCGATGCGACATCATCATGGGCTATGCCCAGGGCGATGAGCTGGTGCAGAACACCAACGCCTACTATCGCTCCGCCTATGTGCTTGTGCATCCGAAAAGCCACGATATGGAAGGCGTGGAAACGATCGAGGATCCCAGACTCAAGGGCAAGACGATCGGCGTCGTTGAAAGCACGCCGCCAACCGCCAACATGGCCGCCAACAAGCTCCTGCGGACCGCCAAGATCTATCCGCTTGCGGTGGATACGCGCGTCACCCCATCCATGGGGGAGGTCATGATCAAGGACATGCTGGCACACAAGATCGATGCGGCGGTGCTGTGGGGACCGATGGCAGGTTACTATGCCAAGGAACTCGGAGCTGATGTGACGATCGTTCCACTGGTGAAGGAAAAAACCGGCTCGCGCATGTCTTACCGCATTACCATGGGCGTACGTCCGTCCGACCAGGAATGGAAGCGGACGCTCAACCGGGTGATCAGGGAAAACCAGGCGGAGATCACCAGGATCCTGCTGAGCTATAACGTGCCGCTGATCGACGAACACGACAACCTGATTACCCAATGAATGGAAGGGAGACTATTTTCTTGCTGGTCGCCGCGAGCCTTCTGGGTCTGACCGAGCCGACATGGGCTGGCGATATCGCCGAACCCAGCGGTTTCCGGATGGACGACTATCGGGCGCCGGTGCCGCGGACGCTGCAAGGCGCGAGGGTGGTGACGACGGTGGAAGCGGAAGCGCTGTGGCGGGCGAAAAAGGCGATCTTCTTCGACGTGATGCCGGACACGCCCAAACCGACCAATTTGCCGGCAGGAACCATATGGAGGGACAAGGTCAGAAAGGACATCCCAGGCAGCATATGGCTGGCCAATGTGGGATACGGCGCTATTTCGCAGGAGACCGCCAGCTATTTTCGCCAAGGCCTCGAGGCCAAGGCCGGGACGGACAAGTCGCGCGCGATTCTGTTCTACTGCATGACGAATTGCTGGATGTCGTGGAATGCGGCGAAACGGGCCGTCGAGTGGGGCTACAGTTCGGTAATCTGGTATCCGCTCGGCGCTGATGGGTGGGAAGATGCAAACCTTCCACTGGAGGAGAAGAAACCCTACACAAGGAACAATTGAAGTAAGGACTGCAATTATTCTCGATAGTTTGTTTTCAACTTTTCAAAACCTATTGTTTCATTTGTCCATTTTGAGACTTGATGGACGAGCCATTGCGTCGGTGCCCTGCAATGGTTGGCTAACGACAGGATCGGTCCCTTCGGGCTGGTATAAGAGGAGAAATGTCATGAAGAAGAACTGGAAAAAACCGACCATGTGTCAGGTTGCCGCTGGCTTCGAAATTTCACGGTATCTGCCTGCTGAAATTACTCCCAAGAAGTAGGCCGCAGAGGTGCGCGTCCCTGGCGACAGGGGCGCGCATCCCCTCGCCCCATGGATTTTCGTGAAAGATTTTGACGCACGCAAAGCGCGCGAAGCGTTTTTTGTGACTGCAAATTGCCTGCAGGTCAGAGAAGCCGGCGCGCGGGCATTTTCATGCATTTGAGGATCATCGGATCGGCGGCGGGCGGCGGCTTTCCGCAATGGAACTGCAACTACCGTCTGAGTCGTGCGGCTCGCACCGGCATGGCCGGGGTGCATTCACGAACCCAGTCCAGTATCGCCGCCTCCGCGGACGGGTTCGGCTGGGTTCTTTTCAATGCCTCGCCCGACATTCGCCAGCAAATCGCTGCAACACCTGAACTGCAGCCTGTGGGCGATGCGCCGCTGCGCTCCACGCCTATTCGCGCGGTGGTGCTGACCAACGCCGATGTCGATCATATCGCTGGACTGCTCAGCCTGCGCGAGCGGCAGCCTTTCGCCATCTATGCAACGGCGCAGGTTCTGGCGACGCTGGAGGCGAATTCGATTTTCAACGTTCTCGATCCAGCGCTTGTGCCGCGGCGCATCCTGCCGCCGGCGAAAGAATTGGCCATTTGCGACGCAGAAGGCCGCGAGACCGGCGTAATGATCGAGCCCTTTCCAGTGCCCGGGAAGATAGCACTCTATCTGGAGGATAGAGACCATCCGGATGCCAATTTCAGCGCCGACGCAGGTGATACGATCGGAGTCCGAATTGCCGGCATCGGCAGCCGCGGCTCCGTCTTCTATATTCCGGGCTGCGCGCGCATCGATGCGGCCTTGCGCACGCGTCTCACCGATGCCGCCTGTCTTCTGTTCGACGGCACGGTCTATACCGACAACGAGATGATCGTCGCCGGCGTCGGTCAGAAAACCGGCGCGCGCATGGGGCATCTGGCGATCTCGGGAGAATCGGGTTCGATCGCCGGCTTGGCCGATGTGAAGGTCGGCCGCCGTGTCTTCGTCCACATCAACAACACCAACCCCATCCTTGACGAGAACTCCGCCGAGCACGCGGCGGTCAAGGCGGCCGGCTGGGAAATCGCAAGCGACGGTATGGAGATGGGATTTTGAGCGACTTCCGCGATGCAGCCAAAGGCGGACTCTCCACGAGCGCTCTCGAAGCCGTGTTGAGGCAGGTTGGCGCCGAGCGCTATCACAATCGCCATCCCTTTCACCACAGGATGACCAGCGGCGCATTGTCGAAGGCCGAGATGAAGGCCTGGGCGCTGAACCGCTATTGCTATCAGGCGGTCATCCCGCGCAAGGATGCCATGATACTCGTGCATGCCGAGGATCCAGCGTTTCGCGCCGCGTGGCGCAAGCGGATCGAGGATCATGACGGCGAGGACGGCTGGAGCGGCGGTATCGCGCGCTGGCTGCATCTGGCAACTTCGCTCGGCCTGGACGCCGAGGCCGTGAAGAGCGAAAGGCTGGCACTGCCGGCGACGCGCTTCGCGGTGGACGCTTACCTTTCCTTTTGTACAAACCGGACGTTGTTCGAGGCGGTCGCGTCCTCGCTGACCGAGATGTTCTCGCCACTCATCATCGGCGAGCGGGTGCCGGCAATGCTGGCCAAATACGACTACATCACCGAGGACACGCTGGCCTATTTCAGGCAACGGCCCGAACAGGCCTCACGTGACGCCGACTTCGCCCTCGTCTACGTGCTCAGCCACGCCGATACGGCGGAGCGCCAGCAGCAGGCAATCAATGCACTGGTGTTCAAATGCGATATACTCTGGGCCATGCTTGATGCGCTTCAACACGCCTATGGCGAGCAGGGAAACATACCGCCCGGCGCCTTCCAGCCCGAGGCAGCCCTATGATGGCGCTGCGCGAAAGAGCCGTGGTGTCGCTGCGGTCGATACCTTCGCTGCCGAAGCACGTGCGCATACAGTACGATTCCGTGCGGCAGGCATTCGCCGTGCTTTCACCCGAAAAGATATTCTGGCCGAACGATGTCAGTCTCGATATTTTGCGCCGCTGCGATGGACGGTCAACGGCAGGCGATATCATTGCTGGCCTTGCCGCGGATTATGAGGCCGAACAGGAGGCCGTGGCGACCGACGTCATCGCCTTCCTGCAGGAATGGTCGGACAAGCTGCTGGTGAGGCTATGAGCACGCCCCTCCTCCCTCCAATCGGCATGCTGGCGGAACTGACGCATCGCTGCCCGCTGCAATGCCCTTATTGCTCCAATCCGCTGGAACTGCTGAAGGCCAATCGCGAACTCGACACTGAGACCTGGCTCGCCCTGTTCTCGGAGGCCGCCGATCTGGGAGTGCTCCAGGTGCATCTGTCCGGTGGCGAGCCGACACTGCGCCGCGACCTCGAGCAATTGATCGCCGGGCTTGCGGGGCGCGGCGTCTACACCAATCTGATTACCGCGGGCGTTGGCATCGTCGAGGGCCGTATCGAGGCATTTGCCGAAGCCGGCCTCGACCATCTGCAACTGAGCTTTCAGGGCGCGCGTCCGGCGACCACCGATCGCATCGGCAACCACAAGGGCGCTCACGAAAAGAAGCTGGAAACGGCACGCCGCGCGCGCGCTGCCGGTCTGCCTCTTACCATCAACGCACCGATCCATCGCCATAACATCGAGGAAGTGCCGGAATTCATCGATCTCGCCCTTTCGCTGGGCGCGGAGAGGCTCGAGATCGCCAATGTGCAGTATGCCGGCTGGGCGTTGACCAATCGCGACCAACTGATGCCCGAGCGGGAAGCGGTCGACAGGCAGGCGGAGATCGTCGCGGAGGCACAGGAGCGGTTGGCCGGCATCATCAACATCGATTTTGTGACGCCGGACTATTTCGCGATCTATCCCAAGCCGTGCATGGGCGGCTGGGCGCGGGACGCCTTCATGGTGACGCCTGACGGCACCGTACTGCCCTGCCATGCCGCACAGACGATCCCGTCGCTCAGCTTCGAGCGTTTCGAACCACGCAGGCTGTCCTCGATCTGGGCCGATTCACCGGGGTTCAATGCCTTTCGCGGCACGGACTGGATGCAGGAACCCTGTCGCGGCTGTGAGCGGCGCGAGATCGACTGGGGCGGCTGCCGCTGCCAGGCGATGGCGATCGCCGGCGATGCCGCTGCAACGGACCCGGCTTGCGCGAAATCGCCGATCCATGCTCGCATGGCAATGCTGATCGACGAAGCCAAGCGCATTGCCACAGCCCCTTCGAGAGAAGAATCATTCGTCTACCGGCGGATCGGTGCCATGACCGAATCCGTCTGACCTGGTGAGAAAGCGCTTCTCACCCCCTCCGGAAAACGCGAAGCGTCTGCTCGTCAAACAATGGCTCGTCCTGGCCGATGCGCACAAACAGAAGCCTGTGCCCCTCACCCGCCGGCACCTCGAAATACTGGATGCCGTCAGGCATTTCACCCCAGTCGCCGCAGGGCGGTTCGGGAACCTCGTCGGAACTGGCAAGCGCTTTGAGTTCTTCCGCATAGGAGGCGTCAGGGCTGAATGAGTAGCGTTTGACGCCTGCAGGCTCCGTGCCCTGCGTGTAAGGCGTCAGCACACAGCGGGCGCTGACGGCCTTTTCGGTCTTTTCCAGGAACAGGCGACGCAAAGCAGCCTCAGCGGTTTCACCTGATATGATGTCGAACAGTTCGACGAGAGGATCGGCCGCGCCGCCGTCGCTGTATTTGATGGCAAGCGCGTTGTCGGCGAATTCGAAATGAATCTGGCGGAAGCCGAAGTCGCAGCGTTGCGCCCAGGCGGCCAGCCCGATATTTTTGTCAGACAACCTTTCCCAGACGCATTTGTCGATCGGCGAGCGCGACGGCGCCGGCTCGTCTGCCATCGCGGACATTGTCGCGGATGCAAGCAGGGCGCAGGCCCAGATGATCGATCTCATGGCGCTATTCATCGCTGCATCCTGTTTAGGTAAAGGCATCCCATGAGGAGCCGTCTGGATTGGCATTGGGGAAGTCGGCTGGCACGCTCAAACCAGCCCGAGCAGAAAGGCCGCGCCACCGAGAAAGCCTGCCGAGCAGATCCATAGCAGCCAAAGCCCCCGGACCCGGCATTCGAGCACCGCCGAGCCGGGGTTGGCGGGGTCATAGTGGACGTCGACCTTGCTGCCTTCGACATACTGCCGTGCCTGGCCGCCGACGAGGCCCGGCAGCGAGGCAGTCACGGTGGCGCCGAAGGCCACACGATCGGCGCTGTAGCGCTGGCCAGCGACGCCATAGGAGTAGACGATTCGGGATTTGAAGACGGTGCGCCAGCGGCCATAGCCTGAATGGTTTCGGAGCGCCTGCAGACCTGAAGTGTCGATGCGGCCAACCACGATCGGCCATTTTGCCGCCTGCTCGGCCAACGCTTTCTGGGCGAAACCCATGCTCAGGATGAACAAGCCCATAAAAAGCAGCAACGCCGCGGCACCGAGATTCTGCGGCTTGGGCAAATGCGGCCCGATCGCTTCCAGAACACCGCCGACGGAAAACACCAGCACAACCGCGCCGATCGCCAATCCCGCCGAGAGTTGGACCATGAACTTGAAGGCGCCGTCCGGCAGGGTGCGCTCGATCACCGCTTTGCTCGGATCGGCCGGATTGTAGAAGACAGTCACGTCCGCGCCGCGGGGAAACTGGGCAAGGGTTTCAGCGACTTCGAAATTCCCCAGATTTTCCTTCACGCTGTAGCGCGAGCTTTGAAATTTCTTGCCGCCGATCTTGTATTCGAAGGTGATCGCCGGAAAATTGCGCATTTCGGTGGTGTCAGTGCTGTCCGAACCAACGCCCGAGTTTCTGACCTCACGTGCCTCGACGCGCGAGGAAATGATCTTTCCCGGCGTCGGCAGCCAGCGGCTGAGTGCCTTCACCTCTCGCCATTTCATGAAGGTGATGAACGACAGCGCGCCCGCGACCACGCAGGCAAAGCCGACAAGCATGATCTTGAGTTCCAACTCGTCTCCCCCCAGGAGTGCAGGAACCTGCACATAGACAGCAAGGCTGCGGCAATGTCTTGCTTATTCGCAAAATCTGAAAAGGTTGAGCAGCGCAAACGGCAACAGCCCACGCCGCGTCATGCAGGCTTCACGGCCAGGAACGTGTTCCATTCTTCGCTATCGCGGCCGACGTTGAAATCGTCCCTGATGAGGACGAGCCCGGCGCCTTCGAGACGGGCCGCGAAGTCGTCCCTGCGCCAGTAGACCGTATGATATTCGCCTGATGTCTCGCCGTCGCCATTGCGCATCGAGACGAGAAAGGCGCCGCCCGGCCGCAGCGCCCCGGCTATCTTGGCAAGCACCTGGTCGGTCTCGTCGCGAGGCACATGGATGAGGACGCACAGGGCCAGAACTGCGTCGTAGGGGCCGCCGAGATCATCGGTGATGAGATCGAGCAACTCGCCATGCTTGCCACGCGCGGCCTGCAGTTCCAGGAACCGCTTGGTCGCGTCGGTGCGCCGGACTTTGACACCCAAACTCTCCAGAAAATCCGCGTCGTATCCGGCTCCGGACCCGACTTCCAAAATCCGGCCGCCTGTGCCGGCAATCGCCACCAGGCGCTTCAGCGATGCCTGCTCCTTCACGTTGGGGACATGGCGCACGATGGCATCATATTGTTCCGCATAATCCTCGTAAGCGCTGATCGTTTGACGGCTCTGCGCCAGAGCCTCCGATGACACACCCATCTTTCCTCCCATGCGTCCATGTCGGTCAAAGAGCCGGACACTTTCCTCAGCCAATGCTGCCGGCCGAAGCGTGTCCATCGAGCAGTCCGATATCGCGCTTGCCCAGACCGCGGGCATCAGGCAGAGCGGAGCGCGCCGGGACTGACGACTGTCTCAGTTGGCGTCGGCTACAGTCTGCCGGCCGCCGGCCCAGGCGCGCCATTGCCGTTCGTCGCCATGGAAGACATTGAGGTCTATGCGGCCGGTGACGCCGTGCGACAGGCCGGAGCCGGAATACTGCCAGAACAGCCATTTGCGGCCGGGATAGACCTTTGACGGATGCTGGGCCACGGCACGCAGCCAGAACGGATAGTCGAGGAATTCGCCCCTGAGATTGTCGCGGTAGAAATCGGGCGCGGTGTAGATGATGGGACGTTGGCCGTAATGCCGCTCCAGCTTGTCCATGAACACCTGCATCTTTTCCAGCACCTTTTCGCGCGACGGCCGCCGCTTGCAGCTGGACTCGCCGTTCCATTCGACGTCGATCACCGGCGGCAGTGCGCCTTCGACCCTGGGCACGTTGCGGATGAACCAGTCCGCCTGCTCGCCGGCCGTGCGGCACCAGTAGAAGAAATGGTAGGCGCCGCGCTTCAAGCCGGCGGCGTCGGCGCTGCGCCAGTTTTTCATGAACATCGGATCGAGGTGGTCGCCACCGTCGGTCGCCTTGATGTAGGCGAAGTTGGCGCCCTGGGCCCGCAATTTGTCCCAGTTGACGTTGCCTTGCCAACGCGAGACGTCGACGCCGTGCACTGCAAGCCGGCGAGGCGAACCCTTGCCGAAATTGATCGGCTTGGCGTCGCGAAATCCGTAACGGGTGAGCGGCCCGGCCAGCATGGCCGGTGCCGCGCGGGTCAACAGCTTGGGCGGCGACACCAAGGCTGCCGGCTCGACCGGCAGCCCGCCGACATCAGGCACTTGGGGATCAGGCACGTCGGGTGCGGCAAACACCCCTGTCTCTTCCTCCTCCGCCAAACCGAACGGGCGCGTTTTTTCCCCCGGACCGTTGTCAGACATGGGAGCCAATCCGGCCCTTGCCGCTCTGTTGCCCCTTGCCGCCGGAGCAGCGGCGATCGGTGCCGGCGGCCGGATCACGGAACTGGTGGTCTCGTTGGACGGTTTCTGCAAATCCAGCGCGTCGACGCCGGCCGTCGACGAGCAGCCGGCAAGGCATAGCGATGCGATCAAAAAACTGACGACGCCCGGAATCCGCATCTGGACCTGTACTCAAAACACAACAGACCGAGGGCAAAACGACAGCCGACGGACAAACCGGATCAGTTATGAATGAGAAATTACCAATAAAGTTTGAATCAAGTTTTTTTCGCCCATACCGCGTGCGGGTAAGCGCGATGGAAACCGGCTAGGATTTTTTGAAAACGCCGATCATCGGCCCGAGATTCCAATAGTCGTCTTTGCGGCCGATGGCAGGCGCAAACAAACTTGATATCGTGCCGTCGAGGAACAGCGCGTTGTCGCAGCCGAGCGCATCGCGGAACAGACGGGCGAAGGCATGGAAGGTCACCGTGCCATTCGAAATCGCAAAAACCGCGACGCCGTCCTTTCGCACCCCGACACCGTCGCGGGTTTTCCGTGAAGTGCCGTCGGCCTGGAATTTCGGATGCAGCTTGCCCTCGATCACCAGCATCGGCCCCGATTGCGTCGCATAGTCGACGGTCGGGCGCCTCTTCACGAAATCCCGAGTGGCACGGACCGCGGCCTTGCCGTCGCGCATGTAGAAAATGCCGTTCGGCTGCAGGGAAAAATTGCCGCTTCCCGATCCCGTTTTCACCGAGGCCATCTCCTGGCCACGCTCGACATAGAGGCCGACCGGCGCGAGGTTCGGGTGATACATACCGGCATTGATGCCGAACAGCATGGTGCGCCCTGCCGCCTGTTGCGTGGCATGCAGATTGTGCAGCGACTGAAACGGCTTGCCCGCCGCATCCTTCCAGAACAGCTCGAGCTGATATCGTTTTGGATCGACCTCGCAAACGAGATAGCTGGTCGCCTCGAAGGTGAAGTCCCGGCATGGCGGCAGTGAAGCGGTCCACTGGCCAAATCCCATGCCAAATGCCGCCACCGACGGCAGTGCGCCCTTGGCCAAGGCCAGCAGCAACGGCAATGATTGCAGGAGGGTCAGGAAATCCATGTGCTTACCGGAATCGAAGTTCGAGGTCCGGTACGGATATAACCTGTTTCAAGCGAGACTGTGAAAGGCTCTGGACTTAGGCAAGCCATCCCATGGCGACGCTCAATAACAAGACGATGCCGAGCAGGCCGCGATAGATGACGAACGGCCAGGCCGAGAAACGCTCCAGCACGTGCATCAGCCCCCATATGGCGAAGAAGGCGGAGATCGACGCAACGACCAGCCCGACAGCAAGCACCGACCAGCCATGGGCGTCGAGATGGACCTTGTGCAGTTCCCAGAGTTCCTTGAGGCCGGCGAGCGCGATGGCAGGCAGCCCGAGCAGGAATGAGAAGCGCGCCGCCTCAGCCCGCTTGAAGCCGAGCCCCAATGCCGCCGTCAGGGTCGAGCCCGAGCGCGACACGCCGGGGACAAGCGCGCCGATCTGGGCAACACCGACGAGCAGCGCATCGGTTAGCGACGCACCCCCCATGCTGCGCCGGTGACGGGCAAAGATCTCGGCCAGCGCCAGCAGGATCGCCATTGCGATGCAGGCCCAGCCGATCACCGTCAGGCTGCGTAGCGGCGAATTGCAGGCGTTGAGCACGCCCGACAGCGCCACGCCGGCGATGACGATCGGGATCGTCGCCAGCACGATCCAGAGCGCCAGCTTGAAATGCCGGTCGGCGAAATCGCGTCGCGCCAGAGCGTCGAACGAACCAAACAGGATATTCCTGACATCACTCCAGAAATAGCTGACCACCGCGGCAAGAGCCGCGAGTTGCATGGCGGCGGAGAAGGCGGAGCCAGGATCCTGCCAGCCGAGCACGGCCGGCACGATGCGCATATGGGCGGTCGAGGAAATCGGCAACAGTTCGGTGATGCCTTGCACCACGCCGAGGAACGCCACCTTGGCGAACCCCAGGCCGACGAAGCCCGTATCCAGGCCTTGTGTGCAGATATCGGCCAAAATCGAATTCCGTGCATGAGAGATCGGAGTTGCGTGGACCGACCATCGGTCAATCCCGGGCAAGCCTTATCGTCATGGGCCGGATAATCAATTTACGGATTTGTAAGCTGGCGTGCCGAAGTGCACGCCGTTCGAAACCGGCCCACCTTGGAGCCGGCTTGAGATACACAGCGAAAATCGCAAAGCGACTACGGGCAGAGCCAGAGTTTCTGGCATGTCCTGGCGATCACATGCGCCGGCGGCACTTCGGGCTCATCGGTCGAAGGCCGGCGAGCCCGTTCGAGCAGCATGCGCACCTGTTCGGGGCGCACACGATCGCGCTCCATCACAAGCAGGACCATCGGATCGCTCAAAAGCTCGTCCAGGGTGCTGATGCTGTCGTTCATCCGTCGTCTCCTCGAATGCCGTACCCGCGACCCATAAATAGGGAGACAATGATGGCCCGCCAATGACGCTTTGCCGGCTATCTCGTGTCGATTTGGATTAAATTTTGGCCATGCTTGCGCTCTCCCTTGGCCCTTGGCGCTGCGCGTCGATCCACTTCCTTCCACAACAAGGGGAGAAGGGAAAAATTAGCCTGGCGGAGGGGCGCCTTCGTATTTCGGCAGGCTGTCATCGAGCACCACCCAGGGCTGCTTCGAGCCCGTGAAAATATGCATTTGCGGCTTGAAAACCGTGGGATCGTCGAGCCATGCGAGTGGGGTGAAGCGATGACGCCGAAAGCTGTCATGGCTGCCATGGAATGCCGGCTGCCCGCCAACAGCCGGCGGCTTTGGCGTTCACTCCGTTTCGCCGACGACCTCGTCCCAGGTTTTGACCTTGGTCTGGCCGTTGAGGAACGGCAGCGCTGCGGCCGTCAGCTCCGGCGCGAAGAAGGTATCGTAGTGGGTGCGGTTGGGCAGGATCGCCAGGCGGTTCTGCGACAGGTTCTCGCGCATCCAGCCGGCGTCCTTCAGCCCGCCGCCGAGCATCTGATAGAACTTGATCTCGTGTTCGGGCTTGTACATATCGCTGTCGCCATAGACCAGCATGACAGGCATCTTCAGCTTGGCGACGTCGGCCGAGTAGTCGCGGTTCTGACGCATGAAGCCGCCCAGCGCATCGAGGAGCTTCGGGAACTCCTCAGGATGCGGCGCCACGGCGACGTAGGATTTGTACATCGGCGTGTCCTTCATGAACTCAGCCGCGGCCGCGCTCACCTGTGCCTGCTGGGGACGCATCTCGTCATAGAAGCCGTCCGTGGCGTAGCCGGTCGATACCAGGACGAGGCGGCGCACCGCTTCGGGATTCTGGACGGCCATGCGGAAGGCGACGCCGCCGCCCAGCGAATAGCCCATGACATCGACCTGATCGTAACCGAGCGCCTTGACGATGGCGGCCATGTCGTCGCCCATCGCCTCCACGGTGAATGGGCGGTCGCCCAGCGCGGTGCGACCGTGACCCTGCAGGTCGACGCCGATGACGGTGCGGTTTTCGGCAAGTTTCGGCAGGATCGGCGCGAACATATCCGTGGTGCCGAGACCGCCATGCAGCAGAAGCAGCGGCTCGCCCTTGCCATAGATGGCATAATAATAATTCAGGCCGTTGATCGGCAGCAGGCCGGACTTTTCCGGCTTCGGCAGTGCGTTCGTCTCAGTCGTCATGGCGGGTTTTGTCTCCTCCGCATTGGTGGTGCCTGGGCAGCCAACGAGCGCTGCAACCGAAGCAAGAATGGCGAAAAACAGGGTTTTGGACATATCGATCTCCTCTCGTCATGCCGGTATCAGAGCGTCAGGCGGATCAAAGCGTTTTGGCGAGTTCTTCGAGCTGGTCGGCGCACTGTCCCCAACCCTCGTGGAAACCCATCTTCTCATGCTGTTCGCGGTCGGCGACGCTCCAGTGCCTGACCCGAGCGATGTAGCGGGTCTTGCCATTGCCCTCGTCCTCGAAGGTCAGCGCGACGGTCATGAACGGCTTTTCCGAAGGCTGCCAAGCCTCTGTGTAGGCGTCGGTGAGGACGATCTTCCTGCGGGGAACGACTTCGAGGAAGACTCCCGGGTTGGGGAATTCGTTGCCGTCCGGGCTAGCCATGACGACAAGGCTCGAGCCGCCGGTGCGCACATCCATCTCGGCGCGCGGCGTCGTCCATGGTTTTGGCGAGAACCAGCGCGTGATCAGTTTCGGGTCGGTCCAGCAGCGATAGACGTTCTCGCGCGGTGCATCGATGATGCGGGCGAGAACCAGTTCACGGTCATTGGTGGGGGCGATGTCGAGCTTGATGGTCATGATGGCGTCCTGCGTTTGATCTGGCTTCCGTCCCAAGGACGAGCCGATGAACCGCAAACCGACATCGGCCAGTGAAAAAATGTCGGCACCGTCTCGATGGGCCAAGGCGTTCCCCACCTTCGTCATCCACGGGCGGAGCAGGAGCGGAGCTCCGTCGCGGAGACCCGAGGATCCATGCCGCGACCGTTGTCGAGGAATGCAGCGGAGCAAGAATTCCGCACCGTCGTGACGCGTTGGAGTCGCGGCATGGATCCTCGGGTCTGCGCCGCGTCGCTGCGCTCCTTGCTCCGCCCGTGGATGACGAAGCGATCAGGGTTCGAGCCAATCGCCAAGGCATTCGATAAAAACTTCTGCGCCGAGAAACTCGATGCGTCAGTGGCGCTTGGCTTGCACCAGATAAGCCTCGATCTCGGTCTCGCCGAGCCACCTTGCCGCCTCCAGCCGGTGCAGGCCTTCGACGAGGATGTGGCGCTTGCCGTCATGGCGGACCTGGATCGGCGTCTTCATGCCGTTTTCCAAAATGTCCTCGGCCAGATGGCGAACGGTCTCGGGATGCAGCGTCTTCTTGCGCGCCGTCGGCACGTAGATCTCGTCGACCTTGACCTTTTGCACTCTGAGCATTCCGACCCCCGTGGCGGAAACGCCGCCTCCCCTGAGATAGTCCGTTTGATGGAGGCGGCCAAGGGTGCGGCTAGCGAATGCTGGCCCGATCGTTTCTATTTGACGCGTGACCGGCAGATCGCCGAAATGGCGGCCCTCGACCTTTTCAGGTGTTCATGACCCATCTGCCGACCGAATTCCCCGATTTCGGACTGACGCCGGAGCAGCGCCGCCACGCGGTGCGTGGCCATTATTACGAATGGCCGGGGATGGATGGCGAGCGCGGCGAGATCTGGTGCTACAGCGACCGGTTTTCCTATCGCGCCGGCGAAACGGTGGCGTTGCATGTCAGTTCGACAGCTCCGAACTTCGGCATGACAATCACCCGGGATGGCGGCAGCGAGACCAAAGTGTTCGAAAAATCGGGCATCGCGGCACGCCGGCAGGACACACCCGACCAGTGTTCGGCTGAAGGATGCGGCTGGGACGCTTCGTTCGAATTCCGTGTCGAGAACGACTGGCCGTCCTGCGCCTATCGGGTCACGCTGACCGCCGACGGGCGCGACGGCAAGCCGATCCAATCCCACCATATTTTTATCGTCAGCCCGCAGCCGGGCCGTAAACCCGGCCGTGTGCTGCAGGTGGCGGCGACGGGCACCTGGCTGGCCTACAACACCTGGGGCGGTTCCAACCACTACCAGGGCATTACCGGGCCGGACCGCAACCAATACTCGCCCATCGTGTCGACACAGCGCCCCTGGTGCCGTGGCTTCGTCGTGCTGCCGAAAGATGCGCCGCGCGTGCCGCTGGAAGTCGCCGTACCGCCCAAGACGATCCCGCGCTATCCGCACATGGAATGGGCGCTCGCCACAGGCCATTCGAAAAAGTACGCCTCGTCGGGTTGGGCCAGCTATGACAGCCATTTCTTCCGCTTTGCCGAGCGAGCCGGCTATCAAGTCGATCTCGCCAGCCAGCACGATCTGCATTTTTCGCCGGAAATTCTCGACGGCTACGACTGCGCCGTCTTCGTCGGCCACGACGAATATTGGACCTGGGAAATGCGCGATGCCGTCGACGCCTATGTCGAGCGTGGTGGTCATGCGGCGCGCTTTGCCGGTAACTTCATGTGGCAGACGCGGCTTGAGGACGAGGGCCGCCGGCAGGTCTGCTACAAATATCGCTCGCGTGCCGAAGACCCGGCCTATCTCCCAGGCGGCGACGTCACCCGTGCCACCAATTCCTGGGAAGCGCCGGAAATCGGCCGGCCGGGTTCGGCTACCTTCGGGCTCAACGCGACGCGCGGGGTCTATACCGGTTGGGGCGGCTGCGCGCCGCGCGGCGTGCGTGGTTTTCCGGTCTACCGGCCCGAGCACTGGGCCTTTGCCGGCACCGGCATCTATTATGGTGACCTGTTGGGGGCCGACAGCCATGTCTATGGCTATGAGGTCGACGGGCTCGACTTCGAGATACTCGGCGGCCTGCCCTACCCGACCGCTACCAGCGGCGCGCCAGACGGCTTGCAGGTTCTCGCCGTCGGCATGGCATCCCAGGTCGAGGAAAGCGCCGATATCCCGATCGAGGACCAGTTCCTCACCGACGAGGATGGCCGCTTCACCGCCGAGACGCTGTTCGGCGAGGCGAGCGACGCCAATCTGGAAAAGGTCAAACGCGGCAACGGCATGATCGTCAATTTCCCGCGCGGCAAGGGCGAGGTGTTCCACGCCGGAAGCTGCGAATGGGTCGCCGGCCTGCTAAGACAGGACCCGATGGTCGAACGCGTCACCAAAAATGTCCTCGATCGTTATCTCGGAAAGCCCTGACATGTCGAAAGTCCAGACCGCCGCGCAAGCCACCGACGCCCGGCGAGACTCGCATCTGTTCTATCTGTCCAGCCTGCGCCGGCCGCTGATCGACCGCGCCGAGGGCATCTATATGTGGACGCAGGACGGCCGCCGCTTCATCGACGGCTCGAGCGGCCCGATGGTCGCCAATATCGGCCATTCTAACCGCAATGTGCTGGATGCCATGAAGCGGCAGATGGACCGCGCCACCTTTGCCTATCGGCTGCATTTCGAGAACGAGCCGGCCGAGGAGTTGGCACGCGAACTGGCCGGCAAGCTGCCGGAAGGCATGGACCGAATCTTCTTCGTCTCGGGCGGCTCGGAAGCGACGGAATCCTGCATCAAGCTGGCGCGGCAATGGGCCGTCGCCACCGGCCAGGCCAGCCGCTGGAAGGTGATCACCCGCTTCCCCTCCTATCATGGCGGCACGCTGGGTTCGCTCTCGGTCACCGGCGACGATGCGCTGGCCGAAACGTTCGAGCCGATGATGCGGGCTATGCCGACCGTGCCGGCGCCGAATGCCTGGCGTGACCGCGACAATCTCTCGATGGAACAGCGCGGCATCCGCTATGCCGACATGCTGGAGGAGAAGATTCTTGCGGAAGGTCCAGACAGCGTGGTCGCTTTCATCATGGAGCCGATCGGCGGTGCGGCGACCGCGGCACTGGTCGCGCCGGACAGCTATTATCCGCGCATCCGCGAGATCTGCGACCGCTACGGCATCCTGCTCATCCACGACGAGGTGATGAGCGGCGCCGGCCGCACCGGCAAATTCCTCGGCGGCGACCACTGGAACTGCAAGCCCGACATCATCGCGCTGTCGAAGGGGCTGGGTTCGGGCTATGCGCCGCTTGGCGCGCTCGCCGCCCCGATGCGGCTGGTGCAGCCGCTGCTTGACTCCGGCGGCTTCCAGCACGGCCACACCTATGCCGGCAATCCGCTGGCCTGCGCCGCCGGGCTTGCCGTGCTCGGTGAAATGGACCGGCTTGGCCTGATCGCCAATGCGGCCGCCATGGGCGACGTGCTGATGGACGGACTGAAGGGGCTGGCGAAGCGGTTTCCGTTCATCGCCGACGTGCGCGGCAAGGGCCTGCTCACCGGCGCCCAGATGGTCGCCGATCCAGAGACCCTGAGGCCGATCGACCAGACCAAGAAAGCCACGCAGCGGCTGCTCGACCTCGCCTATGAACGTGGGCTGATCATCTATGGCCGCAGGGTCAAGGGCGGCGTCGACGGCGACAATTTCATGGTCGCGCCGCCGATGATCGTCACCAGGGAACAGGTCGGCGAGATCGTCTCCATCATCGGCGACTCGCTGGAGGTTCTCGCCTCCGAGCTCGACCTGCCGGTCGAAGGGTAAAAGCATGGGCCTGAGAAAAGTCATCATCACCTGCGCCGTCACCGGCTCGGTGCACACGCCGTCGATGTCGCCCTATCTGCCGGTGACGCCGGACCAGATCGCGGCGGACGCGATCGCCGCGGCGGAAGCCGGCGCGTCGATCCTGCATCTGCACGCCCGCGACCCGAGGGATGGCCGCCCGACCGCCGATCCGGACGTCTACATGCAGTTCCTGCCGCGCATCAAACAGGCGACCGATGCGGTGATCAACATCACCACCGGCGGCTCGTCGCTGATGACGCTCGATCAGCGGCTGGCAGCCCCTTTGCGGGCTGAACCCGAAATGTGCTCGCTCAACATGGGTTCGATGAATTTCGCGCTGTTCCCGATGCTCGACAAGCCAAGGGAATGGCAGCACGAGTGGGAATCCAAGCTGCTCGAAGCGACGCGCGACACCATCTTCAAGAACACCTTCGCCGACATGGAGGGCGTGCTGGAGCGGCTGGGCAAGGGCTGCGGCACGCGCTTCGAATTCGAATGCTACGATGTCGGCCATCTCTATTCGCTGGCGCATTTCCGCGACCGCGGGCTGGTGTCGGGGCCGCTGTTCATTCAGTTCGTGCTGGGCATTCTTGGTGGCATCGGCGCCGACCCGGAGAACCTCGTCCATATGAAGCGGATCGCCGACAAATTGTTCGGCGACAGCTACCAGTTCTCGGTGCTGGCCGCCGGCCGCCAGCAGATGCCGCTGATTTCGATCGCCGCGGCGATGGGCGGCAATGTCCGGGTCGGGCTGGAAGACAGTCTCTATGATGGCCGCCAGTTGGCGAAATCCAATGCCGACCAGGTGCGCCGCATCCGTGGCATTCTCGACGGGCTGTCTCTGGAGGTTGCAACGCCAACCGAAGCGCGCGACATGCTGGCGCTCAAGGGCGGCGACCGGGTGGCGTTTTGAGAGACGACCGTGATCAATCCAACATCCAATGACGTCCTCTTACGCCCCGGCCGGATCGACGACGTCGAAACCATCCACGCGGCGATCCTGAAGCTCGGCACGCATATCGGTGCGCCGGAAGAAATCATCTCCACACCCGACGATCTCAGAACGTACGGCTTTGGCGAAAAGCCCGCCTTCTCGACCCTGATCGCCGAAGTCGGCGGGGAATTTGCCGGGCTTTGCCTGCATTTCCCGATCTTTTCGACCTGGATGGGGCGGCCTGGCGTCTATGTGCAGGACCTCTATGTCGAGGACCGGTTTCGCGGCCGCAAGATCGGCGAGCGGCTGTTGCGGCATGTTGCGGCGCAGTGCCGGAAAGAAGGCGGCGTCTATCTCCGACTGTCGGTCGACACGGACAATGAGGGTGCCAAGACCTTCTACGAAAGGCTGGGCATCGCCTGGTCGAGCTATGAGCAGACGCAGAAGATCATCGGCGAGGCTTTCTTTGCCTTCGCCGATGCGCCCCAGAACGAGGATCCGGAATGAAAGCCTTCTATGCCGAGGAACAGAAGCGTCACGACCCCAAGGCCTTCCTGTCAAGCGGTGCGGCACAGCCCAATCCGGAAAAGCCGGAGCGCGTCGAGAGATTGTTAGCCGGCGCAAAATATGCTGGCTGCACGATCGAGCGACCTCGCAACCATGGGCTCGGCCCGGTCGCGGCTGTGCATACGCCCGAATATCTGGATTTCCTCGAGCATATCTACGCGCGCTGGCAGCGCATCGAGGGCGCTTCGGCCGAAGTGATCCCCAACATCCATCCGATCGCGCGCAACGGCTCCTACCCGGCCTCGGCAGTCGGCCAGGCCGGCTACCACATGGCCGATACTGCTTGCCCGATCTCGGGCGAGACTTGGCAAAGCGCGCTGTGGAGCGCCTGGAGCGCTGTCGACGCGGCCGAGGCGGTGATGTCAGGCGCGCCGGCCGCCTATGCGCTGAGCCGCCCGCCCGGCCACCATGCCTTTGCCGATGTCGCCGGCGGCTTCTGCTTCATCAACAACTCGGCCGTCGCGGCGCAGGTTCTGCGTAAGCAGGCCGCACGGGTGGCGATCCTCGATGTCGACCTGCATCACGGCAACGGCACGCAAGGCATCTTCTACGCACGGCCGGATGTGCTGACCGTCTCGCTGCATGCCGATCCCGTGCGCTTCTATCCGTTCTTCTGGGGCCATGCCGACGAGCGCGGCGAAGGGCCAGGCCTCGGCTACAATTTCAACCTGCCGCTGCCGCGCAAATCCGCCGATGCGGCGTTTCTCGAAGCGCTCGCGGTGGCGTTACAGCGTATCCGCGCTTTTTCGCCCGACGCGCTGGTCGTGGCGCTCGGCCTCGACGCGTTCGAGGGCGATCCGTTCGGTGGACTTTCGATGACGACGCCGGGTTTCTCGCGCATCGGCGAGGCTATCGCAAAGCTCGATCTACCGACGGTCATCGTCCAGGAAGGCGGCTATCTCTGCGACGAACTCGGCGACAATCTCACCGCGTTCCTCACCGGCTTCGGCGGCAAGACGCGGTGAATGCTCAAGCCAGCGTCAGGAGCGCTGCTGCCTGAGCATGGCGATCACACGGTGTACGCTCTCCAGCGTCTGGTCGATTTCGGCTGTAGTGTTGTAGTGGGCGATGCCGATACGCACGACGCCATGCTCGGCCGGAATGCCGAGCTGGTGGACGATCTCCCAGGCATAGTTGTGGCCAGACCACAGGAAGATGTTTTCGGCGTTCATCTGCCGCACGATCGTTTCGGGCACGATGCCATCGACGGTGAAGGAAACCGTCGGCACGCGCTCGCCGAGCCGCTTCGGATCGGTGATGCCGTGGATGGTCAGGCCCTCGACATCGGACAGGCCATCGATCAGCTGTTGCGCCAGCGGGTTTTCATACGCGATCGAAACCGCAAACGCCTTGGCAATTTTCTGCCTTCTTGAACCGCCCTCGCCCGCCGCCGCGCCAAGGTCGGCAAAGTAGTCGACCGCGGCGGTGAGACCGGCCATCAGCTCGATCTGCGGCGTGCCGAGTTCGAACCGCTCCGGCAGGCCGTTGGAAGAGCAGCGGCACTTGTAGGGCTCCAGCGTCTCGACGACGTCGCGCCGGCCCCACAATATGCCCATATGTGGGCCGAAGAATTTGTAGGCCGAGCAGATCAGGAAATCGCAGCCGAGCTCCTGCACGTCGATCAGACCGTGAGGCGCGAATTGGACGGCATCGACATAGACAAGGGCGCCGGCATTCCTGGCCATCGCAGTCAGCGCCTTCACCCGATTGATCGAGCCGGTCAAATTGCTGGCGTAGTTCAACGCGACCAGCCGTGTCTTCTCCGAAAACAGACCGGCCAGCGTCGCCTCTTCGACCTGCCAGCTCTTTTCATCGAACGGCAGCCAGCGCACGACGAGCCCGAGATCCTCGGCAAGTTGCAGCCAGGGCGAAACATTGCCCTCATGATCCATGCGGGTGAGGATAATCTCGTCGCCGCGCTGCATCGTGCGGCCGAGCGTGCGCGACATGTGATAGGTCAGCGTCGTCATGTTGGCGCCGATGATGATTTCCTCGGGGCTTGCGGCGCCGAGGAAATCGGCCATCGCCTGATGCGCCTCGTCGACGACAACTTGCGCGGCAATCGTCGTTTCGAAAAAGCCGCCAAGGTTGGCATTGGTGGTCAAAAGGCAGCGCGACACCGCGTCCGCCACTGCCTGTGGCACCTGCGTGCCGGCCGGATTGTCGAGATAGATGCGGCGGCGGCCCTTGTCGGTCAGGAAGAGAGCCGGAAATTTTTCACGCACTGCCTCGACTGGAAAATTCATTGCTGCTCGCTCCCTTGGAATTGTCGAGTATTCGGCCTGCAGCCAGTCCCGTTCAGGGACAGGGATTGCCGACCCGCTGGTGGATCGCGTCGACCGCCTTCTGCATTTCTTCTGTCCAGGTGACGTCGACGGAAGACAGCGCCATGTCGAGCTGCGAAAGCGTCGTTGCGCCGACGATGTTGGAGGTTACGAACGGCCGGCTCGAGACATAGGCATTGGCAAACAGTGCCGGCTCCAGGCCAAAGGAGCGCGCCAGCTCATTGTATTCAAGTTGTGCTTCAGCGGCACCTGGCGTCTCGTAGCGCTGGCCGCGATTGAACAGCTGCGAGCGGGACCCCTGCGGTCGCGCGCCATGGTCGTATTTGCCGGTGAGATAGCCCTGGGCCAGCGGCGAATAGGGCAGCAGCGACACTTGCTCGCGCTCGCAGACCTCGGCGAGGTTCACCTCGAAAGTGCGGTTGACGAGATTGTAAGCGTTCTGGATCGACGCGACGCGCGGGCCGATGCCCTTGTCGGCTTCGGCAAGGAACCGCATCACGCCCCAGGAACTCTCGTTCGACAGCCCGAAATGGCGGATCTTTCCAGCCTTCACCAGTTCGTCGAAGACGGCAAGCGTCTCGGCGATCGGTGTTTCGTCGGCCGGTGCGCCGACGGAATCGGCGCGCGGCGACACGGCGCCGACGCGCGTCGGGTTGGCGCCCCAGGGGATATCCCGCTCCGGCCAGTGGATCTGATAGAGGTCGATATAGTCGGTGCCGAGCTTGGCCAGCGACTTGTCGATGGCGTCAAAGATATCGGCGCGCACCAGTTGCGACGGCCTGTCGCCGCGAAACCAGCTGTTGGCCGTGCGGCCGACGACCTTCGAGGCCAGGATCACCTTGTCGCGGTTGCCCTTGGCTTTCATCCAGCTGCCGATGATCCTTTCGGTCCGTCCCTGCGTCTCCGCCTTGGGCGGGATCGGATAGAGCTCAGCGGTGTCGATGAAATTGACGCCACGCGAGAAAGCCAGGTCCATCTGGGCGTGGCCTTCGGCCTCGGTGTTCTGCTGGCCCCAGGTCATGGAGCCCAGGCAGATCTGGGTCACAAGAAGATCGGTCCGACCGAGACGGCGTTTGTGCATGGGATTCGGCTCCGGAGGAAGGCTGGCGCGACTGCGCGGAGGAAGCCGCATCTATAAGCAAAGCAGAGCCGCTCTCCAAGCCTCGCCAGACCGACTTTTGCGTGAACCAGCCGGGTTAGCGGCGAGCACCGGCCAGTGCACGGCGCTTGGCTTCGTCGATCAGCATGTTGGCCACTTGCATGCGGATCATGGCGCGCTGGCGCAAATGCGGGGCGACACGGTCGGGATGGTTGGCAAAGGCAAAGCGGCGGCGCATAGGACCGAAATCGGCGACCTGCCTGGGCTGATTGAGGCCGAGTTCGACGGCGATGGCTTCCGGATCGATCGGCGGCAGCTTTTCCTCGGGCTTTGGCTCTTCGCCGGCGAGAGCCAGCTTGGCATGATCGAGCAAGGCGGCGAATTCCGTCGCCAGATCCGCGCCCGCCTCGCGATATTCGGCTGCGGAAACCTTGATGCGGCCGGAATGGAGTTCATCGGCCACCGAAAGATAGTCGAACGGGATGGATGGACGAGCGCCGGCCTCTTCGCCCTCGCCATTCTTGTCGGGGGCGATAAATAGGTCGTCGAGCAACGAAGCGAAATCCCGCTTGGCGCCAGTAGCGATGTCAGCCTCCCCCCGCCCGACCATTCGGGTACCGAAGCATAGAACCGGCTCGTTAAAAATGCATGCCACCGATCTTAACGAATTTAGCCGTCGCCTGCACCGCTTGACCCATCGCAACCCCAAGAACAAAAATTCAGACTGTATTTTTTTGCAGTCCGGAATTCGCCAGGTGTGGCGAGGAAAACCGGCCATGTAGCCAGCATTCGAGGCTACGATACGCACCGGCCAAAAGTTTCGCCCGTTAGAGAAAATGTCGAAAAATTCGCCAAGACATGGCAGGTATGCAAATGCTGCACTGCACAATTGTCACGATTCAACTATATTGGCGGATGTGGAGGACCAATTTGGGGCTTGAATCATGGGTTTCTTCACTGAAATGTTCGCCCGGCCGCGGCCGCAGGAGCATCTGAGATACCGCTCGGCGCTCGCGCTGCTTCATTCGATGAGCAATGCCGACCGCGCCGACATCGGTATCAAGCCGGCCGACTTCCCCCGCATCGCCCGCGAAATGTCCATTCGCTAGGTACTTCCGGAGATGTCCCGGATCGATCCGGGACATCTCCAAAAAACTCAATTCCCTAGCGCGTTCCCAGGAATGTCGCCTTGCCCAACGGCACGCCATTGTGGCGAAGAATGTCGTAGGCCGTGGTGAGGTGGAAATAGAAGTTGGGCATAGCCACATGCAGCAGATACTGCAGGCCGGGCATCGAGCTTTCGCGCCCGCCAAGCTTCAGCTCGATGATCTTGTCGTCGGAGCCGTCGAACTCGGCAGCCGAAAATGTGCCCAGAAGGTCGAGGGTCTTGGTGATGCGCGCCTGAATTTCGGCGAAACTCGCCTCGTTGTCCTCGTATCTCGGCACGTCGCGCCCGGCGAGTCGTGACGGCGCGCCCTTGGCATGATCGGTGGCGATCTGCACCTGCCTGGTCAAGGCGAACATGTCTGGCGCCAGCCGCGCCGTCAGAAACACCTGCGGGTCGATCTTGCGGTCAAGCGCATTCTGTTCGGCGGTCGCCAGCACATCGGAAAGCGCTTTCAGCCTGGCCGAAAACACCGGCACGGACGCCTCATACATCGATATCGTCACGTCAAATCTCCTGTCCGGCCGAACGCCGGCGGACGCGACGTAGCGCCTTCGCGCGCGATTCTTCAAGTCCGTCGAGCCTGCGTCACCACGTTGCCGCAATCGCCGTCGTAGAATCCTCTATCGAGCGGAGGTTCCCGATGAGACGCGCCCTTTTCGCAGCGACTGCCTTTCTCTCCCTGGCACCGATCGGCCAGACGGTATTGGCTGCCGACGATGCCCCCGAAGCACCCTATATCGACGATCGGTCGAGCGCCGACGCGGTTGTCCGTTCGCTGTACAGCGCCATCAGCCGGCACGAATTCGCCCGCGCCTGGGGGTATTTCGGCGATACAAAGCCGGCAAAGGATTTCGACAGTTTCGTCAAGGGTTTTGATGGGACCCACAAGGTCGAGGTCGAGACCGGAGCTGTTTCCGACGAAGGTGCGGCTGGCAGCATTTTCTACAACGTCCCCGTCGCCATTCGCGCGACGGACAAGGCCGGCGGCGAAAAGGTCTTTGCCGGTTGCTATACGCTGCGCCAGGTGAATGCCCAGATCCAGGCGGAGCCGCCCTTCGATCCGATCCATATCGAAAAAGGCGCGCTGAAACCCTCCACCGCCGATTTCGAAGAGGCGCTGCCGCCAAGCTGCGGCGACGGGCCGCCACCGCCAAAGAAAGACACCGCACTGGAGCAGGCCAAGAAGGCCTTTCTGGCAACCTATGGCGACCAGTGCGACAAGCAGTTCCTTGCCAATGAGCCGACCGTTTTTTCGATTAAATACAAGGACAAGGATGCGCAGCCCGGCGAACCCGACAAGGAGACGCGGCTGTTCCATTTTTCCTGTTCGGCCGCGGCCTACAATGAAAGCTCGATCTACTACATGACCGACGACGTGTCGGGCGTGCAGCAGTTGCAGTTCGCCGAGCCCAAGATGGACATCCGCTACGAGAACAATGACAGCAACGGCAAATTGCTGGGCATGAGTATCGTCGGTTTCCAGACGTCCGGCTGGGCGGTCAATTCCGACTATGACGAGGCTGCCCACACGATCACAACATTCAACAAGTGGCGCGGCATCGGCGATGCGTCCGACGCAGGGACGTATCTGTTCCGCAACGGCAATTTTTCGCTGGTCCAGTATGACGTCGATGCGTCCTATGACGGCGAGCAAAATCCGGAGACGGTTGTCGACTATAACACCGCGCCCTGAGCATCACACGAGCTTGCAGGCTGCGTCGATCAGGGCGCCTTCGACAGCATCCAGTTGAGCGTGCCGCGCCAGTCGGTCATGCGGATCGGCGTGCCATGGGTGCCGGTCTCGAAGCGGACGAAGCGGGTCGGATAGGTCTTCGATTTGGTCAGGATCGAGCGAAAGAACGCCTCCTGCTTTGCCACGGGGTAGACGACGTCGTGGCTGCCCTGGCCGAAGAAGACCGGCACGCGGCGCTTGAAGGCCGGGCTGGTGAAAAAGCTCTCATCCCACAGCGAACCGAGCAGCAGCAGGCCATTGATGCGTCCGCCTGTATCCTTGCGCGCGGCCAGCTTCCAGCATAGCGCGCCGCCCATCGAGCCGCAGGCGACGAAGATCTTCGCGCCTGGCGACTGTTCGGCATAATGACCGATCAGCGCCGCCACCTGCGCCGCTCCCTTGTCGCCGAAATCGGGGAAATCAGGACTGAGATAGAGGCCGCCATTGCCGGCCATCAGGTTCTTGAGCCGGTTGAAATTGCCGCCGAAGGTGAAGTCGTCGACACCCTGCTTGCGGCTGCCGCCCTGCCCGTGCAGATAAAGCACGATGATGCCGGCGCCCTCGGTCTTGCCTGCGGCGACATGCCTGACATCGCCGGCATCGGTTTTCAGCAACAGATCCTGCTGCATCTTGCGGACGCCGGTGTCGGTGTATTGGGCGTTCACCCGCCGCTCCGGCACCTGGTCACGCTGGTTGATATCGCGCATCTCGCGGTAGTCGATGACGGTATAGGCGCCATTGGTGTCGGACGACAGCGTGGCTGGATAGGCGAACAGATCGTCCTTGAAGGGTTTTAGTTCGAGAGCGGCAGCGTGGGCAGCTGAAGAAACCAAGAAAAGCATTGCTGTGAGGAAAGCGCGGACCGCCCCCCTCTGGCCTGCCGGCCATCTCCCCCTCAAGGGGGGAGATTGGATGCGCCTTCGGTTTTCGCCAATCTCCAAGGCCGCAGGATGGACGCCGCCATCGAAACTGCCGATCTCCCCCCTTGAGGGGGAGATGGCCGGCAGGCCAGAGGGGGGTGCGACGGTACGAATAGCCATGCCCAAGGCATGCGTAATTCGGCTTGGGTTTGTCAATCCTGCAGCACGCCGCCGGCGCCTTCCAGCGCCTCGCGTGTGTCGACATCGACTGACGCCGCCGCGCCGATCTCGACATCGATGACATCGAGCCCTTCCGTCTCAACCAGATGGCGCGCGCCTGTGTCGCCTTCGAGATGGGCGATCGCCGGAAACAGCGAGCGCGGCAAAAGCACAGGGTTGCCGCGCTTGCCGTCATGCGAGGCGCGGACCACCGCATTGCCGCCTGCCTTGCGGAAAGCATCGATCAATCTGTCGAGGTCATCGGACGTGATATCAGGCATGTCACCGAGAACGATCATCACGCCGGCGGAATCTTCCGGCAGATAGGCGATGCCGGCTTTCAGCGAGGTGGACAGGCCCTCGGCAAAATCGGGATTGTCGGCGAAGGTCACGTCGAGGCCCACCAGCGCAGCGCGCACCCGCTCGCGCTGGTGGCCGGTGACGATGACAGTGCCGGACGCCTTCGAGCCGAGCGCCCGCTCGGCGGTGCGGCGCACCAGCGGCTTGCCGTCGAACAGCGCCAGCAGCTTGTTCGGCCCGCCCATGCGGCTTGAGCGGCCGGCCGCCAGCAGCACGATGCCGACCTTGAGCTGGCTTCTCGCCGGCAGCGGTTCGCGCGGCTGCGGCCGTGTCGGGATTTCCATCAGCAGCCCACCGACCCCCATGCCGGCAATATCCCTTGCGGTCACGTCGAGGCCAGCGATCAACCGGTCCAGCACCCAGTCGAAACCATTCTCCTTGGGGCTGCGGGCGCAGCCGGGCGCGCCGATGACGTGCTTGCCGCCGAGCGTTCCGAGCACCAGCAGATTGCCGGGATCGACCGGCATGCCCGCGCGGATGACTGCACCACCCGCCTTCTCGATCGCCGCGGGAATGACATCGGCAAAATCGCTCATCGCCGAAGCGCCGAAGATCACCACCATGTCGTTGTCGCGCGCCAGGGAGACCGCGGCCTCCGCCACTGGCGCGACCTCATGCGGCGTGCGGCGCTCCGCAGTCAGCCTGCCGCCCGTACGCGCCAGCCGCGCTTCCGTGACTCGCAGCGTCTTGTCGAGCACGGAAGGCTTGATGCCCGGCAGAACCGTCTGGATGACGCCGACACGCACGGGCCGGTAGGCATTGACGGCAAATATCTCGCCCGCGGCGCAGATTTTCGTCGCAGCGTCGACCAGCGCTGAACTGACCGCGAAGGGGATGATCTTCACGGTCGCGACCATCTGGCCTTTCTCGACCGGCGCATGCTGCGCCAGCGTCGCAATGGTGATGGCGGGATCGATGGCATTGATGGCATCGATGACAGCGGCATCGACCGTGAAGATGCCCGGCGCCTTGGCATGGAGATTGACCCGCCCGGTCGCGGCAGGCCTGGCTTCGATCCCGCGAAAGGTCATGCTCTCGGCGATCGTCTGCGCGGCGGCATCCTCGCCGAGGTCGTCGACGGCCAGCACGGCCGCAACGACCTCAGAAATGCCGGCAGCCCGCAGCAGCGCCACATCTTCGGCGCTCAGCCTGTGCGCCTTGCGGAAGCGGCGTTCGCCGGCGGTGGTCGAATGCGCCAGCACCGCGCCTTCCGCGGTCTCGATCGGGATCGGGCCGAATTTCACGCCGCAGCGCCCGCAGAGCGCCGCGCGTCCTTTTGGACGCGCAACGGACGCTCTGCTAGTTTGAATCTACGCATCGTGCTTTTCCAAAGTCGATTTCGATTTTGGAGCCGATGCGGAGGCATCGAGACCGCGCGAGCGGAAGGCGTGGATTGCCTGGGCCAACACCGCAACGGCGATCTCTCCCGGGCTGGCAGCACCGATGTCGAGCCCGATCGGCGCATGGATACGGGCGATCTGATCGGCGCTCGCGCCCAGCGCCAGCAGGCGTTCGACCCGCTTCGCATGCGTCTTCCTGCTACCCAGCGCCCCGACATAGAAACAGTTGGCGTCAAGCGCGGCCTTCAGCGCGAAATCATCGACCTTCGGATCATGGGTGACGGCGGCAAGTGCGGTGTAGCTGTCAAGCGGCTGGCGCTTCAGCACATCCTCCGGCCATTCGGCATGAAGCGCCACATCGGGAAAGCGGTCCGGCGTGGCGAAGGCGGTGCGGGGGTCGATTATCTCCACGGGATAGCCGGCGATCTTCGCCATCGGCGCCAGCGCCTGGCTGATATGGACAGCGCCAATCACGACCAGACGCGGCTGCGGCAGATGCGCGTTGAGAAAGAAAGTCCTCCCCTCTGCCTCGACCGAACCGGAATTGCCGGTGCGGAACGCCTTGGCAATGGCAGCGCCGAGATCGCCGGCGACCTGATCGCCTTCGCGCACGATGCGGTCGCGGCCGTCACCGAGATCGGTGACAAGGATCGCCGCACGGCGAGCTCGTCGTTCGGCGTTCAAAATTTTTAAGGCGTAGGGATCCATCCGAGATCAGCCCAGTCTTTCCACGTACACCTTGATGCGGCCGCCACAGGACAAGCCGACCTGCCATGCGGTTTCATCGGCAACACCGAACTCCAGCAACCTGGCCTTGCCGCTGTCGATGACGTCGATGGCCTCACTGACCACAGCGCCTTCGACGCAGCCGCCCGAGACGGAGCCGTGGAAATTGCCGTCGGCGTCGATGACCAGATGGCTGCCTACAGGTCGGGGCGCCGAACCCCAGGTCTCGACCACAGTCGCGATGGCCACGTCCTTGCCGTCCTTCATCCAGCCCTCCGCGATGATCAGCGGGTCGCGGGCCTCATCCAGATAAATGCTGTTTTCCATGACCGTTTCTCCAGAAGTCTGTTTTTCTCGGGATCTGTTTTCCGGGTGGGAAAGATATGGTTATGCGGCGTGCCTCGCGCCAGCGTCCAGCCATCGGCGCGGATCGACGGATTGTGCCGACTTCTTGTCCAATGACGCGCAGAGATCGGCGAGCGCATCGAGATTGTGCACCGAGCGGAACTCGTCGACATGCGGCAGCATCGCCTTGACGCCACGGGCGCGCGCCTGAAAACCGTCAAAGCGCAGCAACGGGTTCAGCCAGATCAGCCGCCGGCAGGATTTGTGCAGGCGCTCCATTTCCTCCGACAGGCCGTCGACATCGTCGCGCTCCAACCCGTCGGTGATCAGAAGCACGACCGCCCCCTGCCCCAGCACGCGCCGCGACCATATCAGGTTGAACTCGGCAAGTGTGTCGCCGATGCGGGTGCCGCCCGACCAGTCCTTGACCGCCGCAGAACAGTCGGCAAGTGCTGCATCGGGATCGCGGTGGCGCATCTGCCGGGTCAGATTGGTCAGCCTTGTGCCAAAAACGAACGTGTGCACGCGCCGGCGTTTTTCCGTGAGCGCATGCAGGAAATGCAGGAAGATGCGCGTGTACTGGCTCATCGAGCCTGAAATGTCGGCCAGAACCACCAAAGGCGGATGAACTTCGCGGGCTGAGCGGAATTTCGGCAGGATCAGTTCGCCGCCGGTGCGCGCGGCCGAACGCATCATGGCTCGCGGATCGATGCGGCGGCCATGCGCATCGGCCTTGAAGCGCCGGGTCCGCACCATGTCGAAAGGCAGCCGCAGTTCGGCGATCGCCTTCTTGGCGTCGGCCATCTCGGCGGCGTTCATCTGGGCAAAATCCTTGGCCCGCAGCACCTCGTTGCCGGAAAAGGTGAAGCGGGCGTCGACCTCGATCTCGGGAATTTCCTGTGGCGGCTGGTTCTTCTGGTGGCCCTCGAACATCGCCTGGCTGACCCGGTTTTCAGCGGCGCGCGGCTTCTGCTTTTCCTTGGTGTCGGGTGCCACCGGCGAAAACATAGCCAGCATCTTCTCGATCAGTTCACGCGATTTCCAGAACAGCCGGAAAGCTTCGTCGAAAGTGGCGTGATCCTCATGCCTGGACACCAGCACGGCGTGCAGCGTCCAGTAGAAATCGTCGCGCGAACCAATGCCGGCGGCGAGCACCGCCTCGATTGCGTCCTTGACCGAGGCCGGCCCGACCCGCATGCCTGATTTGCGCAAGGTGCGGGCAAAATAGACGATGTTGTCGGCGATTCGCCCGTGCGGCATGGCCTCTTTCGGTTCGGGGGGCGGCATCGCCTACTCCGCCGCCGAAAGCTCGGCCTTCACCTCGTTGAGGATGCGCCGGCCTTCGCCCTGTTCGATGCGGGCAATGTCGTCCTGGTATTTCAACAGCACGCCGATCGTGTCGGAGACGGTTTCCGGATCGAGCGCCACCTTGTCGAGCTCGGTCAGCGCGCCGGCCCAGTCGATGGTTTCGGCGACGCCAGGCACCTTGAACAATTCGATCTGGCGCAGCTTCTGGATGAAGGAGACCACTTCGGCCGAAAGCCGCTGGTTGGCCTGCGGCACCTTACGGCGCACGATCTCGAGTTCGCGCTCGGCGTTGGGATAGTCGACCCAGTGATAGAGGCAGCGCCGCTTCAGCGCATCGTGGATTTCGCGGGTGCGATTGGTGGTGATGATGACGATCGGCGGTTCTTCCGCCTTGATGGTGCCAAGTTCGGGCACCGTCACCTGAAAGTCGGACAGGATTTCGAGCAGGAAGGCTTCGAACGCCTCGTCGGTACGGTCGAGCTCATCGATCAGGAAAACCGGGGCAGCGCCCGTCTTTCCGGTCAGCGCATCGAGCACCGGGCGGCGGATCAGGTATTTTTCGGAAAAGACGTTGCGCTCCATGGCGGAGCGCTCGACCTTGCCGGCCGCCTCCTCCATGCGGATCTCGATCATCTGCGCGGCGTAGTTCCACTCATAGACGGCGGACGAAACGTCGAGGCCTTCATAGCACTGCAGGCGGATCAGCCGGCGACCGAGCGCCTGTGCCAACACCTTGGCGATCTCGGTCTTGCCGACGCCGGCCTCGCCCTCGAGGAACAGCGGCCGCTTCATACGCAACGACAGGAACAGCACGGTCGCCAGCGACCGGTCCGCTACATAGTCCGCACCGGTCAGGAGATCGAGCGTCTCGTCGATCGTCCGTGGCGCGGCGCGCGGTTTCAGCTCGGTCATTCTTTCTCCGTGAACGCCGCCGCTCCGCTGTCCAGAACGTGGTAGCCGCGGGCGTGGTAGATCAGCGGCCGCAAATTATCGCCCATACGCAGACCTGTCACCTTGCCAAAAAGCACACGATGGGTGGCCAGATCCTTGGTGTCGATCAATTCGCAGTCGAACACGGCAAGCGCGCCTTTCAGCGTCGGCGCGCCGGTGGAGATCACATCCCATTCGCCAAGCGCGAAACGCTCCTCGACCGGCAGGCCGGTGATGCCGGAAAAGCCGACCGACAGCGGCTCCTGGTGCGAGGCCAGCGTGTTCAGGGCAAACCTGCCGTTTTTCACGAACAGCTCATTCTTGGCATTTTCGCGGTTGAGACAGACCAGGATGGTCGGCGGCGTGTCCGACACCGAACAGGCGGCGATCACCGTCGTGCCGCGCTTGCCGGCCGGCCCGTCGGTGGTGACCACATGGACGTGGCCGGCAAAGTGGCTCATCGCGTCGCGATAGGCCTGCGGCCCAATGTCGTTCTTCTTCAGCACCGTATTTTTTCCATGGTCAGGATCCTACCGACATATATGGCCAGATATAGCCCGCCACAAGCGAAGTGCTTGAGCCATATCCCGAAATTCCCGTGTTGCACCAAGGCCGGGCAGCCTTTAGGTCTTGGCGGCAATAGTGCCAGGAGCATAGAGCCGGCACGGAGGGACCCATCGCTCGAATGCGACCCAGGACAAGAACAATAGCGGCGCTGTTCTGGCTGTTTCTGGCCAGTGCCGCGGATGCCCAGACGCTGCTCGTCGGCGTCGCGGCACCGCTATCGGGACCATCTGCCATTCTCGGCAAGCAGATCGAGGCCGGCACCGGCCTGGCGGCCGAAGCGAACGGCATCGAACTCAAGACCGTGGATGACGCCTGCACCGCCGATGGCGGCGCTACTGCTGCCAGGGATTTCGCCGCTGCCAAGGTCAATGTCGTGGTCGGCTTTCTCTGCACCGAGGCGATCGAGGCGGCGATGCCGATCCTGAAGGACGCCGGCATTCCGGTCATCACCATTGGCGTGCGGACCGAAAGCCTGACCGACCGCCGCGCCAAGACCGGCTGGCCGGTCTATCGCCTCGGGCCGCGCGGCGACGATGAGCGCAACGCCATCGCGTCCGCCCTCACCCATCTATGGCAGAACGAGCTGTTCGCCATTATCGACGACGGCACCATCTACGGACGTGAGATCGCCGAGACGTTGCGGGCAGCGGCCGAACAGGCAGCGCTGAAACCGGTATTCGTCGACACGTTCCGGCCACAGCTCGACAACCAGATCGGCATGATCGGCCGGCTGAAGAAGGCTGGCGCGACGCATGTCTTTGCCGGTGGCGACGGCGACGACATCGCCATCATGGGCCGCGATGCCGCACAGCTTCAGGCGGGCATCGTCTTTGCCGGCGGCGAAAATCTCCGCACACCGCCGGGCGATGTACCCTATGCCGTGGGCACGCTGATGATCGCACCGCCGGAATGGGCCGATGTCGCCGATCCAAAAGTGCTGGCGGCATTTGACGCTAAGAAGATCGTGCCTGACGGCTATGCGCTGCCGGCCTTTGCGGCGGTCGAAATCGCCAAGGCAGCATCAGGCTTGTCCGAAAGCTCGGGCAAGCCGCTGACGGAGGCCCTGACCGGACAGGATTTCACCACGGCGATCGGGCCGATCCGCTTTGATGCAAAAGGCGACCTCAGCCAGAGCCCCTACCGCGTCTTCCGTTTCGACGGCACGCGCTTTGCGCCCTTGGACAGCAACTGATGTTTCGCACCGGCCCACGCAACCTGATCACCGACGTTGCCGGCCTGCGCGTCGGCAATGCGTCCGACGCCAGCCTGAAATCCGGCGTGACGACCGTGCTTTGCGATGTGTCCACGGTGGCCGGCGTTCAGATCCTCGGCGGTGCGCCGGGCACCCGCGAGACCGACCTGCTCGAACCGCACAATTCCGTCGATGTGGTGCACGCAGTGGTGCTTTCGGGCGGCTCGGCTTTCGGCCTCGACGCGGCGTCCGGCGTACAGGCGGCATTGCGTGAACGCGGCATCGGCCTCGAGGTCGGTGGCTTTCGCGTGCCGATCGTGCCCTCGGCGATCCTGTTCGACCTGCGCAATGGCGGCGACAAGGATTGGGGCCGTTATCCGCCCTACCGCGAGCTTGGCTATGAAGCCGCGCAAACCGCCACCGCCGATTTCCAGCTTGGCACGATCGGGGCCGGCACCGGCGCGCTGACCTCGGGGCTAAAAGGCGGCCTCGGCTCCGCCTCGACGCTGCTGGATAGCGGCGTCACCGTCGGTGCGCTGGCCGCCGTCAACCCGACCGGATCGGTGACCACAGGCCGAACCCGCCATTTCTGGGCAGCACCGTTCGAAATCGGCAACGAATTCGGCGGGCTTGGTTATCCCTCGCCGATGCCGGACGATGCGAAACGGATTCTTTTGAAACACCGCGACAAGCATGTTGGCAGGCAGATGGAGACCGGCGGCAACACCACCATCGCCGTCATTGCCACCGATGCGGTGCTCACAAAAGCTGCCGCCAAGCGCCTGGCGATATCGGCGCATGACGGGTTCGTGCGCGCGATATGGCCGACGCACACACCGGCCGATGGCGACCTTGTGTTCGCGCTGGCGACCGGCACGAGCGGTATCGAACTCTCCGCCGATGCGGCGATCGATCTCTACGCCGCAGCCGGCGCCACCATGGCGCGCGCCATCAGTCGCGGCGTCTATGCGGCAACCCCTGCCGAAAACGATCTGTTTCCGGTCTGGTCGTCACGCCTGAGGTGAAGCGATCAATCAGACCCGATCGGACTTTTCTTCCTCGAACGTCACCGCAACATCGGAATTCGCCGACAGCCAGACCTTCTTGCCGTCGACTTCGGCAATCAGGCTCAGGGGAATATAGTGATGATGGCCCTTGTGAGCGCCCTCGCCGCTATCGGCCTTGGTCAGCTTGATGCGCTGGCCATCGACCTTGTCGACAGTGCCGACATGCACGCCGTCGGCGCCGACGACTTCCATATGCTCGCGAATTTTGCTGGTGTCGGTCATGGTGGTCTCCATTGGGACTGCCGACGATAACAAATGACGGGCCGATTGGATGCATCGGCTTTCGCACCGCACGACGTTTTGATTTCGGCGTGCTAGGGGATTGAGACGATCACGGGGGTGAAGACCGATGCGAATGCTCTTTCTGTTTGCCGTTGGCCTGCTTGCACAGTTTGCCACCTCGATCGCGGCTCATGCCGGCGATGTCGCCGAACTTGAAATCCTCGGCTTCACCAAGGACGGCAGCGTCTTTGCTTTCGAGGAATATGGCGTGCAGGATGGATCGGGTTTTCCCTATGCCAACCGCTACTACATCGACACCGGCACCGACGGCTTTCTCAAGGGCACGCCGATCCGGGTCCGGCTTGAGGACGAGAATGCCAAACTGGATGCGGCGCGCCTTCAGGCCCGGCAAAAAGGCGAAGCCATTGTCAGTCAGGCCGAGTTGGACGCCAATCGCGGCATCACCGTCGGCTTCAACCCGGTGACCGAACTTTCGGCCGATCCGCACCGGATGGCAGTCAACCCGCGCCCGATCTTTTCGCCGGTCGACCCACCGCTCGAGTTTCGGCTCGACGAGCTCGGCATGAACAACACCGAGGGCTGCGAGAGCCAGGGCGAGATCAACGGCTTCCGGCTGCTGCGTATCGAGGCGCAGGATGGCGGCACGACCAAGCTGCTGCACGAGGACAAGTCGATACCGAAAAGCCGGGGTTGCCCGAACGGCTACCGCATCGGCGCTGTGCAGACCTTTTCGATGGACAGTCTCAGCGCCTATGCCGTGCTGATCGCGGTGCGCCAATACGGCTTTGAAGGCCCGGACTTTCGCTGGATCGCGGTGACCGGCCGCCTGTGACACCGCTTGTCCCACCCGCCCCGCGCGATCGTTCGCTGAACCGCCTTCGCCGCGCGATACCGACGCCGCGCACTGCGTTTTATGGCGCCTTGCTATGGGCCACGACGATGGGCGCCAGCGCGCTCGTCGCCCTGTTGTTGGACGACTGGGAGACGCCGGCGAAAATCCGCATTGTCACCGCGCTGTTTGCGGTGGGAGCTGCGCTGGCTTTTCCCATCGGCCTGTTCGCGGCGCGGCTGGTCTCGCAGGGAAGACGCTGGGAAGTCGCCTTTGCCGCGGCCTTCGTGTGCCTAGCCGCGGCGACGATCGGCCTGACCGCCGGGCTCTTTGCCCTGCAGTACCGCTCCTACTACGCCGAGTGGCACGCCCCTGCTTTCACCCGCACCTGGGTCCTCCAGTTCGTCTTCACGACGCTGATTGCGCTCTACCAGTTCGTGGTGCTGGGCATCCGGCTCTATTTTCCAGTTGGTTTCATCGCTCTGTTTGCCGCGGGCGTCTGGTTTGCGCGCCAGCAGCGTTGAGCATTTTGCTCGCCTCTGTTAGGACGCGGGCAAACTTCTCGATATGTCAGGACTGACCGATGATCCCTCGCTATTCCCGGCCGGAAATGGTCGCCATCTGGTCGCCAGAAACCCGGTTCCGCATCTGGTTCGAGATCGAAGCCTATGCCTGCGACGCGCTGGCCGAACTCGGCGTCATTCCCAGGGAAGCGGCAAAAACCATCTGGGAAAAGGGCGGGGCGGCAAAATTCGATGTCGAGGCGATCGACGAGATCGAGCGCGTCACCAAGCATGACGTCATCGCCTTCCTCACCCATCTCGCCGAATTCGTCGGCCCGGACGCCCGCTTCATCCACCAGGGGATGACCTCGTCCGATGTTCTCGACACCTGTTTTGCCGTGCAGCTGACCCGCGCCAGCGATATCCTGCTCGCCGATATCGATGGCTTGCTTGCAGCGCTCAAGCGCCGCGCCTTCGAGCACAAGGACACCGTCACCATCGGCCGCAGCCATGGCATCCATGCCGAGCCGACCACCTTTGGCGTCAAGCTGGCGCAGGCCTATGCCGAATTCTCGCGCTGCCGCGAGCGCTTGGTGCACGCGCGGGAAGATATAGCGACCTGCGCGATTTCGGGCGCGGTCGGCACCTTCGCCAACATCGACCCCTATGTCGAGGAACATGTGGCGGCAAAGCTCGGCCTGAAACCCGAGCCGGTGTCGACGCAAGTGATCCCGCGCGACCGCCATGCCATGTTCTTTGCCACGCTCGGCGTCATCGCCTCGTCGGTCGAGCGGCTGTCGATCGAAATCCGGCATTTGCAGCGCACCGAAGTGCTGGAGGCGGAAGAGTATTTTTCGCCGGGCCAGAAGGGCTCGTCGGCCATGCCGCACAAGCGCAACCCGGTGCTGACCGAAAACCTCACCGGTCTTGCCCGCATGGTGCGCTCCATGGCGCTGCCGGCGATGGAAAATGTGGCGCTCTGGCACGAGCGCGACATCTCGCACTCCTCGGTCGAGCGCATGATCGGCCCGGATGCCACCGTGACGCTCGATTTCGCACTGTCACGGCTGACCGGCGTCGTCGACAAGCTGCTCGTCTATCCCGACAACATGCTGAAGAACATGAACAAGTTCCGCGGCCTCGTGCATTCGCAGCGCGTCATGCTGGCGCTGACCCAAGCCGGCCTGTCGCGCGAAGACTCCTACCGCCTGGTGCAGCGCAACGCCATGAGGGTGTGGGAGCAAGGCGCTGATTTCCTTGAGGAACTTTTGGCCGACAAGGAAGTGACCGCAGCGCTGCCTGAAGCCGAAATCCGCGAGAAATTCGACTTGGGCTATCATACCAAGCATGTCGACACGATCTTCAAGCGGGTGTTTGGAGAAGCCTGAGCTTCCTTCTCCCCGTCACTATACGAGGAGAAGGTGCCGGCAGGCGGATGAGGGGCGGTGCCGACTTCGGCGACAATCGCACCCATTCACGCTTTGAGAAATTCACGACTTTGGCGCTGCCCCTCATTGCCCTGCCGGGCATTTCTCCCCGTATAGTGACGGGGAGAAAGACGCTCTCAAGCCTTGCCGGGAACAGTCCTGATCACCGTGCCCCACGGATCTTCGCGGGTTGCCGGGCTCGTCACCTTGTCCGAACGCATCTCGACCCAGGCAAGGCCCGACCGGCTCGAATCGCGGCGGCCGGCGCCTGAACTCTGCCAGGCGTTGGCGCCGATGTGGTGGTGATAGCCGCCCGACGACAGGAACACCGCCTGGCCACCGTATTTGGCCATGGTGTCGAAGCCAAATTCCTGGTTCCACCAGGCTTCGGCGTCTTCCGGCCTGCCGACACGCAGGTGGACATGGCCGACGATGCTGTTTTCCGGCGTACCCTGCCAGCCGGCATCACCCGCCGGCACTTCGGCAACGACGGACGGAATGTTCAGCCGTTCTGTCGCCATGGCAATCTTGTCGCCGTTCCACTTCCAGTCCTGCGGACGGCGGTCGGCATAGATCTCGATGCCATTGCCTTCGGGATCGGTCAGGTACAGGGCTTCGCTGACCAGATGGTCGGAAGCGCCCTCGATCGCGATCTTGTTTGATACGGCGTGGTTGATCCAGCGGCCGAGGTCGGCGCGGCTGGGCAGCAGGAAGGCGGTGTGGAACAGCCCGGCGCTGCGCGGATCATCCGGCTTGGCTGAAGCGTCCTGCTCAAGCACCAACAAGGGACGGTTGGCGGCGCCCAGGGTGATCGCGCCATCGGCACGGCTCAACTCCTGCAGACCGACAATTTCGCGGTAATAGGCGGCAAGGCTTTCCGCGTCGCGCGCCTTCAGCCCGACACAGGCAATGCTGACCGGGGTGGTGGCGGCAAAAGGCAACTCGCTCATCGAATGCTCCGTTCGACCGGCCTGCGATGAAGCTCCCAAGGCGAGAAGCCCCACTCCGCCGATCATTGTACGTCGTGTCAGTTCCAAAGTCAGGGTTCCCGCGCACGGCTGTTTCTTTTCCTGACCACAGATCGTCCATCTGCATCGTTCACACAAGACGCGAAGAAGCGAACATGGTGTTCACTATTGTGATCAAAAGCGGCGTTCCTGCCGGTTGCACGAAGCGATGCCGCTCGCTATCTCAGCGCCATGAAGGTCAAGGAAGCAGATATTCTCATCGTACCGGGCTACACCAATTCCGGCCCCGACCATTGGCAGAGCCGCTGGCAGTCGAAACTGTCGACGGCGCGCCGCGTCGAACAGGCCGAGTGGTCGAAGCCGGTTCGCGAGGACTGGACGGCGAGCGTCGCCGAGGCGGTCAACGAGGCCGAGCGGCCGGTCGTCCTGGTGGCGCACTCGCTCGGTGTCGCCGCTGCAGTGCAAGCCATTCCGCAGTTCCGCAAGCCGGTTGCCGGGGCCTTCTTCGTGGCACCTCCCGACGTCGCCAATCCCGAGATCAGGCCCAGGCACCTGATGACCTTCGGCCCCTATCCGCGTGAGCCGCTGCCCTTTCCCTCGATCGTGATCGCCAGCCGCAACGATCCGTTCTGCGCCTTCGATGTCGCGGAGGATATCGCCGGCGCCTGGGGTTCGCTGTTCATCGATGCCGGTGAGACCGGTCATCTCAACCCGGATTCAGGTTTTGGTCCTTGGCCCGAAGGTTCAATGACCTTCGCCAAATTCCTGACGGATCTGAAACCTTGAGCGTCTTCAGGACCCGATCGAATCGCGGACGCTCTTGATCAGCGTTTTTGCCCCAAGCCCGATCAGCGAATGCTCGGAGCCCATGGCCAGCAGGCGATAGCCCATCGACACGACCCGGCCGGCAATTGCCGGCTCGACAACGTAGATCGCCGCATGTTTGCCGGCCTTGCGGGTGCGCTCGGCCACCGATGCCACCGTCTCCATCATGCTTTCCAGCGTCGAATTGACGGTCGCACCATTGCTCCAGGCGATCGAGAAATCCGACGGGCCGAGGAAGATGCCGTCGATGCCGGGCGTGTCGAGGATGCCATCGAGCGCATCGAGGGCGGCACGCGTCTCGACCATGGCGAAGGCCATCGTGCGCTGGTTGGTGTCGCGCAGCCAGTCGGCCTGGTCGCCTTGGCCGTGGCGTGGAAAAGCGTAGGTCGGACCCCAGGAGCGCTCGCCGAGCGGCGGGTATTTCATGGCGGCGGCGAACAGTTTTGCATCGGCAACCGAATTCACCATCGGCGCGATGACTGCCTCGGCGCCGAAATCGAGCGCGCGGCTTGCCATGTCGAAACGGCCAACGGGAATGCGCACCAGCGCCGGCTTGCCGGCAGCGAGCACCGGCACCAGGCCACGCAGCACGCTGTCTTCGTGATGGCCGCCATGCTGCATGTCGAGCGTGACGGCATCGAAACCCTGCTTGGCGACGATTTCGACGGTCAAGGCATCCGGCACGCCGGACCATGCGGTGAACAGCGTTTCGTCGGCCGCGAGGCGGGACTTCAGGGACATGGATACTTTCCTTGTTAACTCCGGCAGTTTCAGCCGGAAACCGCGACAAAGGCAAAGAAAAACCGCCCGGATAGGCCGGGCGGTCGATTGGTCCAGCGTATGGCCGGGATCAGCGCATGGCCCGGATCAGGTGTTCTTGATCTGCTCGATCGCCTGCGCCATCAGTTCGTCCATGGTGCGGCGGATCTGGTGGTCCGACTGCTCGACGCCGGCCGCGTCGAAATCCCCGCGGATCTTGCGGAACACGTCGTGGTCGCCGGCTTCCTCGATGTCGGAGATAACCACTTCCTTGGCATAGGCGTCGGCATCAGCGCCGGATTTTCCGAGCTTTTCGGCGGCCCACAGGCCGAGCGCCTTGTTGCGGCGCGCCGAGGCCTTGAACCGAAGCTCCTCGTCGAATGCGAATTTACGCTCAAAGCCCTCTTCGCGGTCTTTCATGCTGCTCATGGCGTCCCTCCGGTCAAATTCGATTCGTTGGCGGTGAATATGTGCGTTGCCAAAGCACAAACCAAAAGGTCGCGGGTCGGTCAATACGCTTCATCGCATGCTGCGCTGCGGCATTTCAGTCCCGAAAGCGGTTGATTGGAAGGATTTGCCGATTGAGCAAACGATGTGATTGGGATAGACCCGGCATTGAACCCTACCGTAGCCGCACTATTTCAGGCAGACGGACAGGAAATGGTCTGATACCGCCCTGTCCGGAACCCCAGAGAAAAATCCAGATGAAAAATCGCCGCCGCATTTATGAAGGCAAGGCCAAGATACTCTATGAGGGACCCGAACCGGGCACGCTTATCCAGTTCTTCAAGGATGACGCCACCGCGTTCAACAAGAAGAAGCACGAGGTCATCGACGGCAAGGGCGTCCTCAACAACCGCATTTCCGAGTACATCTTCAACCATTTGAACCGCATGGGCATTCCGACCCATTTCATCCGCCGGCTGAACATGCGCGAGCAGCTGATCAAGGAAGTCGAGATTATTCCGCTCGAAGTGGTGGTGCGCAATGTCGCCGCCGGTTCGCTGTCCAAGCGGCTCGGCATCGAGGAAGGCACCGTTCTGCCGCGCTCGATCATCGAATTCTATTACAAGGCCGACGCACTCGACGACCCGATGGTGTCGGAAGAGCACATCACCGCGTTCGGCTGGGCGAGCCCGCAGGAGATCGACGACGTCATGGCGCTGGCCATCCGCGTCAACGACTTCCTCTCCGGCCTGTTCATGGGCGTCGGCATCCAGCTCGTCGACTTCAAGATCGAATGCGGCCGGCTGTTCGAAGGCGACATGATGCGCATTGTCGTCGCCGACGAGATCTCGCCGGATTCCTGCCGCCTGTGGGACGTGGCGACGCAGGACAAGCTCGACAAGGACCGTTTCCGCCGCGACATGGGCGGCCTCGTCGAGGCTTACCAGGAAGTTGCCCGCCGCCTCGGCATCATGAACGAGAACGAACCGCCGCGCCCGACCGGCCCGGTGCTTGTCGCCTCGACCGACGGCCTCAAAGGCAAGCCGCACTAATCGCGGTTTGCGCCCCGATACCCAGAACAGGAGCAAGTCCAGCGTGATCAAGGCCCGCATTACCGTCACCCTCAAGAACGGCGTGCTCGACCCGCAAGGCAAAGCGATCGAACACGCGCTGTCTGGCCTGGGTTTCGGCGGCGTCGGCGCGGTGCGGCAGGGCAAGGTGTTCGACGTCGAGCTGGCGGAAAGCGACAAGGCCAAGGCCGAAGCCGACCTCAAGGCCATGTGTGACAAGCTGCTGGCGAATACGGTGATTGAGAATTATAGTGTGACGCTGGGGTAACGCCGATAGCGCCCGCCAGTTGGCGGGCGCTGATCCGGTCTAGATCGGGCGTGGACTGCGCGGCCTGCGAACCCACAGGTAGTAGATCGCGATTGCGCCAGCGATGATCACGAGCAGTTTGTAGAACATTCGTTTGACATCACCAAAGTCGAAAACCTTGTCGATCCCTTCGGGACTGGCCGGGTTTCGCAACAGCTCGATCTCAGTGCCGATCGACGTGGGCATCTTCATAAAAAAATCTCCGGCCACGTCAAACGAATACTCGCCACCACCCGGAGCGCGATAGGCGAGCTTTGCGGTTGGGATTTTCGTGATGCGCCAGGCGCCCTCTCCCGGCGCCGGGGTCAAAGGAGCCGTCGCGGCACCAGAAGAGCAATTGGCGCGCGACCGCTCTACCCAGTCGCGCCTGACCTTCACTTCCAGTACACACTGCATTCCGGTCTCAACCACGTCCGCTTTTTGCCGTTCCCAGGTGAACGTGTGAATGAAGCGGACGACGGCCGGCTTCATTGACGATGCGCCCAAAAAGAAAAGCGCTGCTGCCATCCCCGTCAGTAGGAGCTTTAACACGAAACGACCGAATGCCAGGCTCCGTTTCGTTCGCGCCATTGCCGCCAGTTGGACGGCTCTTACCCGAGGATCGTCGGAGAGCTGGCTCGGATCGCGCCCGTCGCCAATTGCGCGCCGCAGACCCACCAACACCATCATGTTGAACCACCCTACAAGAGCGACCATCAGAAGGTGCCAATGCAACCGATGAAAGGTGGTGTGATGGCTAGCAATGCAGGCGTTTGCGAAATCAATCCGAGATAAGCCGTGACGACCACCCGCGTTCCAGACGCCGTCCCCCGAAACAAGCGGCACCAACAAGAATGCCGTAAGGCCCGCTCCAGTCAGAAAAAGTGCGCGGTAAGCGCGAAAGCGTCTCTTGTAGGTAAAGACATCAATCGCATCCGATATGATCATCCCTGCGGAAATGACGCCGAGGCTGACTGAAATAATCGTGGTCACGAGAAACAGGCGCGTGAACGAGACGGCACAGGCGCCGAGGCTCGTATCGAGGGAAAGCCACTTTGAAAAAAGCTCCCCCGTGGAAGGGCGGGCGTCCCACATCAGCATGAATGCGAACGCGCCGAGCGACGCCACTATCGTCGCCGATACCCACATGGCGCGCCGAATGTCCTCGCGTTCTTTGATCTTGCCGTTGTCCACCGGAGTCTCAAGTCGTTTGCAGCCATCGTCCTTATGCTGCTGCAGACGTTAATATCCCGGATTCATACTGTATAAAAATCTTTAGAGAGCGTCTCGGACGCTTCAAAGACGAGCCGAGACTTGATCAATAGTGAGAACCCTGGTCCATCGTTGGGCTTTCCGCAGCTACAGATCTTGACCGCTGACATTGTTCCAGCGACTTCCGCGCGTTCACCGGAAAAGCGGCGTGACGTATGATTTGAACGAGCGTGAAGCTTTCCAAACGCAATCTCACGCAGGAAAGTGCTATCCTGAGCGTCGACTCGGCAGCGATGACCAAGAACGGGGCATTATTCTTTCTCTCGACAACGGTGTCTGGTTGACCAACCACGTTTCACCCCGGTATCTGGTTCAGATGCTCGAACGGGAATTGCCATGAAATCAGCCGTTGTCCTCCTGCCCGGCCTCAACCGCGACCGCGACATGATCGCGGCGCTGACCAAGATTTCGGGAACGCCGCCGGTCACCGTCTGGCAAACCGACACCGAAATCCCCGATGTCGACCTGATCGCCATTCCGGGCGGCTTTTCCTTCGGCGACTATCTGCGCTGCGGCGCGATCGCGGCGCGCATGCCGGTCATGCGGGCGGTGGCCGAAAAAGCGGCCGCCGGCGTTACGGTCATCGGCGTCTGCAACGGTTTCCAGATCCTGGTCGAGGCCGGCCTGTTGCCGGGCGCCTTGATGCGCAACACCTCGCTGAAATTCGTCTGCCGGCAGGTGAAGCTCGAGATCACCAATGCCAACACCATGTTCACCCGCCGCTATCAGCCGGGCCAGATCATTCGCTCGCCGGTCGCGCATCATGACGGCAATTATTTCGCCGACGCCGACACGCTTGCCCGAATCGAAGGCGAAGGCCAGGTGGTGTTCCGCTATGCCGAGGGCACCAACCCCAACGGCTCGATCAACGACATTGCCGGCATCGTCAACAGCCAAGGCAATGTGCTCGGGCTGATGCCGCATCCGGAAAACCTGATCGAAGCAGCCCATGGCGGTACCGACGGCCGCGGACTGTTCGAGAGCGCCCTCGGCATCGCTGCCTGACGATATCGAAGCGAACAGCTTGAAAACAGCCGGACATTCCTGTCTCTTTGGAGCAAGTCTGGTTCATTGGGGAGAGAGACGGTCATGAAACTCTATTCGCGGCCGTTGTCGCCCTACTCGTCGATCGTGCGGGCATTGGCCTACATCAAGGACGTACCACTCAAGATCATCGCGCCGCCGCCCGGTTTTCCCATCCCGGAAGAGTTTCGCGCCATCTCACCGATGAACCGGATTCCGGTGCTGATCACCGGCTCGGGCGAGACGATCGTCGAATCGGTGGTCATCGCCGAATATCTCGAGGAACGGTTTCCGGAACCGGCGCTGCTGCCGCCCGATTCCAAGGATCGCGCGCTGGTGCGCATGTTCGCCCGCATCACCGATCTCGATGTGCTGACCCCGATGATGAAGCTTTTCGAGCTTCATTCCGTGCCGAAGCGCAACAATGCCGAGATCGACGCCCAATTTGCCCGCCTGCATCATGGACTGGCGGCGATCGAGGCGCGCATGGCGCAAGGGCCCTTCGCACTCGGCGACGACATCAGCTTCGCCGATGCCTGGCTGACGCCGACACGGTTCATCTTCAACAATTTCCGCGCCATGACGGGACGCCACGACCTGCTCGACGCCTATCCCAAATTCGACGCCTACCAGCAGATCGCCTCGCAACATCCGGCATTGTCGCGTGTGTGGGGCGAGATGACCGATGGTTTGAAGATTTTTCTGTCCGAACTCGAGATGGGTGCCGCTTGATCAGACGCAAGACGATCGCACTGGTCGCCGCGGCGGGCTTTGTGCTGGCATCCTGCCAGTCGACGCCAAAGAGCACGCCTGTCCCTTCGGGCAAAAGTGCCTCGCTGCTGGCCATGGAACAAGTGGCGATCGCTGCCCATAAATGCTGGATCGCCAGCAAGGACCCAGCCTTCAAACCGTACCAGATGGCCAATGAGCTGAATTCGTTCAGCGGCACGCCGCGTTTCCTGCTGGTGCCGGCCAAGCACTATGGCGGCAAACCTTTGCTGGTCGTGCAAGCGCAAGGCAATTCTAGCCGCGTCGACGTCTTCGGACCGCTGATGAACGATCCGCTCGGCGCCCGCATCGGCTCGGACATCGCCCGTTGGCAGGCCGGCAATCCGGCCTGCGCCGCGACGGCCTAGCCCATGGGCCGGTTCCTGCAGATCGCGGGTCTGGTCATCGGTCTGGCCGGGCTCATCCTGCAGTTCTGCATCAGCATTCCGGCATCGATGGAAGCCGGCCGCAGCCTGCTTGGCTCAATCATTTTCGTCTCCAGCTTCTTCACCATCCTGACCAACATCGGCGCGGTGCTGGTGTACACGTCGCTGCTGTCACCCACCTTCTATGCCTGGCTGCCGGCCTTTGCAGGCGCGCGGATGCGGGCCGGCGTTGCGGTTTCGATCGCGCTGGTCTTCATCATCTACGCAACGGTCCTGGCACAACTCTGGCAGCCGCAGGGGCTGTTCCTGCTCTGCGACGTCCTGCTGCATTATGTGACGCCGGTGCTCTTCGTGCTGTGGTGGTTGATATCGGGCGCTGACGGCAGGACGCGCTGGAGCGACATTTCCTGGTGGGTGATCTATCCCATCGCTTATCTGGTCTATGCGCTGGTGCGGGCGCCGTTTGCCGGCGAGGTGCCCTACCCTTTCCTGGACATCGCCAAGAACGGCGCGACCGGCGTCGCCATCTCGGCCGCAGCCATCACCGGACTTTTCCTCGTGCTGTGCGTGGTCGCCGTCCTTGCGGACCATGCCGTTGCACGCACCAGGGCATCGAGCGTCCGTTAGAACTGTGCGGACGTCCTGTCCGCATTTCCCGGGACCATCATCTTTCCCAAACCGGTTCCCACTTTTGGGATCAGGGTCAGTCCCAGAACGGCCTGATGCCCTCGCGGTGGGCGTCGCAGCGCGTGACGCCGATATCCTTGAGCTGGTCGTCGGTCATCTCCAGCAGCGCAAACCGGCTGCGGCGGCGATCCAGCAGGTTGTCGATCCATCTTGCCATCGACCTCAGCACGCGCACAAGACGGCTGACAAAACCGCGCTGAGCCGATGGGCGTGTGGATTGGCCTGATAATGCAGCGCTCGAATGACGTATTGTCGCGATTGTATTCATTTTCTTTCTGCCAACGTTCTAGATTGTACCCTTTTTTGCACGCGATTGATATGTATTGACTCATCCCCTCGGTGCAATATAGAAAATTGTCACCATGACAACTTGGCTTCCCGATCTCACCACCGGCTCCGGGCCGCTGTATCAGCGCCTGGCGGATTCCATCGAGACGGACATCGATCGGGGCGTGATCGATGCCGGCGCAAAGCTGCCGCCGCAACGCGACCTCGCCTACGACATCGGCACCACCGTCGGCACGGTCGGCCGGGCCTATCAATTGCTGCGCGAGCGTGGGCTGGTGAGCGGCGAAGTCGGGCGTGGAACCTATGTGCTCGGCCAGCGCGCGAAGCCGGATTTTCCGGCTCCGGACGTCGGCGGCGAAGGCACGCGCTATATCGATGCGCCTAAGGGCAAGCTGCGTTTCGACAGCACCGCAGCACCTGATATCGGCCAGGGCGACATTGTCGCCGGTGTCCTGTCGCGCACGGCGCAGGACCATCCGCATGAGATTTCGAGCTACACGCGGGACTTCCCCGACCGATGGTACGAAGCCGGCGCCCGCTGGTTGGCGCGCAATTCGTTTCGTCCGAGTGCCGACACCATCGTTCCCACGCTCGGCACCCATGCGGCGGTGATGGCGGCGATCGCGGCGCTCACCATGCCTGGCGACTATATTGCCTTCGAGCACCTCACCTACTCGCAGATTTCCCGCAGCGCCGGCCTGATCGGCAGGCGCACGGCGCTGGTGGCATCGGACGAGGAAGGCATCGATCCGCAGGATTTCGAGCGCGTCTGCGCGCAAAAGCATCCCAAGATGATCTTCCTGATGCCGACGGCTCAGAATCCGACGCTGGCCACCTTGTCGGCGGCGCGCCGCGAGGCGATCGCCCATGTCGCACGCGAATACAACGTCGTCCTCATCGAGGACGACCTCTATGGCAATCTGACAGATGATCCGACACCATTGCTGGCCGAGTATGCGCCTGAACGGACCATTGTCGCGGGCGGCCTGTCGAAGTCGGTCGCAGCCGGTGTGCGCGGCGGTTGGCTTTCCTGCCCGCCCGCCTACCGCCACCGCATCCGTGTCGCCCACAAGATGATGACCGGCGGCATGCCCTTCCTGCTGGCGGAGGTGAATACAAGGCTGGTGCTGTCAGGTCAGGCGGACGAGATACGCAAGCGCAGCATCGCCGAAATCGGCGCCCGCATCGCCATCGTGCGCGAGACTTTGGCCGGCTTCGCGGTCAAGTCGCATGACAGGGTGCCCTTTGTCTGGCTGGCCCTGCCCGACCCCTGGCTTTCCGGCACCTTCAAGAACGCCTGTCTGGAGCACGGCGTGCTGATCGACGACGAGGACGAATTCAAGGCCGGCCGTTCCGAGCAGGTTTTCCATGGCGTCCGCTTTGGCGTTTCGCAGCCGAGACAGCGCGGGGATATCGCTGAAGGCGTCGCGGCGATCCGGCGACTTCTCGATGAAGGCCGCGCTGGCTACGACAGCTTCTCCTGACGCTGCGTGGCTTTGTCCGGTTTTCCGTCGTTTTTCGTCAATCCATGGGTGTATCGGCCGCAAGGCTTGCGATAAGACGGGACTCAAAATCCCAATGTCCCGGATATAAATCGCCGCCCATGACCATTTCCAATTCCGTGCCGATCACCCCCGAGCTCATTGCCTCACACGGGCTCAAGCCCGACGAGTATCAGCGCATCCTCGATCTTGTCGGGCGCGAGCCGAGCTTCACCGAACTCGGCATTTTCTCGGCGATGTGGAATGAGCACTGCTCCTACAAATCCTCGAAGAAGTGGCTGCGCACGCTGCCTACCACTGGTCCGCAGGTCATCCAGGGGCCGGGCGAGAATGCCGGCGTGGTCGACATCGGCGATGGCGACTGCGTCGTCTTCAAGATGGAGAGCCACAACCACCCGTCCTATATCGAGCCCTACCAGGGCGCGGCGACCGGCGTCGGCGGCATATTGCGCGACGTCTTCACCATGGGCGCGCGGCCGATCGCGGCGATGAATGCGCTGCGCTTCGGCTCGCCTGACCATCCCAAGACCCGGCACCTCGTTTCAGGCGTGGTTTCCGGCGTCGGCGGCTATGGCAACGCCTTCGGCGTGCCGACGGTCGGCGGCGAGGTCAATTTCGACGCTCGCTACAATGGCAACATCCTGGTCAACGCCTTTGCGGCGGGCCTTGCCAAGACCGATGCGATCTTCCTGTCGGAAGCCAAGGGTGTCGGCCTGCCGGTCGTCTATCTCGGCGCCAAGACTGGCCGCGACGGTGTCGGCGGCGCCACCATGGCCTCGGCCGAATTCGACGACAAGATCGATGAGAAGCGCCCGACAGTGCAGGTCGGCGATCCCTTCACCGAAAAGTGCCTGCTGGAAGCCAGCCTCGAACTGATGGCCTCGGGCGCAGTCATCGCCATCCAGGACATGGGTGCCGCCGGCCTCACCTGCTCGGCGGTCGAAATGGGCGCCAAGGGTGACCTCGGCATCGAGCTCGATCTCGACAAGGTGCCGGTGCGCGAAGAGCGCATGAGCGCCTACGAGATGATGCTGTCGGAAAGCCAGGAGCGCATGCTGATGGTTCTGCGCCCGGAAAAGGAAAAGGAAGCCGAGGCGATCTTCCACAAATGGGGGCTCGACTTCGCCATCGTCGGCAAGACCACCGACGATCTGCGCTTCCGCGTGCTGCACCAGGGGGATCAGGTCGCCGATCTGCCGATCAAGGATCTCGGCGACAAGGCTCCGGAATATGACCGGCCGTGGGTCGAGCCGAAAAAGCCGGCGCCGCTGGCCGCCAATGACATTCCGCAAGCCGACGTTGCCGACGCGCTGCTGAAGCTGCTCGGCGGGCCCGACCTGTCTTCGCGCCGCTGGGTCTGGGAGCAGTATGACACGTTGATCCAGGGCAATTCGCTGCAGCTTCCAGGCGGCGATGCCGGCGTGGTGCGGGTCGAAGGCCATGCCACCAAGGCGCTCGCCTTCTCCTCCGACGTGACGCCGCGCTATTGCGAGGCCGACCCTTATGAGGGCGGCAAGCAGGCGGTGGCCGAATGCTGGCGCAACTTGACCGCCACCGGCGCTCTGCCGCTGGCCGCCACCGACAACCTCAATTTCGGCAACCCGGAACGGCCCGAGATCATGGGCCAGCTGGTCGGCGCGGTGAAGGGCATCGGCGACGCCTGCCGCGCGCTTGGCTTCCCGATCGTCTCCGGCAATGTCTCGCTCTACAACGAGACCAACGGCCAGGGCATCCTGCCAACCCCGACCATCGGCGGCGTCGGGCTGATCGCCGACTGGTCGAAGATGGTGCGGACCGGCTTTGCGGCCGAGGGCCAGATGATCCTGCTGGTCGGCGCACCGGCGTCCTGGGGAACGCATCTCGGGCAATCGGTCTATATGCGTGACGTACACGGCCGCACGGATGGCCCGCCGCCGCCGGTCGACCTCGATCACGAAAAACGCGTCGGCGACCATGTGCGAGCGCTCATCGCATCCGGCATCGTCACAGCGGCGCATGACGTTTCCGATGGCGGTGTCGCCGTTGCACTTGCCGAGATGGCGATGGCGTCCGGAATCGGCGCCGCCGTTCCCGGTCTTGTCGGCACCGACCCGATCCCGGTCTGGTTCGGCGAGGACCAGGGCCGTTATCTCCTGACGCTGTCGATCGATCCGCATGGCGACGAATGGGACGCCATTCGCAAGCAGCAGGGCGAACTCGGCATCTTCGCGCCGTGGATCGGCTCGACCGGGGGCAGCGCGCTGAAGCTTGGCGACGCCAGGGCAATCCCGGTCAGCGAACTCTCCGCGGCGCACGAAGGCTGGTTCCCCCGCTTCATGGACCAGGCCAGTTGACGAGAGCATGATCCCGAAAAGTGGGAACGGTTTTTCGGGAAACTCATGATCAAGCACAGGAAACTGGCTGCCCGGGCGCTGCTTGCAGTCGTTTTCTGGCCGTCGCTGTTCTTCTTCTGGTTCCTGGGACCATTCGTCTTTTTCCTGCTGTCGACAACCTCAAGCGAGGTGTGCATGCGGCTGGAAACGCGCGCGGAGTTCCTTGCCGCGGCCAATGGCGCCATCCCCATGCTCATCGCCCAGAATCTCATCTACGCGATCCCGATCGTCTGCCTGGTTCTGTGGGACCGCCTGGCGCCGGATCCGGCACGGGCAAGGCATATCGTCACCTGCATCAAGCTTTTTGCCAGCGCGGTGGTCGTAGGCGCGTTGTGGGAGTACGGCTCGTCGCTTGTCTGCGACGGTTATGGCCAGGGGTTCTTCTCGCCGGCTTGGCAAATGACGAGCTATCTCCCCATTGTCGGCCTCGTGCTCAACGCGCCGCTTTATGTGCTTGCCTTCAGCCTTGGCCGTGCTTTCTCGACACGCGACGACGTTGCCGAGGATGAAGCAAGCCCACCGGCTTAGTCTTTCTCTGAAGCCGTCGGGCCGTCTTGCCGTTGGTGGGACGAACGGCTTCAATCCGGACCGGAAAGGCTTTAGGCTCGCCCGACTCTCATCTTATGGCCTGACACCGGCCGCTCGAAACAGGATTTTGCCATGGCAATGGACGCCCACGACATCGAAAAACTGATCAAGGACGGCATTCCGGACGCCAAGGTCACGATCCGCGATCTCGCCGGCGACGGCGACCATTATGCGGCCGAGGTGGTGGCCGAGAGCTTTCGGGGGAAAAGCCGCGTGCAGCAGCACCAGATGGTCTATGACGCGCTGAAAGGAAATATGGGTGGCGTGCTGCACGCGCTCGCCTTGCAGACCAGCGTTCCCGACTGACCCTTAGCGCTTGGCCCAACACGGCCCATCCTTTGCGCCATTTCAGCCGCGGCGCGGCTAACGTCTTGTTTCGAGCAATCGTTGGGTTTATTTGAAGGGTATGTTTCGAGCCTGACTCCCACAGGCGGGAAAGGATATTCCATGAGCGGCATCAACGACTACATCGACAATGAAGTGAAGGGCAACGACGTCGTCCTTTTCATGAAGGGCACGCCCGGTTTCCCGCAATGCGGATTTTCCGGCCAGGTCGTCCAGATCCTCGACTATATCGGCGCAGACTACAAAGGCGTGAACGTCCTGGACTCGGCCGAACTGCGCCAGGGCATCAAGGAATACTCCAACTGGCCGACGATCCCTCAGCTCTACGTCAAGGGCGAATTCGTCGGCGGCTGCGATATCATCCGCGAGATGTTCCAGGCCGGTGAGTTGCAGACATTCCTCGTCGAGAAGGGCGTCAGCGTCAAAGGCGCCGCCTGATTTCTGTTTTGTGCATGCCCGAAAATCGACGTTGATTTTGGGCATCGAGCACCAGGCACCCCGGGGCAGCCCCACCTCGGCAATTTTCATGTCCTGAACCCAGGACCAAGACGAGCCAATGCGCCGGCCCGCCGGCGCATTTTCGTTTGAAAGATCGGACTTGCCGTGGACCAGCCAAAACCAGCGCCGCAATCGGCAAGCAAACTGCCCATTCCGCGCTGGGAGTTCATCGCCCTGTGCGCGGCGCTGATGGCGCTGAACTCGCTGGCCATCGACATCATGCTGCCGGCGCTGCAGCAGATCGGCGCCACGCTCGGCGTCGAAAATGAAAACCACCGGCAGTACGTCATAACGGCCTACATTCTGGGCTTCGGCGGCGGACAGTTGTTCTTCGGGCCGATCTCGGATCGCTTCGGGCGTCGCGCACCACTGGTCGCCGGGCTGGTGATCTATGTCGCCGCGGCCGCGGCTGCCGCCATTGCGCCAAGCTTTGAGACACTTCTGCTGTGCCGGGCCGTGCAAGGCATTGGTGCGGCCGCCACCCGCGTCATCGCCGTATCGATCGTGCGCGATACGTTCGACGGCCGGCGCATGGCCGAGGTGATGTCGCTGATCTTCATGGTGTTCATGGCGATACCGGTCATTGCTCCCGGCATCGGCCAGTTCATCATGCTGTTTGCGACCTGGCATTGGATCTTCGTCACCATGGCCGTCGGTGCGCTCCTCGTCTCGGCCTGGTCGCTGCTGCGCCTTCCTGAAACGCTGCATCCCGAACATCGCCGGCCGCTGACCGTGAACTCGATTGTCGGTGGGTTCCGCATCGTGCTCACCAACCGCATTGCGATCTGCTATGCCTTCGCCAGCACCTTCATCTTCGGCGCCATGTTCGGCTTCATCGCTTCGGCGCAGCAGATCTATGTCGACATCTTCCATGTCGGCGAGATGTTCCCGGTCATCTTCGCAGGCGTCGCGGGCGTGCTCGCCTTCTCCAACTTTCTGAATTCGCGCCTTGTCGGCCGCATCGGCATGCGCCGCCTGTCGCAGAGCGCGCTGCTGCTGTTCCTGGTCATCAGCCTTGCCTGGCTGATCGTTTCGCTGGAAATGAAGATGCCGCTCTGGCTGTTCATCACCTTCTTTGCCTGCGCCATGCTTCCGTTCGGTGCGCTGGGCGCGAACTTCAACGCGCTGGCCATGGAGCCGCTCGGGCAACTGGCCGGCACGGCGTCGTCGATCCTCGGTTTCATGCAGACGTTTCTCGGCGGCATTCTCGGCACGCTGATCGGCCAGGCCTTCAATGGCACGGTGACGCCGCTGGCCGCCGGCTTCTGCAGCGTCTCGGTCGCGGCGCTGCTGATGATCTTCATCGCCGAGCGCGGCAAGATGTTCCAGCCACAGAACGCGCCCGTTTCAGGGCACATCACCGACTTGCACTAGGATGCACCCTCAAGAGCTGCCGTGAACCGAGGGGCAAGCATACGCCCCGCAATTGCTTCACCCATGCTGTCCGAAAAGGGCAATGGCAGAGCATCATCGAGTGCCCTGAGAATGGATGCCACGAAGGCCCGGCTGCGCTGGGCATCGGTTCCCAGATCGGAATACGTGGCGCGAGGCTTGCCGATCAGTGTGCCGTTGCGGCGAAGCGAGAACCGCAGGGTCAGGGACATGCCCGCGGTTCCGGGTGGCGGTTTCCAGCAGGCATAGATAGCGTCCGACATCTCCTTTATCGTGTCGACGGGATCGGAACTGCGACAACTGCGTTCCTGCGATCTTGCTTCCTGGGAACTGGTAGACAGAGCGGCGGCAAGAGCCGCGGCGACAAATGCGAACCGAGGTTTCATTCGAGAGCCTCCGGATTTGCGTGAAATTGCACCGCTCCTTCGGCTAACGCAGGAATCGTTCCTATTGCGCCCAGAGTTCGCGGCGCAATTCGTGCCAGCTTTCGCGATCGGGCGCGACAAGCAGGCCGCCGCCGAGATGCGAGGGCAGATAGGTGCTGCCGTCGAAGCGCGCCGCGTGGCCGCCGGCCTCGGCATGGATCAGCACGCCGGCCAGATGGTCCCACGGCATCAGCTTGTTGTAGACGACGAAATGGGCATGGCCGCTCGCCAGCAGGCGGTATTCGTGCGCGGCGCAGCGATAGGCGAATTGCGACAGGATCTTCGTCTGGTTGCGCGCCAGCCGCGACCGCTCCGGCTCGGGCATATATTGCCAGGAGACCGAGCCGGTCATCTCCGAGATCGGCGCGGGTGCCGCTACATGCACCTTCTCCAGACTGCCATGCGCATGCCGGATATGGCTGCCGGCGCCCCTGGCGCCAATCAGCCAGTCCTTGCCGACGGGATCGTGGATGATGCCGGCAACCGTCTCGCCCTGGACCACGACCGCCAGCATGACGCCGAACAAAGGCACGCCGGAGGCGAAGTTGAAAGTGCCGTCGACCGGATCGATGACGAAGGCCAGATCGGCATCGCCCAGACCATCGAGCAGTGCCGGATTGTCGGAACAGGCCTCCTCGCCGACGATCATCGCCTGGGGATAGCGCTCGCGCAGGCGCGCGGTGATCAGCCGCTCGGCATTGACGTCGGCTTCGGTCACCAGGTCGGCGGCCGAGGTCTTCTGCCTGACATCGCCATCGCCCAGCCGGCGAAAGCGCGGCATGATTTCGGTCAGCGCCGCCTCGGCCAGAATGCCGGCCAGCCAATCGATCGCGGTGTCGTCAAATGTCATCGGCTTGCCTTGTGGTGAGGGTGTCGTTGAGGGCAGCGAAGTCGAACAGCTTCCTGTCGAGCAGGTGCGATGGCCTGCTGTTCGACAGCGCGCGCAGCATCGTATCCTTGCGGCCGGGCATGCGCTTTTCCAGGTCCTCGAGCATCGCCTTCATGGCGTTGCGCTGAAGGCCTTCCTGGCTACCGCAGAGATCGCAGGGAATGATCGGGAAATGCATGGCGGCAGCGAATTTTTCCAGATCGACCTCGGCGCAGTAGCTCAATGGCCGCAGCACCATGACGTCGCCGTCGTCGTTGAGCAGTTTTGGCGGCATGGCGGCGAGACGGCCGCCATGGAAGAGATTCATGAAGAAGGTTTCGAGAATATCCTCGCGATGGTGGCCGAGCACCAGTGCCGAGCACCCCTCCTCGCGCGCAATGCGGTAGAGATGGCCGCGCCTGAGCCGCGAGCAGAGCGAGCAATAGGTGCTGCCCGCCGGCAGCTTGTCGGTGACGAGGGAATAGGTGTCCTGATACTCGATCCGGTGCGCAATGCCGTGGCTGTTGAGATAGTCCGGGAGGATATGTTTGGGGAAATTCGGCTGGCCCTGGTCGAGATTGCAGGCCAGAAGATCGACCGGCAAGAGCCCGCGCCATTTGAGGTCGAGCAGCACCGCGAGCAGGCCGTAAGAATCCTTGCCGCCCGAGAGCGCGACGAGCCAGCGCTGGCCGGGCTTGATCATCGAGAAATCCTCGATCGCCTGCCGGGTCAGCCGCAGCAGCCGCTTGCGCAATTTGTTGAATTCGACCGAGGACGGCACGTCGGCGAACAGCGGATGGAAGCCGCCTTCGCTGTCGGCGATCGGTTCGATGTCTGGAAGCATGTTCATGGCATGTCGCTTTCAGTGGCCAGAGCGCCGGATTAGCGGACATGACCGACAAAGAAAAGGCCGCCTCGACGGGCGGCCTTTTCTTGGTGTCGCAGAACGCGCTCGTTTTAGCGCGAGTAGAATTCGACGACCAGGTTCGGTTCCATCTGCACGGCGAACGGAACGTCCGCCAGGCCAGGGATGCGCGAGAAGGTCGCGACCATCTTGTTGTGATCGGCTTCGATGTAGTCCGGCACGTCGCGCTCGGCGAGACCGACCGCTTCCAGAACGATGACCAGCTGCTTGGACTTTTCGCGCACTTCGACGACATCGCCCGGCTTGCAGCGATACGAGCCGATGTTGACACGCTTGCCGTTGACGTTGACGTGGCCGTGGTTGACGAACTGACGGGCGGCGAAAATGGTCGGCACGAACTTGGCGCGGTAGACGACCGCGTCGAGACGCGATTCGAGCAGGCCGATCAGGTTCTCCGAGGTGTCGCCCTTGCGGCGGTCAGCCTCTTCATAAACCTTGCGGAACTGCTTTTCCGAAACGTCGCCATAGTGACCCTTCAGCTTCTGCTTGGCGCGCAGCTGCAGGCCGAAATCGGAAAGCTTGCCCTTGCGGCGCTGGCCATGCTGGCCGGGACCGTATTCACGCTTGTTGACCGGGGACTTCGGGCGGCCCCAGATATTTTCGCCGAGACGGCGGTCGATCTTGTACTTCGCGGATTCGCGCTTGCTCATCGCATTCCCTTTTCAAAACAATACACCCGGAACCTCATGGTCCGGGTGAAGGAAACGCGCCCTCCTCTGGCCTCCGTTTTCGAGACCTGACAGGGTTTTCCCACGCAACGCGGCGGAAAACCCACGGGACACGTCAGTTCAAACAAGATAGTAGAATTGGATTTCCACGCATCTTGCGCACATAAAGAAAACCACCGGGCATTGCGGCCCGGTGTTGGCGCGCTGATTAAACGGAGATTTAACCGGTGTCAAGCTTGTGGCTGGCGTAGGCCGTGGCGACGATATAGCGTCTCTGGGTTGAGTACAGTGCCGGATGTGGCGGGAGGTTGCGCCAGCGGCATCAGGAAGGACCGGAGCAGAGGAGCTACATTCGCATGAAGAAATTCTTCCTTACCCTGACAGGAGCCGCTGTGTTGGCGGGATCCATGGCGGTCCTGACACCGGAGCCGGCGGAAGCCAGGCATTGGCATGGACACCGACATCACCAGGCTTGCCGCATCGTGATCAAGAAGAAGGTTATCTGGCGGCACGGCCACAAGAAGGTCGTACGCTACAAGATCAAGCGCTGCAGCGGGCGCTGGTAGGCTCCTATCCGGTCTCAGGCGGCCGACATCGATTCAAAGCCCGCGGTTTTGGCCGCGGGCTCTTTGATTCCGGATGCTTAATCCTTAGTCTTTCGACTTCTTCTCCGGCAGGCCCTTGCGCTTCGTCTCGGCGAATTCCTCGAGCTGCTTTTCGCTCATCGATTCGTACATTCCCTTGGAAGCGCCCTGCAGTTCGCTCTTCTTGGTCTCGCCGCGCTTGGCCGACAGAGCCGCGCCGGCGGCTTTCTGCTGGGCTTTCGAGGTGGCTGGCATGGTTCTTTCTCCCGTTGGAATCTGGAGAAAAACGCAACGACTGCCGTGATGTTCCGCTTCGCAATCACGACATAGCCAGCCCGAAGCCCTGTATCAGGCGACGGGTCGGGAAATCGGCTCTTTTCGATGTGAAGACGGCAAGGTCGGGTCCTTCAGGCAGCATCTCGCCACGACCGCTCGGATCGATGTCGGCGAGAAGCGACAGTGCCCGGCGCGCAATCGCTTCAGCGGGGTCGAGCCAATCGACCGGCCAGGGCGCCGTCTTGCGCATGCGATTGGCCAGAAAGGGGTAGTGTGTGCAGGCGAGCACGACGATATCCGTACGCAGCGCATCATGTTCGACGAAGCACGGCGTGATCTCGGTGCGTACGGCCTCCTCATCGACGAAGCCCTCACGCATGTAGATCTCAGCCAGTCCCGCCAGCCTGTCGCTGCCGACCAGGCGGACATGGCATTTCTGCGCCCATTTGCTGATCAGGTCGCGCGTGTATTGGCGCTTGACGGTGCCAGGCGTCGCCAGCACCGAAACCAGCCCTGAGCGCGTGCGTTCCGCCGCCGGCTTGATCGCAGGCACCATGCCGACGAAAGGATGCTCGGGAAATCTATCGCGCAGCGCATCGATCACCAACGTCGAGGCGGTGTTGCAGGCGATGACGGAAATGGCCGGCGCAAAGCGCTCAAGCAATTTGCCGAACAATTCGAGTATATGCGCCCTCAGCGCCGGCTCTTCCCAAGCGCCGTAGGGAAACGCAGCGTCGTCGGCGACATAGATGAAGCGGCGATCGGGCATCAGCACGCGCGCCTCGCGCAGCACGGTAAGCCCGCCGATGCCCGAATCGAACATCAGGATCGGCCGCTCAGTCATTGTCGGTTCCTTTTCCGCCAAGCGGCGGTATGTCATCGTCCTTGCCGGTGTCGGCAAGGCGCGCCGCTTCCGCCTTGCGGGCCCGCGCGGCGGCCGCGGGCAAGCGCCGCGGGTCGTCGCCAGGGGACCCGTCGCCGCGCGGCATCGCCGGAGAAAACCTGTCGAGCGACGAAATGATGCCGCGCAGCACCTTGAGCTCCGGTTCGGCAAAGCCAGGGCGTGTCAGCACCGCGCGCAGATTGTCGATCATTTTCGGCTTCTTCGGCGCCGGCCGGAAATAGCCGCGCGCTTCCAGCGCGCCTTCGAGATAGGCGAACAGGCCGTGCAATTCTTCCTTGCTTGCCGGTTTCATGTCCGGGCCGGAAAAATTGGTCCTGGTCTCGTCCTCCAGGCCGGACTTCATCCATTCGTAGGACATCAGAAGTGCTGCCTGGGCGATGTTGAGCGAGGAGAAATCGGGATCGACCGGGAAAGTGACGATCTCGTCGGCAAGGCCGACCTCGTCATTGTAGAGGCCGAAGCGTTCGCGTCCGAACAGGATGCCGGTGCGCTGGCCCATCACGTGGCGCGCCCGCAGCAGCCTGCCCGCCTCCACCGGCCCGCGCACGGATTTGAAGCCGTCGCGCTGCCTGGCCGTGGTGGCGAAGACAAAGTTCAGGTCGGCGAGCGCCGAGGCCAGATCGTCGAAGACGGTGACAGCGTCGATGACATGATCGGCGCGGCTGGCCGCCGCGCGCGCCTTCTCGCTCGGCCAACCATCACGCGGGTTGACCAGGCGCAGCTCCGACAGACCGAAATTGGCCATGGCGCGCGCGACCATGCCAATGTTCTCGCCAAGCTGAGGCTCGACGAGGATGATCGCCGGGCCGGCGACTGCAATGCTATCGGGATCTTTGATGACGGGCATGATTGTCAATGAACTGCTGTTTGCGGCATTTCAGCGTCCCTGCCACATTCGGCCGGGAAAATGAAGCATTCGCAAATGACGACGGCTCTGGCCTCCAATTCGTGACCGATCGCCGTTTGCGTGGCCAAAAGCGCTTTGATATACGGGCGACATCTCCCGGCCCAACGCCGCGCGGGCAAGGCCGTCCCATATCCAGCAACGAGGCATTCTTTCCATGGCGAAGATCAAGGTGGCGAACCCGGTCGTCGAACTCGACGGCGACGAGATGACCCGCATCATCTGGCAGTTCATCAAGGACAAGCTGATCCACCCTTATCTCGACCTTAAGCTTGAATATTACGACCTCGGCATCGAGCACCGCGACGCCACCAACGACCAGGTGACCATCGATTCGGCCAACGCCATCAAGAAACACGGCGTCGGCGTGAAATGCGCGACGATCACCCCCGACGAACAGCGCGTCGAGGAGTTCAAGCTGAAGAAGATGTGGAAGTCGCCGAACGGCACCATCCGCAACATCCTCGGCGGCACCATCTTCCGCGAGCCGATCATCATGAAGAACGTGCCGCGCCTGGTGCCCGGCTGGACCAAGCCGATCATCGTCGGCCGCCATGCCTTCGGCGACCAGTACCGCGCCACCGATTTCCGCTTCCCCGGCAAGGGCAAGCTGACCATCAAATTCGTCGGCGAGGACGGCCAGGTGATAGAGCACGATGTGTACGACGCGCCCGGCGCCGGTGTCGCCATGGCCATGTACAATCTCGACGACTCGATCCGCGAGTTCGCCCGCGCCTCGCTGAACTACGGCTTGCTGCGCAACTATCCGGTCTATCTGTCGACCAAGAACACCATCCTCAAGGCCTATGACGGTCGTTTCAAGGACATCTTCCAGGAGGTCTACGAGGCCGAGTTCGAGGCCGAGTTCAAGTCGAAGAAGCTGTGGTACGAGCACCGCCTGATCGACGACATGGTGGCCTCTGCCCTGAAATGGTCGGGCGGCTATGTCTGGGCCTGCAAGAACTATGACGGTGACGTGCAGTCCGACACGGTTGCGCAGGGTTTTGGGTCGCTCGGCCTGATGACCTCGGTGCTGATGACACCGGACGGCAAGACGGTGGAAGCCGAAGCCGCGCACGGCACCGTCACCCGCCACTACCGCCAGCACCAGAAAGGCGAGGAAACCTCGACCAACTCGATCGCCTCGATCTTCGCCTGGACGCGTGGCCTCGCGCACCGCGCCAAGCTCGACGACAATGCCGACCTGAAGCGTTTTTCCGAAACGCTGGAAAAGGTCTGCATCCAGACGGTCGAGTCCGGCTTCATGACCAAGGATCTGTCGCTCTTGATCGGCCCCGACCAGCCCTGGCTGTCGACCACCGGTTTCCTCGACAAGATCGACGAGAACCTGCAGAAGGCGATGGCGTAAAACATGTCGCCCAAAAGCCTACCCTCGATCTTGATCTGAGTGTGCGACAGTATTAGCTAACGACAACGACTTGAGGCGTGTCGAATTGCAAACCTGTCTTCCATGGATGCGCTGCATTTCAATATCTAAGCCAAACAGGTAGATGTAAATGGCTATGTGGTTCGATCAGCAAGAACGACTAAAGAGTGCCAAGGGCAAAGAGCTTTTGGACTCCATGCCGAAGTATGAGGGGCAAGCCGCCAATGTCGCTCCCGCGCCAGCGGACCTTGGAGGCAAGATCACGCTCGTGATTGGGGAAGATGGCAAGCCCGTTGCAAAGATAAAAGAGTAGATCGTTATCCGCATCGGTCATAGGTTCAACACCACATCGTCGAGCAAGCCCATCGTCTACGGGGCGGACTACAGCGTCTATGTACGCATCGTCCGCCTCGTACTCGCGGAAAAAGGCATCGACTACGAGCTTGTGCCGGTCGATGTCTTTGCCGCCGAGGGCGTTCCCGCCTGGTATTTCGAGCATCATCCGTTCGGCCGCATCCCGGCCTTCTGTTATGACGGGTTTCGCCTCTTCGAGACCAATGCGATTGCTCGCTATATCGACGAGGCCTTCGACGGACCGGCGCTGCAGCCTGCCGACGCGCGCGGCCGCGCCAGGATGGGCCAAATCATAGGCATGCTCGACGCCTATGGCTATCGCGCGATGGTCTGGGATGTTGCCGTCGAGCGGCTGGAGAAGGCTGAGCCGGATTCGGCGTTGATCGCCGGCGGCCTTGCTCAGGCCGAGACGGTGCTGAGATCGCTGAAGCCACAAGGTCCGTGGCTGCTTGGCGACCAGCTGACGCTGGCGGACCTGCACGCCGCGCCGATCATCGCCTATTTCGTCAAGGTCACGCAAGGGCGCGATCTGTTGGCGCGGTTCGCGGATATTCGGGACTGGTATGCGCGCGTCGCTGATCGTGCGAGCTTTACGCGGACTGAAAAGGTCGCTTAGGCCGAGTGAACTTCCTCAACGCCGGCGCCGCCCCTCATTGCCCTGCCGGGCATTTCTCCCCGTAAAACGGGGAGAAAGAGGCTGGCCGCAACGCCGGCGCCTCTTTTTTGCAACGCTGGCGATTGGCGAAAGCCGCGACGAAAGCGCCCTTCTCCCCGTTTACGGGGAGAAGATGGCGGCAGCCAGATGAGGGGCAGCGCTACTTGGGAAGGTAGGGCTCCCCCCTGAACTGCCCACTAGCCTACGCCGCTTCGAGTGCCGCCCTCACTGCTGCAATCGCATCATCGGCCTTGGAAGCGTCGGGGCCACCGGCCTGGGCCATGTCGGGCCGCCCGCCGCCGCCCTGCCCGCCCAATGCGGCGGAGGCCACGCGGACAAGGTCGACGGCGCTGAAGCGATCGATGAGGTCGTCGGTGACGGCCACCACGACGCTTGCCTTGTTGTCTTCGCCGGCGCCGACGAAGACGACGACGCCGGAGCCGAGCGAGCTCTTGCCGGCATCGGCCAGCGGCTTCAAATCCTTCGGCGAGACACCGGAGACCGTCTTGCCGAGGAAGCCGATACCGGCGACCGTCTCATTGGCGGCTGGAGCATCGGCTGACGATCCCCCGCCCAGCGCCAGCTTCTTGCGCGCCTCGGTCAGTTCCTTCTCAAGCTTTTTGCGCTCTTCGAGCAGCGTCTCGACGCGCGCCGGCACGTCGGCCGGTGAAATCTTCAGCACCGCTGCCGCCGCCTTCAGCCGCCTATCCTGCTCGTCGAGATGTTTGCGCGCGGCTTCGCCGGTCAGCGCCTCGATGCGGCGCACGCCGGCGGCGACCGCGCTGTCCGACACGACACGCACCAGGCCGATATCGCCAGTCGCCCGGACATGCGTTCCGCCGCAAAGCTCGACCGAATAGGGCCGGTTGGCCTTGGCGCCGTGCACACCGGTGCCCATGGACACGACGCGCACTTCGTCACCGTACTTCTCGCCAAACAGCGCCATGGCGCCTTCGGCAATGGCATCGTCGACCGACATCAGGCGCGTGGACACCGGGCCGTTCTGGACGACGATCTCGTTGGCCATGCGCTCGACCTCTTCGAGATCCTCCGGTGAAATGGGCTTGTTGTGCGAGATGTCGAAGCGCAGGCGCTCGGGCGCGACCAGCGAGCCCTTCTGCGCGACATGGCTGCCCAGCACCTCGCGCAGCGCTTCATGGATCAGATGCGTCGCGGAATGGTTGGCGCGCAACCGCGAGCGTCTGGCATGGTCGACCTTCAGCTCGACGGCGGCGCCGGTCCTGACCGTGCCGCTGGCCACCTTGCCAACATGGACGAACAGCCCGTCGGCCTTTTTCTGCGTATCCGAAACGTCGATCGAGAAGCCCTCGCCTGAAACAACGCCGGTGTCGCCCATCTGGCCGCCGGACTCGGCATAGAACGGGGTCTGGTTGACGACGATCGCCACCGCGTCGCCCTTGCCGGCGCTGTCCACGGTCTTGCCGTCCCTGACCAGCGCCTGGATGATGCCTTCGGCAGCTTCAGTCTCATAGCCGAGGAACTCGGTGGCGCCCGCCTTCTCGCGCACGGAGAACCAGATGGTCTCGGTCGCCGCGTCGCCGGAGCCGGCCCAGTGCTTGCGCGCCTCGGCCTTCTGCTGCTCCATCGCATTGGTGAAGCCGGCAAGATCGACCGAGATGCTGCGCTGGCGCAGTGCGTCCTGCGTCAGGTCGAGCGGGAAGCCGTAGGTGTCGTAGAGCTTGAAGGCCGTTTCGCCGTCCAGCATGTCGCCGGCATGCAGCGTCTCCGTCGCCTCGGAGAGCAGGCCGAGGCCGCGCACCAGCGTCTTGCGAAACCTGGTCTCCTCGAGCTTCAGCGTCTCGGTGATCAACTGTTCGCCGCGCAGCAGCTCCGGATAGGCCTGGCCCATTTCGCGCACCAGCGCCGGCACCAGCTTCCACATCAGCGGTTCGTTGGCACCCAGCAGCTGCGCATGGCGCATGGCGCGGCGCATGATGCGGCGCAGGACATAGCCCCGGCCTTCATTCGAAGGCAGCACGCCGTCCGCCACCAGGAAGGAGGACGAACGCAGATGATCGGCAATGACCCGGTAGGACGCGACCGTCTCCTTGTCGGGACCATGCCCGATCGCGGACGAGGCCGCGTCGATCAGGTGACGGAACAGATCGGTCTCGAAGACGCTTTCCACCCCTTGCAGGATGGATGCCATGCGCTCCAGGCCCATGCCGGTGTCGATCGACGGACGCGGCAGGTCGATGCGCTCCTCCTTCGTCACCTGTTCATATTGCATGAACACCAGGTTCCAGAATTCCAGGAAACGGTCGCCATCTTCCTCCGGGCTGCCGGGAGGGCCGCCCCAGATGTGTTCGCCGCGGTCGATGAAGATTTCAGAGCACGGCCCGCACGGTCCGGTGTCGCCCATCGCCCAGAAATTGTCCGAGGTCGCGATGCGAATGATGCGGTCGTCGGAAAAACCGGCGATCTTCTTCCAGAAGCCGGCCGCCTCGTCGTCCGTGTGATAGACGGTGACCAGCAGCTTGTCCTTGTTCAGCCCGAACTCCCTGGTGATCAGGTTCCAGGCAAGCTCGATGGCGCGCTCCTTGAAATAGTCGCCGAAGGAGAAATTACCGAGCATCTCGAAGAAGGTCAGATGGCGCGCGGTGTAGCCGACATTGTCGAGATCGTTGTGCTTGCCGCCGGCGCGAACGCTCTTCTGGGCGGTCGAGGCGCGCGAGTAGGGCCGCTTCTCCAGACCGGTGAAGACGTTCTTGAACTGCACCATGCCGGCGTTGGTGAACATCAGCGTCGGGTCGTTGCGCGGCACCAGCGGGCTCGATGCGACGATCTCGTGACCCTCCTTGCGGAAGTAGTCGAGAAATGTCGACCGGATTTCGTTCACGCCACTCATGATGCTGCCTTTTCGGAAGAGCCGCCGGCAAACCGGCGGAAATGGGCTCTGCGTTCTAGAAGATTAGGACTTGGCCTTTTAGCCGCCGCGCTTCACCCTGTCCAGAAACACGGAATTGGTCCAATCCACGGCCTTTGCCGGCCGTTCGACCCGGCCTGGTTCCGCCGCCAAAACGCAAAACCGCCGGCACTGGGCCGGCGGTTTCGAAACGCAATAACACGGAACTCGATTACATAAGCCTGAGATAATAGAACGCGATTATGGCCGAACTCCGGCCGGCATCGCGCACGAAGCTGTTACATCGCTCCGGATTCTTCCTCGAAACCGTCATCATCGCCGCGCTCAGGGCCGCCATTCTCGAGGAATTTCTCGGCGATCAGCCCGGCATTCTGCCTGATCGACAACTCGATCTCGCGTGCCGTGTCGGGATTGTCACGCAGGAACAGCTTGGCATTTTCGCGGCCCTGGCCGAGACGCTGCGAGTTATAGGAAAACCAGGCGCCAGACTTCTCGACAATACCAGCCTTGACCCCGAGATCGACCAGTTCGCCGGTTTTGGAGACGCCCTCACCAAACATGATGTCGAATTCGACCACCTTGAAGGGCGGCGCCAGCTTGTTCTTGACCACCTTGACGCGGGTCTGGTTGCCGACAACCTCGTCGCGGTCCTTGATCGAGCCGATGCGGCGGATGTCGAGGCGCACCGAAGCGTAGAATTTCAGCGCATTGCCGCCGGTGGTGGTTTCAGGCGAGCCGAACATGACGCCGATCTTCATGCGGATCTGGTTGATGAAGATGACCATGGTGTTGGAGCGCGAAATCGACGCGGTCAGCTTGCGTAGCGCCTGGCTCATAAGGCGGGCCTGCAGGCCGGGCAGCGAATCGCCCATCTCGCCTTCAATTTCGGCGCGTGGCGTCAGCGCCGCGACCGAATCGACCACCAGCACGTCGATGGCGCCGGAGCGCACCAGCGTGTCGCAGATTTCCAGCGCCTGCTCCCCAGTGTCAGGCTGCGAGATCAGAAGGTTTTCGAGATCGACGCCAAGCTTGCGGGCATAGACCGGGTCAAGCGCGTGCTCGGCATCGACGAAAGCGCAGATGCCGCCCTTCTTCTGGGCTTCGGCAACGGTGTGCAGGGCAAGCGTCGTCTTGCCCGAGCTTTCCGGCCCGTAGATCTCGATGATGCGGCCGCGCGGCAGGCCACCGACGCCAAGCGCGATGTCGAGGCCAAGCGAGCCGGTCGGCACCGTTTCAATCTCGACGACCTGATCGTTGGCGCCGAGCCGCATGATCGAGCCCTTGCCGAAAGCCCGCTCGATCTGCGACAGCGCCGCATCCAGAGCCTTTGATTTGTCCACTGCCTTGTCCTCTACCAGCCGCAAAGAATTCTGAGCCATGATACATCACCCCTTGGTCGTCAATGAAGGCCGGACAATCCGTAATCCCTGCCTATTTGTACCTTTTTTGTTCTCATTTGGCAAGAGGGGTCAAATAACTGAAAAACAAGCAATATCCGGATTTGTTCTTTTTTTGTCCAGGGATTCGATCAGGAATGCACCGCACGTTGGGCCAGACGGCTCGGTTGTTTCGACCTGCCGAATCGCCGCCTCGCATGCGAAGCTCCGTCGCACAGCCTAGCGCTTGTGCGGCTGGAATAACAAAGGTCATATCGCCGGCATGCTGAAATCCGCGAAAATACTGGCCATAGGCGGCGCCCATATCGACCGACGCGGCCAGGTGTCCGGCGCTTACGTGCCTGCCGCCTCCAATCCGGGCACAATGCGCGAGGATGTCGGCGGCGGCGTCTTTAATGCTTTGCGCAGCGCCGTGCGGCGCGGCGTCTCCGCGTCGCTGATGTCGGTTCGCGGCGGCGATGCCGCTGCCGATACCGTTTCGCGAGCCATCGCCGAGACAGGCATTACCGACCTGTCGGCGGTCTTCCTCGACCGCACGACGCCGAGCTACACCGCGCTGATCGACATCGAAGGCGAGCTGATCGTCGGCTTTGCCGACATGGCGCTCTATGATTTGGCGTTTCCCAAGCAGATCAGGCGCTCCAAGGTGCGGGAGGTGATCGCCGCCGCCGACGCGATCCTGTGCGACGCCAATCTGCCCTCTTCGGCGCTGGAACGGCTGGTCGCGCTCGCCGCGGGCAAGCCGGTTTTCGCCATTGCCATCTCGCCGGCCAAGGTGGTGCGGCTGATACCGGTGCTGAAGAAGCTCTCGCTGGTCTTCATGAACCGGCGCGAGGCCATGGTGCTGGCCGGCGTCGCCGCGAATGCCAGGCAGCGCGAGGTCGTCGACGGGTTGCGATGCAGCGGCCTCGTCAGTGGCGTGGTGACGGCGGGCGAGGCGCCCGTGCTGGGGTTCGATGAAACAGGCGCCTTTTCGATCATGCCGCCCAATCCCCGAAAGGTCACTGACGTCACCGGGGCCGGTGATGCGCTGGCGGGCGCAACGGTCGCTGCCTTGCTGCGCGGACTGCCGCTGCGGGTGGCCCTGCGCGAAGGCATCGCCGGGGCGACGCTTGCCATCGAAAGCGCCAACGCCGTTCCCGAGTTCACCGCCTCAAGCTTCGCGGAAGCGCTGGCTCTTGTGCCGGATGCCAGGGAAGTGGCATGAGACCGGCGAATTCATAGTGCCGCGATGTTGCCTGGTGTCCCCACGGACGCGCCGCATTCCGGATTGGAGACCCTGATGACCCCTGAGACCGCCCGCCCCTTCATCGACATCCACGCGCCGGTGGCGCAGGCTCTGGCTGCCGGCCGGCCGGTGGTGGCGCTGGAAAGCACCATCATCACCCATGGCATGCCCTACCCCGACAATGGCGCCATGGCGGCCGACGTCGAAAAGATCATCACCGATGGCGGCGCCGTGCCGGCGACGATCGCCGTGGTTGGCGGCCGCATCAAGATCGGGCTTTCGGACGGCGAGCGCGAATCGCTGGCGATGACGGGCGACGCCATGAAGCTGTCGCGCGCCGATCTCGGTTTTGCCGTGGCGCAAGGGCGCACCGGTGGCACCACGGTCGCCGCCACGATGATCGCGGCGCATATGGTCGGCATAAAAGTGTTCGCCACCGGCGGCATCGGCGGCGTGCACAAGGGCGCCGAAAAGAGTTTTGACATTTCCGCCGATCTCGACGAGCTGGCGCGCACGCCGGTCATCGTCGTCTCGGCCGGCGCCAAGGCCATTCTCGACATCGAAAAGACGCTGGAAGTGCTGGAGACGCGCGGCGTGCCGGTGGTCGGCCTTGGCTGCGAGACGATGCCGGCCTTCTGGTCCAGGCATTCGCCGTTCCGCGCGCCGCTGACCTTGCACGAGCCGGAAGAGATCGCGCATTTCTACCAGACGAGGGCAGCGCTGGGGCTCGCCGGTGGCATGCTGATTGCCAATCCGGTGCCGGAAAACCACGAAATCCCGGCTGAGGAGATGGCCGGCTATATCGAGGCCGCGCAGAAGGCCGCCGAGGCGCTCAACGTGACCGGCAAGGCGGTGACGCCGTTCCTGCTGGGAAAGATTCTCGAACTGACTGGCGGCAGGAGCCTGAAGACGAACATCGCGCTGGTCGAGAATAATGCGCGGCTGGCGGCGAGGATTGCGAAGGCGCTTTAGGGTCACGCAGCGAAGGTTCCCCCTCACCCGGATTCCCAAGACCGAATTGCAAAGAACAGTTCGGGGCAATCCGACCTCTCCCCGAGGGGAGAGGAGCTTGCAGCGCCGACGTCGACCTCTTCTCCCCTCGGGGAGAAGGTGGCCGCGAAGCGGACGGATGAGGGGGTGGCCTCGCGCTTGCGTGAATCTACTTCCCCGCCCGTCGCCCCGCCTCATAGGCCCGGCGTGCCCAGATCGTCATCTCGTCGGGATCATCGAAAGCGCTGTCTGGAACGCTCCAGTAGGGCATGGCGACCAGCTTGCCGTGGCGCGAGCCGGTATAGGTCCATTGCGTGCAGCCGGCGGCCTCGAACTCGGGCACGCTTTGCTCGTCGGCCTTCAGCAGCAATTCGCCACGCAGCACGATGGCGACGATGACACCGTCGAAATAGATGCCCTTGCCGCCGAACAGTTTTCGGATGCTGACCGGGCCGAGGCCTTCGAACAGTTCGGCGATGCGTTCATTGTCCATGCCGCGATCATGTCACCGGCGTTTGGCCTTGTCATCGCCGCAACCAAAATCATGCTGACAGGTTGTGTGAGGTCGATCGGAGTTTCCCGCTATGCCCGTGCTGCTCAAAGGCTCCTGCCGCTGCAATGCCGTCCGTTTCGAGGTGGAGAGCCACACGCCGGCGCCATTCATGCTGTGCTACTGCTCGATCTGCCGCAAGCAGCAGGGCGGCGGCGGGTTTGCCATCAATCTCGGTGCCGACAACGAAACACTGAACATCAGGGGCAAGCGCAGCCTCGGCGTCTTTCGGGCGGAGATCGAGGACGACGAGCATCCGCATTGCGAAATCTCAACCGGCGAGCGCAATTTCTGCAAGAAATGCGGCTCAGCCCTTTGGCTCTACGACCCGACATGGCCGGAGCTGGTGCATCCCTTCGCTTCGGCGATCGACAGCGATTTACCCATTCCGCCAAGCAAGGTGCACCTCATGCTGAAATACAAGGCGAACTGGGTGGAGCCGGTGGTTGGCAAGCATGACAAGGTCTTCGACATCTATCCCGAGGAATCGATCGCCGACTGGCACAAGCGGACGGGCATGTGGGTGGAGTGAATTTCTTCGCGCCGTTTACGGGGAGGTGAGGAGTGATCCGCGCAGCGGACAAAAAGCCAATTGCTTGGCCTTCGAACGACGAACGCCGGCAGATGAGGAGCGGCGCTAACTTTGGAGAGGCCGGCGCTGCCTATCATCCGTCACTTCGTGACACCTTCTCCCCGTAAACGGGGCGAAGGAAAAACTCAGGAAGCGCGGGCTTCTGCCAGTGCCTTCAGGTCGGCCGGCTTGAGTTCGACGGATTCGCCGCAACCGCAGGCCGAGCTCTGGTTCGGATTGTGGAAGGTGAAACCGGTGCGCAGCGTCGTCTGCTCGAAATCCATCTCGGTGCCGAACAGGAAAAGTGCTGCTTCCGGTGCGACATAGACATGGGCGCCATCGCGCTCGATATGGTCGTCCTTGGTGTTGGGCTCGGTCACCAGATCGACCGTGTATTCCATGCCGGCGCAGCCGCCCTTCTTGATGCCGAGGCGGATGCCGTGCGCATTCTCACGGGCGGCGACAATCTCGCGCACCCGGTCGGCGGCCTTTTCGGTCATCGTGATGACGGCAAAGCGTCCCATATCGTTCTCCACGTTCACGCGGGTTCAAGGCCCGTGGAATGAGTCTTGCCCTAAAATGGTGAAGTTTGTTGGCCTGCGCAACCCCGGATCCGCAAAGCGCGTCCCGAAGCACCGCGCTCAAATGCCTCACGGCTCAATACCACGACCTTGATTGCCTTGGATGTTATCCGTAATGTCCACATTGATATCTTCCGATGAAAGATACTTTTTTGGACAACAACGACAACTACTCAATATACAACTCGATCAATACCAGCGGAATTTTGGTTTGCGTCGACGACATCGGCAAGATGAAAAATAATTTCATCAGGCTCTTTGCGATCGCAGTTTTTCTTTCTTCTATATTTTTATTCTCATATCAAAAAACAAGCATGGTTAGTCAAGGAATCTTCATATTCGTCATCACGGCCCTATTATTTATCATGGGACTTTCTATCTACCGTACTTATTTTAAGCGCCGGTCCGTAGTTATATCCCCTGACGGCATTGAGGACTCCGGCATCACAACCGAAACGGTGCCCTGGTCCGCAGTAAATGCTGTTGAACTAAGGACTGTAACCCGTGCACTAACGGGACAACAACCCTTGGCTGTCCTTTTGCTGCTAAAACCCGGCGCCGGCGACGCGCTTAAGCTGACTAGGCGCGGCCGAAAATTATTTCTTCATGACAATGCACTTTGGATCCCGGTCGGAAGTGGCATGATAGTCGCCGGAAATCCGTCCAGTCCCGAAAGCTTTTCGAAAACGATCGAGGCTTACGCCAGAATTTATGGCAAAGGAGGCAACTGACCCCTCAATACCAACCCACCGCCACCTGCGCCTCTTCCGACATGCGGTCGGCCGACCAGGGCGGGTCGAAGGTCATGTTGACCTCGACGCCGGACACGCCTTCGACGGCGCCGACGGCATTCTCCACCCAGCCGGGCATTTCGCCGGCGACAGGGCAGCCGGGAGCGGTCAGCGTCATGTCGATCTTGACCGAGCGGTCGTCCTCGATGTCGATCTTGTAAATCAGGCCGAGCTCGTAGATATCGGCCGGGATTTCCGGATCGTAGACCGTCTTCAGCGCCGAAACGATGTCGTCGGTCAGCCGCGCCAGTTCGTCGGCTGGAATGGCCGATCCCGAAACCAGCGCATTGGGCGCGGTTTCCGGAGTGGTCTCGGCAGCGATGCTTGCATCATCCATGGTCGTCACCCAAAAAAATCGTCATCCGAAGAATTTGCGCGCTTTTTCAAGCGCCTCGGCCAAAGCGTCGACTTCGGCCCTGGTATTGTACATGCCGAACGATGCCCTGCATGTGGAGGTTACGCCAAACCGTTTCAACAGCGGCTGGGCGCAATGGGTGCCGGCGCGGACAGCAACGCCCTGCCTGTCTATCACCATCGACACGTCATGCGCATGAATGCCTTGCAGTTCGAACGAGATGATGGCGCCCTTGCCGGGCGCATCGCCGAAGATGCGCAGCGAATTGATGGAGCGCAGCCGCTCATGCGCGTAGTTCTTGAGGTCTTCCTCATGGGCTGCAATGCGCTCGCGACCGACCGATTCCATGTAGTCGAGGGCAGCACCCAGCCCGATCGCCTGGACGATCGGCGGCGTGCCGGCCTCGAAGCGGTGCGGCGGCTCGTTGTAGGTGACGATGTCTTCCGTCACCTCCTCGATCATCTCGCCGCCGCCCATGAAGGGCCGCATGCCAGCGAGAATGTCCTTCTTGCCGTAGAGCACGCCGATGCCCGACGGGCCATAAACCTTGTGCCCGGTGAAGACGAAAAAGTCGCAGTCGAGATCCTGCACATCGATCGGCATGTGGACAGCGCTCTGGCTGCCGTCGACCAGCACGGGAATTCCACGCGAATGCGCGATGCGCACGATCTCCTTGATCGGCGTCACAGTGCCAAGCGCGTTCGACATGTGGGTAATGGCAACGAGCTTTGTCTTGCTGGTCAGCCGCTTTTCGAATTCCTCGATGTGGAAAACGCCGAGATCGTCGACCGGCACCCAGACCAGTTTGGCGCCCTGCCGCTCGCGGATGAAATGCCAGGGAACGATGTTGGAGTGGTGCTCCATGATCGACAGCACGATCTCGTCGCCCTCGCCGATGTTGGGCATGCCATAGCCATAGGCGACCGTGTTGATGGCCGAAGTCGTGTTCGAGGTGAAGATGATGTTGTCGGTGCTCGGCGCGTTTAGGAAGCGGCGCACCGTCTCTCGGGCCTTTTCGTAGGCGTCGGTCGCGGCGTTCGACAGAAAATGCAGGCCGCGATGGACGTTGGCGTATTCCTGGGAATAGGCATGCTGGATTGTGTCCAGCACCACCTGCGGCTTCTGTGCCGAGGCGCCATTGTCGAGATAGACCAGCTTCTTGCCGTAGACTTCCCGCGACAGGATCGGGAAATCGCGGCGAATCGCTTCGACGTCGTAGAAATCTCCGATCTTGCCCGGTGCGTTCATCAGATCACCCGTGTGCCGCGAACCAGCCGTCGAGCCGTGCTTCCAGCGCCTCGACGATCGCCTCGTCGTCCAGTTCCTCGATCACCTCCGCGACGAAGGCCTTCACGAGCAGGCCCCGCGCGCTTTTCTCGTCGACGCCGCGCGCCATCAGGTAGAACAAATGGTTGTGGTCGATTTCGGTGACCGTCGCGCCATGGCCGCAAATCACGTCGTCGGCGAAGATTTCAAGCTCGGGCTTGGTCGAGAATTCGCCGTCGTCCGACAGCAACAGCGTGTTGCAGGCCATCTTCGCGTTGGTCTTCTGCGCATATTGATGGACGTTGATGCGGCCCTGGAACACACCGCGCGCCTTGCCCGTCACCACGTTGCGGATGATCTCCGTCGAGGTCGTGTGCGGCACGGCATGGTCGAGAACCATGGTCACGTCGGTGTGGGTGTCGCCGGCCAGGAGGTTGATGCCGCGAAGCTTGAAATCGGCGCCTTCGCCAGTCGTCCTGACCATGATCTCCTGGCGCACGAGCTTGCCCCCGGCGTTCATGACGAACAGTGTCAGTTTCGCATTCTTGCCGATATGGGCCTTGAACTGCGCCAGATGCGTCGCCGTTTCCGGCTGCTCCTGGACGATCAGCCACGTCACCTCGGCGCCCTCGTCGAGCACGACCTGGCTGACCGAGCTGCTCAAGGCAGCGCCATCACCCGTCTGGCGCTCGACGATAACGGCCTTGGCGCCGGCGCCGACACGAACGGCCAGGCGCACATGGGTCTGGCCGCCGGCCTGCAGGTTCTGCAGCTCGACCGGCTTTTCAAGTTCCACACCATCGGCGATGTCGACAAAATACCCGTCGGCGACAAAAGCCGTGTTCAGCGCGCCAATGGCATCGTCGCTGCCATAGGGGTCGAGCCCAGGTGCTGCGCTGCCGTCGACCAGCTTTTCCGACAGGCGCTGGAAAGAGACGCCTTCAAGAACCGGCACTTTGGCGTCGGACTTGCCATTCAGGATCGACACCACGGTGGAACCGTCGACGATCGGGGCGATGGCTTTGGCCATGGCTGCCGGGTCGAAGTCCGGCACGGTATTCAGCAACCGGCGCAGGTCGGTGTAGTGCCAGGATTCGACGCGCCGCGTCGGCAGGCCGTGCTTGATCGTCTCGATGGCGTCGTCGCGCTTCAGCATCACCGCGCCGTCGCCCGGCAGCAGCGACAACCGGTCGCCGAAGGCGTCGATCAACGCTGTTTCGGCCGGTGTCCGCTGCGGTTGTGCGTGCATATTCATCAAACTGCCCTCTGGCATCTCACGCTGCTTCGCCGATCACGCCGGCATAGCCATTGGCTTCCAGGTCGAGCGCCAGCGACTTGTCGCCTGACTTGATGACCTGACCCTTGTAGAGCACGTGCACGGTGTCGGGCACGATGTGCTCAAGCAGGCGCTGGTAGTGGGTGATGACCAGGAACGCCCGGTCCGGTGCGCGCAGCGCGTTGACGCCGTCGGACACGATCTTCAGCGCATCGATGTCGAGGCCGGAATCGGTCTCGTCGAGCACGCACAGTTTCGGCTCCAGCAGCTTCATCTGCAGGATCTCCGCCCGCTTCTTCTCGCCACCGGAGAAGCCGACATTGAGCGGCCGCTTGAGCATCGCCATATCCATGCTGAGCGAGGCAGCTGCTTCCTTAACGCGCTTCAGGAATTCCGGGATCTTCAGCGGCTCCTCGCCACGCGCCTTGCGCTGCTCGTTCATCGCCACCTTCAGGAATTCCATGGTCGCAACGCCCGGTATCTCCATCGGATACTGGAAGGCGAGGAAAATGCCTGACGTGGCGCGCTCGGCCGGATCCATTTCGAGGATCGACTGGCCGTTGTAGAGGATGTCGCCTTCGGTCACCTCATAGTCCTCGCGGCCGGCCAGGATGTAGGACAGCGTCGATTTTCCCGAGCCGTTCGGCCCCATGATCGCGGCAACCTCGCCGGCTCTCACCGTCAGGTTCAGGCCGCGGATGATTTCGGTGCCATCGTCGACGATGCGGGCGTGCAAATTTCTGATTTCAAGCATTTTTTTGTTTCCTGAATATATATCCGGTCAGCCGACCGAGCCCTCAAGGCTAATCCCGATCAGCTTCTGCGCCTCGACCGCGAACTCCATCGGCAGCTGCTGGATGACGTCCTTGACGAAGCCGTTGACGATCAGCGCGATCGCTTCCTCTTCCGGAATGCCGCGCTGCATGACGTAGAATTTCTGGTCTTCGGAAATCTTCGACGTCGTCGCTTCATGCTCGAACTGCGCCGTCGAATTCTTGGCTTCCATGTAGGGCACGGTATGCGCGCCGCACTGGTCGCCGATCAGCAGCGAGTCGCAGTTGGTGAAGTTGCGGGCGTTGGTCGCCTTGCGGTGCGCCGAGACCTGGCCGCGATAGGTGTTCTGCGAGAAGCCGGCGGCGATGCCCTTGGAGATGATGCGGCTCGACGTGTTCTTGCCGAGATGGATCATCTTGGTGCCGCTGTCGACCTGCTGGTAGCCGTTCGACACGGCGATCGAATAGAACTCACCTTGGGAATCGTCACCGCGCAGGATGCAGCTCGGATATTTCCAGGTGATCGCCGAACCGGTCTCGACCTGCGTCCACGAAATCTTCGAGCGGTCGCCACGGCAGTCGCCGCGCTTGGTGACGAAGTTGTAGATGCCGCCCTTGCCCTCGGCGTCGCCGGGGTACCAGTTCTGCACCGTGGAATATTTGATCTCGGCATCGTCGAGCGCTACCAGTTCGACGACCGCCGCGTGCAACTGGTTCTCGTCGCGTTGCGGCGCCGTGCAGCCCTCGAGATAGGAGACGTAAGCCCCCTCCTCGGCGATGATCAGCGTGCGCTCGAACTGGCCGGTGTTCTTCTCGTTCATGCGGAAATAGGTCGACAGCTCCATCGGGCAGCGCACGCCCTTGGGCACGAAGACGAACGAGCCGTCGGTGAACACAGCCGAATTCAGCGTGGCGTAGTAATTGTCGGAGGTCGGCACGACCGAACCGAGATATTTCTTCACCAGCTCCGGATGCTCGCGGATGGCTTCCGAGATCGAGCAGAAGATGACGCCGGCCTGCGCCAGTTCCTTCTTGAAGGTGGTGACGACGGAGACGGAATCGAACACGGCGTCGACAGCGACGCGTCCCGACTTGTAGACATTGTCGCTGACCTCCTCGAGTTCCGAGGCGTCGGTCTTCTGCACGCCGGCAAGGATTTCCTGCTCCCGCAGCGGAATGCCGAGCTTTTCGTAGACCTTCAACAGTTCGGGATCGACATCGCTGAGCGAGGTCGGGCCGGGCGTGCTCTTGGGCGCCGCATAGAAATAGATGTCCTGGAAATCGATCTTCGGATAGTGGACGCGCGCCCAGGTCGGCTCGTCAAGCGTCAGCCAGCGGCGATACGCTTCCAGACGCCATTCCAGCATCCAGGACGGTTCGTCCTTCTTGGCCGAAATGAAACGGATGATGTCTTCGCTGAGGCCCTTGGGGGCCTTGTCCATCGCGATTTCGGTCTGGAATCCGTATTTGTATTGGTCGACGTCGATCTTTCGGACCCGATCGATCGTGTCCTGCACAGCAGGCATATGCGTTCTCCATCCACGCCGGGGTCAAGGCCCGACAGTTTTCAAACTATGGCACCGCCAAAAACGAACCCCGAAGAGGTGCTCGCGGCAGCGTAAGTTTAATATAGTGCGCTTCGACCGGGAATTCACCCGGCCAGCATGAAACGCACGGCTCTACCAGGCCGAAAGGCCCAAATTCGTCCAACCGCTACGCGGCCCGTTCTCTATCCGCCCTACGTGCGGTAATTCCCGCCAGTGCGACGCGAAACAGCTCGATGTCTTCCGCGCCGGTCGCCGGTCCGATCGACACCCGCAAGGCGCCGAGACTGTCGCCGTACCCCATGGCTTTCAGCACATGGCTCGGTCCGACCTTGCCAGACGAACAGGCAGAGCCGGCCGACAGCGCTACACCGGCCAGATCGAAGGCGATCTGCGCGGTTTCGGCTTTGACGCCCGCAATAGCGAAGAATGCCGTATTGGCAAGCCTTGGCGCACCGGTTCCGAAGATTTCCGCGTCCGGCACCAGCGATTTGACGATGGCTTCGATCTCGTCGCGGCGCTGGCGCACCGCATCCATGGCCGGCAATCCGGCCAGGGCCTCGCGGGCGGCCGCGCCAAAACCGGCAATGGCAGCGAGGTTTTCGGTGCCGCCGCGATGGCCCTTCTCCTGGCCGCCGCCATTGATCAACGGCTTCGGCATCATCAGGTCAGAGGCGGCGACGATGGCGCCGACGCCCTTGGGACCACCGATCTTGTGCGACGACAGAATCAGATAATCGGCGTAACCCGCTGATAGATCGATGGAAACACGCCCAGCGGCCTGCACGGCGTCGACTGTAAGGATACCGCCCGCCGCCTTGACGATCCCGGCGATGCGATCGATCGGCTGGATGACGCCGGTTTCGTTGTTGGTGGCGTGGATGGCGACCAGCGGCAGGCCTTCGCTCTTGTCGTGACCGCCGAGCGCCGACGCCAAGGCGCCGAGGTCGGCGATGCCGTTGGCGTCGACGCCGATCCGCGTCACCTGCGCTGCGGGGAACCGTCCGCCGTTCAACAGGCAGGGATGATCGGCCTCCGACACGTAAAGCCGGCTCATACGCACCGTGCCGCGCCCCATCTGCCAGTCGGGTGACAGCAGCGTCGAGGCTGCTTCCGTGGCACCGGAGGTGAACACGACATGCTCCGCCTTGGCGTTGACGAGCGCCGCCACGTCACGCCTGGCGGTCTCGATCAGGCGGCGGGCCGCGCGCCCCTCGGCGTGAACCGATGACGGATTGGCCGCGACGTCAAGGGCCGCGACCATAGCCTCGCGGGCCACGGCAAGCAGCGGCGCACTGGCATTGTAGTCGAGATAGGCGCGTATTCCGGCCATTTTCGTCCGTCAAATCCCGTCAGAAGCCATTCCGCTGTCGTATGGCGTTATTTCCTTGAAATTCCAAGGCGAGCCGTCCTATTTACGCGGCTTGCGGCGCGGGTGGCCGGGCTCGATGTCTTGCCACTCAGTTTTGAACAATTCTAAACTAGCTTCTAAGAAGACGCTCGCCCTGCGTCAAGGCCAGAGGAAACGTTCCAGGCACCGCGCGTTCGTATTACCAAGTGGAGTATTTTATGCCTGAGGTCATTTTCACCGGTCCTGCCGGCCGCCTGGAGGGTCGCTATCAGCCTTCCAAGGAAAAGAGCGCGCCGATTGCCATCGTCCTGCACCCGCATCCGCAATTCGGCGGCACGATGAACAACAAGATCGTCTACGACCTCTTCTACATGTTCCAGAAGCGGGATTTCACCACGCTTCGCTTCAATTTCCGCGGCATTGGCCGCAGCCAGGGCGAGTTCGACCATGGCACCGGCGAACTGTCGGACGCCGCCGCCGCTTTGGACTGGGTGCAGTCGCTGCATCCCGATTCCAAGAGCTGCTGGGTCGCCGGCTACTCCTTTGGCTCCTGGATCGGCATGCAGCTTCTGATGCGCAGGCCGGAGATCGAAGGCTTCATTTCGATCGCGCCGCAGCCCAACACCTATGATTTCTCGTTCCTGGCGCCCTGCCCGTCATCGGGCCTGATCATCCATGGCGATGCCGACAAGGTGGCGCCGCCGAAGGATGTGCAGGGCCTTGTCGACAAGCTGCACACGCAGAAGGGCATCACCATCACGCAAAAGACGTTGCCCGGCGCCAACCATTTCTTCGCCAACGATGCCGACCTGCTGCTCGAGGAATGCGCCGACTATCTCGACCGCCGGCTGGCCGGCGAATTGTCGGATCCGCGTCCGAAGCGGCTGAGATAAACAAGGCAAGAACGGACGGCGATGTACGAACCTCCTCATTTCAGGGAAACGCGGCCGGAAATCCTGCACGGGCTGATCCGGACGCATCCGCTGGGCCTGTTGGTTTCCAACGGGCCCGATGGGCCGGTCGCCAACGCTGTCCCGTTCCTGCTCGACGCGGAAATCGGGCCTAACGGCAGGCTGCGCGCCCATCTGGCGCGGGCCAACCCGCAATGGCGCCTGTTGGCCGACAACCCGGCATCCCCCGTGCTGATCGTCTTCCAGGGCAGCGATGCCTATGTGACGCCGTCCTGGTACGAGACCAAGCGCGAGACCGGCAAGGTGGTGCCGACGTGGAATTACGCCATCGTGCAGGTTCGCGGCACCGTCAAGGTGATGGATGATCAGGACTGGCTGGCGCAGCAGATCGCCGATCTGACCGTCTCCCAGGAAGGCGCCCGCGCCGCACCCTGGGCGGTGACCGATGCGCCGGAGCCCTTCATCCAGTCGCAGATCAAGGGCATTATCGGGCTGGAAATCGAGATCAGCGAAATCCACGGCAAGTGGAAGGTCAGCCAGAACCGGCCGGTCGCCGATCGCGTCGGCGTTGCACAGGGGCTGGAAAGCGAAGACCACCAGTCGCCCGGCATGGCCGGCCTGGTCAGATCCTATGGCGGACTGGACGGCAACTGAACTTCGAATGCTCAGGCAGCCTTCCTTGTCGGTCCGATCAGCCGAAACGTTCTCTTGCGGACCGGCAGTCCCGACGGCATCGGCCGGAAAATGAAGCCGAGCCGGGCAAAGACCAGCCCGCAGGCGAGCGCGAAGCCGCAGCCAAGGCCGAAGCCGGCGACGGTGTCGCTGGGATAGTGCGCGCCAACGAAGATACGGGTCGAGGCGATACAAGCGGTGATCGCCAGGGCGATGTACCAGCGCCGCGGAAACAACAGCAAAGCGACCCCGAACACCGCGCCCATCGTCGTACCATGGCCGGACGGAAAGCCGGCGAAGCGCGCATCGAAAGCGAAGGGGTGCAGGGTCAGCACGCCAAAGTCCTCGTAATAGAGGGGGCGAGCCCGGCCAATGGCATATTTCAGCACATTGACGGCGATCCCCGACAGGCCGGTGGCGCACAGCACCAGAAAAGCCAGGCAGGTCCAGTTGTAGAGCAGCATCAGCGAGCGCCGCGAGAGGCTTCGCCAATCCGTCAGGTTCGCGGCGACAAGCAGAAGCACTGAGGGAATGAGATACCAGCCACCCAGGCCGAACTGGGTGAAAAAGTCGGCAGTCCGGGCAAATCCCGCCGACCACTTGCCGTGAAGCATTCCGGCCGGGGTGTCGAGACGAACAAACGCTGCCGCCGTCAGCAAAACCCAGACCAGCACCCAGACCGACCACAAAACGTTCGGGTATCTGGCCGGGCGGGTGGCAAGGCGGCTTTTGGCGATCTGCATCGTATCGCGAAAATTGTCGAGCGACCGGCGCCCTATCCCAAGGAGCAGGCTCGAAACGGGCGGGCGTGATTTCACCAGCATAGGAAATTCGACCCCATTGTCGCCGTCATGGGCATCGGCGAGCCGTCACTGGGTTACACGATAGAGGCCGAGCGACAGCTTGTCTCCCGACGAATAGTTGAGGCCGTCGACCTCGGCAACGCGGTTCGCCGACTTGCCTTGCGCCGCCAGCAACCCATTCAGTTTCTGCTCGTCGCCGACCTGCGCCAGCGCCAGGGCGCAGGCAGGATCGCCGAGCAGATGCTTGGCGACGCCATCGACATCGGTCAGGAGGGTCTTGGTGCCGACCAGGAACACCAGACTCGGCTCGTGATATTCCGCCGAAGCGAGCACCGTGGTGTCGCAAGGCCTGTTGGCCTGGAACGCCGCCTCGATCGCCGGGCTCAGCCAGATCGGCTTCAGCGAAGGCGCGATGACGCCGAACAACAGCCCATAGGTGATGCCCGCGCAGACCGCGATGGCGCCGATGCGGGAGAGCGGCACTTGCAGCTGTCGCGAAAAAGCGAAATATCCTGCCGCCAGCGCCGCCGCGGCGGCCGGGATGCTCCACCAGGAGAAGGCGCCGGTGAGATAGATCGGCGCTCCCACGCAGACCGCCGCCAGGCCAAGGCTGACCACGGCAAGACCGAATGCGGTCGACCACCACAACCAATCCTGCCAGCGCCTGAGCGGCGCATTCGCCTCCTGCGGCGGCAAGGTCAGCAGCCAGCCGATCAGCAGCGCCATGCCGGGATAGGCCGGCAGGACATAGTGCGGCAGCTTGGTCGGGATCAGTTCGAACACCAGCCAGAACGGAATGTACCAGGCGAGGCAGAAACGCAGCCGGGGATCGTCGCGCAGACGGTTGAGGGCCTGCAGCCCGGCGCCGACCGCGATCAGACCGAACGGCCACATGAACAAGGAATAGGTCAGCATGTAGAAACCGGGCGGCAGACCGTGCGATTCCTCCCCCGAGGCGACCTTGGCCATCATGTCCTTGCCGACGGCATCACTGAGAAAGGCGCCGCCGCTCTTCCAGGTGATGAGGGCGACCCAGGGCAGCACGATGAGCAGCACCAGGGCGGCACCGCGCACGAGCTTCAGCTTCAGGAGCCAGCGCCAGTCGCGCTCGAAGGCAAACAAGGCGGCGACCGTCAGCACCGACAGGAGCGGAGCCACCGGCCCCTTGATAAGGATTCCAAGGCCTTGAGCAGCCCAGAAAATCCACGGCAGGTGGGCGGCTACCGGTTCGTTCCGGCGCGCTGCCAGATAGATCTGGGCGAGCGCGCCTTGCGCCGCCACGCAGCAGGCCAGCAGCATGGCGTCAGTCTTGGCGTCACGGCCCTCGAAGGCGGTGGCGAAGATAGCCGCCATCATCAGGCCGGCGGCGAGACCGGCATTGGCCCCGAACAGCTTGGTGCCTGTCCAGGCAATGCCGACGACGGCCAAGGCAATGCCAAGCATGGAGACGAGGCGGTAGACCCAGATCGGCGCCGCCGCCCCCTCGCCGCTCAGCGCCACGGCCGCCGATTGCAGCCAGTAGATGCCGATCGGCTTCTTGTAGCGCGAGGCATCCTGAAAACGGATGTCGACATAGTCGGAGGTTTCGACCATCTGCTTGGTGGCCTGGACAAAACGGGATTCGTCCCGGTCGACGGGTGGAAGGCTCGCCAGTCCGCTGAAAGTCATCAGCACGCTGAACAGAAAGAGAAAAAGATAGTTCCTGTTCATCGCGGAGCTTTCCGGATCTGATCTGCGGGATGGCCCCGTCGCGGCGCCTCAGGCCCTGCCCTGCGCGGCGCCTCAATACGCCAGCCCAAACGGCGAAGCAAGGATTCGCAAATGCCATCCGCGCGGGCACCAAAACCGGAAACCACTTTTGCTGATCGCCGGACCTTTGTCTGGCGCGCGATCGGACGCAAAACCGGAAACCACTTTTGCTGATCGCGCTTGGATGCTAAACGCCCGCGTTCATGCACACCCGAGCCACGCTGGCCGGACGCTTTCGGGAAAGAAAAAATGCCTGCCTTCAAATCGGATTTCCTGCGCACGATGAGCGAGCGCGGTTTCATCCACCAGACTTCGGATGATGCCGGTCTCGACACTATCTTCGCCAAGGAAACGGTGACGGCCTATATCGGCTTCGACGCCACCGCCAAGAGCCTGCACGCCGGCTCGCTGATCCAGATCATGATGCTGCACTGGCTGCAGCAGACCGGTCACCGGCCGATCGCGCTGATGGGCGGCGGCACCTCGATGATCGGCGACCCGTCCTTCAAGGACGAGGCGCGCAAGCTTTTGACCCCGCAGGACATCGAAGACAATCTGGCTGGCATCCGCCGCAACTTCATGCCCTACCTCAAATTCGGCAGCGGTCCGAACGACGCCATCATGGTCAACAACGCCGACTGGCTGATGGAGATCAACTACGTCAATTTTCTGCGCGATGTCGGCCGTCACTTTTCCGTCAACCGCATGCTGGCGTTCGATTCCGTCAAGCTGCGGCTCGATCGCGAGCAGTCGCTGTCGTTCCTCGAATTCAACTACATGATCCTGCAGGCCTATGATTTCGTCGAACTCTACAAGCGTCTCGGCTGCCGCCTGCAGATGGGCGGCTCCGACCAATGGGGCAACATCATCAACGGTATCGATCTCGGCCGCCGCATGGAGGACGCGCAGCTCTATGCGCTGACCACGCCGCTGCTCACCACCTCGTCGGGCGCCAAGATGGGCAAGTCGGCTTCGGGCGCGGTCTGGCTCGATGCGGAGATGCTGAGCCCCTACGAATTCTGGCAGTACTGGCGCAACACCGAGGATGCCGACGTCGCGCGCTTCCTGAAGCTCTACACGACGCTGCCGCTGGACGAGGTGGCGCGGCTCGAACGGCTCGGCGGATCCGAGATCAATGAGGCCAAGAAGATCCTCGCCACCGAGATCACCGCCCTGCTGCACGGCCGTGCAGCCGCCGAGCAAGCCAGCGATACGGCACGCAAGACGTTCGAGGAGGGCGCGCTCGCGGAGTCGCTGCCGACCGTCGAGGTCGACAAAACGGCGCTTGAAACCGGCGTCGGCATCCTGTCGCTGCTGGTCACCGCCGGACTGGCGGCATCGAACGGCGAAGCGCGGCGGCATGTGCAGGGCGGTGCCGTGCGCCTGAACGACGAGCCGGTGAGCGACGAGCGCCGCCTGGTTACCCCTCAGGATTTGAGTCCGGAAAACGTCGTAAAGCTTTCTCTGGGAAAGAAAAAACACATTCTGGTACGGCCGGTTTGAGCAGAACTCGATCCATGCCGGCCGCCTCCTAGGCGTACGGTTTGATTTTCCCACAAGAATCTATCCAGACGTAAAAAGGATCATTTTGGAAAGATTCTTTGCCCGTCGGGGTCAGGAAACGCAGCTTGAAATTCACGGTGACAATTTTTGCTGCATAGCCTGACACTACGGTCCACCAATCCGGCGGGAAGAGAGGCTCACGCGGTCCGTCAAAGCGACCAATGCGACAGCTGTTTGGGTTATTCTGCATAAAATCAGAAGCGTCTTTGTAGTTGACGATCGTGACATTGGAAAAATCGGTAGACTTGTCTGCATACCTCAGAAGAGACCTTCCTCTCTCCTGAGTAAGTTCGACAAGCTTTGGAATATCCGCAACGGCAGCCGCCAAGAGCTCGTCTTCCGACAGGAACCTGCGCTGCGCAAAGCAGAAATTGGACGCGTTGAGTGACCCGCCGGCGATGACCAAGAGTGCGGCACCAGCACCCAATGCAATCAATATCCTGGCGACCATGATCCGCGCCACTCACCGATACTCAAAAATCGACCTGAATATTCCGGGCGCGATCACCGACAGCGGATTGATGTCCAGCAGCGGCTTGTTGGCATTGCCTTTGAGCCGGTAGGTGACGCCGATCAGGCCACGGTCGCGGCCATTGCCGAGCAGCGCGCCAACGATGGGCAATTCGCCGAAGATGCGATTGAGGCCATAGACCGGCATGAAGGTGCCGGTCATGTCCATGTTGTTGTTCTGGTCGTAGAGCGTGCCCTGGAACGTCGTGCCGATGCGCGGTCCACGCAGCACGCCATTGGCCAGTTTCAGATAGCCGCTGCCCTTGTCGATCTCGGCGTAACCGCGTTCGAACTTCACCCGCGACGTGTCGAGCTTGCCTTTGACCGCCTGATTGAGGCTGCGGTTGTCACCGGCCGGCGTGGTCGAGACGATGGAGGCGAGTTTCGGTTCGTTGACGACGAAAAAGTTGCTGGTGTCGACCTTGCCCCTCAGCGATCCGTCGCTCGGCCCCGCAAGCGCCAGGGTGATCGTTCCGCCTTCCATATGCTCGTAGATATTGAGGAATCTCAGGATGGCGCCGGCGTCCGCGGACTGCATGTTGAGCGCGCGCCGGCCGGCGCCGGTGGTGTTGCTGATCGATATGGCGGCGCCCGAACTTGCCGTGGCGCTGACCTTCAACCCGTTCACCCGCGAACCGGCAGCACTGTAGTCGAGCTTCAGATTGGACAATTGCTCGTCGTGGAAACCGGTCAGCCGGTCGACATCGGCGCTGACGGAAATGGCATCGGAACCGGTGGTCTTGGTAGCCGTGTCGACGTCCGAGGTGAACTGCTTGATCAGCGAGCGGGCATCGAGCGCGTTGCCCGATATCTCGACCGCATAGCCCTTGCCGGACCGCTTCACCGACACGGCAACGTCGTCGCCCCTGTTCAAGGTGACCTTGCTGAACCGCGCCGACGACAAGGCGCCATTGACCAGCACGATGCTGCCGTCGACGGAGAACGTCTTTCCGTCAAGGTCGAAATCGGACAGCGTCGTGGTGTCGCCGGACTTGGTCATGACGAAGGTGACATTGGCAGGAACCCCTGCCCCCTTGCCCCAGCCGGCCCAGGGAATGTCCAGCCTGGCGTTGGTCAGATCGGCCGAGACGTTCTGGTCGCCGCCGCCGTTCTTGTCGATCGCCACCTTCACCGTTCCGGCAAGCAGCGGCTTCAGGCCGGGCATGGCGGCGGCGCGGATCTTGTCGTCAAGCACCAGAGCCACCTTGCGGCTGCGCGCCGGCCCGTCATCCCTGAGCGGCTCGACCAGATCGAGTTCGGCCGGAATGCCGTTCAGCAATGCCTTGGCGGAGATCACCGCCTTCTCCGGATCGACCGTGATCGAACCGTCGGCATCCGTCACGATCTGGCCCTCGAAAGGCTTGGCCAAGGACATGCCGCTGTAGTCGAGCGACACCAGCCAATCGAGCTTCGAGGAGTCGACACCGGACTGCAGCGGAATATCCGCCTTGACGTGGCCGGTGACGCTGCCCGACAGGTCTTCCGGCAGGATGCCGACATGGCGCATGGCGTTGATCGGCTCGTAGGATGCGAGTTCGGCTACGGCCGACGCTTCGCCGTCGACGTCGATATCGAGCGCGCCGACGACCGGCGGGCGGTTGGCCGCCTTGACCGTCAGCGTGCCGTTGCTGGCCGCCACGGTGCGGCCGCTGGGCATGTAGACGGTGCCCGAGGATAGCGAGATATCGACATCGTTGCCGTGGAAACCGACGACGCCGACCGCGTCGCGTATCGGCGGAATGCGGCCGGCGGTGTCGAAGCGCGATCCCTCGATCTGGAAGCGGCCGAACACCTCATCGGCCGAAAGCGGCACGCCGTTGCCCAGGCGGCCCGGCACCACCTGGAACTGAAGGTTGGCGTCGACGACACGGCCGCCGAACAGATTGGCCAGCACCCAGAGCCGGGCATTGCGCGCCGAAAACCACGGCCACAGCTGCTTGACGTGAGAGACCTGCATGTCGTGGATGTTGAACGCCAGATTGATCCCCGGCACTTTGCCGTCGACGAACGCCACGGCGGCGGTGCCAAGCATCTCGCCGGAGCCGGCGGACCGGAGCGCGATCTGCTCGGCGACCAATTTGTGGCTCACCGTGTTGTAGACGCCGGCAATCCGGGCGAGGAAGGTGAGCGCCGGCTCGGGCGACTCCGAAGGCGCAAGCGACGATCCGTCGCTGGTCAGGTCGTAGCGATAGGAGGGTTCTTCACCCACCGCTCCGCTTGCCGGCTTCGGCCCGATCGAACCGGCGAAATCGAATGTCGAGCGGCCGGTCTTCAGCAGCAATCTGTCGACCTGGATCTTGTTGCTGCCCGCAACCAGCGTCGCATTGATATCGACGTCCGCCGGCAGCAGTCCTCGCGTGCCGAGATCGAGGACAGAACCCGTCGACGACAAAGCGGCCGTCAGCCGCGATGCGTTCGCGCCGAACCCTTCCGATCCCGTCAGCTTCAGCGCGACGGTTCCCAGCTTGCCGGCAGCGGCCGCCATATCGCCGGTATCGGCCAGATCGACGCTCGCATCCAGTGCCGTGACGCGGTGCGCCGCGATATCGCGGGAGGCGGAAGCGGCAACGGTAGCCGTCCTGCCGTCGATGTCCGCCGTGGACGAGAACTGCATGCCGCCCGGGCCCGACTGCACGACGGTGGCGTCGGTGATCTTGACGAGCTTGATCGCTCCGGTTTCGGGCAGCACGAATTCGACATTGCGAAGATCGATCCGGCGCAGCGAATCCTCCCGCACGGCATCGAGTGCGTGGTTGATGTTTCCGAACACCGCGGCGGACAGCTTCTCCGGATCGATGAGGCCGTCCGCATTGCGCAGGCCGGCGGTCCAGTCGCCGCCTGACGGCATCGCCGCCACGACGATGCGGGCATCCGAGATCCTGGCGCTGGTCAGCCGCACATCTCCCCACAGCAGCGGGAACAGACGCACGCCGAAGCGCACGCGGCCGGCATCGGCCATCGGCTTGCCGTCCGATGTCTTCAAGCTGACGTCGCTGACCTGAAGCGCGATGAAACTCGAACCGTCGAGCGTGATGCGGGCAGGCCCGACCGCGACATTGACATCGACGCCCGCCAGTTTCTCAAGCGCCGTTTCCGCCTCGGTGCGAAGCCGGTCGGCTCCGATGCCGGAGGCGCCAACCAGATAAACGAGCACGGCGGCCAGCAGCGCGAAAGCGACCAGACCGGCGAACAGTCGCGACAGGATGCGAAAACCGCGTCCGATCGAAGCCTGACCGAGCGGCGGCACACGGCAGGCGGACGGAAAGGTCCCCAGGTCGGTGATCTCATCACGCCTGAACCGGATCTTCTCGTGCTGCGGTCGCTCCTGATCCACGCAATTTTCCGTTGTACGAACTCGATCGTGGACGAATCCCCGTCCGACACTATATCGGTGTGGCTTCGCGCGTAACCTCAAACAAGGGCATCGGTATGGCTGACCTCGACGTAGGCGATCTCGCGCCGCAATTCGACCTGCCGCGGGACGGCGGCGGATCAGTCAGCCTTGCCGCATCGTCCGGCAAGCCCATCGTGCTCTATTTCTATCCGCAGGACGACACAACAAGCTGCACGCAGGAGGCGATCAGCTTCTCGCAGCTGAAGCCGGACTTCGAGAAGGCCGGCGCCGTGGTGATCGGCCTGTCGCCCGACCCCGTCAAGAAGCACGACAAGTTCAAGTCGAAGTACAATCTCACCATCGACCTCGCCGCCGACGAGGAGCGCAAGGTGATCGAAGCCTACCATCTGTGGGTCGAGAAATCGATGTATGGTCGCAAGTATATGGGGGTCGAGCGCGCGACGTTCCTGATCGGCCGCGACGGGCGGATCGCCAGGATTTGGCGCAAGGTCCGCGTCAAGGGCCATGCGGAAGAGGTGCTCGAGGCCGTTCGCGCGCTTTGAGGTTTTGCCGGCGAGGTTGGCCCGGTTTCCCTTACAACCATACGCACGCCTGGCGGGCGTTCGCTGCGGGCAAGCCGGCGCTGCAAGCCTTTGTTAACCTTAATAATGTGTAGTCAAGCTGTCGTGGTGTCGTAAACGAAAGCTTGGTCCCGTGAACGCAACCGGTCAGTCCGCAGTCTTCGGCAGGCGTAAGGAGCCCCATACGGTCATCATCGCCCGGGGCAACGAGATCAGGCATTTCACGATCCGACCGTGGCTGGCGGCCTTTATCGGCTCGGCGCTCGCCGCCATTGCCGTCGGCTACCTCATGGCCACCTCCTATCTGGTGCTGCGCGACGATCTGATAGGCGCCACCACGGCGCGCCAGGCGCGCATGCAGCAAGCTTATGAAGATCGCATTTCGGCGCTTCGCGCCCAGGTCGACCGCATCACCAGCCGGCAGTTGCTCGACCAGCAGCTGATGGAAACCAAGGTCAGCGAACTGCTTGAACGGCAGAGCCAGTTGAGCCAGCGTCACGGCCGCCTTGGCCCGCTGCTCGAACGCGCCGAGAGCGAAGTCGGCGCAGCGCCGGCCGAAGATCCGGCAGCGGTTGCGAAGCCGGACAAACGCGCCGAAGTGACCGGCAGCATCAAGGAGCCCGCGCGGAACTATGCGGTCGCCAGCCTGAGCGCCGATCCCGGCGCCGGCGACACAAGGCCGTTCTCGCTGTGGTCGACCCGCTCCGATCCGCTGCCCAACGATTCAGCCGCCGATCGTGCCGACAAGCTCTTCGTCTCGATCAACCAGTCGCTGAAATCCATCGAGAGCGACCAGTTGACCCGCATCAGCACGCTTGCCGACAATGCCTACAAGAGTGCCGATGCCATTACCCAGGCGCTCGAGGCGGCCGGACTGCCCGTCGACAGCGATTTCGGCAAGGGCGACAGCGATGTCGGCGGACCGCTGATCCCGCTCGACAGCTCCATGATGTTCGACAGCAAGGTCAAGGAGTTGGACGAAGCGCTTGACGCCCTCGACCATCTCAAGAAGGAAGCGCGCCAGTTGCCGCTGACCAACCCCGCACCGGGCCACTCCGTCACCAGCCCGTTCGGCGTGCGCACCGACCCGATCCTCGGCACCGCGGCACTGCATTCCGGCATGGATTTCAGAGCCCCGATCGGCATGGCCGCCAAGGTCACCGCACCCGGCACCGTCACCAAGGCCGGCTGGAACGGCGGCTATGGCCGCATGGTGGAAGTCGACCACGGCAATGGTTTTGCGACACGTTACGGGCATCTCAGCGAAATCGACGTCACCGTCGGCGAGAAACTGGACGCCGGCGCCGTCATCGGCAAGACCGGCAGCAGCGGCCGCTCGACCGGCCCGCATCTGCACTACGAAGTCCGCCACAATGGCGAAGCGATCGATCCCTTGCGCTTCCTCACGGTCGGCAAGAAGGTCGCTCAGTACCTGTAAGCGATCCTGGGCTCCTGCCCCATGCGCCGATGACCATCATGATGGCTGACTAAGGCGCTTCCATCGACAGAAACGCCGTCGCTGCCGCAACCAGGGTGGTCGCACCGACCTTCAACGCCGCCTCGTCGACACGAAACCGGGCGTGATGGAGCGGAAAGACCGATCCGATCTCCTCGTTTCGGATTCCCAGCCGAAAATAGACCGAAGGACGTTTCTCGCTGTAGTAGCCAAAGTCGTCCGCGATCGTCCATCCGGGCGTACTGAGGACGTTGTCGGCACCGATGCAGGCCTTGGCGCTGGCGGCAATCAGCTCAGTCATCTCGACATCGTTGACGACACCAGGTTCGCCCTTGTGGATGTCGACCTCGACACGCGCGCCGTGGCTCGTCCCTATTCCCTCGGCTATCGTACGGACGCGGCGCCAGGCCCGCTCGCGGGTTGCATCGCTGCCGCTGCGGATGGTGCCTTTCAACGTGACCTTGCCGGCGGTGACATTATAGGCGTTGCCGCCATTGATGGCCGTCACGGAAATCACCAGCGGATCGTACGGGTCGATCTCGCGCGAAACGATCTTCTGCAATTCGCTCACCAAGGAGCAAGCCACGGCCAACGCATCGACACCTTCATGCGGTTTTGCCGCGTGCGACGCCGAGCCGATGACGGCTACATCGAACGTGTCGCAGGCCAGAGTGTAGGGACCGGAGCCGACGGCGATCTTGCCGGACGGCGTGTAGGGATCGACATGGACGCAGATGGCGGCGTCGATGTCGTCGAGAAGCCCCTCTTCCACCACCCGCTTGCCACCCGACGGTTCGTCCTCCTCCGCCGGCTGGAAGATCAGGCGAACGGTGCCGCCAAAACTGTCCCGCGACCGGTGAAGATGCGCGGCCACTGCGAAAGCCATCGATGCATGGGCGTCGTGACCGCAGGCATGCATCACGCCTGGATTCGTCGATGCATAATCGACGCCGGACTCCTCCTCGATCGGCAAGGCATCGATGTCGGCGCGAATGGCGACCTTTCGATTTGACGGCTTGCCGGTGCCGACAATATCGACGGCAAGGCCAAAGCCGACGACGTCGCGAATGTCGGCAATTCCCTGATCCACCAGCATCTGCCTGAGATAGCGCTGCGTGCCGGCCTCCTGGTTCGAAAGCTCGGGATTGCGGTGCAGGTGGCGGCGGACCTCGATCATCCGATCGAGAATTCCGGCGTCGATATCGGTCGTCACGGTTTTCGCAACACCACCCGCCGTGGCCGAACCCTCAGGATTTGACATGGATCTCTCGCGGGAACTTCGTCAGGGTCTCATGGCCGGTTTCGGTGACCAGGATGGTCTCGCTGATCTCGATGCCCCAGCCATCCATCCACATGCCGAGGATGGAATGAACGACATTGCCCGGTTCAAGCACGGTCTTGTCGCCCGGCCTGAGGCTGATCGTATGCTCGCCCCAGTCCGGCGGATAGGCGACGCCGATGGAGTAGCCGATGCGCGATTCCTTCTTCAGTCCGTAGCGCTGGATGACCTTGCGCCAGGCGGCTTCGACGGCTTCGGCTGATGTTCCTGGCCTGACCGCGTCGAGCACCGCATCCATGCCCTCGATCACCGCTTTTGCCGTGTCCGAAACATTTGTCGGCGTCTTGCCAAGCTGCATGGTCCTGGCGAGGCCTGCGGCATAGCGGCGGCAGACGCCGGCAAGTTCCAGCGCAATCGTCTCGTTGTCTCCGAACCGCCTGTCGCTCCACATGATGTGCGGCGCCGAGGCATTCTCGCCACCGAGGATTGTCGGGGGAAGCGCGGTGATGTCGCCGGCAAAATCCGGGCTGCCTGCGATCTGCGCCGCCTGGATGGCGGCGATGGCATCGCACTCGCGAACACCCGGTGCGATCACCTCGAAGGCCCGCGTGACGGCCGCTTCGGCCAAGATGGACGCCTTGCGCAAATAGGCGATCTCGGGCGCCGATTTGACCGCGCGGATCCAGTTCACCAGCAGGTCGGCATCATGCCATTTTGCATTTGGAAGTCCCGCGACAAGCCGGGCGTGCGCCTTGGGAGAGAAATAATAGGCTTCGAGTTCGATGCCGATATGTCTGACACCCCAGCCCCTGGCGACGATCCAGCTCGCGATCCAGTCCATGGGATGGCGATCGACGCGCTGAACATGGTCTTCCGGAAAGCCGACCACGTTTTCCGGTTTCATCCAGGCGGTCAGAAGACCGCCGGCCGCATCCATGGCGCGCCCGATCCAGACCGGCTCGACCTCCTCGATTGGAACCAGCACCACCTGCGGCGTGTAGAACGACCAGCCGTCATAGCCGGTGATGTAATGCTGGTTGGCAACGTCGTTGACGACAAGGAGTTCGAGACCGCGCTTCGCCATCTCGGTGCGTATCTTGCGAAGCCGCTGTTGGTACTCGTCTCGGGCAAACGGCAATTCAATCATCTTTGCTCCATCTTTGTCAGATCAACGGTCGCGGGGTTCGCTCACCATTGAAGGGGTTTCGCCACGGCGGCAATCGGCCAGGACGACGCGTGGGCAGGTCCTGAACCGAATAGGCCCTCCACGGCCTTCCCCAGGAAAACTTCGGCGTGAATTTATTTTTGAATTCCATTTGACTGAATAAATAAGCAATGCAAAGCTGCGCTCTCCTAAGGGGCGCAAGGCATGGCACTGCGGGGGACCAATCAGGAGTTCGGGCGGCCGTACAATCGGCGCATCGTGCTTGAGTCCATCCGCCTTCATGGACCGATCGCCCGCGGCGAGATCGCCCGGCGCGTCGGCCTCACCGTCCAGACGGTATCGACCATCGTTCGCGAACTGGAAGATCAGGACTACATCCTGTCGCTGCGCGAAGAGCCGAAGGGGCGCGGCCTGCCGCCGGCGACGCTGCGGATCAACCCCGAGGGCGGCTATGCCGTCGGCATCCACATCACTCCGCTTGGTATCAGCGCCGCCTTGATCAATCTGAGCGGCGACGTGATCGAGAGCATCTACCGCGAGGCGCCGAACGCGGCGCCGGACCACGCCTTCGAGCTGATCGGGGCGATGGTGGTGGAATTGACCAGACTGCGGGCTGGCGGACGGGTGCTGGGCGTCGGCATGGCCCTGCCCGGCCCATTCGACGTGGAGTCCATGAGTTTCGTCGGGCCAACCACCATGACCGGCTGGAAGGATGTGGCGCTGCGCGAACGGCTGGCGGCCTCCACCGGATTGCCGGCCTTCTTTGAAACCGATATGGCAGCGGCCGCCATGGGCGAGCGCCTCTACGGCCTCGGCGCCCAGTTTTCCGAATATTACTATCTCTATTTCGGCGTTGGCCTTGGCGGCGTCATGGTTCATGAGGGCAGCGCCTTGCGCGGCGCCTGGGGAAATGCCGGCGAGATCGGGCACATTCCCGTCATTCCGGGCGGCGAGGCCTGCCCGTGCGGCAACAGCGGCTGTCTCGAAAGATATTTGTCGCTCGAGGCACTCCGGCGCTGGAACGGCAGCGAGGCGGATTGGGTCGCCGAAGTCGCACCGATCTTTCACAACGCCGTCGCCGTCATCGAGAACCTGTTCGACCCGGAGACGGTCATCCTCGGCGGGCTGGCGTCCACCGACCTGCTCGAAATGCTGGCTGGTTCGGCCGGAGGCCTGCACAACTCCGTCTCGGCCCGCAAGGACCGCACGACGCCCAGGGTTGTGGTCGCGCGCGGCGGACAGCATTCCGTGCTGCGCGGCGCCGCCGCCCTTGCGGTTTCCGGGGTGCTGTCACCTCGCTTCGGGCAGATGTTCGCGGCCGAACGCGAACGCGAGCGCGACCTTCTCAAAGGCAGGGAGATTGCGGCATGAGTGAACCCCTGCTGGTGCTCGACAACGTCACCAAGAACTATGGCGCGATCGAAGCGCTCAAGGGGATCAGCTTCTCGATCGGCAAGGGCGAGGTCGTGGCGCTGCTGGGCGACAACGGCGCCGGCAAATCGACACTGGTGAAGATCATATCGGGCGGACTGGAGCCGACCTCCGGGCGCATGCTGTTCGAGGGCAAGGAATTCCTTGCCAAATCACCGGCCGAGGCCAAGGCGGCCGGCATCGAGACCGTCTACCAGGATCTCTCGCTGTGCACCAATGTCGACGTGGTCGCCAATTTCTTCATGGGCCGTGAGATCACACGCAAGTTTCTCGGCATTCCCGTGCTCGACGAGCGCGCCATGGAAGCCGTCGTCGGAAAGGCGCTGGCCAATGCCGGCACCCGCATTCCCTCGTTGCGGGCCAATGTCGAGCATCTCTCGGGCGGCCAGCGGCAAGCCATCGAACTCAACCGCTTCGTGCACTGGGGCGGCAAGCTGGTGCTGCTCGATGAACCGTTCGCCGCCCTCGGCGTCGAACAGACACGGCGCGGCCTCGACATGATCCGCCAGGTGGCGAACCAGGGCATCGGCGTCGTCATCATCACCCATATCATGCAGCAGGCTTTTCAGGTCGCCGACCGGATCGTGGTGATCCGCCAGGGCGTCGTGGCCGGCGATGTCGCACGCAATAAAACAAGTCCCGATGCGGTGATCAACATGATCACCGGTGAGACGCTTGCCGGTGCCGGACCGACAGGCTGAGGGACAAAAGAGGGGTCCGGCTTAAGAGGAGCGAACGACATGAAGCGAATACTTCTTGCTGTCTTCGGTATCCTTGCACTGGCCTTTGCCACGCTCACGCCGGCATTCGCCCAGTCCAAGGGTATCGTCTACTATATGGTGCCGACGCTGCTGGACGAGTTCCAGACCGGCTCGGTGAGCGCGCTGGAACTGTTCCTGAAGCAGACCGGCTACGAGATGAAGACGCTGAACGCCGACAACAAGACCGACGCCCAGCAATCGCAGATGAACGATGTCATCGCGCTGAAGCCGGCGGCCATCATCCTGGCGGCAGTCGACTTCAATGCCCTGAAACCGTCGATCGAGGCGGCCCGGGCCGCCGGCATCCCGGTGGTCGAGTTCGACCGCCAGATCACCTCGACGCCATCCGACTTCACCTCTGTCGCCGGAACGGTCGAGATCGGCTACGTCGCCGCCGACCAGGCCGAGAAGCTGCTGAAGGCAAAGCACGGTTCGGTGAAGGGCAAGGTGCTGCAAGTCCTCGGCGACCCCGGCGACCCCTATACGCTCGACATCCAGAAGGGCTTCGAGGAGAAGATGAAGGCGTTTCCGGACGTCAAGATCATCTCGCTTCCGGCCATGCAATGGGAAGCCAGCAATGCCGGCACAATCGTTGCCGACCAGATGCTGGCGAACCCGGACATCGACCTGATCTTCAGCCATGCCGCGCACCTTTCGGTCGCCGCCGTCGCCTCGCTCGAGGCAGCCGGCAAGAAGCCGGGCGACGTCATGCTGATGAGTTCGAACGGCGCTCCGGTCGGCCTCGACCTGATCCGCAAGGGTTGGCTCAATGCCGAAATCGAGCAACCGCTCTACGCGCAGGCCGCGGCTGTCGCCATGTTCATGGACAAGATCGTCAAGAAGCAAGAGATCAAGCCCGGCGAATACGACGTGCTTGGCCTGAAATCGACGGTGACCAAGGAAGCCTGGGGTCCGAACATCAAGATCCCCGGTGCCGCCATCACCAAGGAGAACGTCGACAACCCGGCCTTCTGGGGCAACCAGAAGCCGCCGACGGACACCGTCAAGCCGGTCGAATAGTCATTGAAAGCGCTCCGGGCCGTAACGGCCCGGAGCCTACCCTTTCACAACGCCGCGTCCAAAAGACGCCGTGGCGAATTTGAATCCGCGCCCGAACCCGACGAAATCGAATTGATTTCGCGGGGCATGCGCCAACCGGATCAGCCCATGAACCCGCGCACACGCAAAGCCCTGGAGTTCGTACTCGACAACCTCGTCTGGTTCATGCTGCTGTTCGTGCTGGTGGTCTTCTCCATCTTCGTCCCGAACTACTTTCAGCTCGGCATCTTCGCCAACATCATCGAGGCTTCCAGCGTGCTCGGCGTCATGTCGATCGGCCTGGCGCTGGTGATCATCGCCGGCCACATGGATCTGTCGGTCGAATCCGTCGCAGCGCTTAGCGCCATGGCGGTCGGCATCCTGTTCTGCTCGTCGGGCATCGGCATGGGCGTGCAACTGCATCCCGAATGGCTGATGGTTCCGGTTTCGCTGCTGCTGGCGCTGGCCGTAGGCGGTCTCATCGGCGCCTTCAACGGCTATCTGGTGGTCAAGGTGAAGATGAGCGCTTTCATCATCACGCTGGCGTCCTACATCTGGGTGCGCGGCCTGGTGCTGGTCGTGTCGGGCGGCCGCTCGGCGCAGGATCTTGCACCGGCCATCCGCTGGTTCGGCATCCAGCGCCTTGTCGGCCTGCCACTTACCGCCTGGATCGCGGTTGGCTGTTTCGTCGTCTTTTCGCTGATCATGGCCAAGACGCCGTTCGGCCGTCACCTCATCATGATCGGCGGCAACGAGACGGCGACCTTCCGCGCCGGCATCCGGGTGAACCGCAATCTCATCATCGCCTTCGTGCTTGCCGGCGCGATTGCCGGCCTTGCCGGCTGGCTGCTGGCGATCCGCACGTCGGGCGCCACCGCCAATCTCGGCGTCGGGCTGCTGTTCAACGCCTTCGCCGCGGTCGTCATCGGCGGCGTCAGCCTCAAAGGCGGCGTCGGCACCCTGCCCGGCGTCTATGCCGGCGTGCTTTTGCTCTCGGCCATCAACACGGCGATCAATTTGATGGGCCTGCCGGCCAATTTTACCCAGGTGATCCACGGCCTGCTGGTGCTGGCGGCCGTGCTGCTCGACGCCTTCAAGCAAACCATTCGCCAAAGACTCGCATGACAGGACGGCTCGCATGACCAATCGGTTGCAGGACAAGGTAGCGCTGATCATCGGCAGCGCCCGCGGCATCGGCAAGGGCATCGCGCTACGCTTTGCCGAGGAAGGCGCAAGGCTGGTGCTCGCCGACACCGAGGCCGATGCCGGGCAAGCCACCGCTGACGAGTTGGGCGTCCCCTTCATCCGCACCGACATCTCGCAAATGAGCGACGCCGAGGCCGCCGTGGCGCTGGCGCTGAAGCAGCATGGCCGCCTCGACATCATCGTGCAGAATGCCGGCATCTATCCCTGGCAACTGATCGAGAACACCAGCGCCGACGACTGGGACCGCGTCATGGCGGTCAACCTGCGCGGCACCTTCAACGCCAGCCGCGCGGCCCTGGTGCCGATGAAGGCGCAAGGCTTCGGCCGCATGCTCTACACCTCGTCCATCACCGGCCCGCATGTCACCAGCCCGGGCCATGGCCACTATTCGGCCAGCAAGGCCGGCATCAACGGCTTCATCCGCGCCGCGGCACTGGAATTCTCCGGCTACGGCATCACCGTCAACGGCGTCGAGCCCGGCAACATCCTGACCGAAGCCATCGAGCTGCATCGCGGCGCGGCCTACATCAAGAACATGGAGGACTCCATCCCGCTCGGCCGCCTCGGCAGCCCGCGCGACGTCGCCAACGCCTTCCTGTTCCTCGCCTCCGACGATGCCAGCTACATCACCGGCACGACCATCGTCGTCGATGGCGGGCAGTTGCTGCCGGAGGGCAATGATTTTCGACTGTTGCCGCCGTGATTGCAGCACCTACCGAACGACTCGGTTCCGTGTCTTGGCAACAGATTGAATGGACTAATGGAATGGTGGGCGATGACGGGCTCGAACCGCCGACATCTTCGGTGTAAACGAAGCGCTCTACCAACTGAGCTAATCGCCCGCTCCGGGCCGGACCTTTAAGCGGTCAGGGTCCGCTTCGCAAGGCCAAATGAGCGCAGGATGCCCTGGTTGGATGCCGGTTTTGCCAACAAAACGCCGGCTGTCAAAAAACCTTCTCCTGTTTGCTGTTATGCTGTCCTGTCACGCTTGACACCCGGTGGCGAACCCCTTATCCAGCGCCCCAACGACGAACACGGCTGACACGTGTTCGCCATGCGCGGGTGTAGCTCAGTTGGTTAGAGTGCCGGCCTGTCACGCCGGAGGTCGCGGGTTCGAGCCCCGTCACTCGCGCCATTTCTCTCAAGGGTATCAAGCTCTTGGCTTCAGAGAAATGTCGACATTGATTGTCAAAAACATTGTCTTGCAAGAGACCTGAGGTCACTCAGGTCCTTTCAGCCCTTGCCTACGCTTGGCCCTGCAAGATCACCCCCTCGCCAGCAGTGCCTCGACCTCCCGCAATGTCGGCATCGACGGTGCAGTCCCCGGTCGCGTCACGGAGATACCGGCGACGGCGCAGGCGAAGCGCACCGCTTGCAGCGGCTCCACGCCCCTCGAAAGTGCTGCGGCAAGCCCGCCATTGAAGGCATCGCCTGCCCCCGTGGTTTCGACCACCGGGCCGGCGCTGACGGCTGGAACATGGTCGGAGCGCTCCTTCGAGTGCAAAAGCGCGCCCTTGTCGCCGAGCGTGACGATGACCGTGCCGACCCCCTTTTTCAGCAGACTGTCCGCGGCGCGCCGCGCCTCGTCGACCGAGGACACCTTCATCCCGGTCAGTTCCTCCGTCTCGGTCTCGTTGGGCGTAAGGTAGTCGCAGAGCGTGTAGATGCGGTCGGGAAGCTTTGCCGCGGGGGCCGGGTTGAGGATCGTCGTCACCCCTGCCCCACGCGCGATCTCCAGCGCCCGCATAGCGGCTTCGATCGGCTGTTCGAGTTGGGTGACGAAGACGCCGGCACCGCCGATCAGCGTGGCATTGGCTTCGATATCGGCTGGAGAGATCAGCATGGCAGCACCGGGGCTGACGATGATGGCGTTGTTGCCGGTGGTCTCCTCGACGAAGATGTAGGCCGCACCGGTGTAGCTTTCCGGCGTATCGATGACGGCATTTTTCACGCCCGCCTGCGCCCAGGTCTGCCTCGCCATGTCGGCGAAGGGATCGACGCCGAGGCGGGTGAGGAAGGTGACGTCGGCGCCGAGCTTGCCGGCGGCAACCGCCTGGTTAGAACCCTTGCCGCCCGGCCCCAGCGTGAAGGATGTGCCGAGGATGGTTTCGCCCATGCGCGGCTGCCGCTGCGCCCTGTAGGCGGTGTCGGCGACGAAAACACCCAATATGACGACAGGCTTCATGACGACCGGCTTGCCCGAAGCCATGCCGCTACTGCGCATCCGGCGGCACGACGCCCTTGCGAAAGGCGAAGCAGCCGTAGAAGCGGCGCTCACCTGTCTGGATGACGCAATAGGCCTGTTTGGCGCGCTCGTAGAAGGCATAGCGCTCGACCGCGATCATCGGCCACGACTTGCCCTCGGCCTTGTCGACCTCCCTTTGCACTTCGCTTTGTACGGGCGGAATTTCGTCGGGCTTGCCCACAATTTCCATGCGCGCGGCCGAGTCGTCGACGAATGTATCCAGTGGGTAGAGCGACAGCACCGCCTTGACCACTTGCGCCGCCGAGGCATCGATGCGCAGCACGCGGCCGAGCGCCGTCTGGCGCGCCACGGAATCGGACGGAAAATTGGTGTCGGCGATGATCAGATCATCGCCATGCCCCATTGCCCGCAATGCCTGCAGCACGTCGGCATTGAGCAGCGGGTTGATGCCTTTGAGCATGGTATTCCTCGTGAGTTGGGATCAGAGACGCTTGCCGGTCTCTGCGTCGAAAAGATGGATCTGGTCGAGCCTTGGCTTCAGCTTCAGCGTATCGCCCGGCTTGAAGTCGTGGCGCTCGCGAAACAGCGCCACCATCTCGCCCTCGCCGAAGCGCAGGAACACCAGCGTTTCCGAGCCGGTCGGCTCGACCACCGAAATCTTCGCCGGCACGCCGTCGGGATGGATTTCGAGATGCTCCGGTCGCACGCCATAAACGACGGCTTGCCCGTCCTGTGCGGCGTTGCCCGATGCGATCGGGAACAGCGTGCCTGCGATGTCGACACCGGGCTTGTCGCCTTTGCGCATGGTGCCCTTGAGCAGGTTCATCGACGGCGAGCCGATGAAGCCGGCGACAAACAGGTTGGCCGGTCTGTCGAACAGCTCCAACGGCGCGCCGACCTGCTCGATGCGGCCGTCGCGCATCACGACGATCTTGTCGGCCATGGTCATGGCCTCGATCTGGTCGTGGGTGACGTAGATGGTGGTGGTCTTCAGCCTCTGGTGCAGTTCCTTGATCTCGGTGCGCATCTGCACGCGCAGCTTGGCGTCGAGATTGGACAGCGGCTCGTCGAACAGGAAGACCTGCGGATTGCGCACGATGGCACGGCCCATGGCCACGCGCTGTCGCTGGCCGCCGGAAAGCTGGCGGGGATAGCGCTTCAGATAGGGATTGAGGTCGAGGATATCGGCGGCGCGCTTGACCCGCTCGGCGACCACGGCCGGATCGGTTTTCCTGAGCTTGAGCGCGAAGGCCATGTTCTGCTCGACCGTTTTGTGCGGATAGAGCGCATAGTTCTGGAACACCATGGCGATGTCGCGCTTGGCCGGCGGCAGATGATTGACGACGCGGTCGCCGATGGCGATCGTACCGGCGGAGACGGTCTCCAACCCAGCCACCATCCTGAGCAATGTGGACTTACCGCAACCCGAAGGGCCAACCAGCACCACGAACTGTCCGTCTGCGATATCGACGCTGACTTCGTGCAGAACCTTGACCGTTCCAAAGGCCTTGGCCACCTTGCTGATCGCGACTTGCGCCATATCTCCCCCATCGGCTCCATTAGCCGTAGGCGCAGAAGCTAACCAACGCGACCTGTCAGGGCAAGTCGGTCCCTTATAGATAAAAACCCGCTCTCGTTGACACGGCGTTGGGTTGTGAGAATAGTGGCAGGCGCTGGTCAAAATGTCGGTATCCGATCCGCAATCGGAACCTCAATCGACGCAGGGTGGGGTCCTGCCTAATTCGTTTCCGAAACGGGAGCATCGTTGGCGCTCCGGCGTCCGACAGTTGGCCGATTTATTCACACTGATGTTCTGGGAGGAATAGGCGATGAGAACGGGTCTTTACGACAAACTGGTTCGAGCCGGCGCCACAAGGCGCGACATATTGAAGGGCGCGGCCAGCATGGCCGCGATCGCAGCCGCATCCAGCGCCGGACTTGGCGCCTTGACGCGCCCGGCTTCCGCGGCAAGCGAATTGCGCACAAAAATCCTGCAGATCCCCGGCGTCGGCAAAGGCCAGCCGACGGACGCCGACTTCCAGAAGGTCGGTGAACTCTGCCTCGAAGCGACCAAGGCCAATGTCAAGGAAGGCGAATTCGCCGGCGTCGAGTTGACCTTCATGGGTCTCAACAACCAGAACCTGCACAATGTGCTGTTCCGCGGCTTCCTGAAGCCATGGGAGACCTACACCGGCGCCAAGATCAACTGGATCGACCTGGCGCAGGCCGACTACAACGCCCGCCTGCAGCAGTCGATCGCGACCGGCACCGTCGACTTCGACATCATCGAAATGGGCGCGCCGTTCGAAGGCGATGTCTGCGGCAAGGGCCTGACGTCGGAAATGCCCGACTGGGTCAAGACCCAGATCGATTTCGACGACCTCGTCAGCTATCTGAAGCCGCCGGTCGGCACCTGGGACGGCAAGCAATACCGCGTGACCGTCGACGGCGACGCGCACAACTTCAACTACCGCACCGACGTGTTCGCCGATGCCGACCTCGCCAAGGCCTGGAAGGATGGCGGCGGCGAAGGTGAATGGGGCGTACCGAAGACCTGGCAGCAGGTTCAGGCGGTGACCAAGTTCCTCAAGGGCAAGAAGCTCAAGGACCAGGACGTCTATGGCTATCTCGACGCGCCAAAGCCCTGGGGCGGCTTCGGCTTCTATTTCCTCGGCAGTCGCGCCACCGCTTATGCCAAGCACCCCGACGACAAGGCCTGGCTGTTCGACGCCGACACGATGAAGCCGCGCGTCAACAATCCGGCCTGGGTGCGCGCCATCCAGGACGTCATCGACGCGCTGCCGTCCGAACCCGCCGACCAGATCAATGCCGATCCGAACACGACCGCCTTCCAGCAGTTCCTGGCCGGCACCGGCTCGATGGTCACCTGGTGGGGCGACGTCGGCTCCAACGTCAAGACCAACGACTCTTCCGTCGTCGGCGACGTCACCGGCTTCTCGATCCTGCCCGGCTCCGACGATGTCTACAATGCGAAGACCGGCGCCTGGGACAAGCTCGCCAGCGGCCCGAACTATGCGCCCAACTGCGCCTATCTCGGCTGGGGCGTCTATGTGATGGCCCGCGTCGATGCCGACGAGAAGAAGAAGAAGGCGGCATGGTCCGCTGCCGCGCATCTCGGCGGCAAGGACCTGTCGATCTGGACGGCGATGTATCCATCGGGCTTCCAGCCTTACCGCAACTCGCATTTCGACATTCCCGAATGGGTGGCGGCCGGCTACGACGAGGCCTTCATCACCTCCTACCTCAAGTCGGAATCCGACAGCTACAACCATCCGAACGCGGCGATCGAGCCACGCATCCCCGGCATCTTCCAGTACTACAGCGCCGCCGAGGATATTTTGGCCAACACCTTCGCCGGCAAGATGAAGGCGCAGGAAGGCGCCGACGCCATTGCGGCGGCCTGGGAGAAGCTGACCGACCAGATCGGCCGCGACAACCAGATCAAGCTCTACAAAGCTTCGCTCGGCATGTAGGCTGGCCTATGAACCGTGGGGGGGGGGGGGGGGCCGGCCCCCGCGAGGGGGGGGGGGGGGGGGGGGGGGGGGGGGGGGGGGGGGGGGGGGGGGGGGGGGGGGGGGGGCGGGGGGGGGGGTGGGGGGGGGGGGGGGTGGGGGCGG
>NZ_JBVVQM010000007.1:0-152288 GCF_055811155.1 Mesorhizobium sp. WSM4822 | reverse complement strand
TAAAAAAAAAACAACCCAACCCCCCACCCCCCCACTTCTCCCCGGTCTGGTGTTCTCTATTTTTAAAAACACCCCCCCCCCCCCCCCCCCGCCCCCCCCCCCCCCCCCCCCACCACTTTAGACCGGCTCCGGCTCATCGAGAGCCTTCAAACGGGCGAGATTTGTGGCTGACCAGACTTCGACCGCGAACCCGTGGCCGGCAGATGCCGGCCCTTCCGATCTGATCTCTCCAGGCCGCAAACGCCTTGGCCGGGCGCTGATGGCCGTTGCGACGCTTGGCCTGCTGGCGACGATCGTGCTGGAGATCCTCTACAAGGGCAGCGCCGATACGATCGGCTTCGAGACCTGGCGCCCCGTCGTCTATGCCTATGTTCTGTGGGGCGTGGCGATCGGCATCGGCCAGGTGCTGACGCGCGGCGAGGACGGCCAGCGTGCCCTGTTCCTGCTGCCGGCGCTGCTGTTCACCATCGCCATGGTGATCTTCCCGACGCTGTTCGGTTTCTACATCGCGCTCACCGACTGGAACCTCAGTTCCTTCAGTGGCCGCAAGTTCAATGGGCTCGACAATTTCTGGCAGATGCTGGCCGATCCCTACTACCGCAATGCGCTGTTCAACATGGTGCTCTATGTGCTGGCGGTGGCGGTCGAATATGTCATTGCCTTCGGCCTGGCGCTGCTGCTCAACGCGCAGATCCGGGCGCGAAAATTCTTCCGCGTCGTCTTCCTGATGCCGTTGATGCTGTCGCCGGTCGCGGTGTCGTGGATGATCGGCAAGTCGCTGATGGAATACCGGTTCGGACCGGCAGCAACGCTGGCGCGCCATCTCGGCTGGGAAAATCCCGCCTTCTTCTCCGACCCGATCATCGCCCGCATATCGATCATGATACTGGATGCCTGGACCTTCATTCCATTCATGATGATCATGCTGCTGGCCGGGCTGCAGGCGATGTCGCGCGAGGTGCTCGAAGCCGCACGCGTCGACGGCGCCAATGCGTGGCAGACCTTCTGGCAGGTCACTTTTCCGCTGATGCTGCCGGTGTCCGTGACGGCGGTGATCCTGCGCATCATCTTCAAGTTGAAGCTTGCCGACATCATCATCACCGTGACGTCCGGCGGCCCGGGCGGCGCCACCGATTCCGTGTCGAGCTTCATCTATCGCGAATACCGCGACCGCTCGAATGTCGGCTACGGAACCATGCTGGCGATGGCCTATCTGGTGATCATCGTCGTCTTCGTCACGTGGCTGTTGAAATTCGCCAACCGTTTTGTCCGCAATGTCAATTAAAGCAAGATGGGGGTGAATTGAGCCCGATGAGCGTTCAGACCACCGAATATGTCGCCTCGGAAATCCGCTCGCCGGCGAGCTTCCTCGCCAGCCGCGTTTTCATCTATGGCGCGCTGGCCTTCTGGGCGTTCATCTGCCTGTTCCCGATCTATTGGACGGTGACAACCTCGTTCAAGACCGCGGTCGACGTCACGCAGGGCCATCTCATCCCCTTCGTCGACTTCCAGCCGGACTGGAAAGGCTGGCGCTCGCTCGGCCTGTCGCCGGACTCGATTTTCCAGACCTCGACGGTGCGCGAGGAGTTCCTCAAGCGCTTCATGAATTCGGTGATCACCTCGGTCGGCGCGTCGAGCCTCGCCATCGTCATCGGCAGCCTCGCCGCCTACGGGCTCACCCGCTATCGCTATCATTTCGCCTGGTTCAAGAACGAGGACATCTCGTTCTTCTTCCTGTCGCAGCTGATCCTGCCGCCGGTGGTGCTGGCCCTGCCCTTCCTGGTGCTCTACCGCGAGGTCGGCCTGCTCGACACGCGCATCGGACTGATCCTGCTCTACACGCTGATGGTGCTGCCGATCGTCATCTGGATCATGCGCGACCAGTTCAACTCGATCCCGGTTGAGCTCGAGGAAGCAGCCCTTGTCGACGGGCTGTCGATCTGGGGGGCGTTCTTCCGCATCGTCATGCCGATCGCGCTGCCGGGCATGGTCGCCGCCTTCATCCTGGCGATGGTGCTGTGCTGGAACGAGTATTTCTTCGCCGCCCTTTTGACCTCGACCGACGCCAAGACCATCCCGGTCATGGTGGCGAGCCAGACCGGATCGCAAGGCATCAACTGGTGGTCGATGGCGGCGCTCGCCACGGCAGCCATCGCGCCGCTGGCGGTGATCGGCATCGCGCTTGAGCGCTATCTGATCATGGGCATGACCGCCGGAGCGGTGAAGTAGCAGGGCCGGCCTTCCCTTCTCCCCTTGTGGGGTGAGCAGCCGGTTCGCCGAAGGCGAATTCATCGTGCCAGTGGCACGATGAAAGGCCGGCGAACGCCGGGACGCTGCGAAGCAGCGGGGACCCGGCAGGGTGGATCGACTAACCACGCCCGGCCCTTCGCAGGCTCAGGGCGTTCGAAGCTCGAAAAGCCAAGCAATTGGCTTTTCGTCCGCGACGCGGACCGCTTCTCACCCCACAGGGGGAGAAGGAAGAACCGCGCTAGCCGCTCAATATCTCCCGCAGATGATCAAGGATCATCGCCACGCCCTTCTGCCCGAGTTCTGCCGATGCCTCCTTGGCGCTCGCCGTATACCAGCTGGTATTGTCGGCAAAGCGGTCGGCATCGACAGCCTCCGGGCATAGCGCCAGCATCAGCGAGGTCTCGCCGATGCCGGCATGATCGAACGGGTACTTGCCGTTCATGTCAGCCGACATCAGCGGATGCACTTGCACCCAGTTGAAGAAATTTTCACCCGCGGCGTGCCCGGAATAGTAGTCGGCCATCGCCTGAGAGCCCCACCAGCCCTCGCCGCGCTCCTTTTCGAGGAAGCGGAAGATCGCCTGGCGGCCGGCGGTCTTGAACGCCAGATCGGTCGGCATGCCGGCGGCAAAGTTCTCGGTCTGGTGGTGGATGATGGCGTGGATGTTGCGAAAGCCGATGCGCAGCAGGCTGTAGAACAGCTCCTCGCCGAACGGCGCCAGCGCATTGCCGCCGACCTGCACCGAGCCGCTGCCTTCCGGGGGCGCCACCGCATAACTCGCAGCACCGTAGTAGAAGGGCGGCAGGATGACGACGTCCTTCTCCTTTTCGAACAGCTCCAGCGTCTTGACGACGGCCAGCGTGTCCATGCCGACGGCCATGTGCTCGCCATGGTATTCGAGCACGCCGAGCGGCAGAGCGACCGGCCAATTCTCGGCGATCGCCCTGCGGATCTGGTGTGGCAGCATCAGTTCGTAGCGCATGATCTATTCCATGTTGGTGTGGCGGGCGCGCATGGCTTCGGGCGACGCCCCGATCAATTCCCTGAGTTTCAGCACCATCACCTCGAACAGCAGGAACAGCGCGCCTTCGAAAACCGAGCCCATGGGCAGCACCGATGTCTTCTGCGCCCCCTGATCGTTGGCCATGGTCTGCGCGGGAATGAGCAGGGTGAAGTCGGCAAGCCTTGCCGCGCTGCCTTCGGCCCGGGCGGTCAGCAGGAGGTTGGTCGCGTAGGCATCGTGCGCGACCTGCATCAGGGTCAGCACGGTCGAGGTCTCTCCCGGCCCGGAACTGACCAGGAAGACATCGCCCTGCCCCAGCGGCGGTGTGTTCATGTCGCCGACCACGGACACCGGCAGGCCCAAATGATAGAGCCGCATGGCAAAACCCTTGACCTGCAAGGCCTCGCGGCCGCAGCCATAGACGACGATCTGTCGCGCGCCGGCCAGCATTTTGCAGGCGGCGTCGATCCGGCTTTCGTCGATGCGTGCCAGCACGCCGCCGAGCTCCTCAAGCGCGATCTCGAACAGGCTTTTGCTCTTGTCGCTCACCGCGATCCTGCCATCAAAAATCACCCCTGGGATTTGCCGCCATTGCTGCCACGAACAGCTTGATTTCGTTCATGCTAGCAACCGCGAAAATGCGTGTCCAACGCGCAGCGATGCTTTTGCCTGATCACAGGCGTGATAGTGTCATGTCAGACAAATCAGGCGAGGCAAGCAGCAGCATATGAAGACACGGCATTTCGACCGCATCGGCAATGGCGGCATCAGTTTCACCGAGCTCGGCTTCGGCGCGGCGCCGCTCGGCAACCTCTACCGTGCCGTCTCCGACGAGGACGCCAACGCCACGCTGGAGGCCGCGTGGGCGACCGGCTGCCGCTACTACGACACCGCGCCGCTTTATGGACTCGGCCTCTCGGAAACGCGGCTCAACCCGTTCCTGCGCGGCAAGAAGCGCGACGACTATGTGCTGTCGAGCAAGGTCGGCCGCATCATGCGCGCCTGCCCGCCCGAAGAGCGCACCGGCATCGGCAAGTTCTTCGACACGCCGTCACGCCGCGAGGTGTACGACTACAGCTATGACGGTGTCATGCGCTCGTTCGAAGCCTCGCTTGAGCGCCTCGGCGTCGACCGGATCGACATCCTCTTCGTCCACGATGTCGACATCTTCACGCATGGCAGCAAGGAAGCCTCCGACCGGCGCATCGAGGAGTTCATGCGCTCGGGCTATTACGGCTTGCTTTCGCTGCGCGACCAGGGCGTGATCAAGGCGTTCGGTGGCGGCATCAACGAGTGGCAGGTCGCGCAGACGCTGGCCGAGCGCGGCGACTTCGACCTGTTCCTGCTGGCCGGACGCTATACGCTCCTGGAACAGGAGGCGCTGACGTCCTTCCTGCCGCTCTGCCAGGCACGCGGCATCGGCATCGTTCTCGGCGGCCCCTACAACTCCGGCATCCTGGCGACCGGACCGAAGCCCGGCGCCTACTACAACTACTCGGAAGCGCCGAAGGACATACTCGATCGGGTCGCCGGGATCGAAAACGTCTGCAAGCGTCATGGTGTCAGGCTGATCGAGGCCGCCCTGCAATTCCCGCTGCTGCACCCCTCGGTCGTCTCGGTGGTCCCCGGTGGCCAGCGGCCGAGCGAAGTCGAGAGCAATCGCTCGCTGCTCGATGCGAAACTGCCCCCAGCGCTTTGGGCCGATCTCAAGAAGGAAGGTCTTATGCGCACCGAGGCGCCGACCGCGTAAGCCGGCCGCCGTCGCGTCAGCGTCGGGCACAAAAATGAAAAGCCGGGCAAGCCCGGCTTTTCTGGTCGCATGTACCCGCGTAGGGCGCCAAAATGAAAAGCCGGGCAAGCCCGGCTTTTCTGAGGTCTCTGAAAAGAAAAAACGCTTAGTTGACTGCGTCCTTGAGGCCTTTGCCGGCCGAGAACTTCGGCACGGTGCGCGCCGGGATCTTCACTTCGGCGCCGGTCTGAGGATTGCGGCCGGTCGACGCCGCACGCTTTGACACGGAGAAATTGCCAAAGCCGACAAGCCGGACATCGCCGCCCTTCTTCAGTTCGCCGGTGATCACGGAAAATACCGCATCGACCGCCGACTGCGCGTCACCCTTCGAAATGCTCGCGGCGTCGGCGACAGCGGACACCAGTTCGTTCTTGTTCATAAAAATTCCCTTCCATGAGAACACCGGAACTATCGACTCATCCGGCAGGAAACGGACTTTAGAAAGAAGCGCTCCCGCAACCAAGTCGAAAAGGCAGGAAAAAAGCGGAAAAAGCCCGGAAATGCTGGGTTTTTCACATGAAAAAGCCGGGCTCTAGGCCCGGCTCTCCGTTTGTGCGCTGCAACCTTGACGAAAACCAACGCATAGCCTCGAAAACCGTAGCCGGTTTTCGGAAAGGGCCATGCGCAAGTCCGAGCGTTAGAGCGTCCTTTGTGCGTCCAGATGGACGCCCGGCGCTCTAATGCGCCAGGGACTTTCCAGCGTCGTCGGCACTGTCTGTCGAGGCCGGCGGATTGACCGGTTCGACCCATTCGATCGGCTCCGGCATACGCACCAGCGCGTGGCGCAACACCTCGCCGACACGTGAGACCGGAATGATCTCCATGCCGTTCTTCACGTTGTCCGGGATCTCCGCCAGATCCTTGGCATTGTCTTCCGGGATCAGCACCTTCTTGATGCCGCCGCGCAGCGCGGCGAGCAGCTTCTCCTTGAGCCCGCCGATCGGCAAGATGCGGCCGCGAAGCGTTATCTCACCGGTCATCGCCACATCCGCCCGGACCGGAATACCCGTCAGTACCGACACAATGGCTGTCGCCATGGCAGCACCCGCAGACGGGCCGTCCTTCGGCGTGGCGCCTTCCGGCAAGTGCACGTGGATGTCGCGCTTGTCGAACAGCGGCGGCTCGATGCCGAAATCGACGGCGCGCGAGCGGACATACGAGGCCGCCGCCGAAATCGATTCCTTCATCACGTCGCGCAGGTTGCCGGTCACCGTCATGCGGCCCTTGCCGGGCATCATGACGCCTTCGACCGTCAGCAGTTCGCCGCCGACTTCCGTCCAGGCAAGACCTGTAACGACACCGACCTGATCGTCAGCCTCGACCTGGCCGAAGCGGTAGCGCTGCACACCAAGGTAATCGGAGAGGTTCTCCGCCGTGATGCTCACCGTCTTCTTCTTCGTCTTCAGGATCTCGGTCACCGCCTTGCGCCCGAGCTTCATCAGCTCGCGCTCCAGGCTCCTGACGCCCGCTTCGCGGGTGTAGGTCTGGACGATGGCGCGGATCGCGTCCTCACCGACGGAAAACTCCTTCGGCTGCAGCGCGTGATCGCGGATCACCTTCGGCATCAGGTGCCGCTTGGCGATCTCGATCTTCTCGTCCTCGGTGTAGCCGGCGATACGGATGATCTCCATGCGGTCCATCAAGGGCGCCGGGATGTTCAGCGTGTTCGCCGTCGTCACAAACATGACGCTCGACAGGTCGTATTCGACCTCGAGGTAATGGTCCATGAACGTCGAGTTCTGTTCCGGATCGAGGACCTCAAGCAACGCCGATGACGGATCGCCACGGAAGTCCTGGCCCATCTTGTCGATCTCGTCGAGCAGGAAGAGCGGGTTGGACTTCTTGGCCTTCTTCATCGACTGGATGACCTTGCCGGGCATCGAGCCGATATAGGTGCGCCGGTGACCACGGATCTCGGCCTCGTCACGCACGCCGCCAAGCGCCATGCGGATGAATTCGCGACCAGTCGCCTTGGCGATCGACTTGCCGAGCGAGGTCTTGCCGACGCCGGGAGGGCCGACGAGGCACAGGATCGGCCCCTTCAGCTTCTTCTGGCGGCTTTGCACGGCGAGATACTCGACAATGCGCTCCTTGACCTTGTCGAGGCCGAAATGATCAGTGTCGAGCACGTTCTGCGCGAACGCCAGGTCCTGCTTGACCTTGGAGTTCTTGCCCCACGGGATCGACAGGATCCAGTCGAGGTAGTTGCGCACGACGGTCGATTCAGCCGACATCGGCGACATCGTCCGGAGCTTCTTCAACTCGGCTTCCGCCTTTTCGCGGGCCTCCTTGGAGAGCTTGGTCTTCTTGATGCGCGCCTCGATCTCGGCGGCCTCGTCGCGGCCGTCCTCGCCCTCGCCGAGCTCCTTCTGGATCGCCTTCATCTGCTCGTTGAGGTAGTATTCGCGCTGCGTCTTCTCCATCTGGCGCTTGACGCGCGAGCGGATGCGCTTCTCCACCTGCAGGACGGAGATTTCGGCTTCCATGAAGCCCATAGCCTTTTCCAGCCGCTCCTTGACCGAGAGCGTGGCCAGCATTTCCTGCTTCTCAGGGATTTTGATGGCGAGATGCGAGGCGACCGTGTCGGCGAGCTTGGAATAGTCGTCGATCTGGCTGGCTGCACCCACCACTTCGGGCGAGATCTTCTTGTTCAGCTTGACGTAGTTCTCGAAGTCGGTGACGACCGAACGCGCCAGCGCCTCAACCTCGACCTCTTCCTCGTCCGGCTCGACCAGCGCCGCGGCGCGGGCCTCGTGGAAGTCGGGACGGTCGGTGAACGAGACGATTTTCGCACGCGAAGCGCCTTCGACCAGAACCTTGACGGTGCCGTCGGGCAGCTTGAGCAATTGCAGCACATTGGCGAGCGTGCCGATGTCGAAGATGGCATCGGGCTCGGGATCGTCGTCGGCGGCATTCATCTGGGTGGCAAGCAGGATCTGCTTTTCCTGACCCATCACCTCTTCCAGCGCCTTGATCGACTTCTCACGCCCGACGAAGAGCGGCACGATCATGTGCGGGAACACCACGATGTCGCGCAGTGGGAGAACTGCGAAGACGCCGTCGCTGGGTGCCTTGGATACTTTGGCCATTGTCCAACCTTTCATGTCGCGGCCGCCAATCAGCCAACCGCGAATCTTATATTAACGACCGGGGATCGTTCCGCCTACCACCGTTTATGACGGGAGTTTTACAGCACAGAAATCGGGCACCTCGGCCTTCTCCAGTTAGTTGGATGCACGACCCCCAAAGATCAAGGGGCGTGTCCAAATCCGCACTTCCAACCCGTCCGCGAGTGACACATTTGCGACGCCAAGCCGTACGCCGCGCAAAAGCCCTGTGTGACAGCAAAACGGCGCCTTGCGGCGCCGTTTCAGAATTTCGCTGCGGGCTCATCATGTCAGGCGCTGACATTGCCCTTCTTTTCCTTCTGCTCGGAGTAGATGTAGAGCGGCCGGGCACTGCCGGTCACCACCTCCTCCGAAATCACCACTTCGCGCACGCCTTCGAGCGCGGGAAGCTCGAACATCGTGTCGAGCAGGATCGCCTCCATGATCGAACGCAGGCCGCGCGCGCCGGTCTTGCGCTCGATGGCGCGCTTGGCGATCGCCGAAAGAGCGTTCTCGTGGAAGGTCAGATCGACATTCTCCATTTCGAACAGCCGCTGATACTGCTTGACCAGCGCGTTCTTCGGCTCGGTCAGGATCTGGATCAGCGCCGGTTCGTCGAGGTCTTCCAGCGTCGCCAGGACCGGCAGACGGCCGACAAATTCGGGGATAAGACCGAACTTCAACAGATCCTCGGGCTCGACCAGGCGGAAGACATCGCCAGTGCGGCGATCCTCCGGCGAAGCGACGACCGCGCCGAAGCCGATCGAGGTCTTGCGGCCGCGATCAGAGATGATCTTGTCCAGCCCGGCGAAGGCGCCGCCGCAGATGAACAGGATGTTGGCTGTGTCGACCTGCAGGAACTCCTGCTGCGGGTGCTTCCTGCCGCCCTGCGGCGGCACGGAGGCGACGGTGCCTTCCATGATCTTCAGAAGCGCCTGCTGCACGCCCTCGCCCGACACGTCGCGGGTGATCGAGGGATTGTCCGACTTGCGCGAAATCTTGTCGATCTCGTCGATGTAGACGATGCCGCGCTGGGCCCGCTCGACATTGTAGTCGGCCGATTGCAACAGCTTCAGGATGATGTTCTCGACGTCCTCGCCGACATAGCCGGCTTCGGTCAGCGTCGTCGCGTCAGCCATGGTGAAGGGCACGTCGATGATGCGGGCCAGCGTCTGCGCGAGCAGCGTCTTGCCGCAACCGGTCGGGCCGATCAAAAGGATGTTGGACTTCGCCAGTTCGACATCGTTGTTCTTGCCGGCATGCGCGAGGCGCTTGTAGTGATTGTGGACCGCCACCGACAGCACGCGCTTGGCGTAGGGCTGACCGATGACATAATCGTCGAGAACCTTGAGGATCTCCTGCGGTGTCGGCACGCCTTCGCGCGACTTCACCATCGAGGTCTTGTTCTCTTCACGGATGATGTCCATGCAGAGTTCGACGCACTCGTCGCAGATGAAGACCGTCGGACCGGCGATCAGCTTGCGCACTTCGTGCTGGCTTTTGCCGCAAAACGAGCAGTAAAGCGTGTTCTTGGAATCGCCGCTGTTGTTGCCGACCTTGCTCATTTTCATGTCCTTTCATGGCCGCCCGCCGATGGTCTGGCTGAAAGGGCGCATACTCTATCTATCGCGGGAATCCGCCGCCGCCAGTGTGTCCCGGCTCCCGCAACGCATTCCGTACGAAACACAAATCAGAAAACGTGGCAATGATTCGCGACAACCCCGCATAAAGCTAAGCCGCCGAAACTCAACATAGCCTTAACGTAGGCAATCCTGTCCCCCGAGGGAACAGCCAATTGTGGCCGAAATGCCGCAAGACGCGCCAAAAGCGCGTGATGGTGCCATCCAACTGCCAACTTGCCTTTATGCCAGCGCCCCTTCGGCCGCCTCGCGCGACGAAATGACCTTGTCGATGAGGCCGAAATCCTTGGCTTCGTCGGCGGTCATGAAATGGTCGCGGTCGAGCGTTTTCTCGATCTCTTCGTAGCTCTTGCCGGTGTGCTTGACGTAGACCTCGTTGAGGCGACGCTTCAGCTTGATGATATCCAGGGCATGGCGCTCGATGTCGGACGCCTGGCCCTGGAAGCCGCCGGAAGGCTGGTGAACCATGATGCGGGCGTTCGGCGTGGCAAAGCGCATGTCCTTGTGACCGGCGGTCAGGAGCAGCGAACCCATCGAAGCCGCCTGGCCGATGCAGAGCGTCGACACGGCCGGCTTGATGAACTGCATGGTGTCGTAGATCGCCATGCCCGAGGTGACGACGCCGCCCGGCGAATTGATGTAGAGATTGATTTCCTTCTTCGGATTCTCGGCTTCGAGGAACAAAAGCTGCGCGCAGACCAGCGTCGCCATGCCGTCCTCGACCGGACCGGTGATGAAAATGATGCGCTCCTTGAGGAGGCGCGAGAAAATGTCGTAGGCCCGCTCGCCGCGATTGGTCTGTTCGACCACCATCGGAACGAGGTTCATGTAGGTTTCGACGGGGTTCTTCATCAGATATCTCTTATCTCGCGGTGGGATTCCGGCGCCGGGAATGCCGGCAGATCGGGCAGAATCGGTTCTGGATCGTTATTCCGTAAATAGGATGCCGGCTCATCCTTGTGCAAGGCCGACCCCTCCTAGCCATCTGGGTAAGTCGAATCAAGCTTTCTGACCAAGGATTCGCGGCGGCGGATGCTTCCGCGGGTCTGGAGCCGCATGGCCGGCCGCGCAAGGTAGCAGTTTCTTAACCGCGTCACTTAACGAAATGCGCCGAAACCGCTTTTTTCCGAGACGGCTTCCTCTACAATTCAGCGTTGAACTTATGCGTAGAGTTCAACAGGGGAAGTGTCATGCCCGGGAAAACCGCATGCTTCATCATCGCCGGGCTGACCATGCTCGGCACGATTTCGCAGACGGCGGCCGGCGGCCGCGCCGTCGAATGTTATGAGCCGGTCCGCAGTCCGGCCGTCTACGACACGGTCTATGAAGACGTGATGATCAGTCCGCCCGGTCAGCAGGTCGACTATATCGCCCCTATCTATGGCACGCGCGAGCGCGTCGTGATGACCGTTCCGGCGCAAGTGACCTACCAGATCGTGCCGGCCGTCACCCGCACGGTCTACCGTACGGTCCGAATCGATGGCGGCGGCTATTCCTGGGAATGGCGCGTCATCCATGGCCGCAAAGTGCTGTGCAAGGTCTGGCACAAGGCGCGCTACGAACGTGTTGCCAAAACCGTGGTGATCCAGCCCGAACGCACGCGGCGCGTGGTCATCCCCGCACAATACGACAGGATCGCCCAGGAGGTGCTGGTGCGGCCGGAGCAAAGGCGCATCATCGATGTTCCCGCCTCCTACCAGACCGTCGCGCGTCGTGTGCTGGTTCGCGAGGGTTCATCGGGCTGGCGGCGGGTGCATATTCCCAGGCATTGCCAGAATTAGGTCACCCCCGGCGGCGCTCAGGCGACCTCCGCCCGCAGCCATGCCTTCAAGCCGGCAATATCCCCATCGCCGACAGCAGCGGCAACGCGCCTGCCGACCGCCGCGCCGAACTTGTAGCCGTGGCCGGAGCATGCCGAGACAACAAGGCATTTGCCCTTTTCATGCGCCATGAATTTTTCGTCTGATGTGAAAGTGTAGGCGCAGGTGACGACCTCGGTCACACGATACTCCGCGATGCGGTCGATCGGCGGCGAAAACAGGTTGCGGATCGCCTCGCCCTCGCCCGCCACCGGCTGACGGTTCCAATCGGCGTCGCTGGTCGGCACCCTGTGCAGCCCGGACCCGAATTTCATGCCGGCGCCGCCGGAGGGCGGGATCACATAGCCGTCGATCGCGCCGCCGACATCGAGGACGACCGGTGCCGCCTGCCAGGCCGCCTCGAGGTCGGCCGGCGGTTCGACATAGGCAAGTGCGGTTCGATAGGTCTTCAGCTCGCCGTCCAGCTCCGGAAACAGTTTTAGCACCCAGGCGCCGGCGGCGACAACGATGCGGTCGGCCTGCATGGTCTCACCGCTTTCGAGCACGATGTGGCCGGCTTCGGCGTCGACTTCGACGACCTTGCTATTTTCGTAGACATTGGCGCCGTTGGCGCGCAGCCACTTTGCCAGGCCGGACGCGATCTTGCGGCAATGCAGGGCGCCGCCTTCGGTTGAGAAATAGGCGTAGCGAAACGACCCGGCTTCCAGAAACGGCCAGCGCATCACGGCTGCATCCGGCTCCAGCAATTCGAACGGAAAATTGCCTTCTTCCAGACCCTCGCGATATTCCTCGGCCTCGTCGCCCGGCTCGCGCGAAATGCAGACAAATCCTCTGGGATCGAGGTGGCTTTCGCCGAGATCGGCCCACATCTCGTCCCAGGCCTGGTAGGCTTCGGTGATCAGCCGGCCATAGCCGGTCCCCGCGCGGTAGGCGCGGCGGATGATGCGATGATGGTCGCCCGACGCGGCCATCGGGTTTGGGATCGGCCCTTGCTCGACGATCGAAACGCCGTGGCCGGCCTTAACCAGCGACCACGCCGTCGAGAGACCGGCAATACCCGCACCGACAACGATCACCTTCATCAAATCAGACTTTCCGCAGCCGGTCGGCTGGCTCAACATATTGGATTGCGGGCGCCAACATACGGTCTGGAACCAGGCTGGCAAGCCGCGCTATTGGTCTGGCATGAGCAAATTGACGCCTACCGCCCTGGCCTTTGATCCAGCCACTCGACATCTGCGGCTCGACCCGCACGAGCCGGCCTTTTTTCAAGACCCTTATGATGCCTATGCTTTCCTGCACGGCGTATCGAATGCATTCTTCTGGGAAGAATTCGGCTTCTGGTGCTTTGGCGGTTTCGACGACGTCAACCGGCTGCTGCGCGATCGCCGCTTCGGCCGGCAGAACCCGGCCGGCACTCCAGACAGCCGCGGCATTGGACAGGACCGCAGCCATCTCAAGGCCTTCGACGGCGTCGAAGCCAATTCGATGCTGGAACTGGAGCCGCCGGTGCACACGCGGCTGAGAACACTGGTCAACCGCGCCTTCGTCTCGCGCCAGGTCGAACGGCTGCGGCCGCGTGTCGAGGCTTTGGCCAACGAGTTGATCGACCGTTTCGAACCAGGCAAGACGGTCGACCTGTTGCCTGCTTTCGCGGCGCCCTTGCCGATCACCATCATTGCCGAAATGCTCGGCGTCCCGGTCGAAATGGGGCCGCAACTGCTCGACTGGTCGCACCAGATGGTTGCCATGTACATGCATGGCCGCACACGCGCGATCGAAGAGACGGCCAACCGCGCCGCCCGCGAATTTGCCGATTTCCTGCGAGGCTACGTCACCCAGCGACGCCGGAATCCCGGCGACGACCTTTTGTCGCTGCTGATCTCGGCGCAGGAGGACGGTGAGAGGCTGTCGGAGGACGAGATGGTGTCCTCGGCGATCCTGCTGCTCAATGCCGGCCATGAAGCGACCGTGCATCAGACCGGCAATGCCGTCCGCTCGATCCTTTTGCAAGGCGGCGATGTCAGCCGCTTCTTCGGTTCGCCCGAGGCGACCGCGGCAACGGTCGAGGAATGCCTGCGCTTCGACGCGCCGCTGCACATGTTCGCGCGCTATGCCTATCAGGAGATCGAGGTCGCGCCCGGCATCGTCGTGCAGCCGGGCCAGACGATCGGGCTGCTGCTGGGCATGGCCAATCATGACCCACGCGCCTTCGCCGATCCCCTCGCCTTCCGGCCCGACCGTGCCGACCAGAAGAACGTCTCCTTCGGCGCCGGTATCCATTTCTGCATCGGCGCGCCGCTCGCCCGGCTCGAATTGCAGGTGTCGCTGAAAACCTTGTTCGAACGGCATCCGAAGCTGCATCTTGCCGAAGAGGCGCGCTTCCGCGACACTTACCACTTCCATGGGCTGGAAACGCTCGCCGTCGGCCTCTGACGGCCACAAGCCGGGGCTACCTCAGACTGTCCCGGGGAAATAGGATGGCGCCGGCTTGCCTGACATGACTGAATTGAAATTCGCCTTCCTGGAAGAGCCGCCATTCTGCTTTGCAGGTGCATTGGGCGAGGTCTCAGGCTGTGACGTCGAGCTTGCGCGCAGGCTCGGTGACATGCTCGGATTGGCGAGCTTTAAGCCGATCGAAACCGAATTCGCTGAACTGCTGCCGGGATTGGTCGAGGGCCGTTGGACCATGACGACCGGCCTGTTCGTCTCCGAAGAGCGCAGGCAGCTTGTCGACTTTACACGGCCGATCTGGGCGCTGCAGGACGGGTTGCTGGTCGCGAAACACAATCCGCGTGGCTTTCGCGGCTACCAATCCATTGCCGAGGACCGGACAGTGTTGATTGGTGTCATAACCGATCAGGTTCAGCATCTTACGGCGTTGCACAACGGAATCGCATCCGAGCAGGTCAGGACGTTTGCAACGCAGGCGGATGCGGCGGACGCAGTGGCCAGCGGCGCGGTGCACGCCTACGCCAGCGTTGCGATGGCGCATCGAGGTTATCTGGCGCAGCGGCCCGATATGCCGCTTGGGCTTGTCGAGGTTCCCCCGGTTGAAAAGCAGCCGTCGGCCGGTGCCTTCGCGATCGGCAAAGGCAATTCAGCCCTGCTCCGGCGCATCGATGCTTGCCTCGATGAATTGGTGGGCAGCGACTGGCACCGGCGGATGATGGCGCGTTACGGATTCTCGGACAGCGATATCGATCGCATCGTCTGATCAGCGTCGATGCCTAAAACGCGACGCGCTTTAGGCCCTTGTTTCTATGCATGTCGTTCTCCCAAAACCGGGCCACTTTGGGCGACATGCATCAGAGCTTGATCACATACTCCTTGCGAGTCGTTTCAAGCACTTCCCAGCTGCCTTTGAAGCCGGGCCTGAGCACGAAGCTGTCGCCGGCCTTGACGGTGCGTGCCTGCCCGCCGTCTTCCGCGATCACCGACAGGCCGGACAGGATGTGGCAGAACTCCCATTCGTCATAGACGATGCGCCATTTGCCCGGGGTCGATTCCCAGATGCCGGCGTAAAGGCCGCCGTCGCGCTCCTCGACATTCCAGGTGCGGAATTTGGGATCGCCCGAGATCAGCCGATCCGGCGCCGGCGCGCCCTGTTCGGCGTCGACAGTGTCGACGCCGATGGCAAGAAATTTTGACTCGCTCATGATCGGTCAGACCTTGGCTAGCGCCTGTTCGAGGTCGGCGACGATGTCGTTGACGTCCTCGATGCCGATGGAAAGCCGCACCGTGTCCGGTCCTGCGCCGGCCTTGACCTTCTGCTCGTCGGAAAGCTGGCGGTGCGTGGTTGAAGCCGGGTGGATGACCAGCGACTTGGTGTCGCCGACATTGGCCAGGTGCGAGAACAGCTCGAGCGCCTCGACGAATTTCACGCCGGCGTCATAGCCGCCCTTGAGAGCGAAGGTGAACACGGCACCGGCGCCCTGCGGCGAGTATTTCTTCTGCAGCGCATTGTTCTTGTCGGTCGGCAGGCCTGGATAGTTCACCGACGCGACCTTGGGATGGTTGGACAGCCAGGCGGCAACGGTGACGGCATTGTCGCAATGGCGCTGCATGCGCAGCGGCAGGGTTTCCAGGCCGGTCAAGATGAGGAAGGCGTTGAAGGGCGAGATCGCCGGCCCGAGATCGCGCAGGCCGAGCACGCGCGCGGCAATGGCGAAGGCGAAATTGCCGAAGGTTTCGTGCAGGACGAGGCCGCCATATTCGGGGCGCGGTTCCGACAGCATCGGGTATTTGCCCGACTTCGACCAGTCGAAGGTGCCGCCGTCGACGATGGCGCCACCGATCGAATTGCCGTGGCCACCGATGAACTTGGTCAGCGAATGGACGACGATGTCGGCGCCATGCTCGATCGGCCGGATCAGGTAGGGCGAAGCCAGCGTGTTGTCGACGATCAGCGGCAGGCCATGCTTGCGCGCGATGTCGCCGATCTTCTCGATATCGACGAAGGTGCCGCCCGGATTGGCCAGGCTCTCGATGAAGATCGCCTTGGTCCTGTCGTCGATCTGGCTCTCGAAGGTCGAGATGTCGTTGGTGTCGGCCCAGCGCACCTCCCAGCCATAATTCTTGAAGGCATGGCCGAACTGGTTGATCGAACCGCCATAAAGCTTGTTGGCGGCAACGAAATTGTCGCCCGGCTGCATCAGATTGTGGAATACGATCACCTGCGCGGCGTGGCCGGAAGCGACCGCGAGTGCCGCCGTGCCGCCTTCGAGGGCCGCCATGCGCTCTTCCAGCACCGCCTGCGTCGGATTCATGATGCGGGTGTAGATGTTGCCGAAGGCCTTGAGCCCGAACAGCGACGCGGCATGGTCGGCATCGTCGAAGACGAAGGAGGTCGTCTGGTAGATCGGCGTGGCACGCGCGCCGGTCGCTGGATCGGGCTTGGCACCGGCATGGACGGCGAGCGTGTTGAAACCTGGCGTGCGGGTCACTGAAAACCTCCCTTTTGAAACTCTTGAAATCGCCGGGCATTCTTGGCGAAGCATGAGCGCGAATGCAAAGAAGAAAATGCCCTTCGGCGAACGATCTGCGGCCGAGGCCCGAGAAAATGCACTGGGCTAAGGAATAATTTTGCGCCCAAGGCGCATTGCGCATCAGGCCTTGCTTTTGGTGCACGTCGTTATCCCAAAACCGCCGCGCACTTTTAGCGACGTGTCCTACTTCTGGCGCACGCCAAAACTCTGGAATCCCGACCGCATCAGCGGCTTCTTCGACGACAGCACGCCGGAATTGACGCCGGTCCAGCCGATCTCGCCGGACAGCTTGCCGTATTCGATTTTGGGGCAGCGGTTCATCACCACCTTGATGCCCACCGCCTCGGCGCGCGCGGCGGCCTCGTCATGGCGAACGCCAAGCTGCATCCAGATGACTTTCGGCAAGGGATCGAGACGCAACGCCTCGTCGACGATGCCGGGCACCGCCGCCGGCGCGCGAAAGACATCGACCATGTCGATCGGCTCGGGAATATCGGCGAGCCTCGCATAGGTCATCCGGCCGAGGATCTCCTTGCCGGCCTGGCCAGGATTGATCGGAAACACCGAAAATCCCTTGGCCAGCAGATATTTCAGCACGAAATAGCTTGGCCGCACATCGTTGGCGGACGCGCCGACCATGGCGATGGTCTTCACCGAATTGAGGATGCCGGCGATGTAGGTGTTGTCGTAGCTATCGTGGTTCATGCGGCTTCCTGCGGTAGTGGTATCGGTAAAGTTCACGGCTGAACCCAAGCGAGGCATAGAGAGCGCGAGCCGGCGTGTTGTCGACCACCACCTGCAAGCATGCGGCGTGAACCCCTGCCCGCCGCGCCCAGCCGATGAGGCCGCCGACAGTCTTGCGGCCCAGACCTTGCTGCCTGAAACGGCAATCGGTTTCAACCGATTCCACCACAAGCAGGCCATTGCGGATGACGCCATAGGCCAAGGCGGCAATTTCGCTGTCGCGTTCACAGGATACGAACGCCCGGTCGCCGACGATCAGCCCGGTCATCTCGCGAAAGATGCGGCACTCGGCGTCGTCAAAGGTCCCCATGCGGAACCGCGCCGCGAGCCAGTCCTCGCCCGGCACTTTCGAAACGGTGACCTGCTCATCGCGGACTTCAGCCAGGTCGCCGATCCCGGCATGGAGATGGATCGTGCCGCCTTCCGGCTGGTATCCGCGATGGTCGAGTATGGCTTCGAGCTCGCCGGCGATGTCGGGAACCCGAAACAAGGGCGTCTGGCCGTGGCCGATGTAGAAGGACTCGGCGGCGCCGATGACAGCATCCGGCGCGCCACGCTGGCCGCGCAAGGGATTGGCCGAATTGGTGCGCCGAATCCGTCCGCCCGATCGCCGCAGGAGCCAGCCATCAAAGACCGCCCCGGTCGCCGCCGGCCAGCCTTCGCGGCATGCCTGCTCGACGCGCCAGTTGAGATCATCGTCGCCGGCGCTCACGCGTCATCCTCCCGCAGCGCTTCCTCCATGAACGCCTGCGGATCGGTACAGAAGTCGCGCATCATGCGAAAATGATCGGTATCGCTGAAATCGGTCGGGTCGAGCCCGAAGCGGCTGATGCGGAACAGCCGCGCGCCGGGACAAGCCATCAGCAGCGGCGAATGCGTCGCCATGATCACTTGCGCGGTGCCCGACTGGTCCATGCGCCGCAGCATCTTGAGCAGCTCGATCTGTCGCGTCGGCGACAGTGCGCTCTCGGGTTCGTCAAGGATGTAGATGCCCTGCCTGCGGCAGCGCTCCTCGAAAAATCGGATAAAGCCCTCGCCATGCGACCAGGACAGGAAGTCCGGCGGCGCCCCGCCAGACTCCAGCGCTGCCTGATCGAGATAGCGGGCCACGGAGTAGAAGGATTCGGCGCGAAAGAACCAGCCGGCGGTGACTTTCGGCAGCCAGTGACCACGGAATGCGTTGGCCAACGCAGCACCACTCTTGTCGATAGCGCTGGAATGGTCGACTGGCATATATCCCTTGCCGCCGCCGGCTTCGTCATAGCCGGCCAGTGCGCCGATCGCCTCGAGCAGCGTCGATTTGCCGGTGCCGTTCTCGCCGACAATGATGGTGATCGGCGTGGCGAATTCGAGTTCGAACTCATGGCCGCGAAACAGCGGCAGGTTCCAGGGATATTTCTCCCAGTCCGCCACGCGCTCGGCGTCCAGCAGGATGCGCTTCAGATAGGGAGCCTTTAGCCGCGTCAGCTGCTTGCGATGGGCCATCAGCCAGGTAGCGAAATCGTGCCGTCTTCCGCGATCGGAAAGGCAGGATTGTGCGCCACTTCCCAGACATGCCCGTCGGCGTCGGCGAAATAGCCGTACCAGCCGCCCCAAAAGGCCCGGCCGGCCGGCTTGACGATGCGGCCGCCGGCTTTTTCCGCCCTGGCGAGCACGTCGTCGACTTCGGCGTCGGAACGAGTGTTGTAGGCGAGGTAGACCGCCGATGGCGCCGCGGCGAAGGCGATGCCGGAATCCTCTTCTGCGCTGGCGCGCGGGAACAGGCCGAGGATGACGCCGCCCATCTGGAAGAAGGCGACCCCGTCGGTGATGCCGGCATGCCGCTTCAAGCCCATCTCTTCGTAGAAGCGCATGGCGCGGTCTAGATCATCGGTAGCAATGGTGATGATGGAGATGCGCGGTTCCATGACGTTCTCCTTACTCGTCCTTCCATTCCGGCTTGCGCTTGCCGATGAAGGCGCCGATGCCCTCCTCCGCGTCGCGCGCAAGCATGTTCTCGACCATGATCCGGCCGGTATAGGCATAGGCGTCCGCGAGGCCCATTTCAGCCTGGGCGTAAAAGGCTTCCTTGCCGGTCTTGACCACCAAAGATGATTTGGAAGCAATGGTTTGCGCGTATTTGGTGACGATCTGATTCAGGTATTCGCGCGGCACAACGCGGTTGACCAGGCCGAACTCCTTGGCGGTCGCCGCATCGATCGTCTCTCCGGTCAGCAGCATCTCCATGGCATGCTTGCGCGAAACGTTGCGCGACAGCGCCACCATCGGCGTCGAGCAGAACAGCCCGATATTGACGCCCGGCGTGCAGAAGGTAGCCTCATGTGAGGCGATCGCCAGATCGCAGCTGGCGACCAGTTGCAGCCCGGCGGCGGTGGCCAGGCCGTCGACTTCCGCGATGACAGGCAAGGGATGGCGCACGATGGCCTGCATCAGCGTCGCACAAGCGGCAAACGTCTCTGCGAAGAAGGTCTTGCCATGATCGGCGTCAGTGCGGCGCGCCGTCATTTCCTTGAGATCATGGCCGGCGCAGAACACCTTGCCGGCCGCCGACAAAACGATGACGCGAACGGCCTTGTCGGCCTTGGCGCGCTCGAGTTCGGCCGTCAGCGCCGCCATCACCGCCAGCGACAGCGCGTTGGCTGGCGGATTGGCGAGCGTCAGGCGCAGCACGCCCTTGTCCAGTTGTGCAACAACCGGACCTTCAACGGCGGCAGGCTTGATGGCAAGGATTTCGGCCATGGATAAGGTCTCCGCGATTCCGCCTGGGCTGCCAGAGTATCTAATACCGGATCAGGTTTCGTCCAACACCGATCGCTTGCGCCAGGGGACGAAGGTTGTCAGAAATGCCGCGCCGCGCCCATACAGGTCGGCCAAAACGAGAGACCGACATGCCCGCCCAAACCAATTTGAAGCCGGTTCTGACCGCGCAACAAGTCAATGCGCTGATGGAGACCGTCTATCCGCAGCTCAACGAGCAGTTCAAATATTTCGAGGCGATCGACGTGTTCCCCGGCGGCTGCACCGTGCGGCTCAACGCCGGCGAGCGGCACTTGCGTCCGGGCGGCACGGTGTCCGGCCCTTCGCTGTTCACGCTGGCCGACATTGGCGGCTACGTCTGCGTGCTCAGCCATGCCGGGCCGGATGCGCTTTCCGTTACCGTCAACCTCGACATCAATTTCGTGCGCAAGGCCGAGGCCGGACCGATCGACGGCCACTGCCGCATCCTGAAGCTGGGCAAGAGCCTGATGGTGTTCGACATCGACATCGTTGCCGGCCCGGACGGGCACACGGTGGCGCACGCCGCCGGCACCTATTCGATCCCGCCGAAGCGGAATGGCGATGTGGTAAAATAATACCTTTCACTTAACTTATTGTTTTCGCCGCATTTTGTCAGATATTCTCCTTTTCGCGCGCCTTGACGCGATCACCACCCTCGCCTATAAGCCCTCACGAAGCAGCGGCCCGCAAAGGCCGCCGTTTTGTTATTGGCGGCGGACAGCGTCCTTCCGACAATCCAAGCAACAAGAAACGCCTTCTTTTATGAAGGTCAGAACCGAGAGCAGAAAACATGACAACCTTTTCGCAGAAGCCTGCGGATGTGGTGAAGAAGTGGATCCTGATCGACGCCGAAGGTCTCGTCGTCGGTCGTCTGGCCACTGTCATCGCCAATCATCTTCGCGGCAAGCACAAGCCGACCTTCACCCCGCATGTCGACGACGGCGACAACGTCATTGTCATCAATGCCGACAAGGTGGTGTTCACCGGCAAGAAGTTCACCGACAAGGTCTATTACTGGCACACCGGCCACCCAGGCGGCATCAAGGAGCGCACCGCGCGCCAGCTGCTCGAGGGTCGTTTCCCCGAGCGTGTCGTCGAGAAGGCCGTTGAGCGCATGGTCCCACGTGGCCCGCTCGGCCGTCGCCAGATGAAGAACCTGCGCGTCTATGCAGGTGCCGAGCATCCGCACGTCGCACAGCAGCCCGTCGTGCTCGACGTGGCCAAGCTGAACGCCAAGAACAAGAAGGTCGCATAAGATGGCTGAGCTTTCCTCGCTCGCAGAACTGGGCGCCGCCACCGGCAACACCAATACCCAGCCGGCAGCCCCCGTCCACGTCCAGAAGCTCGACAAGTCGGGCCGCGCCTATGCCACCGGCAAGCGCAAGAACGCCATTGCGCGCGTCTGGGTGAAGCCGGGTTCCGGCAAGATCATCGTCAACGACAAGGAATTCGCGACCTATTTCGCGCGTCCGGTCCTGCAGATGATCCTCAACCAGCCGATCATCGCCTCCAACCGCGCCGGCCAGTACGACATCGTCGCGACCGTTGTCGGCGGCGGTCTCTCCGGCCAGGCTGGCGCCGTGCGTCACGGCATCTCCAAGGCGCTGACCTATTACGAGCCGACGCTGCGCGCCGTGCTCAAGAAGGGCGGCTTCCTGACCCGCGACAGCCGCGTCGTCGAGCGCAAGAAGTACGGCAAGGCGAAAGCCCGTCGTTCGTTCCAGTTCTCGAAGCGCTAAGCACTTCGCAGCTTCAGACAATCGAAAAGGCCGCCTCCCGGGCGGCCTTTTTGTTTGCGGCTCGGCAGTCACCCCACCCGCGCCTGCGGCGCGACCTCCCCATTAAGGGGAGGTAGAAGAGCGCGACGCCCTACCTCCCCTCGATGGGGAGGTCGGCGCGTAGCGCCGGGTGGGGTGAAGGCGCCGGCATAAACAGGTCAGGCCTTGCCGCCCTTGATATAGTCGATGAACGCCCGCAGCGGGGCCGGCACCAGCCGCCGGCCGGGATAATAGAGGAACGGTCCGGGAAAACTCGGCCACCACGGTTCGAGAATGGGCTCAAGCGCGCCGCTTTCGAAGTAGGGGCGAAGCCAGCCCTCGAAGAGGCCGATGATGCCGGTGCCGGCGATGGCCGCATCGACGGCAAGATCGGTCGCGCCGCCGATCCGCACGATCAGCGGCCCTGTCGGATCGACCCGCACCACCTCACCGTCGCGCTCGAACTCCCAAGGCAGCATCGCACCGCTGGCAAAGCGCCCGCGCACGCAAGAGTGGCCAAGCAGGTCGCTCGGGTGTTGCGGCCGCCCATGACGAGCAAGATAGGCAGGGCTGGCAGCGGTGGCGAAGCGCTGCACGCGCGGTCCGATCGGCACCGCGATCATGTCCTGCTCCAGCCGCTCGTCATAGCGGATGCCGGCGTCACACCCGGCCGCCAGCACATCGACAAAGTTCTCATCGGCGATCACTTCCAGACGGATGCCGGGATAGGCGGCGAGGAAACCCGGCACGATATCGGGCAAGATCAACCGCGCGGCGCTGACCGGCACATTGAGACGCAGCGAGCCCGCCGGCCTGTCGCGAAAGCCGTTCACCACGTCCAGCGCCGCCTCCACCTCCGACAGCGCCGGGCCGAGCCGCTCCAGAAGGCTAAGGCCCGCCTCGGTGGGTACAACGCTGCGCGTCGTGCGATTGAACAGCCTGACGCCAAGCTGCGCTTCTAGGCGACGCACCGCCTCACTCAAGCCGGAGGCGCTGCCGCCGCTCGCACGCGCGCCATCGCGAAAACCGCCGGCGCGCGCCACCGCCACGAAGGCGTTCAGGTCACTGAGGTCCATCATTGTTCGCCATTCCGCACGGCCTGTGTGGATTGTACCGGATTATCACGAGGTTGGGCAGCGCCTATCTCTGCCTCCTCAAAGGAGATCAATCATGTCCAATATCCAACAATCCGGCACCTTCGCCCCCGCCACCTTCAAGCTTGGCAGTCATACCGTGAAGCGGCTCGGATACGGTGCCATGCAGCTCGCCGGGCCCGGCGTGTTCGGGCCGCCCAAGGACCATGACGCGGCATTGGCCGTGCTGCGCGAGGCGATTGCGCAGGGGATCGACCATATCGATACCAGCGACTTCTACGGCCCGCACGTCACCAACCGGCTGATCCGCGAAGCGCTGGCGCCCTACCCTGACGATCTCGTCATCGTCACCAAGATCGGCGCGCGGCGCGGGGCCGATGGCTCCTGGCTGCCGGCTTTCTCTCCCGAGGCGCTGACCCTGGCGGTGCACGACAATCTAAGCAATCTTGGGCTCGATGTGCTCGACGTCGTCAACCTGCGCATCATGTTCGATACCCATGGCCCCGCCGAGGGATCGATCGAAGCGCCGCTCACCGTCCTGGCCGGGCTTCAGCAAAAAGGTTTGGTCAGGCATATCGGGCTGAGCAACGTGACGCCGGCGCAGATCGCCGAAGGGCGCCGTATCGCCGAGATCGTCTGCGTGCAGAATCAGTACAATCTTGCGCATCGCGGCGACGACGCCCTGATCGACGACCTTGCCCGCGACGGCATCGCCTATGTGCCGTTCTTCCCGCTCGGCGGCTTCAACCCGCTGCAATCCTCCACCCTGTCGGACGTCGCAACACGCCTCGGCGCCACGCCAATGCAGGTTGCGCTCGCCTGGCTGCTGCGCCGCGCGCCCAACATCCTGCTGATTCCCGGCACATCGTCGGTCGGACATTTGCGGGAAAACCTCGCTGCGGGCGAACTGGAGCTTTCGGATGATGTGCTTCAGGAGTTGGATGGGATGGCGATAGCGGCTTGAAGCTAGCCAATCTCCCCCCTTGAGGGGGAGATGTCGCCAAAGGCGACAGAGGGGGTCGGCACGACCGGGCGCGACCTCCTGCGGCAGATGAAGGTTGGCGCTCTGTGCGCGGCGACCCCCTCTGGCCTGCCGGCCATCTCCCCCTCAAGGGGGGAGATCGCTGTTCCAGCGGCGAGCCTCTAATTGATGCTCGCCGTATTCGCCGGCTCAACCGGCCGCTCCCCATCTGTATAAGACACGCGAAAACCATTCGCAGCCAGCCAATCGATGGCTGCCTTCGGCTCGTCCGTCTGGATGATTGTGGCGCCGCGATCGGCCCAAAAACCCCAGACTTCGCGCGGCAGGCTGGCCTGCACCGCCAGTTCGTCGCCGCGGCCGCCGGCCAGGAAGCCGCCCGGCTTGTTGGCGATGGCGTAGGTGTCGGCCCAGATGTGCCAGTTGCCCCTGACCGCGGCCGCGCGCATGCGCGTGCTGAACAACGGCCCGCCGGTCTCGGTCAGCGTCTCGGCGCCTGCCCGCCAGTTGATCAGCTCGATTGCGCGCGGCGAAAAGGCATGGCCGACCGTCCGGGCGAAGCCGGCATCACGCACCGCGTCATCGGCGATGATCGGCATGAACTGGAAGCCGCCGCCGATAGCGGTCATTGCCGCCTGGACCGTGGTGATCCGGTTCTGGTTCCACAAATTCTCCTTGACGATAACCTGCTCGGCCATGCCGAGATCGCGAGCCACCGCGATCATGCCCGAGAGGTCGCCGACGTCGAGCTTGTTGTCGAGGTTGATGAGGATCCTGTCCCTGGTCGCCATCAGCATCTCGCGCAGCGTCGAGACTGTTTCACCCGTCACCGCACCGGTGCCTTCGACCACCAGCTTGCAGCTCTTGAGTTCGGCCAGCGTGCGCTTGACCACCTCGCCTTTGCAGGTGGTGGTACGGTCGAGCCAGCTGTCATGCATGACAACGAACTCACCGTCCTTCGAGCGCCTGATATCGACCTCGACGATTTCTGCACCCATGGCGATCGACCCCTCCACGGCGGCGATCGAATTTTCCGCGTAGAGCGTCTTGCCCGCCTGCATGCTGCCGGCGCGATGCGCGACCACCATGATGTGGTCGCGCCACTGGTTGGCGTGCTCGAAGCGATCAAGAATCTGCCTGGCGCGGGTCTCGCCGGCCAATGACTGACCAGAAAAGGCCGCAAGTGCCGAGGAACACAGAAGGCTCAGCCAGATGGTCCGCATCGAGAATCGCTCCTTGCCGGATCGAGATCGGGATAAGCGACCCTCGTGACATCCAGGTGAACGAAGCCGGCTAGCGGTTGTTCGCGGGGAGTGCGCGTCAGATGCGTTTCGAGAGCCGGCGGAACCACGCCATGGCCGGCATCTCGACAAAACGCCAGGTGATCCAGGAGGCGGCAATGGTGGCCGCGAGCATGACGACGATCGCCAATGCTCCCGTCCAGCCGGCGCCGAAGCCGGTGGCAGGCTGGCCGCGCAGCATGAAATCGCCCATCAGGCCGAGGCCGAGCTTGCGCTCGACGAGCCCGGCGATGTTGATCAGGCGCGCCTGGACGAAAATGTGGACCATGTAGATCGAGTAAGACAGCGCGCCGAGCGTCAACATGAAAGGGGTTCTCAGCAGGGCGCTGATCCAGCCGCCCTCATGGGCGAACAGGAACAGCGCCAGCGCGAACACCAGGGGTGCCGCGATGCCGAAATCATTGCCGCCCGCCAGCGAGACGAAAAGCACGATGACGGTCACCATGACGATTTCGGCAAGGGTCCAGTCCATCCGCGGGCCGCTCCTGGCGAGGGCCTGTCGCGCCCCTGCAATGGAATCATGCTGAAACCAGGCCAGCAAGGCGCCGAGCGAGAAGCCGTACAGGCAACGGATGAAGCCGAAATCGAAGGACACATCCATATGATGATTCGAGAAGCCGAGCAGGAACAGCGGCGCGGTGACGGCGGCGGCGACGAACCATATCCAGGCGCGCGCACCGGCGACGAAGACCACGCCGGCAAACAGGAGATAGGCGAAGAACTCGGCCGAAATGCTCCAGCTTGGCGCATTCCAGGTCAATTGATCCTCGAAACCGACACCCTGGAGCAGAAGAAGATTGGCAAGCAGGCTGCCGAGGTCGAAGCCTCCGCTGAAGGGGGCAGCCCCGGTGCCGTGCAATTGCGGCAGCATCAGCCGCAGCAACTCGAAGCCGGCGAAGGCGGCAAGCATGAGCAGATGCAGCGGGTAGATGCGGCCGAAACGGACCAGTGCGAAGCGCGCGACCTGTTCCGGCTGGTTCAGCCGATCGCCGTAGCTGCTGGCGATGACGAAACCGGAAAGGACGAAGAAAAAATCGACGAACAGGTAGGACGAACCGATGAAGGCGCTTTGCGAAATCGTCGAAGCGGTCGGAAAGTGAAACAGCGCCACCAGAAGCGCGCAGATGCCGCGCCACGAATCGAGCACCAGGAAGCGTTCGCCGGCGACCGTGCCGGTGCGGGCCGACGCCACGACACGGGTGGGGTTGAGAAACGCGGTCTGCGTCATGATGATACAATCCTGTCTTGCCGTGGCACTCGGGCAGCGCCATTCCGTCTCGCCAAGCTGTGACTGGCATCTTCCGTGCCGGTTCTGTAGTTGTTGCACCCCGATGAAAAACGAGGATCCGTAATGGCGAACAACAACATCGACAACGCCTTCACCGCCCGTTCCAAAACGGGCGCCGCGTTCGAGCCGACCTATTCCGGCGCGCTGTCGTTCATGCGCCGCAAATACACAAAAGACGTGAAGGGCGCGGACGCGGTGGTGTGGGGTATTCCCTTCGATGCCGCCGTCACCAACCGGCCGGGCGCCCGCTTCGGGCCGCAGGCGATCCGCCGCGCCTCGGCGATCCTCGATAACGACCCGCAATATCCGTTCTCACGCGATTTGTTCGAGCATCTGGCGGTGGTCGACTATGGCGATTGCCTGCTCGATTCAGGCAATCACCAGAAGACACCCGGCACGATCGAACGTGAAGCGGCCAAGATCCTGAAGTCCGGCGCCTTCCTGCTGACGCTCGGCGGCGATCATTTCGTCACCTGGCCGCTGCTCAAGGCGCATGCCGCCATCCATGGTCCGCTCGCCTTGGTGCAGTTCGACGCCCATCAGGACACCTGGCCGGACGACGGCAAGCGCATCGACCACGGATCCTTCGTCGGCCGTGCCGTCAAGGAAGGCATCATCGACCCCGACCGCTCGATCCAGATCGGCATCCGCACCCATGCACCCGACACGTTCGGCATCAAGATCCTCCATGGCCATGAAATCGAGGAGATGCGGGCGTCCGATATCGCCTACGCCATCGTCGACCGCACCGGCGGCAAGAAGACCTACCTCACCTTCGACATCGACTGCCTCGATCCGGCCTACGCGCCTGGCACAGGCACGCCAGTTGCCGGCGGGCCGTCCTCGGCGAAGATCCTGTCGACGCTGCGCCAACTCAACCAGATCGATATTGTCGGTGCCGACGTCGTAGAGGTTGCGCCGGCCTATGATCACGCCGATATAACGGCGATCGCCGGCTCTATGGTGGCCATGCAATATCTCGGCCTGCTGGCTGAGCGAAAGGCCCGGCTTGAAGAGTTGAACAACGGCAACCACAATGGTGCCGCAGTGATTCAAGGGCAGGGCATATAATCTTGAAATATCAGGGAATTTGATCAACCCATGAAACCGAAAATCTTCATCGACGGCGAACACGGCACCACCGGCCTGCAGATCAGGGCGCTGCTTGCCGAGCGCAGTGATCTGGAGATCATTTCCATCCCGACCGAACGCCGCAAGGAAACGGCGGCGCGCGCCGAGTTTCTCAACGCCGCCGATGTCGCGATCCTGTGCCTGCCTGACGACGCGGCGAAGGAAAGCGTCTCGCTGATCGCCAACGACACCACCAAGGTCATCGATGCGTCGACCGCGCATCGCGTGGCGGAAGGCTGGGCGTATGGTTTCGCCGAGATGGACAAGGACCAGGCAAAGGCGATCGCCTCGGCAAAACGCGTCGCCAACCCAGGCTGCTGGCCGCAGGGACCGATCGCCACGCTACGGCCGCTGGTCACGTCAGGCCTGCTGCCGGCGGATTTCCCGATCACCGTCAACGGCATTTCGGGCTATTCGGGCGGCGGACGGCCGATGATCGAGGACTATGTCGCCAAGGGCGAGGAAGCCTCGGAATTCCTGCCCTACGGCCTCACGCTTCAGCACAAGCACGTGCCGGAATTGAGGGCCTATGCCAGGCTGTCGCATGATCCGATCATGCAGCCGGCGGTCGGCAATTTCGCGCAAGGCATGATCACCGTCGTGCCGTTGCAGCTTGGCGGCCTCGACCATGTGCCGACCGGTGCGGAGCTGCATGCGGCGATTGCCGACCATTTCGCCGCCATCAAGGGCGGCGTGGTCGAAGTGGCGCCCTATGCGCATTCGGAGCGCATGCCGGAGATCGATCCCGAGGTCTACAACGGCACCAACCGGATGAAGGTCTATGTCTTTGCCAATGACAAACGGGCGCAGGCCCTGCTGCTGGCGGTCTATGACAATCTTGGCAAGGGTGCCTCCGGTGCCGCCGTGCAGAACATGGACCTGATGCTCGGCCTCTGATGGACACGCCAGCCTTTCCGGCGCGCTGGAAAGTCAGCGCGCCCGAACTCATTGCCGAGACCTTTTCGAGCCGCATCTGGAAGGTTTTGCGCGAAGACGGGTCGCCGGCGATCGTCAAGGCGCTCAAGCCTTTCGACGATGTCGCCGACGAGTTGCGCGGCGAACATTATCTCGCCTGGCGGCGCGGCGAAGGCGCGGTGCGCCTGCTCGGCCGCGACGGCCACAGCATGCTGCTGGAATATGCCGGTGAAACGCTGCTTCAGCAAGTTCTCGACGAACAGGGCGACTTTGTAGCGACCGCAATTGCGGCCGAGGTGATGGCGAAGCTGTTTTCACAGGGGAAAGACCCCTTCCCGCCCGAACTTCAGCCGCTCCGGGAACGCTTCGCCAGCCTGCTCAACAAGGCAAATGCCGATCGCGACGCCGGCCATGAGAGCCTCTATGTCGAGGCCGCCACTATTGCCGACCGGCTGCTGGCCGATCCGCACGATATCAGGCCTCTGCATGGCGACCTGCATCACGAGAATATCCTGCACGGACCGCGCGGCTGGCTGGCTATCGATCCGAAGGGCGTTCTCGGCGACCCTGGCTTCGACGCCGCGAACATGCTCTACAACCCGCTCGACCGGGATGACCTTTGCCTCGATCCGGAGCGGATCGCGCATATGGCCGAAATTTTTGCCAAAACGCTGGGCCAGACACCGGCTGCTATCCTCGATCATGCCATTGCCTATGGGTGCCTGTCGGCATCCTGGCATCATGAGGACGACAATGCGGTCGAGGAGAACCGCGAATTGTCGGTCGTCAAGGCGATCCGGGCGGTACGGGCAAGCTTCTGATCCGGACCCGGTAGATCAGCTCGGGATCAGCCCCTGAGCGCTATTCCCGCCGGCAAGGGATAAGCACCTTTGGTGCCGCGCCAATGGGCGGCTGCAAACCCCAGGACGATCAGCGCAAATCCCTGATGGGTCAGCGCCATATGCAGCGGCACATGCATCAGCAGCGTGCCGATGCCGATCGAGGCCTGCACCAGCACAGCCCCAAACAGCAGCGTCGCGCGGCGCGCATGTGTCGAGCCAGGCAGCCGCCGGCGCGTGGCGATCATGTGCCACAAGGCCACGACGAATACCGTGTAAGCGCCAAGCCGATGGACGAACTGCACCGTCTTCGGGCTCTCGAAGAAGTTGCGCCATGCCGGCTCGAGGATCAGCAGATCGCCAGGGATGATCTTGCCGTCCATCAACGGCCAGGTGTTGTAGCTCAGGCCCGCATCGAGCCCGGCGACCAGGCCGCCGAGATAGATCTGGATCAGCGCCAGCAGCACGATGAACCCGGCCAGCCTCTGCGTCGACCGATCGGCGGCGGGTTCGGAATGCGGCGCCAATCCTCGCGCGACCACCATGGTGGCGGTGAAGATCAGCGCGGCGAGTGTCAAGTGGGTCGCCAGCCGGTATTGGCTGACGGAGACGCGGTCGACCAGGCCGGAGGCCACCATCCACCAGCCGATGGCGCCTTGCAGGCCGCCGAGCAGGAGAATGCCCACCAGCTTCGCTCCCAGGCCGCGCTCGATGCGGCGCGTCGCCCAGAAGAACAGCAGCGGCAAGGCAAAGACCAGGCCGACGCTGCGCGCCAGGATGCGGTGCGCCCATTCCCACCAGAAGATCGACTTGAACGCCTCAATGCTCATGCCCTTGTTGAGCTCGGCATATTGCGGGATCTGCTGATAGAGCTGGAATTCCTCTTGCCACTCGGCATCGTTGAGCGGCGGGATCACGCCATGGATCGGCTTCCACTGCGTTATCGACAGGCCGGAATCGGTGAGCCTGGTGGCGCCGCCGACCAGCACCAGCGCAAACAGCACCAGAAGCACCACATAGAGCCAGCCGCGCAGCAGCGCCCGGTTATGCAGGTCGCGGTCGCGGGCGACGTATGGCGCGGCAGCTGATATGGCAGCCATGATCTTGTCCCGGCAGGTTGATTTGGCGGATTGGTGGACCATCGCACCCGTGCTGGCAAGACCATACGGCGCGGCACGCCGTCGCGCCGCGTCTCACCGGTTGCACAGTCTCGCCTCAAGGCCTATGCGAGGCCAATACCCTTTGAGCCGGCCAGGCCGCCTGTGCGAATTCCGGCATGCTCGATCAGGAGACCAACCATGCCCCTGCGCCTGAAAAAGCTGATCGGAATGTTTCTGCTGGTGGCGCTGGTCATCGTCTATGCGCTGGTCGCATCGATCTTCGCGGTCGCCCGGCTCTCGGAGTCGGGTCCGTGGGTGCATTTCCTTTTTTTCCTGCTCAGCGGCCTGCTCTGGGTGCTGCCGGCAATGGGCATCATCAAATGGTTGATGCTGGAGCCGAGGGCCAAGCGATAGGCGAAACCGCCAGCGTCAGATGGTGACGACCATCTTGCCGGCGTTGGCGAGCGGCGTCGTCACGCCCGACAGCATGGTGCGGATGTGGGCGAGGCTCTGGTAGCGGCCGTTGACGGAAATGCGCGGCAAGGCGTGCAGGAACCCGGCATGCTCGGCGCGCAGCACGCCGTGGCGCGTCGTCACGGCGGAGGTATAGCCTGCGTCGCGGGCAAAGCCCACTTCGCGACAGCCCACGGCACTCGCATAGCCGTAGGGGTAAGCGAAATGGCGGGGCATTTCGCCCAGTTCGGCCTGCAACATGGCGCGCACGTCACCTACCTCATGCCGTGCATCGGCCTCGGAGAGCCGCTTCAGGTTGCTGTGGTTGATCGTATGGGCGCCGATCGTCACCAGCGGATGCGCGGCGATGCGACGGATTTCATCCCAGCTCATCAATGTTCGCAGGCGCGGACCGTCGGCGTCGACGCCATTTGCGCGAGCCAGATCGCGCAACACCGCCTGCATGTCCTCCTCGCGTATTTCGGAGGTGAGATAGGCGTGCAGGCGTGCATTGGCCTGCAGCTTCTTCGCGGGGGTCGAGCAATCGATCGTCAGCGGACCATTCGGCCGCGTCAGCGTCAAAGTATCGCGCGCGTTGACGATGTCCTCGACAACGTCCCACCACAGGTCGGCTGTGCCGTTGATCAGCCCGGGTGCGACATAGATGGTGATTGGCGCGCCATGCTTCTCCAGCACCGGCAGCGCCTCTGTCATGTTGTCGCGATAGGCGTCGTCGGCGGTGATCGTGGCAAACTGACCGCCCTTGCCGCCTGCTTTGATGCGCTCAACCGCTTCGTCCATGGAGACGAAGGCATAGCCATGCGCCTTCATGTCCGCGATCATGGCGTCAAGGAAGCCGGGCGCGATATTCAGATGCCGGTTGACGCTGTCCGGCTTTTCCGGCGTCGCGGTAACACGGTGCAGCATCAGGATGGCGCCAATGCCGCCGATGAACGGCTTGGCCAGCGGTGCAAGGCCGGTATAGCGGGCGACGTTCAGCGCCAGTTTCCGGATTGCCTCCCCGCCGTCGATCATTCATTCACCTTTTGCGCCTAGGCTGATCCAAGCACGGAATGCGCCTATGCGAACCCCCAAATCGCGATCAATACGTCCTAAGGATTGAGGTATGGTTGACGCAACCGCGTCATTTGACGGCAATCGGCTTGCGGCCACCGAGGCATCGTCGCGCGCCTTGCCACGGGACCATGCCGGCCTGTCGATTTCAGTGGCGTCCACGGACGGACTCGCGGCCTATGCCGAGTTCTGCCGCTCGGCCCTGTTTGGGCCGGCGCAGAGTGCTGCCTGGGTCCAGAACTGGGCGACCGAGACACGACCGGACCTGCTCGTCGCGACGCTGAGTGCCGAGGGCAAACCGGTTTTCTCGCTGGCGCTGGAGGTTGCCGCGAGGGGGCCGTTCCGGATCGCCCGCTTCATGGGTGGGCGCCACGCCAACGGCAACTTCGTCGCCGCGGACCCGAACTGGCTGGCCAAAGCGGATATACCGGCCCTCCGATCGGTGCTGGCGGCCATCGCCAAGGCACGCCCGGACATCGATCTGGTCGCGCTCGAGCGGTTGCTGCCCGATCTCGACGGCGTCGCCAATCCGCTCGCATCGCTTGAGCATTTTTCCAGCCCCAACCTGTCGCTGGCCGTCGATCTCGCCGGCGGCTTCGATGCGCTGCTTTCCCGCGCCAGCGGCAAACGCAAACGCAAGAAGCACCGGTCGCAGATCCGGAAATTCGAGGCCGTAGGCAGCTATCGGCGCATCGGGGCCCGCACCCCCGACGAGGTGGGCAGGCTGCTCGACGCCTTCTTCGAGATGAAGGAACTCCGCTTCCGCAAGATGGGCATCGCCAATGTTTTTGGCGACGCACAGGTACGCGGCTTCTTCCGCGCGCTGTTCATGCAGGCGCTTGCCGAGGACAAGCCTTCCTTCGTGCTGCACGGGCTCGAGGTTGCCGGCAAGCTGCGCGCCATCACCGGTTCAAGCCGCTCGGGCAAACGCCTGATCTGCGAATTCGGAGCGATCGCCGAGGACGATCTCGGGCATGCCAGCCCCGGCGATTTCCTGTTCTTCGACAACATCCAGGAAGCCAGCGAGACAGGTTTCGGGGTCTATGACTTTTCCGTCGGAGATGAGCCTTACAAGCGGCTGTGGTGCGATATAGAAACGCGGCATTTCGAAGTGCTAGTCCCCTTGACCATGAAGGGCCGCATGCTGGCGCTGACGCTTCGGCAAGGCGCGCGGCTGAAAGCCTTCGTCAAGAACAGCCCGACGATCTGGAAGCTGACCAAGGTGCTGCGCCGCAAAGCCGCCGGCCAGCCAGCGCCCGCGGAAGACGATAGCTGACGCCATGAAGCCGATCATCCGCACACTGTCCCTGCAGGAACTGGCGCTTCTCGTCGACTGGGCGGCCGCGGAAGGCTGGAACCCAGGTCATGAAGACCCGGCGATGTTCCAGGCCGCGGACCCCGAAGGCTTCATCGGCGCCTTTGTCGGCGACGACATGGTCGCGGCAATTTCGGCCGTGGCCTATGGAAGCGAATTCGGTTTCATCGGCCTCTACATCTGCCGGCCTGACATGCGCGGCATGAGCTACGGCAAGGCCGTGTGGGACGCCGGCATGAAAAGGCTCTCGGGCCGGACTGTCGGCCTCGACGGCGTCGCCGAGCAGCAGGCCAATTACCGGCGCAAGGGCTTCGCGCCGGCCTATGAGACCATCCGCTTCACCGGGCGCATGGCAGGCCAGCCGGTCAGGGCCGATGGGTTGCGGATGATTACGACGCAGCTCCTGTCCGGCATCGTCACCTATGACGCCCATTGCTTTCCGGCGCCCCGAGGCACCTTTCTGAAGCGATGGCTGCAGGAGCCGCATCATGGGCTGGCGGCGATCGGTTCGCGCGGCGTGACCGGTTTTGGCGTGGCGCGCCGCTGTCGATCCGGCTTCAAGATCGGCCCGCTGTTTGCCGACGACACGGAGATCGCTTTGCAACTCCTGGAGGGGCTGGCCGGTGCCTGCGAGGGCGGCGAGCTGCACATCGACGTCCCCGCCGATAACGCCGGCTTCATAACTGCGCTCGATGCGGCCGGCTTTGCGCCGACCTTCACCACCACGCGCATGTACAAGGGGCCTGCCCCGGAATTGGACCTGCGAAGGGTGTTCGGCGTAACGACGCTTGAACTGGGATAGATCGGGCGAACCGCAGAACGGCCCCGCCGGCGATCCGGGGCTCCCCTCAGGCAGCGGCAGTGCGCCTTCCCGGCACCGGATTGCCGGGCGGTTCGTGGCCGAGCGGCGTCACCAGCGTGAGGTCGGGGTAGCCGTTCTCGATCAGCTTGACCGCAGCCTGCGTCACCTCATCGTCGGCCTCCAGCATGGAGAGAAAGACCTCGGTGGCATCGCCGGTCAGGCGGCCGATGCCTTGTGCGTCGGCCGGTCCGCACTCGACCACGACCAGGTCGTAGGCTGTCGTCAGCGACTGCATGATGATCGGCAGCCGGTCGGCGGCACGCATGGCACGAACCGGATCGGCGGTTCCGACCGGGATGACGTGACAGTCCGAGTAGAGATCGGCATGGATGACGTCACTGAACTGCGCTTCCGAAGCGAGCAGGTTGGTGATGCCGGGGAAAAGCCCGCTGTCCAGCATCGGCCGCGAGGCGGCCCCCGACGCGGTGAGGTCCAGCAACAGCACGCGCAGCCCGGCGTCGGCGACCTCGCGCGCCACCAGGATCGCGGATGCAGCCGCCTCGTCGCCTTCCGGCGAGACGAATATGGCGCGCGCCGCACCGCTGGAGATCAGCTTTTCGGCAGCCTTCTCGATATCGATCTCGCCCAGGGTGGAACGCGCCGGTTCGGGCTCGACAGCCGTCTGCTCTGTCGCCGTCGTATCGGGCATTGCGACCACATCCGGTGCCTCGGCCATGGCCGGCATCGCGGCGGCATAGGGCTCCGCTTCATCCGCACGTTCAGGCAGCTCCTGGCCAACCAAGGAGTCCTGCAGGACGGCAGGCTCGTGGCGGACAAATGGCTTGGCGACCGGCGCCTGCGCCACCTGGGGCATCGCGACCTCATCGATCCGTTCGAAACGGGAACCGCTCGCCGGCCGCATCGCGCGGCCTGAAAACAGCTCCCGCAGAAGCGTCACTATCGCCATGATCAGCAGCGATGCGGCGAAAGCCGCGCCGACGATCGGCCCGACCTTCGGGAAGTAGGCCTCGGAGGGAACCGAAGCCTTCGAGGCGATCCGCGCGTCGACCGGCAGATAGTTGCGATCCTGGCGCGAAGCGGCTTCGCGGTAGTTGGTCAGGTACAGTTCGAGTTGCTGTCGCTTGGCGGTCGCGTCGCGCTGCAGTGCGTCGAGATCGACCTGTTGTTCGCCGGCCTGCGCCGAAGCGGCTTTCAATGTGTTAACGTCGGCGACAAGCTGGTTCTCGCGGGCCTTTGCCGTCTCGGCCTGCATCAACAGGCCTTTCATGATCTTCTGGGCCTCGCTGCGTATCTGTGCGTCGAGATCGGACAGTTGCGATTTCAGCGCGCGAATGCGCGGATGATTGCCAAGCAGTGTCGTCGACAGATCGGCGATGTTGGAGCGCAATTCGACTTGTCGCTCACGCAAGCGCTGGATCAGGTCCGACGACAGAACCTCCGGCACGGCATCCAGCGAACCGCCATTCTGCAGCGCCCTGCGCACACCGTCGGCGGTCGCTTCGGCCGCGGCGCGGTTAGCGCGCACTTTCGACAGTTCGCTCGACAGTTCCGAAAGCTGCTGGGTGGCCAGCACCGAATTGTTGCCACCCATCAGAAGATCGGACTGGGCGCGATAGGCGGCGACCTTCGCCTCCGCATCCTTGACCTGCCGCTGCAGGTCGGCGATCTCCGGCGCCAGGAAGTCTGCTGCGGCACTGTTCGATTCGAGCTTGGCCGCCCCCTGCCCCGCTATATAGGCGGCGGCGATGGCGTCCGGTACGGCGGCCGCGAGCTTGGGATCTTCCGATGAGAACTCGATGGCAATGATGCGGGTCTTCTCGACGCCGTAGACGTTGAGCTTCCCGTGCATTTTCTTGAGCACGCGCTCTTCCGTCGGAATTTCCATCGGGTCGCTTTTCAGGCCGACCAGGACCAGAGCGCGGCTCAGCGCCGACATGTCGAGCGCTTCATTGAACTCGGGCAGTTTTTCCAGGCCAAGCTTTTGCGAGACCTGCTTGAGGATTTCGTTGGAGGAGATGATCTGGACCTGGGTGGCGACGCCCTGTTCGTCGAGAATAGGCTTGTCGGTGTCATTGTTGTTGCTGGCCGGCCGCGTGTAGATGGATTCGCGCGGCGCGATCTCCACCTGCGTCTCGGCCTTGTAGTGCCGGGTTGCCAGCGAGGCGAAAGCAAAGGCCAGCCCGGTTGCCAACAGGACGACGAGGACTATACGCAGCCAGTTCCTCGCCAGGCTGGCGAAGAGCTGCCTGAGATCGACATCGACATCTGCGGCCGCGGACTGAACGGACATGCATCCCTACTCCGATACTGGGTCAGCACGCACCGTAAACAACTATGGTAACTCAGCCGTTAAGATCGTGGTAAGTTTCCGTTAGGGTTTACTGGCGGGTGACAAACAAAACCGCCAAGAATCACAAAAACTCTTGCCGATGCGCCACGTGTCGGCCGCTCCCTTTACCGGCCATTAACCCTAACAGGATGATAACGGGCCTCGATCCCTGATGTTTGCTGCGACGCCGCAGTGGCCCAGTCGAAGGTACTTGTCCGGTCATGAAAAGCACTGCTTCCCTGTTTCGCGCGCTGCTTGCCGTATCGATGCTGGCTGGCTGTTCCAGCTACCGGCCGACGCCGGCCGCCTTCCATGAGGTGCTCGATCAGCCCTACCGTCTTGGCGCCGGCGACCGCGTCCGCGTGACCGTGTTCGAGCAGGACGGACTGACCAACACCTACAGTGTCGATCAATCCGGCTATCTCTCCTTCCCGCTTGTCGGCGCCATACCGGCGCGCGGCCACACCGCGCAGCAGATGGAAAAGGAGATCGCCGACAAATTGCGGCAAGGCTATCTGCGCGATCCCGACGTTTCGGTCGAGATCGACCGCTACCGGCCGATCTTCGTCATGGGCGAAGTGGGTGCCGCCGGCCAATATTCCTATGTTCCCGGCCTGACGGTGCAGAAGGCGATCGCCATTGCCGGCGGCTTCACGCCGCGCGCCAACCAGGAAAGCGTCGACATCACCCGCGACATCAACGGCAAGGTGATGACCGGCCGCGTGGTCACCTCCGACCCGCTGCTGCCGGGCGATACGGTCTACGTCCGCGAACGTCTGTTCTGACAGACACCACGTGGCGGACAGGCTCAGGATCGTCCATTGCTTTCGCTCACCCGTCGGAGGAATTTTCCGGCATGTGCGCGACCTGGCCGAGGCGCAGGTCGCCGCCGGGCATTCCGTCGGCATCGTCTGCGATTCGACGACAGGCGGCGCGTTCGAGGAACATTTGTTCGAGCAGATGAAGGGCATGCTGGCGCTCGGCATTCATCGCACGCCGATGCAGCGCCATGTCGGTCCCGGCGACCTTGCCTCGGCTTGGCGCACATACAGGATCATCAAGGAATTGCGGCCGGACGTACTGCACGGGCACGGCGCCAAGGGTGGCGCCTATGCCCGTCTGTTCGGCTCATTGTTGCGGGTATCAAGGTCTCGCGTAGCCCGCCTTTATTCGCCGCATGGCGGCTCGCTCCACTATGACGAGAGCACGGTCATCGGAAAGCTGTTCTTCGCGCTCGAGCGCTTCATGGCTCGTTTCACCGACTATCTGCTGTTTGTCTCGGACTATGAGCGGCGGACCTATCGCCACAAGGTCGGCGAGCCGCCCATTCCCAACACCCTCGTCTATAACGGCCTGCGCGCCACTGAATTCGAGCCGGTGATCACCGAGCCGGACGCAGCCGACCTGCTTTATATCGGCATGATGCGCGATCTGAAGGGACCGGATATCTTCATCGACGCATTGGCCCTCGCCGGCCCACAGTTCGGCCGCGCACTGACCGCGGTGATGGTCGGCGACGGCGACGACCTTGCGCGTTACCACGGGCAAGTGAAACGCCTCGGGCTCGAGCGCCATGTCCGCTTCCTGCCGCCGATGCCGGCCAGGGAGGCCTTTGCCCTTGCCGCGCTTATCATCGTTCCCTCGCGCGCCGAAGCCATGCCCTATATCGTCTTGGAAACGCTTGCCGCGGGAAAGCCGATGATCGCAACCGCGGTCGGCGGCATCCCGGAGATATTCGACACCGGTTCCCCTGCCCTGATCCGACCTGACCCGATCGAGCTCGCCGACAGGATGAGCCAGGCGCTGGCCGACCCGGTCGCCTATCGCGACCTGATGCCCGATAACGCCAACCTCAAGGCACGCTTCGGCGCCGATGTGATGGCCGCCGACATCGAGAAGGCCTATTTCGCCGCGCTCGACAGGTAGGCACAGGGCCAAGCCGTTCCAAAGCCATACGTTGTTTCAAGGGTTTCTTAGCTCTCTTTTGCTATGACGGTGGGGAAGTTTGCGGAAAGCCCTCATGAACGAGATCGACCCCGCGCGCCGCTTTTCAGCAGAGGCGGTGCGTAAATTCGACGGCCCGGCCGATGGCGACACGCCAAGCGGCATGAACGATGTCGCCCGCCAGGTCGCCTCGCAATACCGACGCGATACGATGTCGCCGATCATGGTCAGCGGTGTCCTGCGCATGGTCGAATTCGGCTTGCTGTTCCTGTCGGGACTCGCCGTCTATTTCCACTATGTCGGATTCTTCAACTATCTCGCCTGGCAATATCCGGTGACGATCGCAGCCGGCTCATTCCTTGCCGTGGTGCTGCTCGACGTCACCGACTGCTACCAGATCGTCGCCCTGATGCGGCCCATCGCCAATTTCGGCCGCGTGCTGCTGGTTTGGGCCGGCACTTTCGCCCTGATGGCGCTGACGGCATTCGTCATGAAGATGTCGCAGGACTATTCGCGCCTATTGTTCGGCAGTTGGTTCGTCATCGGCTTCGTTCTCATCTTCGGCCTCAGGCTGGTGATGTCGAAGCTGATCCGGGCCTGGGCGCGCGATGGCCGCATGGAGCGGCGCGCCGTCATCGTCGGCGGCGGCAAGGCGGCGGAAATCCTGATCCGCTCGGTCGAAAAGCAGCCCTACAACGATATCCGCATCTGCGGCATCTTCGACGATCGCGGCGACAAGCGCTCGCCGCCCATCGTCGCCGGCTACCCCAAGCTCGGCACCATTTCGGAACTGATCGAGTTCGCCCGCATCGCCCGCATCGACATGCTGATCGTATCGCTGCCGCTGACCGCCGAATCGCGTGTTCTGCAGCTGCTGAAGAAGCTGTGGGTGCTGCCGGTCGACATCCGGCTTTCGGCGCATTCCAACGCGCTGCAATTTCGCCCGCGCGCCTATTCCTACATCGGCGCGGTGCCGATGCTCGACATCTTCGACAAGCCGATCAACGACTGGGATTCGGTCGCCAAACGCGCCTTCGACATCGTCTTCAGCCTGATCGGCATCGTCGTGTTCTCGCCAGTCATGCTGGCGACCGCCATCGCCATCAAGCTCGACAGCAAGGGGCCGGTGCTGTTTCATCAGAAGCGGCACGGCTTCAACAACGAGATCATTGAGGTCTACAAGTTCCGTTCGATGTATACGGACAAGGCCGACCCGACCGCCAAGCAGACGGTGACCAAGAACGATCCTCGCGTCACCCGCGTCGGCCGCTTCATCCGCAAGACCTCGATCGACGAGCTGCCGCAGTTCTTCAACTCGCTGCTCGGTTCGCTGTCGCTGGTCGGCCCGCGTCCGCATGCCATCGCCGCGCAGTCGCACAACCTGCTCTACAACGAGGTTGTCGACGGCTATTTCGCCCGCCACAAGGTCAAGCCCGGCGTCACCGGCTGGGCGCAGATCAATGGCTGGCGCGGCGAGATGGACACCAACGAGAAGATCCGCATGCGGACCGAGTATGATCTCTACTACATCGAGAACTGGTCGCTGCTGTTCGATTTGCGGATCCTGTTCCTGACGCCGCTCCGGCTGCTCAATACGGAAAACGCCTATTGAGTGCGATCAGCCATGATCTGCCGCGCGCGGCGGTCAACGCCAAGCTGGTCGCGCTGATTTCGTCGGGCGCGGTCTTCCTCGGCATTCTGCTGTCGGGCTTCGTCATCAGCGAGCCGGCGCCCTATGAGCTCTACATGGCCGGGCTGATCGCCATCTGGGCGCTTTTCGGCTTGAGGATTTCCCGCGCGGCCACGCCCTTATTGGTGCTGCTGGTGACGATGAACATCGGCGGCATGATCTCCATGACGCAGATGGCGGACCTCGCCAACACGCCGCTCTATCTCGCCGTGTCGCTGTTTCTCGCCTTCAGCGCGGTGTTCTTCGCATCGATCACCGCCGTACAGCCCAGCCTCTACCGATTGATCTTCATTGCCTATGTGGTCTCGGCCGTGGCCACCTCGCTGCTTGGCATTGCAGGCTATTTCCATGCCTTTCCGGGCGCGGAGATGTTCACCAAATACGATCGCGCCGCCGGCGCCTTCCAGGACCCGAACGTGTTCGGCCCGTTCCTGGTGCTGCCCGGCATCTATCTACTCTATCTGCTTTTGACCGGACCGGCGACACGCATGCCGCTGCTGGCGGTGCCGCTGCTGATCATCACCGCCGGCATCTTCTTCTCCTTCTCACGCGGCGCCTGGGGCATGTTCACCGTCTCGGCCGTCCTGCTCACCGGCTGCCTGTTCCTGCAGAGCGCCAGCGGCAAGTTCCGGCTGCGTGTGGTGGTGATGACGATAGCCGCACTGGCGCTGCTGGTCGTCGCCATGATCGTCATCCTGCAGCTGCCCGGCGTGTCGGAGATGTTCTCCAACCGTGCCCAGCTCGAACAGAGCTACGACACCGCCCGCCTCGGCCGCTTTGCCCGCTACGGCATCGGCTTCCAGATGGCGATGGAGCATCCATTCGGCATCGGCCCGCTGGTCTTCGGCACGATCTTCGGTGAAGACACCCACGACATCTGGCTGAAGATGCTGATGGATTATGGCTGGCTCGGCTTCGTGTCGTTCCTGGCGCTCGTCTTGTGGACGATAGCAGCCGGCTTCCGCATCCTGCTGCGCGACCGGCCGTGGCAGCCCTATCTCCTGTGTGCCTATGTCGCCTTCATCGGCAATATCGGGCTCGGCACCTTCATCGACATCGACCACTGGCGCCACGTCTATCTGCTGCTCGGCCTGATCTGGGGCGCCATCGCGCTGGAATACCGCCATCAACTGCTGTTGCGGCCTGCCTTGCAGCGCTCATCCGCACCCACAATCGCAGCGGGACAAAAGTCGCGGAATTCGGTTGACCCGCACGGGGTTATCACGATACATCGCGACCGGTCCGGAGTGTAGCGCAGCCCGGTAGCGCACTTGACTGGGGGTCAAGGGGTCGTCGGTTCGAATCCGGCCACTCCGACCAATTGAAAGCAGGACTTTCCCCCGAAGTCCGCCCCTCCAGATGCCCCGGTCAACCCGGCCAAATCTCGGATCGGGGCACCATGTCCTGTGCGCTTGAGCTCCGGCTTGGTGCTAATGCTACCTCTGGCACACATCCACCCACTCAGCGCCGGTAAGCTCAACCATCCGCTGCGGCGCGATCCGCACCGCCGCATTGGTGGCGCCTGCCGCAGGCACCACCTCTTCAAACTCGCGCAGCGATACGTCGCAATAGACCGGCAGCGGCGCCGGCAGGCCGAACGGGCAGACGCCGCCGACCGGGTGGCTGGTCGCTTCGACAACCTCGGCGGCATCGAGCATGCGCGGCTTGCCGCCGAACTGGTCCTTGAATTTGCGGTTGTCCAGTCTGGCGATGCCGCTGGTCACCACCAGCATGGTGCGGTCGCCGACGCGCAGGCAGATCGTCTTGGCGATCTGGGCCGGCAGCACGCCATGCGCCTCGGCCGCCAACATCACCGTCGCCGAGCTCGCTTCCGTGACAACGACGTCGATATCGGGCGCGTGGGTGGTGAAGAAGGCACGAACGGATTCCAGGCTCATATCGAAAACCCATGGCTCAAAAAGCTTGATGGACGGCAGATTGCGGTTCGGCAGCCGGGGGCCGCCGCGCGTATAAGCACGTGCGGCATACAAATCGGCAAGCCCCAGGCTGAAGCAGACGCTGCGGCAGGTACAAAGAAACCCGCCAAGGAGCCTTGGCGGGTTCTCTGGAATCCGTGGTGCGGATCTAAGCCAGCGATCGACCTTGCGCCGCCGGCGTCGGCGCAGCCGGGGTGATCAGAGCCTCCTGGGGAAGGTGAAGCGCGGACACAATACGACGCAGCTTCGACGGGTCGGTCACTCTGCCGCTTTCGATATCCTCAATCTCGTTCACCGCCAGGCCGCATGTCAGGGAGAGCTCTTCCACGCTGTAACCGCGGGTCTCCCGCATCGCTCTGAGGGTGTTGTAATCTGGCCCGCTCCCGTTGGTTGCCGGTTCGGAGAGGGGTTCGCTTTTCGCATTATGGGGCATTGGCAACTCCATGACTGAAAGAGTTTGATCAAATGAGGAGTGTTGCCTGAGACGGTCGGGAAGATGCCCTCTCGCCGGCGATTTGCCAAGAGCCAAAAGGGCCGTCACGGGATCGTGAACCAGGTGCCTGGCGCGGCCCTCTCGCGCACACGTCGCGATCAAGTTGTTTTGAAGGTCCGATCAGCCTTTTGCCGGCAGTTTCGCCGCGCTCGTTCGTTATCTCCGGATCGCTGGCGTGAAACCATCCGGTTCCAGCCGGCTCGTTCCCGGAAGGATTTTTTGCAATGAACCTGAAGACAGTCATGGTCGTGCTCGGCACGATTTCCAGCCTTTCCGTCGCCGGCGCGGGCGCCGCCCAGGCCGCAGACGCGCTGCGTGTGCGCGGCACGGTGGTCAGTTTCGAGCCCACGCTGCTCACCGTGAAAACGCGCCAGGGCGATACCGATGCGATCAAGCTCAAGGCTGGCTGGAAGATCTCGGGCGTCGCCAACGCCTCGGCAAAGGACATCAAGCAGGGCGATTTCCTCGGCATTGCCTCTGTTTCGAAAGCGGATGGCGGCAGCGGCGCCCTGGAGGTGGTGGTCTTTCCGGCCGCGCTGAAAGGCACTGGCGAGGGCGACCGTCCCTGGGACCTGCAGCCAAACAGCCGGATGACCAACGGCACCGTCGCCGACGTTACCGATATAAGCGGGCGATCCGTCACCCTGACCTATGACAATGGCCAGACCAAGAAGATCTCGATCCCCGACACCACGCCCGTCGTGACCTTCGCGCCGGCGACGCCTACCGACCTCAAGCCGGGTGCGACGGTCTTCGTCACCGCTGAGCGGGGCAGCGACGGCGCGCTGAGCGCCAGCCGCGTCGTGGTCGGAACCAACGGCGTCGTGCCACCGATGTAGTCGAACAGGCGGCCCAATGGCCGTCTCTCTCGATCTTGCCGTGCATGGTGGCGGGAGGCTGGATTGGGCAGAAACAGTCCAGAAACAAAATTCTACAATCGGGAAATACTGACGAAAAAATTCAGGCGCGTAATTCCATTCGCGGCGGCCGGGCTATCGCCCCGATCCATATGCGCCCGCGAAACAAAAGGAAACCATCCATGAAGAAGTCCCTCCTCTCGGCCCTCGGGCTTGCAGTTGCATTGGCTTTCACGGTGCCCGTCATCGGCGCGACGAGCGCAGATGCGGCCCCGATGGCCAAGCATCATCGTCACCACCATCATCACCGCCACCATGTCCGCCACCACCATCATCACCGCCACCACCACCATGTGATCGGAAACAAGGCCTAAGCACCGCAGACTGCCACCGAGAAGACCGGCCTTGGCTTCCTGTCCAAGGCCGGCTACTCCGCCCCGCGAGGCTCGATCGCGGACTGGATCGACAATTCACGCAAATCCACGCGCGACCTCGTCGTCTATCCCCGGCGCTGGTATGGCACCACGACCAATCCGGCGTTCGCCAGCGAAATCGAGCGGCTCTGGCGGCTCGACCAATCCGCATTTCCTGCGCCGGCTGCACAGAGGTGTCAGGCGCCTCCAGCGACAACAGACATAGCCGACCGCAAGGAAAATGACGGATCACCTTGAGGCGAGCCGTCACTTCTCATGCTCGTATCCCTGGGATTTGGGTTCTAGAATTCAGCGCCGGCTGAACAGCAGACTGGCGACAAGACCGAGCACCACAAGGCCCACCGCCGCGGCAGCCGCCGGATGGTCGCGGGCCGACCTCTCGATCACCCTGCCCTGTTTACGGATTGCCGGCATGGCGTCGCGCAGGCGCCCGGCAAGATCGGAATAGGTGTCCAGCGCGGCATCGCGACCGTCCTCGTAATACGCGCCGCCTCGCCTTGCCACGGCCCTCTTCAAGCTGGCCAGTTCCTTGGTAAGAGCAGCGACCTGCCTGTCGAGATCGATGTCGGAGAGGGTCGAAAATGATGCCATTGGTATGTTTCCTTCACTTGCAGAAGGAAGCGTAACGCCTCACCGGAAGACGGGTTCCGGCTTTCGAACTATCGATGCCGCGTCGGGCCGCGGTCAGCGCACCTGGTCAAGCAGGCGCTTGCATTCCAGGAGGTCGAACAGCGCCTCCTGCAGCAAGGCCCTGTTGTCGCGCGAGAGTTTCGACGCATCCGGCTGCACCGGACCCTCCTCGTCGCTCTTGCCCAGGCCGAAAAAGCGGCGGCTGGGTTTGACGCGGGGCTGGCCAACCAGTTCGTCGTCCATGCCGCGCGGCTGGGCCGCAGGCGTCAGCGGCACCTGATCGGCCTGCTTTCGCTGCGAGATCGCCTCTACGGCGGCCATGTCGCCATTGCCGATGGCAACCAGGAAATGGTTGCCGTTCTCGCGCAACAGCTTCTGCACGCCCTTGATGGTGTAGCCCTGGTCGTAGAGCATGTGGCGGATGCCCTTGATCAGCTCGACATCCTGCGGCCGGTAGTAACGACGGCCGCCGCCGCGCTTCATCGGCTTGATCTGGTTGAAACGCGTTTCCCAGAAGCGCAGCACATGCTGCGGCAGATCGAGATCTTCGGCGACCTCGCTGATGGTACGAAAGGCGTCGGGGCTCTTGTCCATGGGCGAATCCTCACGCTGGACGATGATCCGGCCTACCTGCCGAATCGGGGCTTATTTCAGCGGTTTATGAAGCAATATTCAAGCCCGGCGTCATGGCGGCGACGGTTTTCAACCGCGCAGTAGGACTACTTGCCGCTTTTGGCCTTGCCGCTCTGATGGGAGCGCAAGATACGGCTCTTCAGCACATTCGACGACTTGAAGGTCATCACCCGACGCGGCAGGATCGGCACTTCCTCGCCGGTCTTGGGATTGCGGCCGATGCGTTCGTTCTTGGAGCGGACGTGGAATGTCGCGAAGGACGACAGCTTCACCGTTTCGCCGCGCACGATGGCTTCGCAGATTTCATCCAGCACCGCTTCGACGAGTTCGGCCGATTCAGTGCGCGACAGGCCGACCTTCCGGTAAACTGCCTCGGCAAGGTCGGCGCGCGTAAGTGTCTTTCCCCCCATGCGACCGTCCCATCAGCTCAAAACATAAAATTCGGCACAACAACGGCAGAGCCTAAGTAATTGATCCGTCAAGGTCAAGGACCGAAACTGGACCGTTCGGCACTTACCAGCGAACCAGGACAGCGCCCCAGGTGAAGCCGCCACCCATCGCTTCCAGGAGGACGAGATCGCCCTTCTTGATGCGGCCGTCGGCGACGGCCACCGACAGCGCCAACGGCACGGAAGCAGCCGAGGTGTTACCGTGCAAATCGACCGTAACCACCACCTTTTGCTCAGCTATCCCGAGCTTCTTGGCGGAAGCGTCAATAATTCGTTTATTGGCCTGGTGGGGCACGAACCAGTCGAGATCATCGGCTGAGATACCCGCTTGCGCGAACGTCGCCTCGATGACGTCGGTGATCATGCCGACCGCATGCTTGAAGACTTCGCGGCCCTCCATCCGGAGGTGGCCGACCGTACCCGTGGTCGACGGCCCGCCGTCGACGAAAAGCTTGTCCTTGTGCGTGCCGTCGGAGCGCAGGCTGGCCGCCAGGACGCCATGGTCGGCGATCGTGCCCGTCCCCTCGCCCGCTTCCAGGATCATGGCACCGGCGCCATCGCCGAACAGCACACAGGTCGAGCGGTCGCTCCAGTCGAGGATGCGCGAGAATGTTTCCGAACCGATCACCAGGACACGCTTGGCCAGGCCGCCGCGGATGTAGAGATCGGCGGTGGTCACGGCATAGACGAAGCCCGAACAGACCGCCTGCAGGTCGAAGGCAAAGCCGTGATGCATGCCGAGCCGGTTTTGGATCTCGACGGCAGTGGCCGGGAATGTGTTGTTGGGCGTCGAGGTCGCCAGCACGATCAGATCGATGTCGGCGGGCGTGAGGCCGGCATTGGCAAGTGCGGCACGTGCCGCTGCTTCCCCCAGCGAAGCCGTGGTCTCGTCGTCACCAGCGATATGGCGCTGGCGAATACCGGTACGCTGGGCGATCCACTCGTCGGAGGTCTCGACCATGCCTTCGAAATCGGCATTCTTCATGATTCGGCGGGGCAGCGCGGCGCCCGTGCCGCGCACGACTGATCTGATCAAAGTTCTTTCCTATTCCTTTGCGTCGGTGACGACGTCGGATTTCCTAGATGACAGGGTACGCGGGTTGCGCGCATGAAACAGATCCAGATCGGCCTCGATGCGGTCGAGGAGGTTGTTGTGGACCATGTCATAGCCGAGTTCGATCGCGGCGGCGAACCCGTCAGAATCAGCACCGCCATGGCTTTTGACGACGATGCCGCTCAACCCCAGGAAAACGCCGCCGTTGGAGCGGCCGACATCCATCTTTTCGCGCAGGCGATCGAAGGCGCCCTTGGCGAAGATATAGCCGATCCTGGCCATCAGAGTCCGGCTCATCGCCGCGCGCAGATAGCCACCGATCTGGCGCACCGTGCCTTCCGCCGTCTTCAGCGCGATGTTGCCGGCAAAGCCTTCGGTGACGACGACGTCGACCACGCCCTTGCCGATATCGTCACCCTCGACGAAACCGTGATAGTTCATCGAGGCCATGTTGGCTTCGCGCAGCATGCGCCCGGCCTCCTTGACCTCTTCCTGGCCCTTGATCTCCTCGACGCCGACATTGAGCAGGCCGACGCTGGGCCGGGCTATGCCGAAGACCGAGCGCGCCATGCCGGTGCCGAGAATGGCAAAATCAATGAGCTGTTGCGCATCGGCCCCAATGGTCGCGCCGACGTCCAGCACCACGCTTTCGCCGCGCAATGTCGGCCAAAGGGCTGCGATCGCCGGGCGATCGATGGTGGCCATGGTGCGCAGGCAAAATTTCGACATCGCCATCAGCGCGCCGGTGTTGCCGGCGGAAATGCAGGCGTCGGCCGTGCCGGCCTTGACCGCTTCGACGGCCTTCCACATCGATGACTTCCAGCGGCCGTGGCGCAGCGCCTGGCTCGGCTTGTCGTCCATCCTGACCGCAACTTCGCAATGGAAGAATTCGCTGATCTCGGCGAGCTTGGGAAATTTGGCAAGTTCGGGGCGCACGACTTCCTCACGCCCGAAGATGACGAAGCGGATGTCGGGACGACGGGTCGCGACCGTCATGAGCGCTGGTATGACCACGGCTGGTCCGTGATCGCCGCCCATGGCATCGATGGAAATCCTGATCACGCGGTATTTATCTCACGGTTAGGCGGCAGGTCGCTTGAGCGACCGCGAAGGTTCGGCGAAAATAACGGTTTTGGGCTGCCGCACAACCGACTTTTCCGTCGCGGGCGAGCTTTTCAGGATTTTCCCAGCAAGGATCGCAGTTTTTGCTGAAATTCATTCTCCGCCGGTTCGGTCTCGCTGCCGGCATTGAGCGATGCGCCCTGCTTACGCGGATAGGGGTCGATGGCGAGCCCGAAATACTGTTCGGCGAGTGCCCCGACATCGATCGTGTCACCGGAAAATGTCTCTGGACTGTCAGGGCCTTCCGCGTCGAGCAGGATCTCGCCGCCGCCATCGAAGCCCTGCCGTCCGAGCTTGGAATCCTCGGGCAGCAGCAGCGCTTCGACCGGTTCGTCGATATGCGCTTCGACAGGCTCGAGCGTGACGATGCAGGCCTGAGTGATGTCGGCCTCGACGCGGCCGCTGATCTTCACGCCATTGCGCTTCCACGACGCCACCAGAAGCTCGGCGCGATAGGATTCGACCGAAATCAGCCCGTGCTCCTCGGCCAGTGCCGCACGCTGTGCGGCATCGGCCTCGATAACCAGCGGCAGGCCCTTCTGCGGCAGGCGCGTAATGTTGGCGCGGAAGGAGACCGGGCTTTGCGGGTCAACATGCTTCATTGTTCAACCTCCTTGGCGGCGGGAAAGGTCAGCGTGCCGGAGACAATCGATTCGGATGTCTGCGCGGCCAGATGACTGCGCGCGTCGGTAACATAGTTGGCCAGCAGCGATGCTTCCGCCCAAGCGCCCGCGTCGGGCCGGACATTGCGGGCAAGAGCCGCGGTCAGCCCTTCATGGTCGTTTCTTTCCAGGGCATCGTCATAGGCAGCGGTTCGGCCATAAAACATCTTTGCCAACTTTTTCATGCGTTTGGGCACGCCAACGTCGCCAATGCCCAATTCCCGCAACGAATGGTCGACGTCGAGGAAGAACTCGTCGATCAGCACCTGGGCGACCTCCTGCGCCGCACCGCTCTCCCCGCGCAACCTGTGCTGGAACAGGAACATGTGCAGCGACAGCATCTCGAAACGGCCAAGCGGCGTATCTGGCACATTCCAGTGGGAATAAAACACAGTCTGCCGCGCCGCCGCCACGATTTGTGCGTAAAGCGCCTCGGTGATAGCGCGGTTGGCGTAGCGTTCGCGGCCAAAAAAGCGCTGGAACATTGGGGATGGTCTCCTGGGGACCGTTTGTTGAAGTGGGCTTGTTGCATCGGCAAGCAAGCTGGTTTACCGGTTTCGCGGCCCAGCGCAAGTTGCGGCCAGCTAATGGAGTTGTTGTTGCGCGCGCTGAATTTCAAGTCGACCTTCTCGTCCAGGCCCGCCGGCGCGATCTCGCTGCTGATGATCGTTTCGGCACTGTCCGCCTGCCACACCTCCAAGATGATGGGCGATCTCAGCCCGAGCGAGACGCTGACGCAAGGTTACGTCATAGACCAGCAGGCAATCGACCTGGTGCCGGTCGGTTCGAGCCGCGAGCAGGTGCTTCTGGCGCTCGGCACGCCGTCGACGACCGCGACCTTCGACAACGAGGCATTCTATTACATTTCGCAGACGCGCAAGCGCTACGTCGCCTTCGACAAGCCACGGCTCATTGACCAGCATGTGCTGGCTGTCTATTTCGGCGCCGATGGCCGTGTCACCCAGATCGCCAATTACGGGAAGAAGGATGGCAAGATGTTCGACTTCATCTCGCGCACCACACCGACCGGCGGCAAGGACCAGAACTTCCTCAGCCAGGTCATCAACGGTGCCAGCAAGCTGGCGCCCGGCATTCCCGGCGGCGGCGTCTAATTCCCTTCGGCTTCCATTCCCCGAAGCCTCGTCATCTCAGGCGACCAAAAACCCGCGGGAGCGATCCTGCGGGTTTTTGTTATGGGTCACCAGTCAGGGCACGGCCACTGGCATGCTGCAGTGGCCACCACTGAAAACACGACGCTGGGTCCGGCATAAGGTGCCAGCGCACGCATTGCGAAGACCGGGCGAAAGCGAGCGCTGAAGGATCGTTTGGCTTTGCCTCAACAAAAACCCGCGGGATCGCTCCCGCGGGTTCATTTTCGAGTGAAGCCTTGATCAGCCGTGCGCGAGTACTGCCAGCAGCAAGAGCGCGACGATGTTGGTGATCTTGATCGCAGGGTTGACGGCGGGACCAGCGGTGTCCTTGTAGGGATCGCCGACCGTGTCGCCGGTCACCGAAGCCTTGTGCGCCTCGGAACCCTTGAGATGCTTGACGCCGTCCTTGTCGACAAAGCCGTCTTCGAAGGACTTCTTGGCGTTGTCCCAGGCACCGCCGCCAGAGGTCATCGAGATGGCGACGAACAGGCCATTGACGATGACGCCGAGCAACGAGGCACCCAGCGCTGCAAAGGCGGACGCCTTCGAGCCCGAGATCAACAGCACGCCGAAATAGACGACGAGCGGTGCCAGCACCGGCAGCAGCGACGGGATGATCATCTCGCGGATCGCCGCCTTGGTCAGAAGGTCGACCGCGCGTGCGTAGTTCGGCTTCGAGGTGCCGGCCATGATGCCCGGATCCTCGCGGAACTGCTTGCGCACTTCCTCAACGATGGCGCCCGCCGCGCGGCCGACGGCCGTCATGGCGATGCCGCCGAACAGATATGGGATCAAGCCGCCGAAGATCAGGCCGGCGACGACGTAGGGGTTGGAGAGATCGAAGGAGATCTCGCCCATGCCCTGGAAGTAGGGATATTTGTCGCCATTGGCGGCAAAGAACTTCAGGTCGTTCGAGTAGGCGGCAAACAGCACCAGTGCGCCGAGACCGGCCGAACCGATGGCGTAGCCCTTGGTCACCGCCTTGGTGGTGTTGCCGACCGCGTCGAGCGCGTCGGTGGACTGGCGCACTTCCTTGGGCAGGCCGGCCATTTCGGCAATGCCGCCGGCATTGTCGGTGACCGGGCCGAAGGCGTCGAGCGCAACGATCATGCCGGCAAGACCGAGCATCGTCGTGACCGCGATCGCCGTACCGAAGAGGCCGGCAAGCTGATAGGTCGAGATGATGCCGCCGACGATGACGATCGCCGGCAGCGCCGTCGATTCCAGCGAGACCGCAAGGCCCTGGATGACGTTGGTGCCGTGACCGGTGACCGACGCCTGAGCGATGGAGTTGACCGGGCGCTTGTTGGTGCCGGTGTAGTACTCGGTGATGACGACGATGAGACCGGTCACCACGAGGCCGATCAGGCCGCATATGAACAGGTTCTTGCCGGTGATGACCATGCCGGCGACTGTGCCGATCTCGCCCCAGCCGAGCGTCACCTGTGTGGCGACGCCGAGGCCGACGATGGACAGCAGGCCGGTGACGATCAGGCCCTTGTAGAGCGCGCCCATGATCGAGCCGTTGGAACCGAGCTTGACGAAGAAGGTGCCGACGATCGAGGTGAGGATGCAGGCGCCGCAGATGGCGAGCGGATAAAGCATGGCCGCACCCAGAACGGCGGTGCCGCCAAAGAAGATGGCAGCCAGAACCATGGTGGCGACGACGGTCACCGCATAGGTTTCGAACAGGTCAGCGGCCATGCCGGCGCAGTCGCCGACATTGTCGCCGACATTGTCGGCGATCGTGGCCGGGTTGCGCGGATCGTCTTCGGGAATACCGGCTTCGACCTTGCCGACGAGATCGCCGCCGACGTCAGCGCCCTTGGTGAAGATACCGCCGCCGAGACGGGCGAAGATCGAGATCAGCGATGCGCCGAAGCCGAGCGAGACCAGCGAGTCGATGACGATGCGGTCATTGGGCTGGAGGCCCATGAAGTGGGTCAGGATGAGGTAGTAGATCGACACGCCGAGCAAGGCCAGGCCAGCAACCAGCATGCCGGTGATGGCGCCCGATTTGAACGCGATATCGAGGCCGGCAGCAAGGCTGTTCGATGCGGCCTGCGCCGTACGAACGTTGGCGCGAACGGAGACATGCATGCCGATGAAGCCGGCGGCGCCCGAAAGCACTGCACCGATCAGGAAGCCGATCGCGGCGGTGATGGACAGCAGCCACCAGGCGAGCACGAGGACGACGACGCCAACGATGGCGATGGTGGTGTACTGACGCGCCAGATAGGCCTGTGCGCCCTCGCGGATAGCCGCGGAGATTTCCTGCATGCGTGCATTGCCTTGATCGGCCGCAAGGACCGAACGTGTCGCCCAGATGGCGTAAAGGATTGAAAGCAGGCCGCAGGCGATGACGGCGGAAATAATTGTCATTGCCGGATTTTCCTCGATTGATGGCCCAAAAGAACCCCTCCCTGGGCCGTTGAGACAAAGACCGGATTCCGCGCACGGAATCCGCCTCTTCGCATCGGTGTATGCGAAACAGGGCTGCGAACGTCAAGATATTGTTCGGTTTTTGCCCGGCTTTCGCCTAAATGGTTAGACGGCGGCGTGCTTGGCAATGATGTCGCCTGATTAGATCGATTGAAATGACGCTGCGGCACTGAGCTGTCAGCTCCTCCCACCCGATCCGCTAGCCACGTGGAGCGTGAACGCGTCCGCCGGCGCCTATGCTTCTTTGCAAAGACCTGTAGGGTAGCCTATCTTCAGGATGGAACCGGAGCTAGCCCATGAATTTCAAAGCTATTATCCACGAAGCCGACGAAGGCGGGTTCTGGGCAGAGGTGCCGGCAATTCCGGGCTGCGCGACCCAGGGCGAAACCATGGAAGAACTTGTCCAGAATTTGCGTGAAGCGATCGAAGGCTGCCTCTCAGTAGAGCCGCTGTCATTCACGTCGGAGCCTGGGCGGATCGTGGAAATCGCTGTTTGAAGTCCATTTCCGGCAAGGAATTTGCGCGTGCCGTCGAACGGCAAGGCTGGAAGCTTTTGCGCATCGCCGGAAGCCACCACATCTATGGCAAGCAGGGAAGCATTGTTCGGCTTTCAATCCCTATCCATGCCAATAAACCGCTCAAAACCGGACTTCTACGACATCTCCTAGCGCTGGCTGAAATGAACGAGCGCGATATCTGAGATACTGTCGACTATTCGGCCTCTCTGCCCATGCGGCGCGCCGTGTAGCGCTCGATCGCCGACAGACCGTCATAGATCAGCACGGCAAGCGCTGCCACGATCAGGCCGCCCTGCAGGATGAAGGCGAGATTGTTGGACAACAGCCCGGCGATGATCACTTCGCCCAGCGTTTTGGCTGCCACGGTCGAACCGATGGTCGCGGTGGCAAGACTGATCACCACCGACAGCCTGATGCCGCCGAGAATGATCGGGGCGCTGAGCGGCAGCTCGACCTTGGTGAGCCTTTGCCAACCGGTCATGCCGGCGCCGCGCGCCGCCTCGACGACATTGGCCGGCAGCGTCGTCAGGCCGGTCAGTGCATTCTCGAAAATCGGCAGCAGGCCATAGAGAAACAGGGCGATCAGTGTCGGCTTCTCGCCGAAGCCGACAGCCGGTACGGCAAGCGCCAGCACCGCCACCGGCGGAAAGGTCTGACCGATGTTGACGAGGCTGCGCGATAGCGGCAGGAATTCGGCGCCGGCCGGCCTGGTGACCAGGATGGCAAGCGCCACCGCAACGATGGTTGCCGCCACGGTGGCGATCAGAACCGTGCGTAAGTGCAGCAGGGTCAGCGTCAGCAGGCTGCCCTGGTTGTAGATCACCGGCGCGTTGTTTTCGGTCAGCGGCTTCAGCAGCGGCACGAACCACCCGGGATTGGTGACGAAGGCGACAAGCAGCACCACCAATGCTAGCCTGAGCAGCGATGGAAGCCAGGCCTTCATGCCGGCCTCGCCGCACGCTTCACCAGCCCTTCGACGGTCACGCGGCCAAGCGGCTTGCCGTCGGCGCCTTTGACCGGCAGCGCCGGCCGGCCCGACCACAACAATTCGGCCAGCGCGTCGCGCTGGCTCGCATCGCCGGGGATCGCCTCACCTTCGGCGGAGCCCTTCTCCACGGCATCGCGGACCCGGCCGAGCGACAGCAACCGGAACGGCCTTTCGCTGGCGCCAACCAGGGTCTCGACGAAGGCGCTTGCCGGCTTTGCCAGGATCTCGGCCGGCTTGGCGTATTGCACCAGCTTGCCGGCATCCATGACCGCGATCTTGTCGCCCATATGCACGGCCTCTTCCATGTCGTGGGTGACGAGGATGATGGTGGTGCCGAAGCGCTTCTGGATGGCCAGCAGATCTTCCTGCGCCTTGGTGCGGATGATGGGGTCGAGGGCGCCGAACGGTTCGTCCATCAACAGCACGTTGGGCTCGGCGGCGAGTGCGCGGGCAACACCGACGCGCTGCTGCTGGCCGCCGGACAGTTCGTGCGGGTAGCGAGGCCCGAAGGCTTCGGGATCGAGCTGATAGAGCGTCATCAGCTCGTCAACCCGGGCCTTGATACGGTCCTTGTCCCAGCCAAGCAGCACCGGCACGGTGGCAATGTTCTGTGCCACCGTGCGATGCGGAAACAGGCCGTGCCCCTGGATAGCGTAGCCGATGCTGCGGCGCAGCTCGTAGCCGGGCAGCGAACGATTGTCGGCGCCGTCGAGCTTGATGATGCCCGAGGTCGGCTCGACCAGCCGGTTGATCATGCGCAGCAGTGTCGTCTTGCCGGAACCGGACGTGCCGACAATGACGGCGATGGTGCGCGGCTCGATGACCATCGAGACGTCATCGACCACGGTCGTCGCGTCATAGCGCTTGGTGATGCCTTCGATCTCGATCATGCCGTTTCAACCCTGCGCCTGGTGGCGGTCATTTCGATCACCGCATCGAGGATGATGGCGGCGGCAAAGGCGAGCGCGACCGTTGGCACCGCGCCAAGCAGCACAAGGTCCATCGCCGTCTGGCCCACACCCTGGAAGACGAACACGCCGAAACCGCCGCCGCCGATCAGCGCGGCAATGGTGGCGAGGCCGATGTTCTGCACCAAGACGATGCGGATGCCGGTGAGGATGACAGGAAAAGCCAGCGGAAACTCGACGCCGAACAGGCGCTGCCTGTCGGTCATGCCCATGCCGCGCGCCGCGTCGTTGGCCGCGCGCGGCACGCCGGCCAGACCGACCACGGTGTTGGCCACTACCGGCAGCAGCGAGTAAAGAAACAGCGCCACAAAAGCCGGTGCGGTGCCGATGCCGCGAATGCCGAGCGCGGCAGCTCCCGGCACATGCGTGGCAACCCAGCCGAGCGGCGCGATCAAAAGGCCGAACAGCGCGATCGAGGGAATGGTCTGGATGATGTTGAGCACGTTGAGAACGCCGGCGCGCAGACTTTCGACGCGATGGCAGAGAATGCCGAGTGGCAGGCCGACGACCACCGCCGCAAGAAGCGATCCTAGCGCCAGCGTTACATGCTTGGAGCCCTCTGCCCAGAAACTGTCGGCGCGGTTGAAATATTCCTTCAGGATCGACAGATTGTCCCAGCTTCCCGAAATCAACAGCAGCCCGATCGCCAAAGCCGCGACCACAAGCACGCCAACCCGCGCCAATGGCGACAGGTTCAGCCTTGTCAGCACGTCGGCGAGCAAAAGCGTGAAGGCAAAGATCAGAATCCAGAAACCGGAGGCTGGCGAAACTCTGGCGAAGGTGTTGCCCGCCGGCGTGAGAAATGTTCCGGCGACACCGATCAGCAGCGCGAGCGCGGCAAGCGCCATCACGCTGGCGGCAAGGCGCAGCACAAGTGGTGTCTTGAACAGCGCAATGAGTGCTGCGGCGACAATGATGGCGAGCAGCAGCGTTCCGGTCGTTGCCGGCAGCGCCTCGAGAATCGAGCGCGCCTGGCCGGGGACGATGCGGTTGGCACGGAACGTGGCAAAGGGGGCGGCGAAGGCCGCATAGGCTGATATCGCGGCGATGACCACGCCGAGCTTGTCGAAGCGGATGTTCACGCCCTGCCCCGTCAGTCGATCCGGCGCGCCACGAAAGCGGCGCGCCGGAATCGTCCTACTTCAGGAAGCCGTTCTTCTTCAGGAAGTCCTCGGCGACGCCCTTGACCGGCTCGCCGCCGACCTGAACGCGACCGTTCAGTTCCTGCAGGGTGACGAGGTCGAGCTTGGCGAAAACCGGCTTCAGCAGCGTCTCGATCTCGGGATGCTCCTTCAGCACCGCTTCGCGGATGATCGGCGCCGGCTGGTAGACCGGCTGCACGCCCTTGTCGTCGTCGAGCACGACGAGCCCGGACGGTGCGATGCCGCCATCGGTGCCGTAGACCATGGCCGCATTGGCGCCATTGGTCTGGTTGGCGGCCGCTGCGATGGTTGCCGCCGTGTCGCCGCCCGAGAGGGTGATCAATTGCTCAGGCTTCAGCGTGAAGCCATAGGTGGTCTGGAAAGCCGGAAGTGCGGCCGCCGAATTGACGAACTCGGCGGAAGCCGCCAGCACCACCTGACCGCCGCCCGCGACATATTTGCCGAAGTCGGTAAGCGTGGCGAGCTTGTTGGTCTCGGCGACTTCCTTGCGAAGCGCGATCGCCCAGGTGTTGTTTGCGGGCGACGGCGACAGCCAGACGATCTTGTTGGCGTCGTAGTCGAGCTTCTTGGCCGTTTCATAGGCCTTGGCGGCGTCTTTCCAGACCGGGTCGTCGGCCTTTTCGAAGAAGAAAGCGGCGTTGCCGGTGTATTCGGGATAGATGTCGATCTCGCCGGCGGTGATCGCCTTGCGCACCACCGGCGTGCCACCGAGCTGGATACGGTCCGATGTCTTGATGTTGTTGGCGTTGAGCACGAGCTGGATGATGTTACCCAGCACGCCGCCCTCTGTGTCGATCTTCGAAGAGACAACCACCTGGGCATTGGCGGAAGCCACCGTGATGCCGAGCGCCAATGCCGCGCCGGCCAGAAACTTGACTGAAAACATTGTGAAACCCCTTGCTATGAACCGAAACGCGGTGACCGCATATGAGCATGGCTTCAACGGCCAGTCGGGGTACACGGTTTCATAACAATAGGTACAGACGCAATATTTTTGTTCCGAAGCGGTAAATTCGGCCGACATCGTGCTGACAGCGCCGTGTCAGGTGAAACGGCGGATGGATCAGGCTTCGGCTTTGCGCAAGCTCGTCAGCTTGAGCGCGCCGAGCGCCACGAAGCACAGGACGGTAACCGGAAAGACTATCCAGTTCAGCATCTCCCAGCCCCAGGCGTTGTAGACCATGCCCGACATCAGCGAGGCGCAGGCGACGGAGCCGAACAGGACGAAGTCGTGGAAGCCTTGCACTTTGCCCTTTTCCGACGGCCGGTAGGTGGCGGCAACCATCGCGGTCGCGCCAATGAAGCCGAAGTTCCAGCCAAGGCCCAGCAGGATCAGCGACGTCCAGAACTGCCACAGCGCCAGGCCCGACAGAGCGACAATGGCGCAGCCGATGAGCAGGATCAGGCCTGTGGCCACAATGCGTTCGGCGCCGAAGCGATGGATCAGCGAGCCGGTGAAGAAGCTTGGCGCGAACATCGCCATGACGTGCCAGGAGATGCCGAGCGTCGCGTCGTTTTCCGAAAGGCCGCAACCGACCATGGCCAGCGGTGCGCCCGTCATGACGAAGCTCATCAGCGCATAGCTGCCGACCGCGCAGAAAAGCGCGGCGACGAAACGCGGCTGCGTGATGATTTCAGCCAGTGGTCTGGCGTCGCTGTCGGCGATCTCCACCTTGCCGGATGCTTTCGGCGGCAGCCGCAGGAACGACAGGATGATGGCGCCGACGGCGGCCAGCGGCAGGATGGAGATGAACGAACCGGCAAACATGACCGGCGCAAGCAATTCGCGGGTGAAGATGACGATCTGCGGCCCGAGGATGGCGGTGACGACGCCGCCGGCCAGCACGAAGGAGATGGCGCGCGCCTTGAATTCAGGCGGTGCGTTGTCGGCGGCGGCAAAGCGGAACTGCTGGACGAAGGCGCCGCCGACACCGATCGTGAGCAAGCCGAAGGCAAACAGCCAGAAGCCGCCCTGAAAAAGCGCCAAGGAGGCGATCAGGCCACCAAGCGCCGTGACGATCGTGCCGGTCATGAAGCCGCTTCGCTGGCCCATGCTGCGGATGATGGCCGCTGCAGGCAGCGCGCCGAGCGCCACGCCGATGTTGAAGCCGGTGATCGGCGCTGTCGCCAATGACTTGTCGGGACCAAGCAGATATTGCCCGGCCAGCGCGCCCACGGAGATGGCGATGGGGGCCGCCGAGCCGATGATCGCCTGCGAGGCGGCGAGGATCAGCGCGGTGCGGCGCGCCTCCTGACCGGTCTCGAGGGCGATCGCCGTCATGATGCGTCCTTGCCGCGCCCCTCGCCACGCACCCGGCGAGACACACGGTCGAGCACGGCATTGACCAGCTTCGGCTCGTCTTCCTCGTAGAATGCCTTGGCGATGTCGACATATTCGGAGACGATGACGGCGACGGGGACATCCTCGCGCTTCATCAGTTCGTAGACGCCGGCGCGCAGGATGGCGCGCAGCGTCGAATCCAGCCGCGACAGCGGCCAGTCCTCGGTCAGCGCCTGGCGGATGATCGGATCGATGGTCTTCTGGTTCTCGACGACACCCGCCAGGATGGCGCGAAACCATTGCGCATCGGCCTCGCGATAGAGCGCGCCGTCGACTTCCTTGCCGAGACGAAAGGCCTCATATTCGGCGGTGATCTCGAAGACACCGCTGCCGGCGACATCCATCTGATAGAGCGCCTGCACGGCGGCCAGACGGGCAGCGCCGCGCTTGTTGGCGTGGCGCACCGTGGGCTGGCCGGGCGAAGCGGGTTCGCTCACGATCGCGCTCCCAATTGTTCCTTGAGGGCAATCATGGTCAGCGCCGCACGCGCGGCAAAGCCTCCCTTGTCGCCTTCCGAGCGCTTGGCGCGAGTCCAGGCCTGGGCGTCATTCTCGGTGGTGAGGATGCCATTGCCGATGCAGACAGAGTCCTGCACGCTCAAATCCATGAGCGCGCGGCTGGATTCATTGGCGACAATGTCGAAATGATAGGTGTCGCCGCGGACGACGGTGCCGAGCGCGACAAAGCCATCATAATGTGTGCCGCCTTCCGTCGCGCCGTCCAGTGCAAAGGTGATCACCGCGGGGATCTCGAGCGAACCTGGAACGGTGACGACATCATAAGTCGCGCCCGCTTCATCGAGCGCGCTTGTCGCGCCGTCGAGCAGCGCGTCGGCAAGGTCGTCGTGAAAGCGCGCTTCGACAATGAGCAGATGCGCCTTCGCCTTCGGACGAATGAAGGCTTTGCCGTGTTGGGATGTACCAGCCATAAAAGTCTCCGGGGAGTTGCCGGTGACTTAGGCCGAAGCCGGGTTCATCGCAAGCGAAGATGTTGCGCACGCCCGGTTTGCCGACCTATTCAGGTTCACCAACCTCGTTTTTGAGATGGCCGTCGAGGCTCTCAACCCAAGCCAGCACGGCCTGATGATCAATCACACGACCAGCGTCCACATCGGCCAAGGCCTCGAGCGTCCGTCGCCGGTATTCCTCTTCCGGTACAGCCGAGATCCGTCTATTCCTGACCATCAAAGCCCCTCTTTCGTCGCCTCCACCAGCCGCGCCGCGTAGCGGGCCATGGTGTCGATCTCGAGATTGACGCGGTCGCCGACCTTGCGCTCGCCCCAGGTGGTCACGGTCAGCGAGTGGTGGATCAGCAGCACGTCGAAGCGGGTGCCTTCGACCTTGTTGACGGTGAGCGAGGTGCCGTCGAGCGCGACCGATCCCTTGGGCGCAATGAACTTCGCCAGGTCGCGCGGCGCCTCCAGCGTGAAGCGCACCGCGTCGCCCTCATCCTTGCGCTCGACGATTTCGGCCATGCCGTCGACATGGCCCGAAACGATGTGGCCGCCGAGTTCGTCGCCGATCTTCAGCGCCCGCTCCAGATTGACCTTGGTGCCGGATTTCCAGCCCGAGGCCGTCGTCAGCCTGAGCGCCTCTTCCCAGGCCTCGACCTCGAACCAGCGCGCATTCGAGCCGCTGTCGGGCAAGGCCGTCACCGTCAGGCAGACGCCGCCGCAGGAGATCGAGGCGCCGATGGCGATGGTCTGCGGGTCATAGGCTGTGTCGATGCGCAGCCCCACCCCTTCCCTGAGCGGCTTGACGGAAGCGACAGTGCCGATATCGGTGACAATTCCGGTGAACATCGGTGTTGATCCTAAAAATCTCTTGTCCACTCGGCGTAACTGTCTTCGCCAAAGCGCATCTCGCGCAGCTTGCGAAAACCTGCCGGGATATGGTCAGCGTCAACAGGCGATGCAATGCCGTCGTCGCCGATCGCTTCCGGCCCCTGGAACAGCACAATGCGGTCGACCAGCCCATCGGCCAGGAAGGCGCTCGCCACCCTGGCGCCGCCCTCGACCAGCACGCTGGCCATGCCGAGCGCGGCCAGATCCTCGAGTAGTTCCGGCAAGGCTACGCCGCCCTCGTGCGTTTCCGTGCCGATGAAGCGGACGCCGGCGCGTTCGAGTGCTGCGCGCCGCAGCGGATCGGCCTCCAGGCAGGCGGCGACATAGAGCGGCACCCGGTCCACGCCCGAAACCAGCTTCGAGGCCTCCGGCAACCGGATCTGGCGGTCGAGCACGATGCGGGCAGGCGAACGGTTCTCCAGCCCCGGCAAACGCACCGTCAGGGCCGGATCGTCCTCAAGGGCCGTGCCGATACCAACCAGTATGCCATCCGCCTCGGCCCGCATCAGATACACTTCGCGGCGCGCGATATCTCCGGTGATCGACACCTGCCCACCGCCTTCCCTGCCGATCTTGCCGTCGCTGGAAAGCGCAAGCTTGAGAATCACTTCCGGGCGTTTTCTCAACGAACGAATCAAATAGCCGGCCATCTGCTCGGCGGCTTGCTCGGCCAACACCTTCTCGACCACCTCGACACCGGCGGCACGCAGGATCGCGTAGCCCTTGCCGGACACGCGCGAATCGGGATCGCTGGCCGCACCGACGACGCGCGCGACACCGGCATTGACCAGCGCGTTGGCGCAAGGCGGCGTGCGGCCGTGATGGGCGCAAGGTTCCAGCGTGACGTAAGCGGTGGCGCCGCGCGCGAGCTCGCCGGCCTCGGCCAGGGCCTCGGTCTCGGCATGCGGGCGGCCGCCGACAGCGGTGACGCCGGTGCCGACGATCATCGGACCGTTGCCGTCATCGCGTACGATCAGCGTGCCGACGGACGGGTTGGTCGCGGTGCGCCCGGCATTTTTTCGCGACAGTCTGAGTGCCGCCGCCATGAAGCGGCGATCAAGGGCGGCCTGTTCGCTTGCAGTCATGCTCAGCTGGCTTCCTCTTCACCCTTGATTTCGTCGCCCTTGAGCTCGCCCAGCAGTTCGTGGAAATCCTTGGCCTCGCGAAAATTGCGGTAGACCGAGGCGAAACGCACATAGGCGACATCGTCGAGCGATTTCAGCGCTTCCATGACCAGCCGGCCGACTTCTCCCGAAGCAACCTCAGTCTCGCCGGAACTTTCGAGCTGGCGCACGATGCCGGTCACCGCGCGGTCGATGCGCTCGGGATCGACATTGCGTTTGCGCACGGCGATCTCCACCGAACGCAGCAGCTTGTCGCGGTCGAAGGGCACTTTGCGGCCCGATTTCTTGACCACGACGAGGTCGCGCAACTGCACGCGCTCGAAGGTGGTGAAGCGACCGCCGCAATCGGGGCAGACGCGCCGCCTGCGGATTGCCGCGCCATCCTCGGCGGGGCGCGAGTCCTTCACTTGCGTATCTTCCGACTGGCAATAGGGACAGCGCATGGAGAAGCCTTTGGTTGGCGAATCTGGTGAAGCGAAAGGCTTAGAGCTTTTTGCAACGATGGCAAAGTGTCGACCGCTCGCCCCCGCAGAGATAGCGAGGTGCAGACAGGATTGCCAGCCTCACCAGCAGCGGGCAGCGTACCGATGTCGTCAGGGGGCGACGTCGGCGGTTGGGAACCCGCACGATGCGCCGAGACTGCGATAGGCCTTGGTGAAGCCGTCCATGGATATGCTTCCAACAGGCGCGTCGCCAAAGGAGACATCAAGCACCGATGCCCGGCGCATGGCGCGCAAGAGCGCCAGGCTGATCTTGGCCTGATTGTCCACGGTCCAACTGAGCCGGCCGTTGACGGCGCCATCGGAATGGAGTTTGGCGGCGACACGGCCCTTGTCGTCGCCGAAGGTGGCGGCAATCGACTTGCCGGCCGGCAGACCCTTGTTGTCGACGGCGATGGTTATGGACGGGTAGGCATCCGGCGGCAGTGCATCGCCGTTCGTGATGACGAGCGTCAAGGTACCGGGCACGCCGCCCGCGCCGATAAAGGCGGTCGAGGCAGCGCAGGTCTTGCGCAGATCCTCACCGGTGTCTACCTCGTCGGCCAGGGTCGACCATCTGCCGAAAGTTTCGAGCTTGGGTGCCACCTGGGCGGGCGCCGCCGACTCGGCCTGAGGTGCGGGTTGCGCGGGCGCGGGTTGAGCAGAGGCGGTTTGCGCCAAGGCGATGCCGGGGAAAGGCGCGGCGATCAAAGCGGCCAGAGCGCCAACGGCACCAAGGTCGGCGAAACGAAATGGTCGCATCATCAAGGCTCCTGCCGGTCGCCCCGGCCTGCTGAAACGACGCTTGTCGTTGCAGCAGGCGGTAAGACTTCCTATCGCGTCAGCCGAGATAGGGATAGAGCGGGAAGCGGTCGGTCAGCGCCACGACCTTGGCCTTGACCGCAGCTTCGACAGCGGCATTGCCCTCGTCGGAATTCGCAACCTTGAGACCGTCCAGCACTTCGGCGATCAGCTTGCCGATCTCGCGGAATTCGGCCTGGCCAAAGCCGCGCGTGGTGCCGGCCGGGGTGCCGAGACGCACGCCCGAGGTGACGAAAGGCTTTTCCGGGTCGAACGGGATGCCGTTCTTGTTGCAGGTGATGTTGGCGCGGCCGAGCGCCGCCTCGGCGCGCTTGCCGGTGGCGTTCTTGGGCCTGAGGTCGACCAGCATGAGATGGTTGTCGGTGCCGCCGGAGACGATGTCGAGACCAGTCTCCTTGAGGCTGGAGGCCAACGCCTTGGCGTTGGCGGCAACGCTCTCGGCATAGACCTTGAAGCTTGGCTTCAGCGCTTCGCCGAAAGCGACAGCCTTGGCAGCGATGACATGCATCAGCGGACCGCCCTGCAGGCCGGGGAACACCGCCGAATTCATCTTCTTGGCGATGTCCTCGTCATTGCACAGGATCATGCCGCCGCGCGGGCCGCGCAGCGACTTGTGCGTCGTAGTGGTCACGACATGGGCGTGCGGCAGCGGCGACGGATGCACGCCGCCGGCGACCAGGCCGGCGATGTGCGCCATGTCGACCATCAGATAGGCGCCGACCGCATCGGCGATCTCGCGAAACCGCTTCCAGTCCCAGACGCGCGAATAGGCGGTGCCGCCGGCCAGGATCAGCTTCGGCTTGGTCTCATGCGCGGTCTTCTCGATGGCATCCATGTCGAGCAGATGGTCGTCCTGGCGCACGCCATAGGAGACGACCTTGAACCATTTACCGCTCATGTTGACCGGCGAACCATGGGTCAGATGGCCGCCGGAATTGAGGTCGAGGCCCATGAACGTGTCGCCCGGCTGCAAAAGCGCCAGGAACACCGCCTGGTTCATCTGGCTGCCGGAATTCGGCTGGACGTTTGCGAAGTTGCAGCCGAACAGCTTCTTGGCGCGCTCGATGGCCAGTTCCTCGGCCACGTCGACGAACTGGCAGCCGCCATAATAGCGCTTGCCGGGATAGCCCTCGGCATATTTGTTGGTCATGATCGAGCCCTGCGCCTCAAGCACGGCGCGGGAAACAATGTTTTCCGAGGCGATCAGTTCGATCTCGTGGCGCTGGCGGCCGAGTTCGTTGCGGATGGCGCCGAAAATCTCCGGATCGGCGTCGGCTAGCGTGGTTTCGAAGAAGGATTCGAATTTGTTCGACACTGCCGCTGCTGTTGCCATGGCCTGAAATCCTCGGGGTTCGGGGGCAATTTTCGATTTATGCAAGTCGTTGTCCCAAAACCGCTGCACACTTTTGGGCGACTTGCATTTGCCGCGCCATTAACACAGTTGTTTTCACCCCGCCACGTTTGCGGCGCGAAATTTGCTGGCCGGATTGCGCCAGCCAGGCCCGCGGGTCGTTATTTCCGAGCCTTCCGGCCTTTCAGCAGTGCCTCGGTAAGCGTGATTTCGGCAAACAGCGCCTGCGACGTATGGTCGTTGATCTCGCCGCTGCGAAACATGGCGCGCACGGCCTCGCGCTCGGCTTCGATGCCGGCAGATCTCAATTCGAGTTCCAGCCTTCCGGCTTCGCGCGCCTCAGCGCGGGCCTCATCGGCTTCGTCCGAGGCGGCGATGCGGCGCCGGTAGCCGGCGACAATGTTATCAGCAGCGGCAAGCCTGGCGCCGGGCACCTCGCCTCCCTCATCATCGGCGGCTCCGGCAATGCTCTCGATGCGCGCGATTGCCGCCTTGGCGGCGCCCACGCGCGCCAGGCGCTCCTCGGCGGCGCCGGCATCCTCACCGGGCTCGACCAGCCCCCTGGCGATCGTCGGCAGAGCGAGGCTGGCGATGACCAGCGAGCAGATGATGACGCCGGCGGCCAGGAAAATGACCAGGTCGCGCGCCGGAAACGGCGAGCCGTCCGGCATGGCGAGCGGCAGTGACAGGATGCCGGCCAGCGTAATGGCGCCACGCACGCCGGCCACCGAACCGGCGAGCCGCACGCGCAGCCCGAACGGCTCCGCCTTGCGCTTGCCCAAACGCGCGGCGATGCCGGCCGCGATATCGCCCACCCAAATCCATAGGAACCGCAACGCGATCAGGCACAGCGTCAGCGCGATGACGGTCGCGATCGGCTGGATGATCGGGTGCAGGCTCATGAGTTCCGGCGGCACATGGCGGATGATGTCGGGAAGCTGCAGGCCGAGCACGATGAAGAGAGCGCCGTTGAAAACGAAGGAAAGCGTCGTCCACAGCGACATCGTCTGCATGCGCGCCGAGACGCCGAGGAAGCGAAACACGCCGGAGCCGCCGGTGAGCAGGCCGGCGGTGACAGCCGCCAGGATGCCGGAAGCTCCGACATGCTCGGCGCCGAGATAGGCTATGAAGGGCAGCAGGACCATCACCAGCACCTGCGCTTCGGCCGGCACGCCGCCGATCCGGTTGAGCAATTGCAGCAGCTTGGCGGCAACGAACAGCGCCGCCACGCCGATCAGGATGCCGATCGCCACGGCATAGAGAAAACTGAGCGAAGCCGCGGCAAGGGAAAAGCTGCCGGTCAGCACCGCCGCCACGGCAAAGCGGAACATGACCAGCCCCGACGCATCGTTGAGCAGCGACTCGCCTTCCAGAATGTGCATCAGCCGGGCGGGGACGACATTCCTGTCGACGATCGAGGAAACCGCCACCGCGTCGGTCGGCGACAGCACCGCGGCAAGCGCAAAAGCGACCACCAGAGGGATGCTCGGCACCAGCCAATGCAAGGCGTAGCCGAAGCCGACGATGGTGAAGAAGACCAGCCCTATGGCCAGATCCAGGATCGGTCCGCGCAGCGCCATCAGTTCACGCTTCGGTGCGCCATAGGCATCGCCGAACAGCAGCGGCGGAATGAACACCAGCAGAAACAGTTCCGGATTGATCTCGACATGGATGCCACGCACCGGCCACGCAAGCGCGGCACCGATCGCAATCTGCAGCACCGGCAACGGCACCCGTACCAGGCGAACCAGAGCGCCGGAAAGCGCCACGAAGACGAGCACGACCAGAATGAAGACGGCGACTTCCATGGTCCGGTTCCAGGCTTTCCGCCGACCATGCGCAAAGCCGGCCGATCCGTCCAGCCGCCCGTCCCGTGAAAAACGCCGCGGCACCCAATCAATGAAAAAGGCCGCCCTGAGAGGCGGCCTTTTTAGGTAGGAATCAAATGTTTACAGCGCGGACGTGATCTGCAGTTCGTTGTTGCCATCAAGCGCGTAGACGTCGTCGCGGAACTGCACCACGCCCGGACCGGTCGACCAGGCCGAGAGATAGAGGAAGTGGACCGGCACCGGATTGGTGACCTGGATCGGCGTGTTTTCACCCGTCTTGATCGCCGCCTCGAAATGCTGGCGATCCCAGCCGGGCGTGTCGCGCAGGATCCAGGTGACGAGGTCGCGCACATTCTGCACGCGCACGCAGCCCGAGGAATCGAAACGCAACATCTTGCCGAACAGGCTCTGCTGCGGCGTGTCGTGCATGTAGACGCCGTCAGGGCTCGGAAAATTGATCTTCACCGAGGCCATGGCGTTTTCCGAGCCGGGATCCTGGCGGAACCGGTACTTGGCGGCGTCGTCGGTCGACCAGTCCACATTCATGGGATCGACTTCGCTGCCATCGGGCGCGAACAGGCGGATGTGGCTGTTCTTGAGATAATCGGGATCCTTCCGCATCAGCGGAATGATGTCCTTGCGCACGATCGAGACGGGCGCGTTCCAGTATGGATTGACGATGATCTCGTTAATCTTGGAATTGACGATCGGCGTCTGCCGGTCGATCTTGCCGACGATCGCGGTGTGGCGAAGCACGACGCGGTCGTTCTCGACCGCTTCGACCTGCGCTGCCGGAATGTCGACCAGCACGTAACGGCTGCCCAGCGTGCCGGCCTTCTCGCGCAGCCGCTGCAGATTGGTCTGCAGCTGGCCGAGCCGGATCTGCGCCGAAACGTTCATCGCCGCATAGGTGTATTTGCCGAGCGCACCATCGGCAGGCAGGCCATGGCGCAGCTGGAAACGCTTGACCGCCGAGTCGACATAGGAATCGAAGGCCGTCGAAATGCCGGCGCTCTGCGACAGGTCGCCCGCAACCATCAGGCGCTTACGCAATGGCACCACATCGGGATCATCGACGCCGAGCTGCAGTTTCTTGGTCGCGGGAACGTCGACCCAGCCACCCTGCCCGACAATGTTCTGGTATTGCCCGACCGCCTGCTCCGTGAAGGCGACGGTCTGCGGGCTGAAGATCGGCAGCGTCGAGGCCACCTTGCCGCCCTCGCTGGCGCGAGCATCGAACTGGTCGTCCCAATTGCCGCGCGCTGAGGATTTCAGGATGTCACCGATCACATCCTGCGCATTGGCGCCGCCGGCGACCACTGCGGCTGCGAGGGCGGAGGCTCCGGAGAGGAAAAAACGACGGCTGGTTCTCATGGACGTTCCAGACATTTGTAGCAGTTCGATCACTTGCTGCGTTGATCACCGGGCGATCTCGCCCGCACTCTAAAATTGGCAATCTTAACAATTAGCCAACCATGGTCCGTATCACCTTGGTGTGACAGAGCCAGGCGCGATACGGGTTGCGGGTGAACGCATGGTCTTCACCACAGCATCACTGCCACTCTCGGTTCCATTGGAATATGGCGGCAACGTGGCCTTGGCCCGCGATTTGCATCGGGCGACGCAGCGAAATGAAAAGGCCCGTGCTTTTTCGGTATCGATCGGCGTCCTTGGTCGCGTCAAGCAGGCGGCGGTTCGGCCGCTCCACGAGACGCGCTGCCTATCTTACGATCTCTCAGCGTGGGGGTTCAACGTTTGCGTCCGGACCTGGCTTTGCCTTCAATTCCGAACATCGTTGCAACACTTGATGCTGGGGATAGCGCAGGACTTTGTTGTCCTCCAGTTTGAGCAGCAGCTCCCGTCTTTTGTCTGTGCTCTCACCGTCCGTACACGTCATGTCCAGGATGACGACATCCAGGCGGTTGATCTTCTGAACCTTGTCCAACGTGCAGCGGACCTCCCACATCTCCATTGCGTTGTCGGTTAACGTCACGATCGAGTCATTGTTGTCACAGGGCTCGCTGCCTTCCCCGGCGAAAGAATCCTTCCACCATTCCTCGGCAAAAGCCGTTTGCGAGACCAACAAAAGCACTGCGGCAACCGAGCAAATCTTCCAGCGTTTTTCCTCACCCATCACGCACCTCCCAAGCCGTGACATTAGGCACTGCTGCAGCGAAAGCAAACCTGGCAGGATCGTGCCGACCGGGCGCCGGGGCTTTGGGCAGGAAAAGAAAAGGCCGGTGCTTTCGGCACCGGCCCGCGGCATTGCAGCACTAAATTAGGACGTGTAATGGTCGAAGTAGTTAGGGGGATTTCTGTGGTACAATTTCCGATAATCATTAAAACTACCATTGGCGTTGGCGAGCAATCCTTCGAGCGTTCTGTCACGCTTCACAACGGCTTCACAGCAATCATTGGACCCAACGGCTCGGGTAAAACACACCTGTTGCGTGCGATGCCTGGTCCGCTGGGCTCGCATGTATCCGGCAAGAGGGTTCGATTCATATCGGCCGGGCGCATCGGGATGATGGAACAATTTCGTTCCGATTTCGACGGCCATCGCAGTGGCTCCCCAAGATACGACCAAGCCACGCACGGCACCTTGGAAGATACGCTGCGTCGTCACCAGATAGAAACCTTAGAGGGCGGATTTCAAACTCTCGCTGTGCGACCCGACATTCTGATCAAAATAGGCGAACGGCTCAGAAAACTGTTTAGACGAGACATTAGGATAGGTTGGCCTGGGGGTAGCCTGAAGATCAATTTTGTAAGCACAGCCATTGGTAAAAAAGCGTACTCCTCAGCCAGGGAAGCGTCGGGACTGGTTCATCTGGCCGGGCTTTTGGCGGCGATTTATGATGAAGAGGTTGGCGCCCTCTTGATTGACGAGCCCGAGGTGTCACTGCACCCACAACTTCAAGCATTCTTGCTTCGCGAAATGCTATCCGTAGCCGGCATACCAGAGAACGGAAGCAACAAAAAGATCATCGTCATTTGCACGCACTCGACTGAGTTTCTGAGGGTAGAGGCCCCTGCGGACCTGTCGAGCATTGTTCTCTGTGAGGACGTCGAAAAGCAACCGATTCAGATCACGCCCGATTCCGAAGTACTAAGGAGCAATAAGGTAGCCGAGCTCATAGCCAGAATGGGGCAAGAGCATAAGCTGTCCTTCTTCTCTCGCACCCCGCTTCTTGTAGAAGGACCTTCCGACACAATCGTTTCTGCCGGCCTTTGTAGCTTGCTGGGTATCCATGTCGAGGCGGGTGGCTCCCAGCTGCTGCCAGTTATCGGGAAAGGCGAATTTCCGGCTGTTATAAAGCTGATGAGACTTCTAGGGAAAAGCCCGTTGCTGATGGCAGACGCCGATGCGTTCGCGGACGGAGTCGATGTGATCAACCTGTTTCTGAACACCGCAACAGCTAATAGTCGTGCTGTCGAACTAGGAGCTTCAGGTGCAACGAACCTAGGAAGCGCCATTTACAACGATTTTTGTAAGGCCGTGGATTCGGAATGGGCGTTGATCCAGCCTCTCGCTGAGCAGACTACCTATTGGTTGAGGCGGGACAAAGGGAAGGATGAGAAGGAGGCGAAGCGTCGCGCTGCATTCGTTTCATTGATGTCGCGCAATGACTCTGTTGTCAAAGCTCTCGGTGGCATTTGGTTCGATTTGAGGAAACGAACTTCGGCTCTTCTTGCCCTTTTGGAGGAGGAAGGCTGCTTTATCCTCAGAAGGGGTACCATTGAAGATTACTATTTTCACGCAGATCCGAGTACTGTCTCTGCGAAACCAGCGGAAGCCGCAGCCGCGCTTGCAGCCTTTGCTGGGGTGGGAGTTTTGTATATCGAAACGCAATTCGACGATGTGATCCGCTGTCTTCGGAAAGCTGCGGCGACAGAAGAGATCAACGAAGCTGAGGCGCTCCGTGACATATTGCTAGCGGTAGCTGCGCCAGCCTTCGCTCGCGTGCGGGAAGGGGATGTAAACATCGACCTAAATGGCCTCGCTGAAGGCGCGGTCGAGGGTAAAGCCGACCTGTTCGATCTGAAGAATGTCGATGGAAAACTTGTTATCGAACTGCGTAGTCAAGTGCTCGATAAATCTGGATTTCCAATCACTATTGCGGCCGAAGACGATGTAGTGAAGACGATTTCACGCGCCTTGGGCTTGGCCTCTAAGGTTGCTAAGTCATAGCGTACCGTCGTGATCCGCGACCTTACGTGCGAACCCAAAACAATCGGCCGACGAGCCGGGGCAGACTGAGCAGGCGCTTGCCTATTTTCGCGCAAAATTCTGCCCGCTGAAGCCATAGCCGAAACAACGACCAGCCAAACGGGGAAAAGGACGTTTGGTATGAATAGAGAACAAATTCTTGCGTAGAGCACTATTGAACGATTGTATCCATCGACACTGTATCTATATTTTCTGCGGCACAGGGGGGATCAATGAACCTAAGTGGCCTTGATGAAGACGACGAAATTGCGTTTACGCAACTCGTTGAACGATTCAACGGCGAGCTAGCTCAACAGCTGCACGACGCTGAAGACCGCGAGGATACGCGCCACTACCACATCGACTACATTAACAATGTTCTCGCTGCAGCGAGAGGTTTTGAGATTGAAGCCTTCTCATCGTGGGAGCTTCCCACCTACGACGATGCCTACGCTCAGTACCGGCTGTTTTCGTACTTCGTCAAAAGCTACGTGATGCAAACACATATTCGAAAGCAGCGGGTCATAAAGACGTATTCCGTCAGCCTTGCGATCGAGGACAAGGAACGCATCCACCATCTCATCAACGGTATCAGAGAAATTTTGACCAAAGCAGATATCGACGAAAAGAAGCGCAACTCGCTCTTCGATAAATTGAATGCGTTAGCTGCCGATGTTGACCGTGCCAGAACCCAATTTCAGAACCTTATGCTGGCGGGGCTGGAGGTAGCACATCTGGGAGACGCTCTCGGCAAGACGCTAAATCCGGTCAACGAGCTTCTGGACCGAATTAAAGGGATCATCGCCAGAGTGAAAGGCGAGGAGCCCGAGCCGTTCAAATTGCCGTCGCCGCAGAAGCGTATCGAACCCCCAAAGAAGCAGATCGAAGGGCCGAAGGGAAAGATTGATCGGTCTTTGGACGACGAGATACCCTTTTAGTCGTGACAAGTGGTTTTGCCATCCCGCCCTCCCAGGAGCCAATGGCGCGCCTCCGCCCAGCCCTGCTGGCAAAGGAATTAGCTTTTCAGTGAGTCGCAGATTGAATGTGTGATTTGGGCATTTCCAGACTCGTTGCCTCCACAAAACTCAAAAGAAAAGGCCGATGCCTCTCGGCACCGGCCCTGACTGAAGGTCGATATTTCGGCCGCGTTTCTGTGGCGCGGGCCGGATCCGATGCGGCGCCTTACATCCGGTAGGCGATGGTGTCGTTCCAGAAGCGGTCGAGCCGCTGCAAAGCACGGTTCATCTGCTTGAACTCGTCGGTGTTGATGCCGCCGACCTGCTCGATCGAGCCGACATGACGCTCGTAGAGGCCGGCAACGACTTCCGCCACCTCGTTGCCCTTCGGCGTCAGCGAGACACGGACCGAACGGCGGTCGATGCGCGAGCGCTGGTGATTGATGAAGCCGAGATCGACCAGCTTCTTCAGATTGTAGGAGACGTTCGAGCCGAGATAATAGCCACGCGAGCGCAACTCGCCGGCGGTCAGTTCGGAATTGCCGATGTTGAACAGCAGCAGCGCCTGGATGGCATTGATGTCGGAACGGCCGTTGCGGTCGAATTCGTCCTTGATCACATCAAGCAGGCGGCGGTGCAGCCGCTCAACAAGCTGCAGCGATTCCATGTACAGGGAACGGATAGCCTCGCGGCGATCGTCGGATACGTTGGCGGTCTTCGCCGCCGGACGCGAATTGATCATTGTCTTTGCCTCTCGTTTGTCGCCCTGGTGATTTTTTGTTTTTCACCTTGATCGCGACACTATCGAATACTCATAAAATTCGACTTAAACGCTAGGGCTAACAAGAGCTTACCGGTAAGGGGTTTCGGAAGAGGCTTAACGAACGGTCACCCGAGCAAGGATAATTAACCTAAAGATTTCGGCAACGATTGCGGGGCTCATTCGAGGCGACAGCGGGGCCGCCAATGGGTTCAACGGCTTAGTGGCGGACCGGGCGCTTCTGCAGGTAGATGACGACACGGAAGACGATGTAGAGCAGCGCCACCGCCGCATGCGAGGCGACAATCAGCAAGCGGTGGCCGAATAGCTCGGGAAAGCCGGCATACATGACCGTCTCGGTCACCGCGCAAATGAACCAGATCACCGGCCCCCAGGACGCCAGCATCCACAGGCCGGCAGCGGCAAAGGGAAAGAACACGGCGAGCACCACCGCCGCGACCTGCCAGTGCACGGGCATCAGGTCGAACCGCCACAGCGTACCCGGATAAAAGCCGATCAACCTGATCCAGTAGAGAATGCCGAACAGCAGGCAGTAGCCCGATATGACGCGCTGGAACCAGGCGAAGATCACCTCCACCCCGGAGGGCTGTAGCACGACGCGCCTCGAGGTCACCTCGCTCATATCAAGAGTTCCCGTTCGCCGAGCGGAGCAAAATAGGCGTCGACATCCGCTTCGCTGACCGCAGCGAGGCTTGCCGGCCGCCATTGCGGCTTCGAGCCCTTGTCGATGATGGCGGCGCGGATGCCTTCGTAGAAATCATGGCCGGCGAGCATCCGGTTGAGGATGCGGAACTCCATCTTCATGCAGGCTTCCATGGACAGCGTCAGTCCGGCGCTGATCTGCCGCCAGGCGACGCGCAGGCTGGTCGGCGAGCGGGTGCGGATCGTCGCCAGTGTCTTTGCCGCGAACTCGTCGGCGGCGGCCGCACGCTCGAGGCTGTCGATGACGCGGTTCAGGGACGGTTGCGAAAAATGGCGAACAATCGCCTCCAGCGTCGGCCTGTCGGTTTCGCGCCTTGCCTGCACGAAGAAGCCGCGCAGCACCGATTCCGGATCGCCGGTCAGCGCCAGGCGGTCGAGAAAGCCAGCCTGGTCCTCGGCCTTGATGGTGTGGGTGGCCAGCCCCGACCACAGCGCATCGCCATAGCGGATGCGATTGCCGGTCAGCGCCAGATACATGCCGAAGGAGCCGCCGAGATCAGGCAGCAGGTGGCTGGCGCCAACATCCGGAAAAAAGCCGATGCCGACCTCCGGCATGGCAAATTGGGCATTCTCGGTCATCACCCGGTGCGAGCCATGGAAGGAGATACCGACGCCGCCACCCATGACGATACCGTCAATCAGGGCGACATAAGGTTTCCTAAAACTGTTGATGCGGGCATTGAGGCGATATTCATCGGCGAAGAACTCGACCGGCGGTTTTCCCGCGCGGCCTGTCTCATAGACATGCAGGATATCGCCGCCGGCCGAAAAGGCCCTGCCCTCTGCCTTGACGACGATGACGTCGATGCCCTGATCGTCCTCCCAGGCGGAAAGGGCAGCGTCGAGCGCTCCGATCATGCGGTGCGTCAAGGCATTGAGCGCCTGCGGCCGCGTCAAGGTGACGACGCCGGCCCGGCCCAGATGTTCGAAGCGGATCTCGTCGCCTCCGCCAAAATCCATCGTGAAGAATCCCTCCCCCGGCCGCCGGGACTGAAGTGCTAAAGCGTGGCGCATGGGTGCGTCAATGGCGAGCACACCGGTGCAAGCTCTGGCCCGGACCAGGAGCCAGTGCTAAAAATCGAGCTGCAATACTAAAAAACTGCATAGAGTTCATTGCAGCGCAGCTCTGGCGGGTCTTCGAACGGGACGGTTGTTTATGACTCGATTTTCGCGCCTTGCGCCGGTGGCAATCGGGCTGAGCATCTGCTTGACTGTTCACCCGGTCAGAGCAACGACTTTGGAAGACCTCTACAGTTCGCAGACCACCGTCAACGGCAAATACGAGAAAAACCGCCAAGCCGGCTTCAAGCGCTGTCTCGACGCGGTTCTGGTCCGGGTTTCCGGCGATCAGCGCCTGCCGGCGAAACCGGAGATGGCGGCACCGCGCGACAAGGCCGGCAGCTTCGTCGCCAGCTTTCGCTACCGCGACCGCATGCAAGGCATTCCCAACCATGACGACCAGGGCACGTACGATCGGCCCCACAATCTCTACTGCCAGTACAAGCCGGCTGAAATCGACCCGGTGCTGGCCTCGCTCGGCAGCAGGCCGTGGCTGACCGAGCGGCCGCGGCTGGCGGTTTTTTTGACGACCGAGCGCGGAACAATGCATTACGCGCTCGATGCCGATGACGACCGTGGCATGCCGATGCGCGAATCGTTCGGCAATGCAGCCGGATCGCTGGCCATGCAGGTGGCTTTTCCCACGGCAGCGCAGCTGTCGCAGACCGGATTGGACGATCAGGCGCTTCGCAATGCCGAGATGACGAAGCTCGACACACTGGCGAAGAAGGCCGGCGCCAACCAGGCGCTTTCCGGCAGTCTCGTCTGGAGCGACAAGGAACTGGGCTGGATCGCCTATTGGCAGCTCAAGGCGGGCGACGAGACCTACCGCTGGCAGGTGCGCGGCGTCAATTTCGACGAGGCTTTCCGTGTCGCCATCAGAGGCGCGGCACAGATTCTGTCAGGCAATGGGCAACCCGAATAGACTTCGACCGGATCGCTGGCACAATCGTGCCGCATTGGTCAGCAGCGGGAGCTCGTGGTAAAAGCCTGCCCGAACGAGAGTATTTAGCGATGAACAAATTCACCCCCGCAAAGCCCGCCGGCGCGCGCGGCGTCGACGAGATCACCGGCAGCCGCCGTCTGCGCCGCATGCGCAAGGCCGACTGGTCGCGCCGTCTCGTGCAGGAGAACCGGCTCACAGTCGACGACCTGATCTGGCCGATCTTCGTCGTCGAGGGCAAGGGTGTCCGCGAGCCGATCGCCGCCATGCCCGGCGTCTTCCGCCTGTCCATCGATCTCGCCGTCAAGGAGGCCGAGCGCGCGGCGAAACTCGGCATTCCGGCACTCGCCACCTTCCCCAATGTGGACATCTCGCTGCGCGACCAGACCGGCTCGCATATCCTCGATCCCGACAATGTCATCAACCGCGCCACCCGTGCGATCAAGGATGCAGTGCCGCAGATCGGCATCATCACCGACGCCGCGCTCGACCCATTCACCAGCCACGGCCATGACGGCATCCTGCGCGACGGCATCATCGTCAATGACGAGACGGTGGAACAGGTGACCGCCGCTGCCGTCATCCAGGCGGCCGCCGGCGCCGACATCATCGCGCCATCCGACATGATGGACGGCCGCATCGGCGCCATCCGCGACGCGCTCGACGCCAATGGTTTTCAGGATGTGGCGATCATGTCCTATGCGACCAAATTCGCCTCGGCCTTCTACGGTCCCTATCGCGAGGCGGTGGGCACCGCCGGTCTGCTCAAGGGCGACAAGAAGACCTATTACATCGACCATGCCAATTCCGACGAGGCGGTGAGAGAGGCCGAACAGGACATCGCCGAGGGCGCCGACATGCTGATGGTCAAGCCCGGCCTGCCCTATCTCGACATCATCCGGCGGCTGAAGGACGAGTTCCAGATGCCGACCTTCGCCTACCAGGTGTCGGGCGAATATTCGATGATCAAGGCGGCAGGCGCCAATGGCTGGATCGACGGCGAGAAGGCAATGCTGGAATCGCTGCTCGCCTTCAAGCGCGCCGGGTGCGACGGCATCCTGACCTATTTCGCACCCGAAGTGGCGGAGATGCTGAAGGGGTAATTTCTCTTCGCGACAACGGCCGATCGCGGCGAGCAATGTCGGCCAATCCGCTTCGACATCCATACCAATTTCCGGCTCCTGGCCGGGGAATCCATAGCGAGGGCCGCTTGACCGTTGCCTGAGCTTCGTTTGAGCTTGAAAATACCGGTTGCAATTCACAATCGGTTTGTTACAAAACAACTGCTTGCAAAACACAATCTGTTATCGAGGAGGCTCGCATGTCCAAACTTCGCGTCAACGCTTTCACCCTGTCGCTCGACGGCTATGGCGCCGGTCCCGATCAGGATCTGCAAAATCCTCTCGGCGTCGGTGGGGAATCCTTGCACAAGTGGTTTGTCGACACCCGCACCTTCCGCGAGATGGTGCTCGGACAAGATGGCGGCACCACCGACGTCAACGAGGCGTTCGCGGCGCGCAGCTTCGAGAATGTCGGCGCCTGGATCCTCGGCCGCAACATGTTCGGGCCAATCCGCGGCGAGTGGCCTGACGACAGCTGGAAGGGCTGGTGGGGCGACAACCCGCCCTATCATGTGCCGGTTTTCGTGCTCACCCATCACAAGCGGGAACCGATCATGATGGAGGGCGGCACGACTTTCCACTTCGTCACTGACGGTATCCATTCAGCTCTTGAACAGGCTAAGGCTACCGCTGGCGGCAAGGACGTGCGGGTCGGCGGCGGCGTCGCCACCATCCGGCAATATCTGCAGGAAAAACTGATCGACGAGATGCATCTGGCGATCGCGCCGGTGCTGCTCGGCTCGGGCGAGAACCTTTTCGCCGGCCTCGATATGCTCAAGCTGGGCTATATCTGCAGCGAGCAGGTGGCGACGCCGCTTGCCACGCACGTCACCATCAAGCGGGCGTAGTTACAGATCTTTCTCCCCGTCACTATACGGGGAGAAATGCCCGGCAGGGCAATGAGGGGCGACGCCAGCCAGCCGAAGTATGGCGCCGAAAACGCTATCGAGGGCAATATAACGGCAGAATAGTCTTCTGCCAGCATGGAGAATTTTTTGACTCAACCAACGCAGGCGCCGCCCCTCATCCGCCTGCCGGCACCTTCTCCCCGTATAGTGACGGGGAGAAGGGAGCGATCCATCAATACTTCTCCGGCACGTAGAGCTCGCGCGGCAGTACCTGGCGTTCGTATTCGGGGTTGAAGACGCGCTCCGGCAAAGTGATCTCCTCGTGCGGCACTTCCTCGTAAGGCAGCTGCTTGAGCAGATGGTCGATGCAGTTCAGCCGCGCACGCTTCTTGTCGTTGCCCTCGACGATGAACCAGGGCGCTTCCGGGATGTTGGTGCGGGCGAAGGTCTCTTCCTTGGCCTTGGTGTACTGCTCCCAGCGCACACGCGACTGCAGATCCATCGGCGACAGTTTCCACTGCTTCATTGGATCGTGGATGCGCATCAGGAAGCGCATCTGCTGTTCCTCGTCGGTGATCGAGAACCAGTATTTGACCACAGTGATGCCCGAGCGGACCAGCATGCGCTCGAATTCCGGCACGTCGTGGAAGAATTCTTCGACCTGATCGGGCTGGGCAAAGCCCATCACCCGCTCGACGCCCGAGCGGTTGTACCATGAGCGGTCGAACAGCACGATCTCGCCGCCGGCCGGCAGATGCGGGACATAGCGCTGGAAATACCATTGCGACTTTTCGCGCTCGGTCGGTGCCGGCAGTGCCACGACACGGCAGATGCGCGGGTTAAGCCGCTGGGTGATGCGCTTGATGACACCGCCCTTGCCGGCCGAATCGCGTCCCTCGAAGATCACCACCAGCTTCTTCTTGTGGTAGGCGACCCAGGACTGCAGCTTGATCAATTCGGACTGCAGGGTGATCAGGTCGCGAAAATATTGCATGCGATCGATCGAAGGCGGATGCGAGTTCTTGTAGATCTTGGCGATCTCCATCGACAGCGCCGGCTCCGACATTTCGAGCTCATAGTCTTCGTCGAGCGTGTCGGCGAGTTCGGCTTCAAGCCAATCCCGGGCCGGAGAATTCTGTTTTAGCTCGGTCATTATCGGCTGCTCCACTTGCAAGCTCTGTCGATTCAGGTCCGGCGCCACAAACTCCGGCTTACAGCCCGGAACGGCAACCCCTGAGCCGACTTCAATATAGGCCTGCAATGACGGTTTTATTGCAGCCTGAGCGTGATCGCCGCCGCTGCCAATCCCGCCAGGCATGATCGATCCGGCGTCCTGGCATGGCGACAAGTCGCGCAAATTGTCCTACAAATAGCGGCCACATTCGGGCACCCCCCTTTCTCAACGCAATCGCGAGGATCGACATGGAATACCGCACCCTCGGCCGTTCCGGCCTGAAAGTTTCGACGCTGACCATGGGGACCATGACGTTCGGCGGCGCCGGCGCGTTTTCGGCTGTCGGCAAGACCGATCTCGACGAGGCGCGCCGGATGATCGATCTCTGCATCGACGCCGGCATTAATGTCATCGACACCGCCAACGTCTATTCGAATGGCATTTCCGAAGAAATCATCGGCGAAGCGCTCGGCGGCAAGCGCAAGGGCGACGTGCTGATCGCCTCCAAGGCACGGATGCGGATCGGCAAAGGCCCGAACGATGAAGGCCTGTCACGCCATCACCTGATCCGAGAATGCGAGAAGAGCCTGAAGCGGCTCAGGACAGACGTCATCGACATCTATTTCCTGCACGAATGGGATGGCGTGACACCGCTGGAGGAAACCATCTCCGCGCTCGACACGCTGGTTGCCCAGGGCAAGATCCGCTATGTCGGCTGCTCCAACTATTCCGGCTGGCAGGTGATGAAGGCGCTCGGCATCAGCGACAGCCATCATCAGCCGCGCTTCGTCACGCAGCAGATCCATTACACGCTGGAAGCGCGCGAGGCGGAGTACGAGTTGCTGCCGATTTCCGTCGACCAGGGGTTGGGCGTCCTGGTCTGGAGCCCGCTTGCCGGCGGATTGCTGTCCGGCAAATACCGCCGCGACAGCCCCACCGCCCGCCAACTCGCGGGCTGGTCCGAACCGCCCATCCGCGACGAGGACCGGCTGTGGCGGATCGTCGACGTGCTTGTCGAGATCGGCGCGCAGCGCGGCGTGTCGGCAGCGCAGGTGGCGCTGGCCTGGCTGCTTGGCCGGCCGGCCGTCAGTTCGCTGGTGATCGGCGGCAGGACGGAAACGCAGTTCCGGGACAACATCGCGGCGGCAAGCCTGATGCTCTCCGGCGAGGAGCGCGAGCGCCTCGACGCGGTCAGCCGGCCGCCCTTGCTCTATCCCTACTGGCACCAGCAACTGACGGCAAAGGACCGTTTTGGTGCCGCCGATCTGGTGATTGACCGAAGCGGCATCTGACCGGCAAATCGATGGCGATAGGTATCGGCCGCCGCAATAATGGACCTGGCCTCTTCATTGCGACGCACATCTTGCAAGCCTGGCCATCATCGACGCACTATCGCTTCAGCTGTTGTGTTTGACGGCTAATGCTCCTAGGCAGGACCAGAGCCGCAAGGCAGTGAAAAGGAGCCGATATGGCGCGACCACCAAACTACGATCAGGAACGCAAGGAACGCGACCGCCAGAAGGCGGCCAAAAAGGCCGAGAAGCTGGCAGCCAAGGTTGCAGCGCGGGAACGTTCGAAGCCCGAAGACGAGACTGAAGCCGAAACCGAAACGGCAAAGTGACGGCAAACGGCCCGCAGATGCGGGCCGTGCCTCAATCCAGATTGCCGCCCCAAATGTCGGCTTGTGTCAGGCGGGCGCCTTGTCGCTGACGAACACGTCCACTTCGCGTGCTGCCGCGATGAAGGCGCGCCTGGCGTTCATCGCCGGTTTGTCGCCGGCGAGTGCGTCATGGCAGGCCTGCAGGGCCGCGCGATGCTTGGGGCTGCGCTTGCCGGGCCAGCTGTTGAGGAGGTAGTCGGAAGCCTCACGCGCCGTGCGCAAGAGCTGAGTGCTTCCCGCCGCGACTGACTTCACAGTCACAGGTGTTTCAAATCGGTTGTTTTCCATGGCCGCTCCTTACGCCATCGGCGTCTGCGAAGCGAGGCGAAAGTGCGCATACGTCCAGACGCCGCTTTGCGCCCCTTCATCCACCTTTAAGCAGCAACGACGGCAAAGCCTCTGGCGCGAAGACCGCGCCGATCGTTGGCGAGCGACTTCACCAGCCGGTCGCGGCTGCCGACGATGTGGTCTGACAGCAGGCGCGCGGCTTCATCGGCGTCGCCAAGGCGTGCCGACGCCAGTATGGCGCGATGTTCAGCCCAGGCGCGGCTGAGGGCCGCTTCGTCGCGGACCTCCAGCCAACGCGCCCGCGACAGGCGCGTCATGGCATCGCGCACCGCCCGGAACAGGAATTCATTGCCCGACAGACGCGCCAGTTCGATGTGAAAATCCATGCCGACGCGATGCCATTCCTCGCGCGGCGTGTCGTTGTCGCAGGACTCGAGCATCGCCTCGATGACATCGACGGCGCTCCGGTCCGCCAGGCCGCATGTCAGGCGAAGTGCCGCAACCTCGACTGCCTCCCTGTAGACGGCGATCTGCTCGAGTTCAGCCAGATTGATCGGCGACACCGTCCAGCCACGTCCGTCCCTGCCGACCAGGCCCTCGGTCTCAAGCCGCAGAAGTGCTGCCCTGACCGGGGTTCGCGACGCGCCGAAGCGGCTCTCGATCCAGCGCTCCGTCAGCTTCTCGCCGGGACCGATCTCGAGGCCCAGGATCATTTGCCGAAGCTGTTTTTCGACGCTCTGCATCTGCGACATTGTCGTTTCCATTTTCTGATCGTTGCTGGCGATCGTCTTGCCGGCCGCCTTTTCCGATCACGTTTGAGACGGTCGCATTGACAGCGGTCAAGCTTGCGTCCATCAGGGGCACCATCTTGGTATCCCAAATTGGTATCCGCAGCAAGCATCGATAAGAGTTGCTGGGACAGGACATATGACATGCAGCAGCAGAACACGCCCCCGGCGACCGACAGCACCTACAACATCCACTGGCGGCGCAATCTGTTCGTGTGCGTTGCCGGATCGTTTTCGACGCTTGTCGCCATGACGCTGCTTTTGCCGTTCCTGCCGCTCTATATCGAGCAGCTCGGCGCCGAGGGCCACGCGGCGATCGTGCAATGGTCGGGGATTGCCTATGGCGCGACGTTCTTCGCGGCGGCGCTGGTGGCGCCGCTCTGGGGACGTCTCGGCGACCGCTACGGCCGCAAGGTGATGCTGGTTCGCGCCAGCTTCGGCATGGCCATATGCATGTCGCTGACCGGCATGGTACAGACGGTCTGGCAACTGGTGCTGCTGCGGCTGCTGATCGGGTTTGCCGGTGGCTATTCCTCGGGATCGACCATCCTCGTTGCCATGCAGACGCCGAAGGAACGCTCCGGCTGGGCGCTGGGCCTGCTGTCGGCCGGCATCACGGGTGGGGCTCTGGTCGGCCCACTGGTGGGCGGCGCCCTGCCGCCGCTGATCGGCATCCGCGCCACCTTTCTCCTCTCCGGCGGCGTCATCTTCCTGGCGTTCCTGGCGACCACGTTTCTGATCAAGGAGAATCCCCGGCCGAAAACAGCAGACGCCGCGTCGAAGCAGAAGCAGAAAGGCGGCTGGGCACAAATCCCCGACAAGCGGCCTGTCGTCGCCATGCTGGCGACCGGCATGCTGTTGAGCTTCGCAACCATGTCGATCGAGCCGATCATCACCGTCTATGTGCAGCAACTCATCGAGGATCAGAGCCGCGTCACGCTGATATCAGGCGTCGTCATGTCGGCGGCGGCCCTTGGCGCCATCCTGTCGGCTTCGCGCCTCGGCAAACTCGCCGACCGCGTCGGCCACTGGAACGTCATCATCGGCGCGCTTGCCGTCTCGGCACTGCTGCTGATCCCGCAGGCCTTCGTCACGCAAAGCTGGCAACTCATCGGCCTGCGTTTCCTGATGGGCCTGGCGCTGGGCGGGCTCTTGCCCTGCATCACCAGCGTGATCCGCCACAATGTTCCCGATGGGGTCGGCGGCAATGTGCTCGGGCTGTCGATTTCCGCCCAGTATGTCGGGCAGGTCGCCGGCCCCCTGCTGGGCGGCTTTGCCGGTGGCCATTTCGGCATGCGCTCGGTGTTTCTGGGCACATCCGTCTTGATGGCCGGGGGCGCGGTGTATAACTGGCTCGCACAGTCGCGCCGCGAGCAGGACATGCTCGCCAAAGCCGGCAAGTCCTGACGGGATTGGGCATCCCCTGATATCACGGAGCCATGGACATGAGCACGGCCGAACGACCTTCCGACAACAGCGGCCGTATCCTCGTCCTGGCCGGCGGCCTGTGCGGCGCCGCCGGCGTGGCGCTGTCGGCCGCGGCGGCGCATCTGGGCGGCGCCTTCGTCGGCACCGCCGCATCCTTCCTGCTGATGCATGCGCCGGTCTTCCTCGCCGCCGGATTGCTTGGGGCGAACCGGATGCTGCGCATCGGCAGCCTGATCCTGCTGGTTGGGCTTCTGCTGTTCTGCGGCGATCTGCTGGCCCGCGATTTCATCGGGTCGCGGCTGTTCCCGCTGTCGGCGCCGATCGGCGGCACGCTACTCATTACCGGCTGGCTGGCGATCGCCGCCTCGGCGCTGGTGCGCATGCGTTCCTGACGCCTGCCCGCGCCAAATGTAAAAGCGTGGGCTGCTAGTCCTGCCGGCGCTCGGGCTTGATGAGCAATTCGCGATTGCGTCGCCGCAGCTTCGCCAACCAATGCCGTTCCGGCCTCTTGGAGGCCGGCGCGATGCCCCAATAGTTGCGGTAGATGTCTTCGAACAGATAGCTGACGGGATGCATGATGTGCGCTCCTTTAGTCCTTGAATCGATCCAATCGACAGGCGCGAAAAACCGACCCCGATCAGCTCCGCTTGCGCTCCACAAGGAACCGCAACTCGCGAACCCATGGGCTGGCTTTGCCACGGCGCTTCTGCGTCGTGGTGTTCGACGAGATGCTCCAGTCGTTGCGGTAAATATCTTCGAACAGAAAATTGACGGGATGCATGGCACAACTCCCCTAAATATGTTGAACCGATCCAATTTAGAGAACCGCCGTTTGCTTGGATCGATTCAAACATACGCCTTGCCGAGACTGTGATCAAGTCAAAATTTGAACCGATCCAACGAAAGTGTTAGATGGAAGGAATTCAGGAGACGAAGATGGCGCCATTGACCTCTGCAAAGACAAGACCGGTCCGTCTGGCGGACATTGCCAAGGCGGCCGGCGTGTCGCACGGCACCGCGTCCAACGTGTTCGCCCGGCCGGACATCGTGCGCGAGGAGGTCCGCGAGCGGGTCAAGGCGGCAGCCGAGGCCATGGGATATGGCGGACCAGATCCCAAGGGCCGGCTGCTGCGCGCCGGCAAGGTCAATGCCATCGGTGTCGCGACCGCGGAACCCCTCTCCTATTTCTTCGACGACCCCTTTGCCCGGGTGATGATGGCCAGCATCTCGCAGGCCTGCGACGCGACCGGTGCGGGGATTTCGCTGGTCTCCGCAGCCAACAACGAACAGCTTGCCTGGAACATCCAAAGTGCGCTGGTCGACGGTTTCATCGTCTTTTGCGTCGATGGCGGTTCAAGGCTGGTCGAACTGGCGCGTGAACGCAAACTCCCTTTTGTCGCGCTCGATCTCGATTCGGACGACGACGACGCCGTTGCAGCGATCGGCGTCGACAACATTGCCGGGGCTGGCCTGGCAGCCCGCCACCTGACCGAACTCGGACATCGCCGCTTTGCCGTGCTTACCCTGCCCTGTGCCGACGCAGGCTTCGGCCCTACCACAAGGGAGCAGGTGGAAATGGCCCTCTACTCCGCTACGCGCGACCGCTTGCGTGGCTATTTCGCTGAACTCTCCCGGGTCGGCGTCGACGTCTCGCGGGTGCCTATCTACGAAACCGTCAATGACGAGAAGAGCGTTTGGGCCGGCCTCGACCATATTTTCGCCGGTGCCGAGACGCCGACAGCCATTCTGGCGATGTCCGACAGGATGGCGCTCCATGCGCTGGACTGGCTGCGGCAGCACGACATTGCGGTGCCGGGCGATGTTTCGGTCGTCGGCTTCGACGGTGTTCCGGAGGGGGCGGTTTCCAAGCCGCCGCTGACCACGATCGTCCAGCCGATCGCCGAGATGGGCCGCCTTGCCGTCAAGGCGATCCTTGAAAATGACGGTTCGTTCAGCCGGCAATCGCTGCCGGTCCAACTCGTGGTGCGAGCCTCATCCGGCCCCTCGCCCGCCTGAGCTCAACGGCCCATTCTTGTCGCCATGGCCGGCATCGCGAAGGATGCAGCATGGACGGGCGGTGCGGCGTTGTGAGCCGGCCTGCTTTTGCCGGACCAGGCAAGGCCCGATAGCCATTCGAGATAGTAGGCGAGCGCGAACTGCATGACGATGCCGGCCGATATCAACAGGCTGTCATAGGCAAATCCGCCCGGATTGATCAGCTTCAGCACTTGCGCCGCCATTGCAAGCACCGTGCCGGCAATGAAAACCGGCAGCGATCGTTTGCCCAATATGGCAAGCGGATGATCGCGTCCGGTGCGAAACAGGTTCGAGACCGCCGGGAAGGCCACGATCAGGTAGCTCACCGCCAATATATGCAGCAGCCTCGGCAGCGACAGGAACGTCTTGTCGAAGCCGGTCAGCACCGGAGGCAGGCCAAACCAGGAGATATGCCCCCAAAGCGGGCTGTGCACCCAGACCAGTGCCACAGCGGTGTAGGCCAAGGCCGCGCCAACCAGCCAGCGATTGACCGGGATGGTACCGCCGCGACGCACATGCAATGCACCTGCCAGGCCGATGTTGAAAAGGAACTGCCACGACAGCGGGTTAAGAAACCAGAAGCCGGGCTCGGGATAGTTGGGCGGAGCAATTTGATAAACCCCCGCGACCAGCCACAGGGCGCCGGAGGCGACCAGTGCCAAGACCGGCCGATAGCTGACAATGAGCAGGAACACCGGCGTCAGCAAGAGCAGCACCGCATAGACGGGCAGTATGTTGTTGTAGCCGAGTTGGTGGCCGAGCGTCACGATGCCGATCAGCACCTGCGGCGTATTCTTGATCAACGGCTCGATGTTGATCATCGTCAGAAGCTCCGGCCGTCTGGCAAACACCGCCGCGGCGCAGAAGATGGCCATCACCACCATGGTGGTGACGATGTGGGTGGCATAAAGCACACCGGCGCGGCGCAAAATCTTCAGGGTTGCCAGCAACCGGTTTCCAGGTTGGAATTTCCTGCCATAGGCGAGCGCGACCGAAATGCCGGAGATCAGCACGAAGACTTCAGCCGCATCGGAAAAGCCGAAATTCTTGTAGGTCAGATACTCGAAGGCGGTACCTGGCACATGGTCGACATAGATGGTCAGCAAAGCGAGAGCACGGAGCACGTCTATGCGCGTGTCGCGCTCAGTGCGATCCGGGACACGCGCATCGCGCTCCGACACGCGCGACTCGCGGTCTGGGACACGCGCATCGCGGTCCGGGGAAATCTGGGTGGTCATCGACAAAAAGGCCTCAAAGCTGGTTGTTCATGCCGGGCAATGCGACCCCCGGCGCACCGCTTCGATTCCTCCCGAAGGAATGTTATCGGCGGAGAAACGGACTGTAATGCGCCCGGTTCAATCAACTTTCGCGGAGCTTGAAAATATTGCGTTTTGAAGCCGGCAAATTGAGCGAAACCTCATATAATCAAGAGGATGCGCGATGATCGAAGAGACCTCACAAGATGGTGCGCTGCGGCGTGATCTGGCCTTCAGCTACCGGCTTTACAGCCCGGTGGATTCAACCGGCGAATGTCTCTTCCTGCTGCATGGATCGGGTGTCGACGAGACGACATTGGTGCCGCTGGCACGAGAGATCGCACCGCGGGCCAAGCTGATCGCGGTGCGTGGCCGCATTGTCCAGGAGGATGGTTTCCGCTGGTTCGCGCGCATCACGCCGACGCGCTTCGAACAGCACAGCATCCGCACCGAGACCGATGCCTTTGCGGGCTTCGTCGCCGACGCGGCCACACGCCACCATCTCGATCTCTCACGCGCGACGTTCCTCGGCTATTCGAACGGCGCCAATCTGGTTTCGAGCCTGATGCTGCTGTATCCGGGTCTTATAGAGCGCGCCGCACTGCTGCGGCCGATGCCGGTGCTCGATCACGTGCCGGCGACGGATCTGTCAAAGGCGCGGGTGCTGATGATCGCCGGCGCCGCCGACCTCACCTATGCGCCCTTCACCCCTGCTCTGGTGACATTGCTCAGCCAGCATGGCGCCGAGATCGACGCCCGGATTGTCCCATCAGGTCACGAATTCGGCAGCGCCGACGCGGCAATCGTCAGGCAATGGCTGTCGGGATCGGCGGCGTTGGCGACGGCAGGCTGACAGGCTCGCCGGCATGACCAGCCTGCCTACCCTCGTCCCATCCGGTTCCAGGCATCCAGTCCGGCGATCTTGTAGGCTTCGGCGAGCGTCGGATAGTTGAAGGTGTTGTTGACGAAGAAGTCGACGGTGCCGCCGAGATTGATCACCGCCTGGCCGATGTGGATGAGCTCGGTGGCGCCCTCGCCGATGATGTGCGCGCCGAGCAGACGGCGCGTTTCGACCGAGAACAACAGTTTCAGGAAACCGGTGTTGACGCCCATGATGTGGCCGCGCGAGGTTTCGCGAAAACGCGCCACGCCGATCTCATAGGCCGCACCGCTCTCACGCACCTGTTCCTCGGACTGGCCGACCGTCGAGATTTCCGGCACCGCGTAGATGCCATAGGGAAAGGTCTCCGGTGGCGGCGGCAACGGCACGCCGAAGGCATGGCAGGCCGCCACTCTGCCCTGCTCCATCGAAGTCGAGGCCAGGCTCGGAAAGCCGATGACGTCGCCGGCGGCGTAGATGTTGGGCACGCTGGTCTGGAACGTATGCGGGTCGACCTTGATACGCCCTCTGGAGTCGGCATCGATGCCGACGACATCCAGGCCCAGGTTGCCGACATTGCCGGTGCGGCCGGCGGCGTAGAGCACGACCTCTGAACGAATGGTGCGGCCATCGGCCAGTTCCACTTCGGCGGCGTCCGGCTTGGAGCGGATTTCCTTCACCGCGCTGCCCAGCCGGATGGTCATGCCGCGATCGCGCATCTGGTGGATGAAATCGTCGACGATCTCGCGGTCGACGAAATCTAGGATGGAGTTCCGCGGCTCGACCAAGGTTACCGGCACGTCGAGCGCGGAAAAGATCGTTGCATATTCGACCCCGATGACGCCGGCGCCGATCACCGTCAGCGTGCGCGGCAAGCGGTCGAGTTCCAGCATCTCGTCGCTGTCGAAGATTCGGGTCTTGTCGAAAGGCACATCGCGCGGCCGGTGCGGCCTGGTGCCGACCGCGATCAGCGCATTAGCAAAACCGACCTCGCTGTAATCGCCGGTGTCGGTGGTCAGGCTGACCTTGTTGGGGCCAAGGAATTTCACCGCAGCCCGGGCGCTCTTGACCGTGTTGCGCATGAACTGGTGCTGCAGCACCTCGACCTCATGGTCGAGCGTCTTGTGCAGGCGCTCGACCAGATCGCCGACCGAGATATCCTGCTTGACCCGGTAGCCGCGCCCGTAGAAGCCGCGCTCACGCCAACCCGAAAGGTTGAGCACCGTTTCGCGCAGCGTTTTCGACGGGATGGTGCCGGTATGCACCGAGACACCGCCCAGACGCCGGCCGCGATCGACCACCAGCACCGATTTGCCGAGCTTGGCCGACTGCACCGCGGCCCGGCGACCGGAAGGGCCGCTGCCGATGACCAGCATGTCGTAGTCCATATTGCCCCGTCCCCTGCCATGTGCGCTTTTGCTGCGCCGCAGCAAGCTAATGCTATCCGCGCCGCAAATTCAACCGGTTCAGATTGCGCCTGGCGCCTTGAAGGCCGGCGCACCGCAAGAAGCCCGATCTTGATTCCGCCACAGGCCTTCACCATTTCATGGCTGAGCGGTCCGCACCCTTATGTCGGACCTTGTTACGAGGAAATGACATGAACGCGCGCGTTCTCGACGGCGAAATCATCACCAGCAGGCTCGACGATGTCAGGGCCTATGACGGCGTGCGCACGAAGCGCATTCTGGCTTTCGTGATCGACTATGTCATCGTCGCGCTGCTTACCATTCCGTTTGCCATTCTGGTGTTCTTCCTCGGGCTTTTGACCCTCGGGCTTGGCTGGATGCTGTTCGGTATCCTGTTGCCGACTGTGGCCATCCTCTACATCTGGAACACGCTGGGCAGCACCGACCAGGCCACCACGGGCATGAAGATGGTGGGCATCCGCCTCGACCGGCTCGACGGGAGGCCGATCGACGGCCTCACCGCGGTCGTCCATTCGGTGCTGTTCTGGGCCGGCAATGTCATCCTGTCGCCGCTCGTCCTGCTGGTAACGCTGTTTTCCGACCGCAAGCGCACCTTGCACGATCTTTTGCTTGGCACGGTCGTCAGCCGCACCGACCGCTGAAACGGCCCTCTGAAGAGCAGTCGCAACCGATTGAGCACAAATGTGAAGGCGTCGAGTCGACCACGCCCACATAATCCTGTTGAATTTTTCGCTGTCCGCGCCAAAGGTAGAGCGATTCGAAGGAGTGTTTCCAAGGCTCGATGACGCAGCATCCGACCCAGTCGCCGCAGTTCTTTCTGACCGCGCCGTCGCCGTGCCCCTATCTGGACGGCCAGTTCGAGCGCAAGGTGTTCACGCACCTGGTTGGCGACAAGGCGGCGGAGATGAACGACCTCTTGACGCAAGGCGGCTTCCGGCGTTCGCAGAACATCGCCTACAGGCCGGCCTGCGAGACCTGCCGCGCCTGCGTTTCGGTACGCATCCTCGCCCAGGAATTCGTCGCCAGCCGCAACATGAAGCGCGTGCTGCAGCACAATTCCGACCTCGTCGGTCACATGCACAATGCCGAGCCTTCGACCGAACAATATTCCCTGTTCCGCAGCTATCTCGATGCCCGCCACCGCCGTGGCGGCATGTCCGATATGACGGTGCTCGACTATGCGATGATGGTCGAGGATACCCATGTCGACACCAAGGTGATCGAGTATCGGCGGCGTGGACCAGACACGTTCATCACCGGCAAGGGACAGGGCGAGCTGATCGCGGTGGCGCTCACCGACAAGATGGCCGACGGCTTGTCGATGGTCTATTCCTACTTCAATCCCGATTTCGAGGAACGGTCGCTCGGCACGTTCATGATCCTCGACCACATCGCCCGCGCCAGGGCGATGGGCCTGCCCCATGTCTATCTCGGCTACTGGGTCAACGGCTCGCGCAAGATGAATTATAAGATGCGCTTCATGCCGCAGGAGCATCTCGGCCCGAAGGGCTGGGAGCGCTACACCAACGAAGCGGTCGCGCGCTGATTACTCTTTCCCAAGTCCGGGCTTAAACATTTTCAATCGAGACGATGCTGGTCTTTCCGCTGGTTGGCGGAGAGCGTGCGATTGCGCCGGTCCGCCATCCTCTCCCGAATTCATTGTGAAAGTCGCTGCATGTCGTCTCACGATACTCACACCAAAGGACTTCTGCTCACCGCATTTGGCGGGCTGACGCTGACCGTGGACATCCCGCTGATCCGGCTCGCCCACGGCGAGGCGTGGACAATCTTGCTGCTGCGCACCGGCTGCACCTTGGCCGCGGCACTGATCATGTGGACCATCTGGCGCTCGTTCAGCAAGGATGCGCCGCAGCTGATACCTGGCTGGTCGGGCCTGATCGTTGCCGCGATCTACGGGCTCGGCGCGATTGCGTTCATCACAGCCGTCTACAACACCTCGACCGCCAACCTGGTGTTCATCCTGGCCTTCACAACCATGTTCGCCGCGCTGCTTTCATGGGTGTTCCTGAAGGAGCGGCCGCGGCCGCTGACCTTTGCGGCATTGGCCATGATGATTGGCGGCGTCGTCATCATCGTCGGCGATTCCGTCGGCACCGGACATCTGTTCGGCGACCTGATGGCGTTGTGTTCGGCCTTTCTGATCGCCTGCGCCATCACCATCTCGCGCGCCAGCGGCAAGGATATGGGCTTTACCTCACTGATCGGCGTCGTCCTGCCCTTCGGGCTGGCGGCGTTCATGGTCTCCAACACCGGCTTTCAGGTGGAGGCGCCCTGGTGGATCATCCTCAACGGCGCCGTCGTCATGCCGATAGCGTTCTTCTGCCTTGCCGCCGGGCCGAAATACATTTCGGGCCCTGAAGTGGCGATGTTCTACCTGCTCGAAACCGTGCTGGCGCCGGTCTGGGTGTGGATGATCTTTGCCGAAACACCGACGCGCAACAGCCTGATCGGCGGCGCGATCCTGATCGTCACGCTGATCGCGCATTCGCTGTGGCAGCTTCACGAGGGACGCAAGCGGCGTGGCGACCTTGCGGTGCGACATCCGGTCTAAGGCGCGTTGAGATCAGGCGCTGGCCTTCTTCGCCACGTCGGGTTCCGGCAGGACCTCGATTTGCGGACCGGCTTCAATTTCGGCTGGCGAGCCCGGGACGATTTCATCGGCCATTTCCACCTCGCGAAGCCATTCGCGCCAGATCGCGACCAGCAGGGCCATCAGCACCGGGCCGATAAACAGGCCGAGAAATCCCATGGTCTTGACGCCGCCGATCAGGCCGAAAAAGGTCGGCAGGAAGGGCAGTTTTATCGGCCCGCCGACGAGCTTCGGGCGCAGTGTCTTGTCGACGATGAACAGTTCGACCGCACCCCAGAGGAACAGTGCCAGCCCGGCCATCGGCGAGCCGCTGGCGGCCAGATAGATCGAGACCAGCGTGAACGACAGTGGCGCACCGCCAGGGATCAGCGCCATGACGCCGGTCAAGGCGCCAAGCGTGACCGGCGACGGCACGCCGGCCAGCCAGTAGGCGATGCCCAGCACCAGGCCTTCGCCGATGGCGATCACGGTCATGCCGGTCACGGTCGACGAGATCGTCGCGGGCACGACGCGCGAAATCCGTTCCCATCTGGTCGGCAGGATGCGTTCGCCGAGACGGTCGACCTGGCCGGCAAAATGCTCGCCGTCGCGATAGGCGAAGAACAACGCGATCATCATGAACAACAATGTCAGGAGCAAGCCGAAAGCGCTGCCGCCGGCGGCCAGCACACCGCGATAGATGCTGCCGATGTTAGCGCCGCTGACCAGCTGGATCAGTTCACCAATGCCGCCGGGATGGCCGAAATTGGTCGTCCACTGCTGGTTCAGCCACTCGCCCACGACAGGCATGGTGGCGATCCAGTGCGGTGTCACCGCGCCATGACGGTTGGTCTCGATCGCCCAGGCGACCCATTCGCGGACCTCGTTGATCGCATAGGTGCCGGCGAGCGCGATCGGGATCACCAGGAAGGCTAAGATGAAGAGGATGGCTAAGGTCGCGGCGATGGTGCGGTTGCCACTGACCGCGACAAGCAGGCGGCGGTAAAGCGGCCAGCTTGCGAAAGCGATGACGAGCGCCGCCAGCACCGGAAACAGGAAGCCGTGGAAGAAATAAACGCCGGCGGCGACGATCAGCACCAGCAGCCAGCGCGCCGCCGACAGCGGCGGGATGACGGCGGACCTGAGCGGCGTCGACAGGCCGAACAGGCGTTGCTGCCGTTCCGGTTTCTGGATTTTTGCTTCCTTCAAACGCCTGGCTCTCCCAAACACCCCTCCTGTCTATGCACTGATATAGTGCAGCAATCGTGACGATAGTCCAAATCATTGGGGATCTCCCCCCTCGAGGGGGAGATGGCCGGCAGGCCAGAGGGGGTCGCCGCGCGTGAAGCGCTAGCATTCTCTGCCGGCGAAGGAAGTCGCCTCCAGTCGTGCCGACCCCCTCTGTCGCCTTTGGCGACATCTCCCCCTCAAGGGGGGAGATTAGCAGCGCTACCCAAATTTCCCCGTCCTCGGGAATCCCTTTGGCACCATCCGTCCGGCCGACGCGCGGGCACCGATCCACTCGGCCAGTTCCTCGCGCGACCTTGTGAAGGTGCGGTCGGCCGAATCCTGCCAGGAGAGGCCGGTCTCCAGCGTGAACGGCTTGAGATCGAGAAGGCCGCCATCCTTGTATTTCTGCAGTCGCACGCCCTTGCCGCGGCCCATCTCCGGAATCTCGGCGAGCGCGAACACCAGCATCTTGCGATTCTCGCCGACGATGGCGAGATGGTCGCCGGTGATCGGGATGCAGCGCTTGGCTTCGTCCGGCGCCTTGACGTTCATCACCTGCTTGCCCTTGCGGGTGTTGGCGACGACCTCCTCCTCCGGCACGATGAAACCGTTGGCGTCGTGCGAGGCCAGCAGCAGCTTGCGCTTCGGGTCGTGGACGAAGGCGGTGACGATGTCCTGATCATTGTCCATATCGACGATGATGCGGATCGGCTCGCCATGGCCTCGCCCGCCAGGCAGCCGGTCGGCGCCGATGGTGTAGAATTTGCCGCCGGTGGTGAAGACCAGCACCTTGTCGGTGGTCTGGGCATGGAAGGCGAGCTTGAGGCTGTCGCCCTCCTTGAAGGTCAGCGTCGAGAGATCGGCCAGATGCCCCTTCATCGCCCGCAGCCAGCCCTTTTCCGACACGACGACGGTGACCGGCTCGCGCTCGATCATGGCGTGGGCGATGTCGGTCAGATCATGCTCGGGCGCGTCGGCGAACTGGGTGCGACGCTTGCCGAGTTCGGTCTCCGGACCGAACTTGTCGCGGATATTGGTGACTTCGCATTTGATCGTCGCCCACTGCTTCTCGTTTGAAGCAAGCAGTGCCTCGATCTGCTTCTTCTCCGCGCTCAGGCCGTCGAATTCCTTGCGGATCTCGAATTCTTCGAGCTTGCGCAGCGCGCGCAGGCGCATATTGAGGATGGCCTCGGCCTGGTTGTCGGTGAGCGACCAGCGGGCCATCATCACCTGCTTTGGCTCATCCTCCTCGCGGATTATCCTGATCACCTCGTCGATGTTGAGGTAGGCGATCAGGTAGCCGGCAAGTATCTCAAGCCGTCTTTCGATCTCGCCAAGCCGATGTTTCGAGCGGCGGATCAAAACCTCGCGGCGGTGCTCGAGCCACTCCTGCAGCACGCCCTTCAGCGACAGCACGTTGGGCACCTTGCCGCGCGACAGCACATTCATGTTGAGCGGGAAGCGGCTTTCGAGTTCGGTCAGCTTGAACAGCGATTCCATCAGAATGCCGGGATCGACCGAACGGCTCTTCGGCACCAGCACGACGCGGACGTCCTCGGCGCTTTCGTCCCTGATGTCCTCGAGCAGCGGCAGCTTGCGCGCCATCAGCAGTTCGGCGATCTTCTCGATCAGCCGCGCCTTCTGCACGCCGTAGGGTATTTCGGTGACGACGATGCTCCAGGTGCCCCTGCCCTGGTCCTCCTGGAACCACTTCGAGCGCACGCGAAAGCCACCGCGGCCGGTTTGATAGGCTTCGAGGATCGAGGCGCGGCTGTCGACGATGATGCCGCCGGTCGGGAAATCCGGCCCCTGGACAAACTCCATCAGCTTCGCCACCGGCGCGTCCCGGTTTTCGATCAGGTGAAGTGCGGCATCGCAAAGCTCGGCGGCGTTGTGGGGCGGGATCGATGTCGCCATGCCCACCGCGATGCCGGACGAGCCGTTGGCCAGCAGATTCGGAAAGGCGCCGGGCAAAACCACCGGCTCCTCGTCTTCTTCATTGTAGGTCGGCCGATAATCGACGGCATCCTCGGTGATGCCGGACAAGAGTTCGGTCGCCACATCGGTCATGCGCGCTTCAGTGTAGCGCATGGCGGCGGCGTTATCACCGTCGATGTTGCCGAAATTGCCCTGCCCGTCGACCAAGGGATAGCGCATCGAAAAATCCTGCGCCAACCGCACCAGCGCGTCATAGATCGACTGGTCCCCATGCGGGTGGAACTTGCCCATCACCTCGCCGACGATGCGGGCGCATTTGGCAAAGCCCTGGTCGGGGTTGAGCCGCAGCAGGCGCATGGCGTGCATGATGCGGCGATGGACCGGCTTCAGTCCGTCGCGCACATCGGGCAGTGCCCGGTGCATGATGGTCGACAGCGCATAGGCCAGATAGCGCTCTTCCAGCGCCTTCTTCAGATCGACCGGCTCGATATGATCGCCACCGCCATTTTCAGGCGGCAAAAGCCTTTTTCCCATGGGCTCGGACTAGCCGAGCGGGTGATTCGCGGCAAGAGCCCGACGGAGATACCGGCCTTTCTGCAACATGAAACCGCACCCCGGGAGATGTCTGCCAACATCAGCCTGTTACATGCGGGTTCTATGGCCAAGCGCGACGATATCCGGCTATCGGCTCTTCATGACAAATTCACCGGTTTGCGCAAAGACGGTGGGATCGGGTTTGCCTTTCACCGCGATTTTTGACCAATGTGCCGGGACACGCCTTTTTCCGGTCCAGTTCGTCACGGAATGGTGATGGCGCAAATAATTGAAAAAACAATTTCAGGACACTCTCAGGGACCTTGCGATGACAATCAAACGCTCAACTCTCAAGACACTGGCTTTTTCGACCTTCTTGCTCACGCTGCCGCTGAATGCGGCCCTCGCACAGGATACGGCAGTGGCCGACCGGCTGAAGGCAGCGCTTGTCGCACAAGGTGTCGACATCACCTGGACCGGCGTGACCGGCGACAACACCAGCATGGTGCTGCAGGGCGTTGCCATCAAACCGGCGGCGGAGAAGGAAGCGCTTCCCATCGGCGACGTCAAACTCGAAGGCGTGACCGAGGCAAATGGCGGCTATGACATCGCCACCGTATCGACGGCTGCCTTCACACACAGCAAGGACGGCGTTACCCTCGACCTCAGCCCCTTCGTCATCCATGACATGACAGTTCCGGCCGACGGCGCCACCGGCCCGCTGGGCTCGCTGATGATGTACAAGTCAGCCGAACTCTCGAACATGACCGTCAAGGTCGCCGACAAGACCGCCTTCTCGATGGACGGGCTTGCCATCGAAATCACGCCGCCGGCGGACGGCAAGGCGATGGAATTCACCGCAACCACGGAAAAATTCAATGCCGACCTGACGCTGGTGGACGATCCCAAGTCCAAGGAAGTCATCAACGCGCTCGGCTACCAGAACATCGCGGGCAATCTCGAAATGGCCGGCACCTGGCAGCCCACGGACGGCAAGATGGAACTGTCGAAATACGACATCTCGGTCGAGAATGCCGGCACGCTCGGCATGACCTTCAATCTCGGCGGCTACACGCTGGACTTTATCAAGTCGCTGCAGGAAATGCAGAAGAAGATGGCGGCACAGCCTGAAGGCGCCGACAATTCGGCGCAAGGCATGGCCATGCTCGGCCTATTGCAGCAGCTTTCGTTCAACAGCGCCTCGATCCGCTTCGACGACGATTCGCTGACCAACAAGGTTCTGGACTATGTCGGCAAGCAGCAAGGCATGTCCGGCAAGGACATCGCCAACCAGGCCAAGGCGATCGTGCCGTTCGGCATGGCGCAGCTCAACAATCCGGAACTGACGGCGCAGGTTACGGCCGCGGTCAGCAAATTCCTCGATGATCCGAAGAGCCTCGAAATCTCGGCCGAGCCGCCGGCATCCGTGCCGTTCGCACTGATCATGGCGGGCGCCATGTCCAACCCGCTCGACCTACCGAAGACGCTCGGCGTCACCGTCAAGGCCAACGAAGACTGATCGAAGTAGTTCCCTTCTCCCCGTCACTATACGGGGAGAAGGTGCCGGCAGGCGGATGAGGGGCAGCGCCGACGCCTACAAATTGCAATTCATGCCGAACCGATTGCCTGTCGGAAGGCGTCAGCTGCAACGGCCGTTCGCCAATCGCCCGCATCCGCGCTGCCCCTCATTGTCCTGCCGGACATTTCTCCCCGTATAGAGACGGGGAGAAAGGGCAGTTGCAAGGCCGCCGTCAGTCCTTCTTGGGCACGGCAACGCGCAGCGCCAGGTCGCGAAGCTGCTGCGGGCTCGCTTCCGACGGTGCGTTCATCAACAGATCGTAGGCCTGCTGGTTCATCGGGAACATGGTGATCTCACGCAGGTTCTTGGCGCCGAGCAGCAGCATGACGACGCGGTCGACACCGGCGGCCATGCCGCCATGCGGCGGCGCGCCATACTGGAAGGCGCGGTAGAGGCCGCCAAAGCGCTCCTCGACCGTGGCGCGATCCAGCCCGACCGTCTCGAATGCCTTGACCATGGTTTCGGGCAGATGGTTGCGGATACCGCCGCTGGCGATCTCGAACCCGTTGCAGACCATGTCGTACTGGAACGCCTTGATGCCGAGCAGGTCCTCGCCATTCAGCGCATCGATGCCACCTTGCGGCATCGAGAACGGGTTGTGGGCGAAGTCGATCTTCTTCTCTTCCTCGTTCCACTCGAAGAACGGGAAGTCGACGATCCAGCACAGTTCGAAACGCTCGCGGTCGACAAGGTTCAGCTCCTCGCCGGCACGGGTGCGCGCAGCCCCCGCGAAGGAGACGAACTTCTTCGGGTCGCCTGCAACGAAGAAGGCGGCGTCGCCATCGGCAAGGCCGAGCTGCTGGCGGATGGCTTCAGTGCGTTCAGGACCAATATTTTTCGCGAGAGGACCGGCCCCCTCGAATTGCGGCAAACTCTTAGCAGCGAGTTCTTCCTGCCGCTTCGCCACAGCGAACTCGTCATTACTTTCAAAGCTGTTGAATTCTTCGTTTGTGATTGCAAGCGGGTTTTCCGGCTTGCGCCAGAAAATGTAGCCCAGCCCCGGCTGGCCCTCGCCCTGCGCCCAGGAATTCATGCGGTCGCAGAAGGCGCGGCTGCCGCCGGTCTTTGCCGGAATGCCCCACACCTCGGCCTTCGGATCGTTGGCCAGGATGTTGGCGAACACCTTGAAGCCGGAATCGCGAAAATGGTCGGAAACGGCCTGCATTTCGATCGGGTTGCGCAGGTCCGGCTTGTCGGAACCGTATTTGCGCATGGCCACATCATAGGGGATGCGCTGGAAATTCTGCGTCACCGGCTTGCCGTTGGCGAAGGTCTCGAAGACCCCGCGCATGACAGGTTCCATGGTCGAAAGCACGTCGTCCTGCTCGACGAAGCTCATTTCAAGGTCGAGCTGGTAGAACTCACCAGGGAGACGATCGGCGCGCGGGTCCTCGTCGCGGAAGCAGGGCGCGATCTGGAAGTAGCGGTCGAAGCCCGACACCATGATCAGCTGCTTGTACTGCTGCGGCGCCTGCGGCAGCGCGTAGAAGGTGCCGGGATGGATGCGCGACGGCACCAGGAAGTCGCGCGCGCCCTCGGGCGACGACGCGGTGAGGATCGGCGTCGAGAATTCGGTGAAGCCGACCTCGCTCATGCGCTTGCGCATTTCCGCGATGATTTTTGTACGCGCAATGATGTTCTTGTGCAGCGTCTCGCGGCGCAGATCGAGGAAGCGGTATTTCAGCCTGATATCCTCGGGATAATCCGGCTCGCCGAACACCGGCAGCGGCAATTCCTTGGCCGCCGACAGCACCTCGATCTCGCGGGCGAAGATCTCGATCTCGCCGGTCGGCAAATTGGCGTTGGTGGTCTCGGGCAAGCGCGCCTTGACCTCGCCGTCGACCCGAATGACCCACTCGCCGCGCACGGTCTCGGCGACCTTGAAGGCAGGCGAATCCGGATCGGCGACGATCTGGGTCAGGCCATAATTGTCGCGCAGGTCGATGAAGAGCAGGCCGCCATGATCGCGCACGCGATGCACCCAGCCCGACAGGCGAACGGTCGAGCCGACGTCGCTCTTCCTCAACTGGGCACAGGTATGGCTGCGGTAACGGTGCATTGTCATTGGTAAAGTCCGGGGTGCTCTAGTTGCCGGCCAAGGCATCGCGGCCCGGCCCTGAAAATTTGCGCGAAAAGCGCATGGGAGGCCGGATTTGTCAAGGCAAGCGGACTTCCGTGTCCATGGTGTTCGCCGCCCGGTAGCCGCAGCGAGGCAGCGCGAGGATCAGCGCGGCGCTCAGCCTGTGAAGGAAACCGCCACAGGGCCACAACCGTCAGGCTTGCTCTTCAGCTTCATCGTTGCCTTCCAGTTTTTTCCGCAGCGCCGTCATGACCCTGTGCGTGGTGTTGATGTCCTCGACCAGCAGGCCATCCGCGAGGTTTTCGATCCAGGGCGCCTGCAAATGCATCGCGGCATCGAAAGTCTGTCTTCCCTTGTCAGTCAAAACGACAAGCTGCGCACGCTGATGATGCGGGTTGGCCTCGAAGGCGACGAGCCCTTCCCTATGCAGGTCGTTGACGATCCGTTGGACATTCTGGCGGCTGGCTCCCAGATCGCGCGCCAGCCACGCGACCGGCTGAGGGCGTTCGGCGGTCACGACAGCGCCGAGAACCTGCCAGCGGGCGCTCGTCAAACCGAGGTCGGCGACCAGCCTGTCACCCGATGTGAGCATTCGGCTGTTGAGCCTGAACAGGTCGAGAATGAGATCGGTCAAGGCATTGCCGGCAGGTGTTCGCTTGGCATCAGGCATATGACATCCTATATTGCTATTGACATTATGTTGTCAAATAGATATGTAATCAAGGTAACAGATTGGCACCATAACACCAATTAACGGAGCTTATCATGTCGCTCATGCGCCCACTGAACCCCGCTTTCCCGATCGACCGCCAGATCGCGATCGATGCTACCTCCGTCGTGCTGGTCAACGTCTTCACGCTCGACAAGGCCGACGAGCAGACCTTCCTCCATGCATGGCAGGATGATGCGGTCTTCATGAAGCAGCAGCCCGGCTTCATCTCGACCCAGCTTCACCGCGCAATCGGCGAAAGTCCGGCCTATTTCAATTATGCCATATGGGAAACGATGGCTGACTTCCGGGCCGCGTTCTCGCATCCCGAGTTCAGGGCGAAGCTCTCGGCCTATCCGTCCTCGGCCGTCGCCTCTCCGCATCTGTTCCAAAAGGTGGCGGTGCCGGGCATCTGCCTGGCGTAGACGGGTTGCAAGAACGGTGGGAAAGCCATGATCAAGGTCATTCATCCAGTCGCCGGTACGGTCGCGATGCTGACGATCGCAAGCCTCTGGCTGTCGACGGTCCTCAGTGAGATGTTTGCCTCCCAGGTGGCGATAGCCGCCGTCAAGATGGCCATACCGTGGAGCTTTCTGTTGCTCGTTCCAGCGCTGGCGGCGGCGGGAGGTTCGGGCTTTGCGGCGGCCAAGGGCCGGCAGGCCGGGCTGATCGGCGCGAAGATCAAGCGCATGCCATGGATAGCCGCCAATGGTCTCCTGGTTCTCATCCCCTCCGCACTCTTCCTCGCATCCAAGGCGAGAGCCAGCGAGTTCGACACCAGCTTCTACGCCGTGCAGGCGCTCGAATTGGCCGCCGGCGCGACGAACATCACGCTACTCGGCCTCAACATGCGCGACGGGTTCAAAATGAAGGGCCGGCTCCGCCGTCGGCCCGCTCGGCCCGTCAAAGCATCACCTCTATGAGCCAAGCGCCGACAGCCGGAGGCGATGGGCAAGGTGATCGACGACCAGTAAAGCGTTGGCGGAAGAGGTCTCCGCCCGGTGAAGACGAATCTCCGCCCCGGGCAGCGGCGGCACATGGCGGCCTGGATGGACGCCGCGCAGGCCAGGCGCAAGCATGCTGCCTTTGACCACGGTGACCGCCAGGCCCTGTTCAACAATTGCCTCCGTGGCTGAGAGGCTCGGGCTGACATAGGCCAATCGCCATGGCCGGCCTGCCTTGTTGAGCGCCTCAATTGCCCAGGAACGAAACAGGCAATCGGGGCTCGACAGAGCGACGGGCAGCGGATCGAGTTCCTCGACGGCTCGCGTCGCCGCCGCTGCCCAAATCGCCCTTTCGCGGCATATCAAATCTCCCTCGGTCGTACCTTCCGGGTGCATGGCGATGACGGCGTCGAACGAGGACCCAAGCCGTTTCAGAAGCCGGGCGGTGAGACCAATCTCCATTTCGACCTGCACCAACGGAAATCGCTCGGCGATGCCGGCAAGGAGGCGCGGCAGGATCTTGGTGCCATAATCTTCCATGACCCCGATGCGAACCTGTCCGGCCACCTGCTGACCGGAAACACGCGCAATCGCCTGCTCATTGAGAGCAAGTATGCGGCGGGCATCGATCAGAAAGCCCTCCCCGGCGGCGGTGAGTTCAACGCGGGCTGTCGAGCGCCGGAACAAGATGGTCTCGATGCGCTCCTCAAGACGTTTCACCTGCAAGCTGACGGCCGCCTGCGTTCTATTGAGCTGCTCGGCGGCTCGCGTGAACGAGAGTCGCTCGGCAACGACGACAAAGGCCCGCAGAAGGTCCGGATCGAGATTCGGGATACTCATAGTGGAATGTTATCAAACTCATTGAGCTTATTCGATTCCTTATGGCCCGCCTTCCCGATACCCCCGGTTCCGAGCCAGCAAGGTCGGGAACCATGGAAGTCACAGGAGTGCTCGCCGCGATTCTCTCCAGCGCTTTCGGGGGCACCGCCGTTGGCGCAACGCGATATCTCGCGGGCACGCTCGATCCTCTGGCTATCGGTGCCGTCCGGTTCGGCGGCGGCTTTCTGGTTTTGGCCGCCGTCGCTCTCTGGCGGCGAGACAGGTGGCCGCCGAAGAGCGACTGGCTCGGCACCGGTGCATTGGGTCTTCTGTTCTTCGGGCTGTTTCCGGTGCTCTTCAATGGAGCCCTTGTCTACACGACGGCCGCGCGAGGTGCGCTTGCGCTTTCGACACTGCCTCTGCTCACGATGCTTGCCGCGGCAGTTCTGAAGATCGAGCCGCCGACCATCCGCAAGATCGTCGGTGTCCTGATCGCAATGGCAGGAGTGGCCGTAGCGCTCGGCACGAGCCTGACGACTGCTCCCCCAGATGCCTGGCGCGGAGATCTTCTCATGGTCGCGGCCGCTTTCTGCATGGCGCTCTACAACGTCTGGTCGAGACCATTTCTATCCCGCACCGCGCCAATCCCGTTCGTGGCGTTTGGCATGGGCGTGGGCGCGGTCTGCCTATCGGTCCTGGTGGTTTCGAGCGGAGGCTTCGCGCGACTTGCCACGCTCAGCGCACCTCAGTGGATCGCGAGCGCTTATCTGGCCATAATTTGCGGCGCCTTCATTTTCTTCCTTTGGGCATTCGCGCTCGAGCGCGCGCCGCCGACACTGGTTGCCGTCTCCGTTGCGGTGAATCCGGTGACGGCATCGATCTTCGGTGTTGTCTTCTTGGGCGAACAAGTGAGCGCGAACCTGATTGTCGGACTGATGGCAGTCCTCGCAGGAATAGGCGTCGCAACGGGAGCAGCCGAGCGGCTTGGCCTGTGGCCCGACGATCGGCAGTCACGTCGAAGGCAGCCCTGAGCGCTGACCAAGCAAAACGGGGGAAACGAATCCAGGCGAATACAGCGATCATCCCTGTTGGCGCAGGGAATTGCTGCTGGCGTTGGCCAGGGCGATGGTCCAAGAAGGGATCACCGACACGTGATCGCCTCTTCATGTCCTCCATCCGCCCGATGATCCCGCTTCTTCTCGCCGCCGGCATCCTGCTCGGCGGCAATGGGCTGCAGAGCACGCTGATCGCGCTGCGCGGCGCGCAGGAAGGGTTTTCGGCTTCCGACATCGGCCTGATGGGCACCTTCTACTTCGCCGGCTTCCTGCTCGGCTGCCTGGCCATCACCCGCATCATGAAGGCGGTCGGCCATATCAGGGCATTTTCGGCGCTGGCGGCAATCGCCTCGGTCGGCACCTTGCTCCTGGTGCTGGTCATCGATCCGGTGATGTGGTGCGCGGTGCGCCTTGCTGGCGGCTTCTGCTTCGCCGGGCTGTTCACCATCGTCGAAAGCTGGCTGAATTCCGGCGTCGGCAATCACGACCGGGCACGCGTGCTGGCGATCTACCGGATGGTCGACATCGGTTCGGTGACATCAGCCCAGTTCCTGATCCCGGTCTTCGGCGCCGGCGGTTTCGCCATCTTCGCCATCATGTCGATGATGATCACCTTGTCGCTGGTGCCGGTGTCGCTCGGCGACCGCTCCAACCCGGCACCACCCGAAGAGGTCAAGCTCGACCTGGCGCGCGTCTGGCGGATTTCGCCGCTGGGCTGCTTCGGCTGCATCGCCGTCGGCGTCACCAACAGCGCCTTTCGCACCTTGTCGCCGGTCTATGCCGAGCAGATCGGCATGTCGGTCGCCGATGTCGTCACCTTCGTCAGCGTCGGCATCTTTGGCGGCGCCATCATCCAGTATCCGCTTGGCTACCTCTCCGACCGCTGGGACCGGCGCCGCGTGCTCTTGATCACGACCTGCTGCGCGATGCTTTCGGCGCTGGCGCTGGTGTTCATCGCCGGCAGCAATCCGGCGCTCAACTTCATCCTCATCTTCATCTTCGGCTGTTTCGCCATGCCGCTCTATTCGCTGTCGGCGGCGCATTCGAACGATCGCGCCGACACGGGCGAGTTCGTGCTGATCAATGCGGCGCTGATGCTGTTCTATTCCTTCGGCGCCATTGGCGGCCCGTTCGCCGCCTCGACGGCGATGCAATATTTCGGACCGGGCGCCCTGTTTGTATTCAGCGCGGTGGTCTATGCGATCTTCATCGCCGTCATCCTTTACCGCATGCAGGCCCGGTCCGGTGTGCCGGCAGGCAGGCGCGGCCGCTTCACCGCGCTTCTGCGCACTTCGACGGTTTTCGCGCGGCTGGCCAGGAGAAACGACGATTCCGATGGTCCGGGAACCTGATGATGGCGGTGCCAAAGCTTGACGAAAGCCCCGGCGGCTGAAATCTAGGAAGACCTTACTCCTGTCAAAAGCGATTTGATGCACGTCATCACCACCCAGAAAGAACTCGAGACCGTTCTCGCCGCTTTCGAAAAGTCGGATTTCGTCACCGTCGACACCGAATTCATACGAGAAACGACGTTTTGGCCGATCCTGTGCCTCATACAGATGGCCGCACCCGGCGTGACGGCGTTGATCGATCCGCTGGCTCCCGATATCGACCTGAAGCCGTTCTTCAGGCTGATGGCCAACGAGGCGGTGGTCAAAGTCTTCCACGCCGCGCGGCAGGATATCGAAATCATCGTCCACCTCGGCGATCTGGTTCCGCATCCGGTGTTCGACACGCAAGTGGCGGCGATGGTCTGCGGCTTCGGCGACAGTGTTTCCTACGATCAGCTCGTGCAGCGCATCACCGGTGCGCGGCTCGACAAGTCATCGCGTTTCACCGACTGGCGCCATCGGCCGCTTTCCGACAAGCAGCTCGACTACGCGCTGGCCGACGTCACGCATCTCATCGAGGTCTATCAGCACCTCAGCGCCGAATTGGAGCGGGAAAACCGCGCCCATTGGCTCAACGAGGAGATGGAGGTGCTGACCTCACGCGAAACCTATGATCCGCATCCCGAGGACGCCTGGAAGCGGCTGAAGATGCGGCTGCGCAAACCGCAGGAACTGGCGATCGTGCAGGGCGTTGCGGCGTGGCGCGAGCGCGAGGCGCGCGAACGCGACGTGCCGCGCGGCCGCGTTCTGAAAGACGACGCGATCTACGAGGTGGCGCAGCAGGCGCCGCGCGACGCGGCAGCCCTCGGCAAGCTGCGCACGACGCCGAAGGGCTGGGAGCGCTCGTCGACGGCAACGGCGCTGCTTGGCGCGGTCAACACCGCGCTTGCCTTGCCCAAGGAAGAGATGCCGAAACTGCCAAAGAGTTTCCAGCCGCCCGAGGGCTCGAGCGCCGCGGCGGAACTGTTGAAGGTGCTGCTGCGGATCGTTGCCGAAAAGGAGGGCGTCGCTTCCAAGGTGCTGGCCTCCAGCGACGACATCGACCGTATCGCCGCCGAGGGCGAGGAAGCCGACGTACCGGCGCTGCAAGGCTGGCGGCGCGCGGTGTTCGGCGAGGCCGCGCTCAAGCTGGTACGCGGCGAGATCGGCATCAAGTTCGACAAGCGCAAGATCGCGGTGTTCGACCTTTAGGCGAACGGACTTCCCTTCTCCCCTGTGGGAGAAGGCAGAAGCGCTCTGCTCAGACCGCGCCGAGCAGGTGCAGCGCGAACCAGATCCATCCCAGCAGGAGAATCACCGCACTGACGAAGAATGACCGGCTGCGCAGCAGCAGATTGTTGCTGGTCAGGTGAATCCAGGCATGGAAATAGCGGGACGCGACGAAGATCCACATCAGCGCCAAGGTCAGATAGTTGACGCCGTTGGTCAGGTGCAGCGTCAGGCACAGCACGTAAAACAGCACCGGCAGTTCGAACTGGTTGGTGAGATTGGCGGCAACGGTGACGCTGGAGGCCGGTTCGGCCGAACGCACCTTGAACTGACCGGCCTTCGCCTCGCCTGACCTTATTGCGCCGTATCTGCGACGACCCAGGACGCAGTAGACGATGTAGATCAGCAGCACATGCGCGAGAACGGGCCAGAAGATCGTGGTCTGGTTCATCAAGTGCCCCCTGCCCGGTTGGCCTTCGCGTGCGGCATCAGGCCTGGCGTTTCTGGCCCGCCAGCCAGAAGGCCGCGATGACGATCACCGGTATGGCGAAAAGCGCGAATTTGGTGACGGTGAGCGCCGAGGCGAAAGACAGCGAGTCCGGGTTGGCCGACAGGAAATCGGACAGAAGCCGCGCCACCGCAAAGTTCTGAACGTAATGTGCAAGCGTGTAGGGAAGCACCAGGACCAACGCGAAAATCGACTGCAGCTGCGCCGGCAGCACGCGGAAAGCCTTCAATCGCCGGCCGGTGGCCAGGATGAGGCTGACCAGCGTGACCGACAGCAGCGCCGGGAACAACAGGTCGAAGGTCAGATAGTGCCAGACGAGAATGATCTCGCCGCCGCGCCGGCCGAGCGCTGTCAGCCAGGCCATGCCTTCGTCCGGCGTAAACCCTAAAATGCGCATGTCGAGCGACGGCAAGCCGCCGCTCAACTGGCGGAAATAGAAGAATTCCAGAGCCGTCATGGCGATGAAAACCACCGCCGACAGGAAACAGAGCGCGCCTGCGTGGCGAGACAGCCGCAGGATCGTTGCCGTCAGGTTCCGCCCGAGCCCGTACTGGTCAGGCTCCACCGGGATAGTTCGGGCTTTCGCGGGTAATCGTGACGTCATGGGCGTGGCTTTCACGAAGTCCGGCATTGGATATGCGCACAAAAGTGGCGCGCTCGCGGAAATCGGCAAGGTCGCGGCCACCAACATAACCCATAGCGGCTTTCAAGCCGCCCGCAAGCTGGTGCAGCACGCCAGACACAGGTCCCTTGTAGGGAACCTGCCCTTCGATGCCTTCCGGAACCAGTTTCAGCGTGTCGCGCACCTCGGCCTGGAAGTAGCGATCGGCGGAGCCGCGGGCCATCGCGCCAACCGAGCCCATGCCGCGATACGCCTTGAAGGAGCGGCCCTGGTGCAGATAGACCTCGCCGGGGCTTTCGTCGGTCCCAGCCAGCAGCGAGCCGATCATGGCGGCACTTGCGCCGGCGGCGAGCGCCTTGGCGAGATCGCCGGAATATTTGATACCGCCATCGGCGATAACCGAGACGCCGGATTTGTGCGCCGTCTCGACCGCCGACATGATCGCCGAGAGCTGCGGCACGCCGACGCCGGCGACGATGCGGGTGGTGCAGATGGAGCCCGGACCGATGCCGACCTTGACGGCGTCGGCACCGGCGTCGATCAGCGCCTGCGTGCCCGCGGCGGTGGCGACGTTGCCGGCCAGGATGCGAACCGAGTTGGAGAGTTTCTTGGCGCGCGTCACCGCGTCGAGCACGCGTTGCGAGTGGCCATGCGCGGTGTCGATCACCAGAAGGTCGACGCCGGCATCGATGAGACGTTCGGCGCGTTCATAGCCGTCATCGCCGACGCTGGTGGCCGCGGCGGCGCGCAAGCGGCCCTGTGCGTCCTTGCTGGCGTGCGGGTTGAGCTGCGACTTCTCGATGTCCTTGACGGTGATCAATCCGACGCAGTTGCCCTGCCTGTCGACGACAACCAGCTTTTCGATGCGGTGCTGATGCAGAAGCCGCTTGGCCTCGTCCTGGTCGACGTTCTCCTTGACCGTGATCAGGTTGTCACGGGTCATCAGCTCATGGACCTTCTGCGCCGGATCGGAGGCAAAGCGCACGTCGCGATTGGTCAGGATGCCGATCAGCCGCCCGACCTTGTGGCCGCCAGTGCCACCATTCTCGACCACCGGAATGCCCGAGATCGAATAGCTGCGCATCAGGCCCAGCGCGTCGGCGAGCGTCGCGTCGGGGCCGATGGTGACAGGATTGACCACCATGCCGGATTCGAATTTCTTGACCTGCCGCACCTGCTCGGCCTGTTCGGCCGGCGAGAAATTGCGGTGGATGACGCCAATGCCGCCGGCTTGGGCCATGGCGATGGCGAGCCTGGCCTCGGTGACGGTGTCCATCGCCGCCGAGAGGATCGGCACGTTGAGGTCGATGTCGCCGGCGATGCGGGTGCGGACATCGGTCTCGCCGGGCATGACCTCGGAATGGCCGGGCTGCAGCAGCACGTCGTCAAAGGTCAGCGCCAATGCGCCGGTGGACGTTTCGATGATTTTTGCCATGGCCAGTCCCTTGAATATAAAACGCGGTGGGGGAATACAAAAAAGCGCTGGACCGGAATGGACAGCGCCGACTCGTTTCTTCCCTTTCAGGATTGGCGCTGGCTGGTACCACGTCCAAGCGCCGATGAAAAGCCGATCGTCTCGGTGTTTCGCGTTCTATCCAGAAGACTCCCCCAAGAGAGCATTGAGCAGAACGTGACGCGGCGATGCGAAAGGGCTGACGACAGTTACCCCACCCCATGTGAAGCCATCTTGCAGGTCTTCCGAAAGGAGCATCCGACAACCGGTTTGGGAAGCGGTGGACAGAATGACCGCGTCCCAAATGCTGAAGTGGTGGTCCGTAGCCAGATCAGCCGCCATCTTCATTACGTCTTGCACTGTCGCGGCAACTGGAAACGCGTCGCGCCAGCCCAGAAGGGCATCCCGGGCTTCTACAGGCGGTCTTCCGGCCTTGCGGACGAGAACGTTGTACAGCTCACCAAGGACCTGAACAGGAATAACAGCAGCCTCTTGCGGTAGGTTGCGCAGCAGTTCAAGAACAATATCGCGCTTCTCGGCACCGTTGACCCCTTCCGCGCAGGCAAGGACATTGGTGTCGAGCGCAACCTTCATCGCTCGTCCTCGTAGAGCTCGCCACGGGTCCAGCGCCCGACATCCAAAACAGGCTGGCGCTCGAGGCGCGACAACAACGCTACGCGCGAGCGGGAAGCCACACCCTGCTGTCGATCGGCGGGCACTATTCGCGCGACCGGGCGTCCGTGACTGGTCACGACGTAGCTCTGTCCTTCGCGAACACCGCGCAGGATGAGAGAGAACTTGCGGTTGGCATCGGCTGCCGAAACGGCTTCTTCCATGACAAAGTCCATATAGTAGTTATATACACTACAATAATGTGACACATCGCCATTCGCAAGCTATTCTTTGCTGCTTGGCCAGCGCCTGGAGACGGAACGAGAAGACCTTGGCCGTCCCGGCAGTTCTGATTTAGGCACGGCGGCAGGCCAAGCGAACTGCCTGTCTCCCCGCAGTCGCACAAAAGTGACAGCAAATTAATGCGACATCAGAGCCGGCCCATGATAACCGCCCTGCATGTTGGCTTGCCTCCCGGTCAACCGTAAAAGAATCAAGTCGGACGCGTTTTGTGAACCGCACCATCCCGCTCATCCTGGCGGTCGCCCTTTTCATGGAAAACATGGATTCGACCGTCATTGCGACATCGCTGCCGGCGATCGCCGTCGACATCCACACCAGTCCGATCGCGCTCAAGCTGGCGCTGACTGCCTATCTGGTGTCGCTGGCGATCTTCATTCCGATCAGCGGCTGGATGGCAGACCGTTTCGGCGCCAAGAATATCTTTCGCGCCGCGATCGCGGTCTTCATCGTCGGGTCGATCGCTTGCGCCCTCTCCGGCTCGCTGCCGGCTTTCGTGGTGTCGCGCTTCCTGCAAGGCATCGGCGGCGCCATGATGACGCCGGTTGGGCGTCTGGTGCTGGTGCGCGCGACACCGAAAAGCGAACTCGTCGCGGCGATGTCCTGGCTGACCGTTCCGGCGCTGGTCGGGCCGCTGGTCGGACCGCCGGTCGGTGGCTTCATCACCACCTATTTCACCTGGCATTGGATTTTCCTGATCAATGTGCCGATCGGCGTGGTCGGCATCTGGCTGGCAACACGTTTCCTGCCGGAGACCGAACCCGCGCAGACCCCGCCACTTGATTTCATCGGCTTCGTGCTGAGCGGGCTGGCGGCATCCGGCGTGGTGTTCGGCCTGTCGGTGGTCAGCTTGCCATATCTGCCGCCAATCGTCGGTGTCACCACCGTAGCGGTCGGCCTACTGTCGGGCGCGCTCTATCTGCTGCATGCGCGCCACGCCAAAAACCCGCTGCTGGCGCTCGAACTGTTCCGCAACCAGGTGTTCCGCTCCTCGGTGCTTGGCGGCGGACTGTTCCGCATCGGCATTGGGGCTGTGCCGTTCCTGTTGCCGCTGATGTTCCAGATCGGCTTTGGGCTGACGCCATTCCAGTCCGGCATGATCACCTTCGTCTCTGCAATCGGCGCCATCGGCATGAAATTCGTCACCGCGCTGATCTTCCGCGTCGCCGGCTTCCGCCGCGTTCTGGTTATCGGTTCGCTGGTCGCCGCCGCATCGATCGCCATCAACGGGCTGTTCACACCCGACACACCTTATCTCCTGATGCTGGCCATGCTGCTCGTCGGCGGCTTCATCCGATCGATGTTCTTCACTGGCGTCAATGCGCTCGCCTATGCCGAGGTTTCGGCTGAAGACACCAGCAAGGCGACGCCGATTACAGCGGTGTTCCAGCAGTTGTCGGTCGCGCTCGGCGTGGCGCTGGCCGGCGGAATCCTGGAAGTATCGACGTCAATCCATGGCGGCCCGCTGTCGCTGGACGACTTCCACATTGCCTTCTTCATCGTTGCAGCGGTCTCGGCGGCGGCATCGCTATCCTTCGTCCGGCTGGCACCCGACGCCGGCAACGCCATCTCCGGTCACGGCCGGCTGACAACACCGAAGACGCTGGAGACGGTAAGCCCACCCGGCAACTGATGGCAGCTACGCTTCGGCCTCGCCTTCTGGACGGCCCGATTCGCCCGACGGCGGACCGGCGGTGCCCTGTCAGTCGTCGGCGCCCCCCGGCCCTTCGCTATGGCTCCGGGCGCTCGAGGCCTTCGGAACGTCCACTGGACGTTCCGATCCGCCTGACGGCGGACCGGCCTCTCGCCCCTTGAAGTCCTTGGCCAGCAAATAGAGCTCGACCGATTCATCCCGCGACGCCGGCGGCTTGACGTGATGGACGGAGCGGAAGTTCTTCTTGAGCATCGAGAGCAGCTCGTTTTCGGCGCCGCCCTGGAAGGTCTTGGCGAGGAAATGCCCACCCGGCTTCAGCACCGACAGCGCAAAATCGGCCGCCACCTCGCACAGATGCATGGTGCGGATATGGTCGGTCCGCTTGTGGCCGGTGGTCGGTGCCGCCATGTCGGACAACACGATATCGGGATCGCCGCCCAGCGCCTCGGCCAGCTTTTGCGGTGCTGCCGGATCGAGGAAATCCATCAGCAGCACCGGGGCGCCTGGCACGGCGTCCATTTCCAGATAGTCGATGCCGATGACATGCGGCTTGTCGGCCGTCGATTTCGTCCGCGCGGCGGCGACCTGGCACCAGCCGCCGGGGGCGGCGCCGAGATCGATCACCTTCATGCCGGGTTTCAGGAGATGATGCTTGTCGTCGATCTCGATCAGCTTGTAGGCCGCGCGCGAGCGATAGCCGTCAGCCTTGGAGCGCTGGACATAGGGATCGTTGATGTGGCGCTGCAGCCAGCGGCGCGACGATTCCTTCAGCCCGCTCTTCTTCTTGATCCGCGTCTTCAGCACACGAATGCTGGCTGATCCTGGTTTTTCCGGTTTCTTGGTCATTGCTTATTTCTTCGGTTCGGGCTCACGCTCTGCCACGCCCATCGTTGCGCCAGACGCCATCATCGGCCATCAGTTCGCTCAAAATACCTTCGCGCAGGCCACGATCGGCGACTCGCAGCCGCTCGGATGGCCACACGGCGCGGATCGCCTCGAGGATAGCACAGCCGGCCAGCACCAGATCGGCGCGATCGGCACCGATGCAAGGATTGGCGCAGCGCTGCTGGAAATCCCAGCCAACCAGCCGTTCGACCATGCGGTCGACGCTGTCGCGGTCCATCCACAGCCCATCGACACGGCGGCGATCGTAGCGCTCGAGCTCAAGGTGGACACCGGCCAGCGTCGTCACGGTTCCGGACGTGCCCAGCAGATGGAAATTCGGACTGGCCTTGAGATGGCTCAGCCGATCGCGACCGTCGAAGCTGGCCAGCCGGCCGGCAACGTCGTCGACCATGGCGGCGAAGATCTCGCGCGTCACCGTGCGGCCACCAAAGCGCTCGGCCAGCGAGACGACGCCGACCGGCAGCGACGTCCACGACACGATATGATTGGCCAGCCTTGGCGAACGGCGGCCAGCGAGATCGATGAGCGCGATTTCCGACGAACCACCGCCAATATCGAACAGGACGACGCCTTGGGTGTCGCGCTCGACCAGCGAGCCGCAGCCGGACACCGCCAGCCGCGCCTCGGTCTGGCGGTCGATGATCTCAAGCTTCAGGCCGGCCTCGCGTTCGACGCGGTCGATGAACTCGACGCCGTTTTCGGCCGTGCGGCAGGCCTCGGTGGCGATCAGCCGGGCTTTTCTGATCTTGCGGTTGCGCAATTTGTCGCCGCAGATTTTCAGCGCCTCGACCGCGCGGTCCATCGCCGGCTGGCCGAGCCGGCCATTGGCGGTGAGCCCCTCGCCCAGCCGGACGATGCGCGAAAAGGCGTCGATGACGCGGAACTGGCCATGCCGCGTCGGCACGGCGACCAACAGCCGGCAATTGTTGGTGCCGAGGTCAAGAGCCGCAAACACCGGAAGCTCCTGGACCGGCGGCCGACGGGCGCTCTGTTCCGGCCGTGGCACTACAGCGGCGGGCGAGGCCACCGATTCCGACGGTCTGTGGGCCTCCGCCGCCGGGGCACCGGTTTTGCCTGGCGCCGGCGATCGATTCTCCGCGGGACGCACTTCGTCGCGCGCAAAAACCTTGCGCCCGCGCCTTCGCTTGCGCCGCTTCTTGGGCTTGCCTTTGTGGGGTGCGTCGCCCGCCTGCCCGTCCGCGGAGCGGAGCTCCGTCGGGCGGCGTTGCTGCCAGCTTGCATTCCCCGGGCCAGCCGACCGCCGGGAAGCGCTGGACACGCCCACCTCCGGCGCGCTGGCGCCGGTGTCGTGGTCTTCCACTGTCGTTCCTTCCGGCGCCGCGCGAACCTATGATGGACGCAGCAGGCGCTTCAGTGTTTTAAGTTGCCGCCAGACTAACAGCGCCGCGCCCGATCACCAAGAGCCGCGTGCCGAATTTTGCCGGCAGGCCGCAAACCGCCGTTCCGGGGCGGCCGCGTAATGAACCCGCACGCCGCAGTTGCCGGCGCTACGCCTGCCGGCACCTCTTTCGGCCGCTCACTGCGGCAAATCTAGCCGGCCGACGCTGCGACAAGGGTTCGCGGTTGAATAGCCGGCTTCGATGAGGCATTTCTGAAATGAGCGGAAGAATCCGGCAAAGCCGGCCTCCCACCAGCCACGAAAAGGAAGCGGACCCGCAACGCATGGCAGTCAGGCAATGAACTGGAGACGCTATTTCTGGCCGGTTGTCGGCATCGCTGCCGTGATCTTCTCGCTGCTGCTGCTCTGGCACGAACTGCGCGGCGTTTCGCTCGACGACGTCTGGGACGGTATCACGGCCATTCCGACCCGGGGTTGGGTTCTTGCCGCGCTGAGTTCGATCATCGCCTATGCCTCGCTTGCCGGCTACGATCACATCGCGCTCCTGCATATCGGCAAGCGCGTGTCGTGGCTGTTCGTCACGCTGTGCTCCTTCACCACCTATGCGCTGTCGCACAACATTGGCGGTTCGGTGTTTTCCGGCGCCGTCATCCGCTACCGCGCCTATGGTACCAGGGGCCTGACCGGACAGGATGTCGGCGTGCTGGTGGCGGTCTGCTGGATCACCTTCGTGCTGTCGACGATTTTGGCCTCGGGCCTGGTTCTGGTGTTCGAGCCTGAGATACTCGACCGGTTTTCCGGCATCGCCCATCATGGCCTGTCGGAAGCGGCCGGCATCGCGATGCTGCTGCTCGTCGCCGCCTATGTCTTCGGCAGCTGGCTGCATCTGCGCCCGCTGAAGATCGCCAGCTTTCAGCTGCATTATCCGGCGCTGCCGATCGTCGCGCGGCAATTGCTGATCGGCCCGATCGAGTTGCTGGCCGCCGCCGCGATCATCTTCTTCGCCCTGCCCGCAGCCCAAAATCCCGGCTACTTCGTCATACTGGGCGTCTTCCTCGTCTCCTTCTCGATCGCGCAGATCTCGCATGCGCCGGGCGGGCTCGGCGTGTTCGAGGTGGTGTTTCTCGCCGGCCTGTCGGACATGGATCCGGTCGGCGTGCTGGCGGCGCTGCTGGTGTTCCGGCTGTTCTACCTGATCATCCCGTTGATTCTGGGCCTGGGCGTCGTGCTGTTCTTCGAACGCTCGCAGTTCAGCCGGACGGAGCCTTGAGGAGCGGGATTGGACTTAGAGCCGCGCGCCCGCATCTGAAGTGTGGCTTCTGAAATCGCCTGACGAAACGTGCCATTGAACCACAGAGCAGGCTTGACTATTTTCCGCTGGCGGCTACAAGGCAGCGCTCACAGCGGCTTGCCCGCTCGGCCCGCACGGTTCATGACCGCGCCTGCTGGGGAATAGGTTAACGGTAGACCCACGGACTCTGACTCCGTTAGTCCTGGTTCGAATCCAGGTTCCCCAGCCAGAACCTTGTTTTTTCAATGGCGCGAATTTGCCTATACCCGCACAAACGGGCGCGCGATGTCGGAAGACAACCAGTTCCTCTTTCGTAGACTTGTGCCGGAACACCTTGAAAGCCGGATGGGCTGCAAGGAGATCTACTGCAACTTTTAGAACCTGGGTGATAAGAACGGCCCAGCAGCGCAGCGACGCGTTTTTGGCTGCCACATAAAGATTGGCAGGGGAGGCTCGGACGGGCGGTCGACGGCGGGACACTTGGATATCTTCAGAACCATGAGGGAATCCCGCGGCTCGCCTCCGGCCATACGACAACACTGCCAAACCGATAGATTTTAGAACCCATGTGTCCGCCCATGCTTCCCATACAGTTGTGCTGTTGCAAATCGACCAATAACCCTGCACGGTGCCACTCAAAGCGTTGAGGATCAATTTATGCCTGATTTTGAAGAAGATGTGGACGAAATTCTCACGGAACAAGAAACGGTTCCAACAACTGCGAGTTCGCTTCCCAAATCTGACAACGAGATTGAGAAAGCGTATGCAGACATTTCCTTTCGCGTCGTATACCAGTCGAACAACTTTTTTCTTCCACAAATTAGTCAATTAATAAACGGACGCGAGGTAATCAATCTACGCCCGGAATATCAGCGTAGACTGCGCTGGTCTCGCCAGAAAAAATCCCTTCTGATCGAATCTCTACTACTAAATATTCCTATACCACCGATATACCTTTTCGAGAGTGATCTAGCCCGCTACGAAGTTATGGATGGACAGCAACGATTGAATGCCATCCACGAGTTTATTGAGAATGATTTCTCACTCAACGGTTTGGAAAAACTAGGTTTCTTGAACGGTCGCAGATACAAACAGCTCCCACCGCTAGTCCGGCGCGGGTTGGACCGCTCAAGCGTCAGTGCAATTGTACTTCTTCAGGAAACTAGATCGGATACCGATGATCCGTACCTTGTTCGACGATACGTGTTTGAACGGCTGAATACTGGTGGAGAAAAGCTTAACCCTCAGGAACTAAGAAATAGTATTTACCGTAGTGACTTTAATAATCTCATCGTTAAAATGGCTAGAAACGACAACTTTTGCACGATATTTGGTATTCCTAAATATACAGAAACAGACGAAAACGAATATTATGAGAACCCAGATCGGCAGAACAACTCACTTTACAGCAAGATGGCCGACTGTCAGATCGTCCTGCGCTTTTTTACCCTTCTAGATGAGAAATATATCATCGGATCAATGAGATCGATGCTGGATAATTGCATGAAGCGCAATATGGCTGCTTCGACTCAGGAGTTGCAGGCACACCGGTCGCTTTTTGAACGGACTATCGAGGCATCCGCCAAAATATTTGGCAATGAAGCATTTCTGCTTCCACCTGATGAAAAGGGTATCCGAAGAATTTCTATCGCGCTTTTTGACGCATTCACAGTCGCCATCGCTAGGCGTGAGCAGCGTATTCAAACATTCATCGATAAGAAGCAGCAGGTTCACGATGCAATTAATCAGTCGCTTGCACAAAACCTGGAGTTACTTACGGGAAAAGCTAATACCGCGGAGTCCGTCAGAGAGCGCATCAAGCATGTCGGCAGCCTCCTTGATGCAATCCCCGCCTAGCGCCGAATCGTTGGTGCCCGATATATCGTCAGGTCGCCTTGAAGCCATTGTATCCGACTTTCGGAAAGCCATCGATACTCTCCGGTCGGTTCTTGATTTTACTGAGTCGAGCAGACCGTCCGGCAGTCTTCGTGTGGTGATATTCAATAATACGATTGTCGGCCTCACAGCTTGGATTGAGGAGTCGATACGGCTGATTTCCCAAGAATACCTGTCATTACTGGAGGAGAACATAGGTGATTTTAGGAAACTTCGGGCGAATATCCAGCAGTCTAACATCGATAGCGCGATATACATAATAAAGAATGCACGCAAATCCAATGATCACAACCTAGCTTCTCAATGCTCTAAGAATCTTTCTAATTGCCTTGACGGGTCGGCAGGATATTACCTTCACAAGGTGAATATTACATACAACCAAGGAAATTTTCGGTCCCAGCAATTCACCGACGCGTCCAAGTCTATAGGACTGGAGAAGATATGGGAAAAATTGGCAAACTCCCACCTTGTTGAACAATTCACAGGTGCGTCAAAGATTGAGACGCGCGTGACTGTATTAATTGCAAAATGGAACGAGATATTCGACGAAAGAGACCTCGTGGTTCATCGAGTGTCTCAAGCGAGCGGCTGGGGCCCGGAACGGATTCGACAGGCGATTGACCTGAGCTACCTAGTGGTCTCGCGACTGGCGGAATGCCTAGCAGCGGACTGCAATAGCTTTGTCTTCGAATTGGCGAAAAACTCCGATCAGAGACTGCTACGAGCCTCCAGCGCTAGCGCAGACGAAACGTGACAACCCCACAAAGGGCACACCCACACTGCCAATGAAAGTTCCCCTAGGCGATTGAAAATATTCATTTTCTTGGTTCGCAAGTCTGAATCAATCCAGGTTCCCCAGCCAGAATATTACCGCGCACCGCCTGTGATGTTCATCCCATGAACTCGCTCGTCGAGCTTGCCACCGCCTTGCGTATCAGTCGCACCTCGCGCATCACTTTTGGGCTGATTGTGGCAGGCGAGATTCCCAGAGCAAAAAAGATTGTTGGCCGCCGGTACGCGCTACTGGCTAAGCTCCGTGAAGGTTCCTCCATGAGGCCGCGTCATGCTCACTGATAGCCAGTACATTCTCGAACGCATCAGCCAAGGCTGCGTGACGCTCTCCGACGACGAGTTCGTCATCGACCGGCTGGTCAAGTATTTCGGCAATGGGAGGATCCGCTGGCATGTCGAATTCCGTGGGCATCGCATCGAGCTGACGACAGGCCAGCTCAAGAAGCAGCCGACCTTCCGCAGGAAGATACTCGAACAGGCTGGTGTGCTGCCGCCCCAGCGTCTCGGGTCCGACTACAGGCGATGGGCACTCGACCTGAGAAGGAATGCCGTCGAGCTTCCCTGGCACGATAGACCGGTCGATGCCGGTTTCGCCATCGACAGGCTCACCAGCCATGGGGATGGGCGCTGGACGGTCGAATACCAGGGCAAGGCCATCAAGTTCACGACGACGAAACTCCGCAGGCAGGTGAGTTTCCGCAAACGCATGCTGGCCAAGGCCAAGGTGCTGCCGCCCGAGTTGTCTCCGGCTGCCTATCGGAAGTGGATGGACTGGCTCATTCAAAACGCCACCGAGGCTGCTCCGCAGGCCGGCGATGCCTTGGTGACCGAGAAAAGCTGGCTTGACGACCTGCCTGAGCTCGCCGGCTGGCAAGACGAAACGGTGCCCGAAGAGACCGGCTAAGGGCGGCGATAGTCTCCAATGCAAGCAGCGATGGCACTCGTTGCGTTTGCCATGCCTGCCAGTTTCGGCACACATTGATGGCGAAGGTAGTCTGACCAGAGCTGGCTCGCTGGCAATCAGAATTGAAATGAGACGACATGGACCGCTTCAACCTCGGCGCCTACCGCCGCCCCATCTCCACTCGCTCCACGGAAACCCAGCGTTGGTTCGATATCGGCCTCAACTGGTGCTACGGCTTCAACCATGAGGAAGGCATCAAGTGTTTTGAGAAGGCGCTCGAAACAGATCCTGAATGTCCGATGATCCATTGGGGCATCGCCTATGCCGCCGGACCTTTCTACAATCTGACCTGGAAGGAACATGGCGAGGCCGAGGCCGACAGCGCGACGAAGCGCTGCTTCGAGCATGTCCAGCTTGCGCGGGCCAATGCGGCTTCCGCCAACAAGATCGAGAAGCGCCTGATCGAAGCGCTGGCCGCCCGCTTTCAGAAGCCGCACCGGGTGAGCCCGGAGGAATTCGAACGGTGGGATGACGCCTATGCCGCCGCGATGCGGCTTGTGTATCGGGACTTTCCCGACGACCATGATGTGATGGTACTGCTGGTCGAAGCGCTGATGATGCGCACGGTGCGGCGGCTGTGGAACCTCAAAACCGGCGCGCCGGCGCCGAATTCCGATGTCGTCGAGGCGCTCGACGTCTGCGAGCGGTCGATCCGGCTTGCCGATGAGGCCGGCGCAGCACAACATCCGGCGATCGTCCACCTGCACATCCATCTCCTGGAAATGTCCACCATGCCGGAGCGCGGCATGCGGTCGGCGGATCTGCTCGGCGAGATGTGCCCCGATGCCGGGCACATGAACCACATGCCGGGGCACATTTATGTGCTGTGCGGCGAGTATGAGAAAGCAAAACGTGCCAGCGAAAAGGCGGTACGCGCCAACGACCTCTATCTGGCCTATGCGGACGAGCCGACCTACTATTTGCTCGGCTGCTGCCACGATCTGCACCTGATGATGTTCACCTGCATGTTATCGGGCCAGTACCAGCCTGCACTGTGGGCCGCCGACAGGGTGCGCAGCCTGGTCGGGCGCGACGTGGTCGCCATCCAGGGCCGGCCCAAGCTCACGCAGACGGTGGAAGGCTACCATGCGATGAAATCGCATGTTCAGGTGCGCTTCGGCCGCTGGCAGGAGATCATCAACGAACCGGCGACCGCGGAGCAAGGCCTCTATGTGCTGACGGCGGCCATGCAGCACTACGCCAAGGGTGTCGCCCATGCGACGCTCAGGCAATTTGCTGAAGCCGAGCGCGAGCGCGAAGCGTTCTATCGGCATCTGAAAGGCATTGCGCCCGAGCGGCGCTTCCTCAGCAACCCGACGCGGGCTTCGCTGGCTGTCGGCGCCGCCCTGCTCGACGGCGAGTTGGCGTACCACCGGGGCCGGCATGAGGAGGCGTATGGCCATTTGCGGCATGCGGTCGAGCTTGACGACAATTTGTCCTACACCGAGCCGTGGGCCTGGATGCACCCGCCGCGCCACGCGCTGGCGGCGCTGCTTCTGGACCAGGGCCACGCACAGGAAGCAGAACAGGTCTATCGCGACGACCTCGGCCTGAGCGGCACGGTGCAGCGCTGCGGCCAGCATCCGAACAATGTCTGGGCATTGCACGGGCTGGTGGAATGCCTGAAACGGCGCGGCGAGACTGATGAATTGCCGATATTGCAGACAAGCCTTGCCGCGGCGCTGGCCAGGGCGGATGTGCCGATCACCTCGTCCTGCCTGTGCAGGACGAGCGCGCAGCAAGGCTGCTGTCACTGACGCGAAGTCAGCCTGCCGCCACTGTTGCGGCCGATCGGCTCGCCAAACAAATTGTCGGCCGATCATCGTTGGCGGTGGAACCCTCGCCGCCCGGTCGTGTCACCTGCCGATCAGCCCAGGCTCCACGCTTTGTCTCGTATCACGCCTCCCTCGATCAGCACCGAGCAGTCTATCTCATCGTGAAGTTGGGCGTTTGGGTCGGACGAAAGCCAGGAAGCATAGGACCGAAGCTGCTTGAGCCTGGCTGTTTTCTCAAGCCGGGCCTGGCGCTCGTCCTCGGCTGCCGGTCTTCTGTCCTTCTGGGCAGGAAATTGCATGCTGGCTCTCCTCGGTCACCGAGCTGCGCTTCGACTTGAAGCCAACACATGCGCTGGCGAGAGTCGCCATCCATCTGGAGGATGGCGGACCCTTATCAACAATGCACCCGCGCCACCGCCGGGTGCTCCCTGGTCCGGGTTCGCTGCGGCGCATCGGCACTCGGCAGTCGGACGCAGCCAGGGGAATGGAACCAGATCGGCCGTGCGACGTCATAGAAGCAGGTGCTCATACAGGAGTGTGACCTCCATGATCAGGCTCGTTCTTGCCGCTGCCGCCATGCTCGTCATGGCATGGGATGCAACGGCGGCGGCAAAACTGGACGCGGCCACTGTCAACAACGCCCAATTTGACGGCAGCGAAGCGAAAGGCGTCAGTGCGACCGTTCTGAAGGCGCAAATCCTCCTGGATCGTGCGCGCTTCTCGCCAGGCCTGATCGACGGCCGCCCAGCGGAGAACTTCGCCCGGGCAGTCAGTGCGTTTCAAGCGGCCAACGGATTGCCTGCCGACGGCAAGCTTACCCGCGAGACATGGGACAAGCTGGTCGCGACCTCCTCGCGCCCGGCGCTTGAGACCTACGAGTTGACGCGCAAGGATGTGCGTGGACCGTTCACCAGGCGAATTCCGGCGCGCATGGAGAGGATGGCCCGCCTGCCCCGGCTCGCCTATCACAATGCCCTGGAAAAGATGGCGGAGCGCTTCCACAGCAGCGAGGAACTGCTTGAACGGCTCAATCCCGGCATCGGCTTCAGGAAGGCGGGGCAAAAGCTGCTGGTGCCAGCTGTAACCCGAGGTGATCCGCCGCAAGACATTGGGAACGTCGAGGTCGACAAGAGCGCTCGCCAGGTTCGCGTGCTCGACCCTTCCGGCAAAGTGCTTGCGACGTACCCCGCCTCGATCGGGAGCCAGGAGAAGCCCGCGCCGAGTGGCGAGGCAGAGGTCAAACGCGTGGTGCGCCACCCAACCTATCACTACGATCCCGAGTTTGCCTTCAAGGGGGTGAAGACGAAGCGCCCCTTCACGATCGCTGCCGGGCCAAACAATCCGGTGGGATCGGTCTGGATCGATTTGTCCATCGACAGTTATGGCATTCACGGGACTCCGGACCCAGGCAAGATCGGAAAGACCTTCTCGCATGGTTGCATCAGGCTGACCAACTGGGATGCCGAAGACCTCGCCTCCGAAGTGCAAAAAGGCACAAAGGTCGTCTTCAAGGAGGAAGCGGCAGGATCGGTCGAACAAGGATCGCAGTAGGCAGGCGCTACGGCCTACCCACTTTCGACCGTGTGACTGGCGTCACCGAGGGCGTTGGGCGGCGCCCCTTACCCCAGCCACTTCTCGTAGTCGGACACCAGCAGATGGACCGGGGCAACGTCTTCGTCGATGTTGGAAAAACGCCCGATCGGTTCGCGAAACACATTGTCGGTGAGATCGTCATTGACGGTCGAGACCTCGCCGATCAGCACGTCCTTGCCCTCGGCCCAGAAGGCATGCCAGACGCCGGGCAGCAGCGTGACGCTCTGGCCCGGGTCGAGCTTCAGGAGCCCGCCCGCAGGCAGTCTGTGGATGGTTCCGTCGACAGGCACCGAAACCTCCGCCTTGGGATCGATGCCGCCGTCGCGGTCATGCATGAACAGTTCCAGCACCAGCTTGCCGCCGCCACGGTTGATGATGTCCTCGGCCTTGATGTTGTGGCGGTGCATCGGCGACAGCTGATCCTTGCGCGAGATCATGATCTTCTCGGCATAGAGCATGCCCATGCCCTTCTTCATGTCCTCGTAGCGGCCATTGCGAACGGTGAACAGGAACAGGCCGAGTTCCCTGAATTTCTCTTGCCCGTAATCGGTGATGTCCCAGCCGAGCCGCGAGGTGAATACGGCCGACGAGTCGACCTGACGCGCCTTCGCCTCCTGCGGCGACCAATAGGCGAAGGGCGGCATGATGTAGCCGAACGAGCGGATGAAAGCGTCGGCTTCGCGGATGATGTCGTTGATGGCGGAGCGCTTCATGATCATGATCCCTTCGTATCGATTTGTCTGGCAAATCGCATAGCCGAACGCCGATGCGGTGTCGATCCATCTTGCCGCCCTGCCCGGCGTTGCGCAGGGCGTATGGACCACAGATCCGCTTGCCTGGCCGCGTGACATCACGGATTTTCAGGGCCATAAAACCCGCGGATTCCTCATGGGGTAAAAGATGATGCCGACCGTCCACGATCTCGATACGCCATCCATCCTGATCGACGCCGCGCGCGCGGAAGCCAACATTGCCCGCGCCCAGGCGCATGCCGACAAGAACGGGCTGAAGCTCAGGCCGCATATCAAGACGCACAAATTGCCCTACTGGGCGAAGAAGCAGATAGCGGCCGGCGCCGTCGGCATCACCTGCCAGAAGATCGGCGAGGCCGAGGTGATGGCCGATGCCGGGCTGACCGATATTTTTCTTCCCTACAACATCCTTGGGCGCGCCAAGCTGGAACGCCTTCTGGCGCTGCACGGGCGCGTCACCCTGTCGGTGACAGCGGACAGCATGGAAACGCTCGAAGGGCTGGCAACCACCTTCACCGATGCCGGCCATCGACTGCCGGTGCTGGTCGAATGCGACACCGGCATGGGACGCTGCGGCGTGCAGTCGGCTGATGAAGCGGTTGCGCTGGCAAGACAGATCGACAGAGCCGGTGGCCTCACCTTCGGAGGACTGATGACCTACCCGGCCGCCGGGCGGGCAGCGGAGGCCGAAGCCTGGCTCGCCGGGGCCAAGCAGGTACTTGCCGCGTCGGGCCTCGCCTGCGACCGCATCTCCAGCGGCGGCACGCCGGATATGTGGCGCTCCAGCGATACATCCGTTGTCACCGAGTATCGTCCAGGCACCTACATCTATCTCGACCGCTATCAAGTCGCCAAAGGCGTCGGCGGCCTCGACGACTGCGCACTGACGGTGCTGTCGACGGTGGTCAGCCATCCCACAGCGACGCGCGCTATCCTCGATGCCGGCAGCAAGGCGCTGTCCAGCGACACGCTGGGTCTCGCCGATTTCGGCGAGTTGCTCGGCGTGTCGGGAGCGCGGGTGACCAGTCTGAGCGAGGAGCACGGCACCGTCACGCTTTCGGGCGACGGCAAGCTGCGCATCGGCGAGCGCGTGCGTGTCGTACCCGACCATTGCTGCGTCGTCACCAATTTGTTCAACGAGGTCAATCTGGTCGACGGCGACAAGGTGCTGGAAACGCTGCCGGTGGCGGCGCGCGGAAGGATGGGGTGAACTAAGAAGCGTCTTGCCTTCTCCCCCTGTGGGAGAAGGTGGATCGGCGCGCAGCGCCGAGACGGATGAGGGGTGTTCCAGCGGAATGAGACGTTGGCGTTCCCTGGAACACCCCTCATCCGTCGCCTTCGGCGACACCTTCTCCCACAAGGGGAGAAGGGGGAGAGCGCTCGGCCTGCCGAGCCGCGACCCGCCTCATGGCAATCACCCGGCGGCGGCGGATTTCGGTGCGCATCGCCATCAGGTGCAGCGCGAAGAACAGCACGGTAAAGCCGAGCGCCATCACCAGCAGCGGCCATAGCAGGCTGGGGTCGATGGTGGAGCCGCCCATGCGGAACACCGAGGCCGGCTGATGCAGCGTGTTCCACCAGTCGACCGAGAACTTGATGATCGGGATGTTGATGAAGCCGACCAGCGTGATGATGGCCGCGGCCCAGGCGGCGCGGCTGGCATCGTCGAGCGCGCGGGTCAGCGCGATGATGCCGAGATACATCAGGAGCAGCACGAACACCGAGGTCAGCCGAGCATCCCAGACCCACCAGGTGCCCCACATCGGCTTGCCCCAGATCGAACCGGTGATCAGCGCCAGCGCGGTGAAGACGGCGCCGATGGGTGCGGCTGATTTCAGCGCGACATCGGCCAACGGATGCCGCCAGACGAGCGTGCCGAGTGCCGAGACCGCCATCAGCGTGTAGCACATCATGGCCAGCCAGGCGAAAGGCACGTGGATGTACATGATGCGGACGGTGATGCCCTGCTGGAAATCCTCAGGCGCGGCGAAGCTCATATAGAGCCCCACGGCGAGGATGAGTGTGGCGATCGTGGCCAGCCATGGCACGACCTTGTCCGCCAGCCCGACGAAGCGCGTCGGGTTGGCGAGGTCCATCCAGCCGGTCAGGCGTGAAGTCGTATCGCTCATGCGGTTCTACATAAACCGCCAACGCGTTTGGGGCAATCGAGCGGTGGTGTCGCAGACGCAATTGGGGCGGCCGTGCCTGTACTCTCACCCGGACCTACGGTCCGACCTCCCCACAAGGGGGAGGTAAAAGAAAGAGGCTCAGGCAGCCGCTTCCTGCTGTTGCTGCACTGTGCGGCTGAGGCGGCGAACCTCCTCGTCGTTGAGCAGGCCGCCGGCGCGCAGCAGGCTGGCGAAGCGGCCATTGCGCAGCGACAGCTCGGTGAAGCCGCCCATCTCGACCACCCTGCCCTTGTCCATGAACACGACCAGATCGGCGTCGCGAACGGTGGTCAGGCGGTGGGCGATGATGAAGGTCGTGCGGTCGCGGCGCAGCTCGTCGATCGCTTCCTTGACGCGGTCCTCGGTCTCGACGTCCAGCGCGCTGGTCGCCTCGTCGAGCACCAGGATCGGTGCGTCCTTCAGCACGGCGCGGGCAATGGCGATGCGCTGACGTTCGCCACCCGAGAGCTGCCCGCCACGTTCGCCAACCACCGTGTCGTAGCCATTGCTCTTGGACAGGATGAAGTCCTGTGCGGCAGCCGCATTGGCGGCGGCATGGATCTCGTCATTGCTTGCATCGGCGCGGCCAACACGGATGTTGTCCTCGATCGAGCGGTTGAGCAGCCCGGCATCCTGGAACACGGTGGCGATCGAATGGCGCACCGACTTGCGGGTCACGGTGCGGGTGTCGATGCCGTCGATCAGGATGCGGCCATGGGACGGCGAGAAGACACGCTGCAGCAGGTTGATGAGCGTGGTCTTGCCCGCGCCCGTCGGGCCAACGATGGCGACGGTCTGGCCGGCCTGCACCTCGAAGGACACGTCGTCGATGCCTTGGCCGGAATTGGCGAATTCGAAGCCGACATTCTCGAAGCGGACATGGCCGGTGACGTTGGCAAGATCGCGCAGGCCGTCCGGCTCGGCGGCATCAGCCGCGGAGTCCTCGAGATGGTAGAAATCCTCGAGCTTGGCACGGGCCTCGGAAATCTGGTTTGCGAAAGCCGACATCTGGTCGAGGCGAGCGATCAGCATCGTGGCAAAACCGGTGAAGGCAATGACGTCGCCGACACCCAACTGACCACGAGTGACGAGATAGGAGCCGATCGACAACACGATCAGCATCGAGATTGCCGATGACAGACGGTGCAAGGCATTGGCCAGCGCCCACCAGTCGAGAACAGGGTTCTGCGCGTCGAGCAGGTTCTTAACGTAGCGGCGCAGCGTATCGGCCTCGTGGCCGAGGCGATTATAGCTCTGCAGCACCGCAACGTTGCTGACCGAGTCGGTCACATGCGCGAACACCTTGTGGTAGTGGCGCTCGACCGCGGCCTGGCCCGCCTTGGTGCGGCGCATGACCATCCGGCCGATGCCGACATAGAGCAGCCCGAGGCCAAGCAGCACCAGCGACATGCGCAGGTCCATGCTGATCGCGGTCGGAACCAGCAGTACGAGGGCGACAGCCGTGGACAGATGCTGGCGCATGAATTCGAGCCAAAGGCTGAACAGGGTTTCGACGGCGCGCAGCATCGTATGCAGCGCATTGGAGGTGCCGTGCTGATGGTGCCAGGCGAGCGGCATGGTGATCACGCGCTCGAAGGACTCGCAAAGCACTTCGCTGCGCCGGGCATGGGCAAAACGGTCAGCGCCGCGCGCCACCATGACGAAAGCAACGATGTTGAAGGCGCCGAGACCGGCCCACATGACCAGCGTGGTGAAGACAGAGCCACGCTCGGAGATGGCGCCGATGACGCGACCGAACATAATCGGCTCGAGAAGCGCTACGATGGCGAGAGCCACGTTGGCCGAACAGATCAACGCAACGCGTTTCCTGTCCGCGGCCAGATAACCGAGAGCTCGCCAGTAGATTTGCAGAAGGGTCACCCCAGTTACTCCGCCACGCTGTTTATTGTGCACTGCATCATTTTATTCGTACCGGTTGATACGTCGCAAAACAATGGCCGTGTACCCCTTCAGTTCCCTTAGAGCGAACAAAAGATGGCGACGTTCCGAAATCTGCCGTGATCACCTAACGGTTTGAGAAGACAGGTAAAATGTCAGGCATGCGGCGAAATCATGGCAGTTGGCACGTGCTGCCACAATTTTAGTCAGCAACAATGTCGGACGGATGACTAAGCCGAAATCGCCTTCAATGAAGTATAGAACGAAACAAAGCTGCATGACGCCCCTCCAGGCGAAGGAAGGGCCAACTCTCACTGCTCGTGGCGCCCCCTATCGGACGCCCCAAGCCTTTGATTTCATGCACTCCTCGGTGGCATGTCCTTCAATCGGCAGGCGGCAACGCCAGGCGGGACGGTGCCTCTCATCCCGCCGTGGCGGCAAAAGTCGCGCCCCGGATCCCAGGCCCGAGCGCATAGTTTTTGAGCACATGCATCAAGCCGGGATCCGGATGACCACCTCGGCAACTTCGCCGTCCTTCAGTTCGACTGCCGAACCCTTGGCCTTTGTCCCATTCACCTCCAGCGACACGGCCTTGGCCTTATTGTCGCGGATGACGCGAACCTTGAGTTCCGCCCCCAGCATTTTGAGATTTGCCGAGTAGCCGTCCCAGTGGCTCGGCAGCTTCGGCTTGAACTGGACACGCTTGCCGCGCCGCTCGATGCCCAGGATGCCTTCGACAGCAGCCCTGTAGAGCCAGCCGGCAGAGCCGGTGTACCAGGTCCAGCCGCCACGGCCGCCCTTGCCGTTGCCGGCAGTGTCGTCCCCGGCATAGATATCGGCCGCCACGACATAGGGCTCGACACGATAGTGCTCGGCCGTGGCCTCGTCGGTCGCATGGTTGACGGGGTTCAGCATCGAGAAACAGCGATAGGCCTCGTCGACCTGCCCCATCTCGGCGAGCGCGATGACGAACCATGTGGCGGCATGGGTGTACTGGCCGCCATTCTCGCGCACGCCGGGCGGATAGCTCTTGATGTAACCCGGGTCCTTCTCCGTCTTCGAGAAGGGCGGCGTGAACAGTTTGACGATCTTCAGCTTGTCGTCCACAAGCAGCTTCGTTGCTTGCTCCATCGCGGTGGTCGACCGTGCCGGATCGCCCTCTCCCGAAAGCACGCTCCAGGACTGGGCGATCGAGTCGATCTTGCACTCCTGCGAGTTGCGAGACCCCAAAGGGGTGCCGTCGTCGAAACTGCCGCGCCGGTACCATTCGCCGTCCCATGCGGTGCTCTCAAGCGCCCGCTTCAGCACATCGGCATGCTTTGCCCAGGCCTGTGCTCGCTTGGCATCGCCCTCGGCCTTGGCGACGGGGGCGAAATCGCCCAGCGTCTTCAGCAGGAACCAGCCGAGCCAGACGCTCTCGCCCTTGCCGTGCTCGCCAACGCGGTTCATGCCGTCGTTCCAGTCGCCGCCGAGGATCAGCGGCAGGCCCGCGGGGCTGCTGCGCTTGATGGCGAGATCGAGCGCACGCGCGCAATGGTCGTAGAGCGACGCCGTCTTCTTCGAGATTTCCGGGGTGAAGAAGGCATCGTGTTCGCCCTCGCCCAGCGGCTGTCCATCGATGAACGCCAATTGCTCCTTGAGGATGGTGGCATCGCCGGTGACCAGCAAATAGCGCGCCGTGGCGTGGGCAAGCCAGACCACGTCATCGGAGATCAGCGTGCGTACGCCAGCACCCGTGCGCGGCAGCCACCAGTGCTGCACGTCGCCTTCGGGGAACTGCCGCCGTGCCGCATTGAGGATCTGGTCGCGCGCCAGTTGCGGGTCATGCGCCAGCAGCGCCAGCGTATCCTGCAACTGGTCGCGGAATCCGAAGGCACCGCTGGCCTGATAGAAGGCGGAGCGGGCACGGATGCGGCAGGCCAGGCTCTGATAGGGCAGCCAGTGATTGACCATGGCGTCGAGCGCCTTGTCAGGCGTCTCGACCTGGATGGTGTCGAGGAAGCCGCGCCATTCGCGCTCATTGTCGGCCAACCGCTGGTCGAAGTCCTTGACCTTATGCTCCTGCACCAGCGCGCTCGCCTCCTCGGCGGACTCGGCGTCACCGAGCAGCCAGAGCAGCGTCACGTCGCCGCCAGCCGGGATCTCGACGTCGCGGGCAATCGCCGCGCATGGATCGTCGCCGGCCTCGACACGGCCAGACAGCGCCGCACCACTCAGCACCGCCTGCGGCATCTCGCTGGAGCCATGCCGGCCCAGGAACTCCGTCCGGTCTGTCGTCACCGAATGCACGCCGCCGTCAGCCGCGAGGAATGCAACGCGCTCGCCGAAATCCAGCCCGTAGGGGTTTTGTGCCAGCAGCGCCCCGCTGGCGGCATCCCGCGACGGGACGATGGTTGCCGCAGTGCGCGACCGGTGCCCGCCGAGCACCCATTCGGCATAGGCATAGACACGCAGCCGCGCCGGCACCGAACCGGAATTCTGGATGCGCAGCCGCGAGATCTTCAGCGGATCGACCGGATCGACGACATGGGTGAGATCCATCGACAATGGTCCGCGCTTCGAGCGGAAGGTCGAGAAACCCTGGCCGTGCCAGGCCTCGTAGGTCATCGAGGGATCGCGCACCATGGCGGCGAGCGGCGAGAATGCCTTGCCGCTGGCCTGATCGTAGATATAGAGGCCCTCGCCCGGCCGGTTCGAGACCGGATCATTCGACCACGGCGTCAACTGGTAGTCGCGGCTGTTTCGGCTCCAGGTGAAGGCAGCGCCCTCGGCGGAGGTATGGAAGCCGAACGAGGCGTTGGAGACGACGTTGATCCAAGGCTGCGGCGTCGTGCGGCGGCCGGCCAGGCGCACGACATAATGCCGCCCGTCGCCGTCGAAACCGCCAAAGCCGTTCCACTGGCTGAGACCGCTTCCATCGGCGCTGACATTGGCCACTGCCTGCGAGGCAGGAGTATGCGTCGTGGGTGCCGGCGACGGCAACTCACGCGGAATTGGCAATGCTGCCAGAGCGTCGCGCGCCTGCAGAGCCGCGGCTTCGGCGCGCTCGATCTGGTCGAAGATGGTGCCGTTGCGCGTGTGCAGGACCACCCGGGCGACAGCGAGCAGCGTCTTGTAGGTGGTTTCGTCCATGAGATCGCGGCGCACCGCGAATATGTGCTGGCGAGGTCCGAGTTCCTTGCCGCGCAGGCGGCTGTTTTCGCACAGCGTCTCGACCGCCCGCTGCAGGTCCTGGACATAGGAGGACGCCTGCTCGTTGACGACGACGAAGTCGATCATCATGCCGCGGGTGCGCATATATTCCTGGAAACGCAGCGCCTGGGCAACGATTTCGAGATCGGCGACGTCGCCGATCCTGACCAGGAAGATCGGGAAATCGCCGGAAATGCTTGTCGGCCAAAGGCTCGACTGCTTGCCCAGCCCCGAGGCGATGGATTCAGCGGGAAGACGCAGGAACGGATCCGGATAGATCAGATAGCGCGCCAGCTTCTGCACATTGGCGGCATCGGTCAGACTGAGGCCCATATGGCGGGTCTGCACCTGGCTGCGCGTCCAGGCAAGCATGGCCTGGCGGGCAAAGCTCTCCGGATGGTCGAGGCGGGCGATGGCTTCGTCCAGCTCGGTGCGGCCAGCGCCGACGACGGTCCAGAAGGTCAGCGATATCTTCTTGTTGGCCGGCACGCGCACCTGGCGACGCAGCGAGGCGACGGGATCGAGCGTAAAGCCTGAGTGGCCGCCCAGCCTGGCGCCCGGGTCGAAAGCGGCTGCGTCGACGATGGTACGGCCACGGCCGATAAAGGCGCGCCTGTCGGTCTCGGCCTCGGCATCGCGCGCCGATCCGGACGGATCGGTGACGAAATGCACCATGGCGATATCGGGCTCGCTGGTCTCGCGCTTGCGCCGCGTGGCGAAGATCGCCGCGTTGTTGGCAGAGATTTCGGTTTCCACGAACATCTTCGAGAAGGCCGGATGCGCGTTGTCGGACGCCTCCAGGCCGAGCACCAGTTCGGCAAAGGAGGTCACTTCGATGTGACGGTCGGACGGACCGTCATTGTAGAGCGTGACCCGACGGCCCTCGCCATTGCCTTCCGAGATGACAATGCATTCGACCTCGGAGCGCAACGTGCCCACGGATTTGACGAAGCTCGCCTTGTCGTCGGAGAACAAGGTCTGCGCCTTTTCCTCGGCGGCGCGCTTCGGCTCGGCCGTAGCCGACCACCAGTCGCCGGAACCGGCGTCACGCAGGAAGATGTAGGAGCCGAGCCGGTCCTCGGTCGGATCCGGCTGCCAGCGTGTGACGGAGAGATCGCCCCAGCGGCTGTAGCCCGAGCCGGTCGCGGTGACCATCACCGAATAGCGGCCGTTCGACATGACGTTGGTCGACCGCAGCGACTGCAGCGGATTGAGCACGATGCGGGTGTCGGGGCTGTCGACTTCGGTCTCGTCCTTGGAGCGTTCGTCGGCCTCGGTCCTGACGGTCGCGGTCGGGATGTCGCGCGGCGCCCTCTCCTGCAGCAAGAGTTCGGCCGATTCGATGACCGGATCGCTGTGGAAGCGGTCGCGCATGCGACCTTCGAAGATGGCGTCGGCAACCGCCGCGATCGACATGCCCGAATGGTGGGCCATGTAGTTCTGGACGACGACATGATCCGTGCCTTCCGGCACGCGCTGCGGCGTGAAGTCGACGGCGTCGTAGTAGCCGTGGCGGCCGAGCGCCCCGATCTCCCGCAATCGGGCGAGATTCAGCACGGCTTCACGCGGATTGAACTGGGCCGCCAGTATGGTGGCGTAAGGCGCGATCACCGTGTTCTGGCCAAGGCCGCGCTTCAGCCCGAGGCCTGGAACGCCGAAATTTGTGTATTGGTAGGTCAGTTCTCGGTCGCGCGCATTGTAGGCGGCCTCCGAAATGCCCCACGGCACGTTCTTCTGGCGGCCATACTGGATCTGGCGTTTGATGATCAGCTTGCTGGTCTGGTTGAGGATCGAGCCCTGCGGCTCCTTCATCACCAGCGGCGGCATCAGATATTCGAACATCGAGCCGGACCAGGACATCAGGGCGCCCTGGAAACCGATTTCGACGATCGGCCGGCCAAGCCGGAACCAGTGCTCGGTCGGCAGGTCGCCCTTGGCGATGGCGAACAGGCTGGTCAGCCGCGCTTCGGAAGCCAGAAGGTCGTAGCAGCTCTCGTCGAGTTGGTGTTCCTCGACCCGGTAGCCGATCGACAACAGCTTGCGCTCCGGCCGCATCAGGAAAGAGAAATCCATCTCGAAGGCGTAACGGCGCGTGCGCTCGCGCAAGGTGAGCAGCTTGGCACGCAGCGCCTCGACGGCATTGTCGTCGCTGTGCGCGTCATGGACGTGCGCTTCGCAGGTGGCTTCCAGCCTTGCCGCCCAGTCGACGATGACGTCGCTCTGGGGCGACACCGCCTCGGTATGGATGGCGGTGGCCAATTTGCGGATCTCGCCGGCCAGCACAGCCAGGTTGATGGTGCGGATCGACGCCATTTCGGGCTGCGCCTTGATCGTGTCGACAGCGCGCCGCATGCCGTCGAGGCGGTCGGCGAGACGCTGACGCAGCGGGCGCAACTGACGGCGGTCGTCGGGCAGATCATCGAGGCTTTCGCTGAGGATGGTGACCGTGTCGAGAATGCCTTCGAAATCGCCCTGGAGATGGACGGAAGGTGCTTCGGCCCATTCGGCGCAGGCCGCAGCCACCGCCACCAGATGGCCAGCGAGATTGCCGCTGTCGACAGCCGAGATGTAGAGCGGATAGAGCGGCTTCAGTGTCGTCGTGTCGTACCAGTTGAAGAGGTGACCGCGCTCACGCGGCATGCCCTCGATCGTCGCCATGGTGGCGTCGATGCGGGTGATGGCGTCGGACAGGCTGATCCAGCCGAAGTCGCGGGCGGAAACGACGGACAGCAGGTAGACGCCGATGTTGGTTGGCGAGGTGCGCGGCGCCACCACCGGCGCCGGGCTTTCCTGGAAATTGTCCGGCGGCAGATGGTGATGCTCTGCCGTTACGAAGCTTTCGAAATAGTGCCATGTGCGCCGCGCCACCGTGCGCAACGTATGGATGTCGGCCTGCGATATGCGCAGCCGATCCTCGGTTTCAGCCGAACGGCTGATCCAGCTGGCGATGGCGGGCGAGCCAATCCAGAACAGGGCGAAGAAGAAAGCCACGAAGGCGCCGGTCGAATCGGCCAGCACCGGAATGGCAAGGCCGACGAAGCCAATGATCACGGCGCCATACATCATGCCGTAATACGACCCGACATCGTTGTCGCCTGCCTTGTGCGCCTGCGAGGCGGTGCGCCATTCCAAAAGGTTCTGGCGGCTGACGAACAGCCGGTAGAGCGTACGCACGATGGCATCGCCCATCATCCAGGCATTGTGCGCCATCAGCACGATCTTCAGCGCCACCATGGCGGTGCCGAAGGCGACGTCGCGCGCCAGAGCCGAGAAATGGCCGCGTGGCGTCTGGTCGCCGCTCTTGGGCAGGATGGCGTTGACGATATCGAATGTCGGCGCCATGAACAGGCTGAGGATCAGCAGGGCCTGCCATTGCGCGGCCTGCGTGAAGGGCAGCAGCGTCCAGCCGGCGATCGCCGCCATCACCCAGAAGATCGGCGTCAGCGAGCGGCGCAGATTGTCGATCATCTTCCAGCGCGACAGCGCCGGCACGCCGGAGCGCGGATCGAGCATGAAGCCAAGCAACTGCCAGTCGCCGCGCGCCCAGCGATGGTGGCGCGAGGCGTCGACCGAGTAGCGGGTCGGATAGTCCTCAACCAGTTCGACGTCGGTGACCAGCGCCGCGCGCGCCAGCGCGCCTTCCAGCAGATCATGGCTGAGGATGGTGTTTTCCTCGATGCGGCCCTGCAGGGCCGCCTCGAAGGCGTCGACGTGATAGAGGCCCTTGCCGGTGAAGGACCCGTCGCCGAAGACGTCCTGATAGAGATCGGACACGGCAAAGACATAAGGGTCGAGGCCGCGATTGGCCGAAAACACCCGCTGGAAGAACGACGCATCGTCGCCTGATGTCAGCGACGCGGTGATGCGCGGCTGCAGGATCGCGTAGCCGGCGGTGACGACGCGCTTGCTGGCATCGAAATGCGGCCGGTTGAGCGGGTGGCAGAGCTTGCCTACGAGGGTGGCGACCGCGTCACGGGTGGTGCGCGTGTCGGCATCGAGCGTCATCACATGGACGACGTTCTCCGGCAGCGGCACGTCGAGCGGCAGGAACGTGGTGTCGCTGTCGCCGCGCAGCAGAAGGTCGAGCTCGTGCAGCTTGCCGCGCTTGCGCTCCCAGCCCATCCAGGCCCCTTGCGCCGCGTTGAAGAGCCGGCGCCGGTGCAGGATGTAGAAACGGGGCGCGCCTTCGGAGGGATAGCGGGCGTTGAGACGGGCGATCTCGGCACGGGCGAATTCGAGGATTTCGGTGTCCGCCGCATCGATCTCGGTCTTCGAGTCTGGCCAGTCCGACAGCAGCGCGAAATGGATTTCATCGGCCGTGTTGGCGAGATGATGCACCTCGATATTGCGGATGTTTTCCTCGACGTCGTCGCGCGAGCCGATCAGCGACGGCACCACCACCAGCGTGCGCGCCTCGGGCGGAACGCCGTGTCGGTAATCGTAGCCGACGAGACGCGTCGGTTTCAGGAACAGCGATACGACCGTGTTGAAGAAGGCGAGCGCGCCCTCGCTGGCTGGCACGGCAAAAAGCGCCAGCATCAGGACGATCGAGGGCACCGACAGGCCGAGATTGGCAAGCGCGTTGCCTGAGAGAACGAGAAGCAGCGCCGTCAGCGCAAACACCGGTACGACGATGCCGAGCCACCCGGTCTTGCGGAAGGCACGCTTGACTGTCTGGCTGATGGTGGGTCGATAGCCGATCGCCTTCTCCAGCTCGAGCCGGCGTGGGCCGACGAGAAAGAAGCCGACATCGGTGTGGGCGGACCCGGTTAAAACGGCGTCGCCGTCGCCATCGCTGGCGGCGTGGCCGGCCAATTCGATGGCCTTCTCGGCAACGCGATATTCCGAAAGGTTCGAGCGGCGCGCCAATTCCTCGATCGCGGTCCGGTACTGATCGCGCGAGAAGAAGTCGAGCGCGGCGAAATCGGTGCGCTCGCGCAGCACGGTGTCGATGCGGCTGACGCCTTCGAACCACACCGTCCAGTCGACGTCGTTGATGAGGCGCAGGCCGCGGATGATGTTGCCCGTCGTCACATTGCCGCTGGACAGCGTGTGATGTTCGGAAATGATGATTTCCTCGGCATCGGAGCCGGTCTTTTCGAGCTCGCCTTCCAGCCATTCCAGAGCCTTGCCGGCATTCTGCGATCCATCACGCAGGCGGTAGAGCAGTTGGGTGGCGAAGGTGGTGTCCTGCGCATGCGCGCTGAAATTGGACAGGATCGACTGCCGGTCGGCGCTGTCGTCGGTCGCCAGGACCTTGTCGGCCACATCGTTGGCGATCTGGCGCATCTGGCGGGTGCGATTGACCCTGACGGCCAGGCGGCGGAGATTTTCGATCAGGACGAAGCGCAACAGCGAAGGCAGCGCCCAGAGTTCGCCGATCTTCAGCGGCTCGACCGACTGGAAACCCTGGACGATGGACTTGAACATCATCGCCGAAACGGAACTGTCCGAATGCGCCACATAGGTCCAGGCCAGCGCCAGCGCGCGCGGCACGCTGCCGCCGTCAGGCAGTTTCAAGGTCGGCAACTGGCGATAGAAGCGGCGCGGCAGGTCGCGCTTGACCTGGAAAATGGTCTCTTCGACCAGGTAATTGTTGTCGAGCAGCCATTGTGCCGCCGGCGTGATCGTCTCGCCCCTCGCCTGCGCCGCATTGGTCGACCGATAGACTTCCAGGATCTTCTTGGCGCTGTCCCGGATACGGGCCTGAAAATCAAAGGGCGTCAGGCCGAACAGATCCGTGAGGTCGCCTTTTGCCAGGCTTTCGCCAAGCACACGAAGACGCTCTTCGGGCAGAAAGTTGGATCGAATCGGCTCTTCCGTGATGGCCGGGAAGCTCGCGCTTGTCTTCTCGATTTGGGCAGGATTCGTCTGAATATTCATTGAAAATTCCGTAAGCGGGCACTGAGCGGCGTCACCGCCACGGCAATGGCCCTAAAACCGGTTCAAATGCAATTGGTTGCATAAACCCCACTTGCCGAAAGTTTGTTTCCGCACCACGACAGGGCGTCGTCTCTCAGCAAAACTCAAAGACAAGCACCCCACTTCCCGCCAGGCCAGATCGGCGGAGAGGATTCAGGCTTTTTCGTGATGCCGCCAGCAGCTTACGCTATATTTCGCCGGTGCCGCGATCATGTTTGGAAACAAGCGTTAATCGTTGCCGGCGACAGAGCCTATCCGGATCACGAACAGCGTTGCCTCATGGGCGGGTTGGACGAGCAGGCCGGTGCTGACCGGACCGGACAGCAGCGTGTCGAGCGGCCCGAGGCGAACCGGTTCAGCGGCGGGCACGCTGACGTCGCCGTCCAAGCACAGGATGAGCGTTGTGCCGGCTTCAGTCCGGATTTCCACGGGGGCGGAAATCACCAGGCGTTCGACCAAATGCGTCACCCGGCTTCGGCGGGTCATGACATTGAGATCGGTGATCGGCCCGCCGATCAGCGCAGCCGAGGTCTGCACGTCGGCAGGGAAAGAAAACAGGTCGGTCGTCCTGTTTATGGATGTCGGCGGGTGGCCGGCAATCTCAAGGACGATGCCCTCGCCTTCGAGCACGGCAAGGGTGCGATCGATCCCGGGAAATTGCGAGAAAGGACCGCTCAGTTCGACGCGCGCCATCGAGACGCGCCAGTCGAAGTCGTCGAGACCGGCACCCGAGGGCGAAACGGCGATTTCCGTCGTCACGCCGCCGCCGTTCTTCCACGGCATCGACCGGTATTCGGCTGCCCGCAGGATGCGCATCGGCTCAGCCAATCAGCCGAGAATGCCGGGCAGATTGAGCTGGTGCTCCTTGGCGCATTCGACGGCGATTTCGTAGCCGGCATCGGCGTGGCGCATGACACCGGTCGCCGGATCGTTCCACAACACCCGCTCCAGGCGCCTGGCGGCGTCCCGCGTACCGTCGGCGACGATGACCATGCCGGCGTGCTGCGAGAAACCCATGCCGACGCCGCCGCCATGGTGCAGCGACACCCAGGTGGCGCCGGACGCCGTGTTGAGCAACGCGTTGAGCAGCGGCCAATCGGACACAGCGTCCGAGCCGTCCTTCATGGATTCCGTTTCGCGGTTCGGCGAGGCGACCGAGCCGGAATCGAGGTGATCGCGGCCGATGACGACAGGCGCCTTCAGCTCGCCCTTGGCCACCATTTCGTTGAAGGCGAGGCCGAGCCTGTGGCGGTCGCCAAGGCCGACCCAGCAGATGCGCGCCGGCAACCCTTGAAAGGCGATGCGCTCGCGCGCCATGTCGAGCCAGTTGTGCAGATGGGTGTTGCCGGGCGTCAGTTCCCGCACCTTGGCGTCGGTCTTGTATATATCCTCGGGATCGCCGGAAAGGGCTGCCCAGCGGAACGGCCCGATGCCGCGGCAGAACAGCGGACGGATATAGGCCGGCACGAAGCCGGGGAAGGCAAAGGCGTTCTCGAACCCCTCCTCCTTGGCCACCTGGCGGATGTTGTTGCCGTAGTCGAGCGTCGGCACGCCGGCGTTCCAGAACGCCACCATCGCCTCGACATGTTCGCGCATGGAAGCGCGTGACGCCTTCTCGACCAGCTTGGGGTCGCTGACGCGCTTCTCGCGCCACTCGGCCATCGTCCAGCCCTTCGGCAGGTAGCCGTTGATGGGATCATGCGCCGAGGTCTGGTCGGTGACCATATCGGGGCGAATGCCACGCCGGAACATTTCCGGGACGATCTCGGCCGTATTGCCAAGCAGGCCGACCGATTTCGCCTCGCCGGCCTTGGTCCAGCGTTCGATCTTTTCCAGCGCCTCGTCGAGCGTGTCGGCGCGCTCGTCGACGTAGCGGGTGCGCAGGCGGAAATCGATCGAGTCCGGGTTGCATTCGATCGCCAGGCAGCAGGCGCCGGCCATGACGGCGGCGAGCGGCTGGGCGCCACCCATGCCGCCGAGACCGCCGGTCAGTATCCATTTTCCCTTGAGATTGCCGCCATAGTGCTGGCGGCCGGCCTCGACGAAGGTCTCGTAGGTGCCTTGCACGATGCCTTGCGTGCCGATGTAGATCCACGAGCCGGCCGTCATCTGGCCGTACATCATCAGGCCCTTCTTATCGAGCTCGTTGAACTTTTCCCAATTCGCCCAGTGCGGCACCAAATTGGAGTTGGCGATCAGCACGCGCGGGGCGTCCGGGTGGGTCCGGAACACGCCAACCGGCTTGCCGGACTGGACCAGCAAAGTCTCGTCATCGGCCAGCGTCCTCAAGGAGGCGACGATGCGGTCAAAGTCGTTCCAGGTGCGCGCCGCCCGGCCGATGCCGCCATAGACGACCAGCTCGTTGGGATTTTCAGCAACATCCGGGTCGAGATTGTTCATCAGCATGCGCAGCGGCGCTTCCGTCAGCCAGGAGCGCGCGCTGATTTCGGTGCCGCGCGGGCTGCGGACTTCGCGGATGTTGTGGCGAGGATTGTTCATGGCGTCACTCCATAAAAGGCCTGATGTCAGACGCGCGCCCAGGACGTCGCGGTCTCGAGGATTTTCCGCAGCGTGGCGCGGATCGGTGCTGCGAACTCGGCGTCATAGGGCACCGGCCAATTGTCCGGCGTACCCTTGCCATCTGGCTCGCGCATATAGCCGCGGTTGGAGAGTTCCATCTGCAGCGCATGCACGCCTTGTTGCGGCTGGCCGAAATGGCGTGTGATCCAGCCGCCCTTGAAGCGGCCGTTGATGACAAAGGTTTCACCGGTTTCGGCCATGATCTGGCCGACCATCGCCTGCAGCGTCGGATCGGCGCTCCTACCGTCATTGGTGCCGAGGTTGAAAACCGGCAGCGTACCTTCAAACAGGCGCGGCAGCACTGAACGGATCGAGTGGCAGTCATAGAGGACGATCTTTTCGTGCAAGCCACGCAACCGGTCGATTTCGACCTGCAAGGCGGCATGGTAGGGCACGAAGAATTTCTCGCGACGCTCGTCGATCTCCGACGGCCCCGGTTCTTCGCCCTCGCGATAGAGCGGATCGCCATCGAAAGTCTCGGTCGGGCAAAGGCCGGTCGTCGCCTGGCCGGGGTAAAGCGAGGCGCCGGAGGGATCTCGGTTGACGTCGATGACGGTGCGCGAGATCGCGGTGTGCACCACCGTCGCCCCGAGGCCGGCAGCAAAGTCATAGAGATTGTCGATCCACCAATCGCAGTCGCGGCGGCCGAGCCAGGGCGAGACCAGCCGATTCTCAAGGCCGGCGAGGTCGATGCCGGTGTGCGGTATCGACACCAGCAACGGCGCTGTGCCGGGCATGACCGTCAGCCAGGGCGCGTTTGCCATCACATCGCTCCGGAAACCGACGGCAGAGCCACGCCGCCGGCGGCCTCGATGGCCGCACCGCTGCGCACCATGGCGATGGCTTTTTCCATATCGGGGTGGAAATGGCGATCATTGTCGAGATGCGGCACTTCGGCCCGGACCAGCTTGCGCACTGCCTCCAGGGCGTCGCTCGAGGCCAGCGGCGCATGGAAATCGCAGCCTTGGGCCGCGGCCAGCAATTCGATGCCGATCACGGCGGTGGCGTTCTCGACCATCCCGATCAGCCGGCGCGCACCGTGCGCCGCCATCGAAACATGGTCTTCCTGGTTTGCCGAGGTGGGGATCGAATCGACGCTGGCCGGATAGGCTTTCTGCTTGTTCTCCGAAACGAGGGCCGCCGCCGTCACCTGCGGGATCATGAAGCCGGAGTTCAGACCGGGCTTCGGCGTCAGGAAGGCCGGCATGCCGGACAGCGCCGGATCGACAAGCATGGCGATGCGGCGTTCCGACAGCGAACCGATTTCGCAGATGGCGAGCGCGATCATGTCTGCGGCGAAGGCCACCGGCTCGGCGTGGAAATTGCCGCCGGAAAGCGCGGTGTCATCCTCGGCGAAGATCAGCGGATTGTCGGTGACGCCATTGGCTTCGGTGCCCAGCGTGTCGGCCGCCTGGCGCAGCACGGTGAGTGCAGCGCCCATCACCTGCGGCTGGCAGCGCAGGCAATAAGGGTCCTGCACACGTTCGTCGCCAACCCGATGCGATTCACGGATGGCGCTGCCGGCCATCAGATTGCGCAGGGCGTCGGCCGTCTCGATCTGGCCGGGATGCTTTCTCAGCACATGGATGCGCGGGTCGAAGGGGGCGTCGGAGCCTTTTGCCGCGTCGGTCGACAGGGCACCGGCGACCAGCGCCGATTGGTAGAGCACTTCGGCCTCGAACAAGGCGGCCAGCGCATAGGCGGTCGAAAACTGGGTGCCGTTGAGCAGCGCCAAGCCCTCCTTGGCGCCCAGTGTCACCGGTTCCAGGCCATGCGAGACGAAGGCGACCTTGGCCGGGAAACGGCCATGTGGGGTAAAACACTCGCCGACGCCGATCATCACCGCCGTCATGTGCGACAGCGGAGCGAGGTCGCCGGAGGCGCCGACGGAACCTTGCGCCGGCACCACCGGGATGACGTCGTTGGCCAGCATCGCTTCGAGCAGCTCGATGGTCTGCGGCCGCACACCCGACGCGCCCTGCGCCAGGCTGGCGAGCTTCAGCGCCATCATCAGCCTGCAGACAGCAACCGGCATCGGCTCGCCGACGCCGGCGGCGTGCGACAGGACGATGTTGCGCTGCAAGGTCTCGAGATCCTCGGCCGGGATGCGGACGCTGGCCAGTTTGCCGAAGCCGGTGTTGATGCCATAGACCGGCTCGCCCTTGGCAACGATCCTGGCGACGGCCTCGGCGCTCGCCTTGATTTTCGGCCGGCAGGCATCGTCCAGCTTGGGCACGGCGCCACGATAGATGACGCGCCAGTCGGCCAGCGTCGCATTGCCGGGCTTCAGGGTCAGTTCGGTCATTGTCCTCTCCAGATGCGGGCATGCAGCGGGTTGAAGCCCATGCGGTAGACGAGTTCGGCGGGGCGCTCGATGTTCCAGATCGCCAGGTCGGCGGATTTTCCGACCTCAAGCGTGCCGGTTTCTCCCAGCAAACCAAGCGCGCGGGCGGCCTCCCGGGTGACGCCGGCAAGGCATTCATCGACGGTCAGGCCAAACAGGGTCGCGGCCATGTTCATGGTCAGAAGCAGTGAGGTCAGCGGCGAAGTGCCGGGATTGTTGTCGGTGGCGACAGCCATCTTGACGCCGTGCTGGCGAAACAGGCCGATCGGCGGCTTCTTGGTTTCGCGGATGAAATAGTAGGCGCCGGGCAGGATCGTCGCCACGGTTCCGGCCTTGGCCATCGCCGCTGCACCGGCATCATCGGTGTATTCGAGATGGTCGGCCGACAGCGCACCGTAACGGGCGGCGAGTTCGGCGCCATGCAGGTTGGACAGCTGGTCGGCATGGAGCTTGACCGGCAGGCCTGCTGCCTTGGCCGCATCGAAGACGCGCGCCATCTGTTCCGGCGAAAAGGCGATGCCCTCGCAAAACCCGTCGACCGCATCGGCCAGCCCCTCGGCGGCAATCTTTGGAAGAATCTCATTGGCGACCAGATCGATAAAGGCGTCCTTGTCGCCCTTGGCTTCCGGCGGCAGCGCGTGAGCGCCGAGGAAGGTGGTGCGGATTGTCACCGGCCGCTGGTTGCCCAACTGCCGTGCGGCACGCAGCGACTTCTTCTCGTTTTCGAGATCGAGGCCATAGCCGGACTTGATCTCGACGGTGGTCACGCCTTCGGCGATCAGCGCATCGAGGCGCGGCAGCGATTGAGTGACCAGTTCATCTTCGCTGGCGGCGCGCAAGGATTTGACCGACGAAACAATGCCGCCGCCGGCCCGGGCGACCTCTTCATAGGTGGCGCCGGCCAGCCGCATCTCGAATTCGTTGGCGCGGTTGCCGGCATGGACCAGATGGGTGTGGCAGTCGATCAGGCCAGGCGTGATCCAGCGGCCCTCGCAATCGACCGTCTCGGCGCCCTGGGCAAGTGTTGGGGGCAGCTCCGACTCGAGGCCGGCATAGACAATGCGGCCGTCACGCGCAGCGACCGCGCCATGTTCGACGACGCCAAGTCCGGCAGACCCGTCGGCCATTGTCGCCAGCCGCGCATTGCGCCACAGACGAAGATCCCCTGCCCGGCTTTTGCTATGTCCAGCCATCATCTTTTCCGTTTCAATCGATGACGATTATGTATATACATATTGAAACGCACTGCAAGTGCCATCATCGCATGAGAGACAGAGAACCGGAGAGAAAAGTGGCAGCGATCTTTGCGGAACAGGCGCTCCTTCCCGATGGCTGGCGCGATAATGTGCGGCTCACCCTGGCCGAGGGACGCATTACAGCCGTTCAGCCTGGCGCCGCAGCGGCAGCCGGCGACGAACGCCACGCGATCCTGTTGCCCGGCATGCCCAATTTGCACAGCCACGCCTTCCAGCGCGGCATGGCCGGCCTTGCCGAGCTTCGCGGCCCCTCCGCCGACAGTTTCTGGAGCTGGCGCGAGGTGATGTACCGCTTTGCCCTGTCGATGACGCCCGATCAGGTCGAGGCGGTTGCAGCACAACTCTATGTCGAGATGCTGGAGGCCGGGTTTTCCCGCGTCGGCGAGTTTCACTATCTGCATCACGACCGCGATGGAAAATCCTACGCCAATCTTGCCGAGATGGCCGAGCGCATCGCGGCGGCGGCCGGCGAAACAGGTATCGGCCTGACGCTTTTGCCGGTGTTTTATGCGCACTCGTCTTTCGGCGGCGCCGCGCCAAACCAAGGCCAGCGGCGATTCATCAACGATGTGAATCGGTTCTCGCGGCTTGTTGAGAAATGCCGCGAATTGGTTCGCGCGTTGAATCAGGCTGTCGTCGGCGTCGCTCCGCACAGTTTGCGTGCCGCGACGCCGCAGGAGCTAGCCGAAGTCGCCGCGCTGGCGCCGGAGGGGCCGATTCACATTCATATCGCCGAGCAAGTGAAAGAGGTCGAGGACTGTCTTGCCTGGTCCGGCGGGAGGCCCGTGGAGTTTTTGCTCGCCAATGCCAAGGTCGACAAGCGCTGGTGCCTGATCCACGCCACGCACATGACCGATGCGGAAACCGTTGCCATGGCCAGGAGCGGTGCCATCGCCGGTCTTTGCCCGATCACCGAGGCCAATCTCGGTGACGGCACTTTTGCCGCGCCGCTGTTCAGGGAACATGGCGGCCGCTATGGCGTCGGCTCCGATTCCAACGTGCTCATCGGCCTGCCCGACGAATTGCGCCAGCTCGAATATTCACAGCGCCTCGCCCACCGCGCCCGCAATGTGCTGGCGGTCGCGGGCGGCTCGACCGGCCGGGCGCTGTTCGATGCCGCGCTGGACGGGGGCAGCGTCGCCCTTGGCGCCGGCATCTCGCAGATCGCCGCCGGCGCATCCGCCGATCTCGTCTCGCTCGATCCCAAAAATCCCTCGCTGGCCGGCAAGAGCGGCGACGCGATCCTGGACGCCTGGATCTTCGCCAATGGCGGCAAGGTCGACTGCGTCTGGGTGCATGGGTTCAAGCAGGTCAGCGGCGGCAGGCATGTGAAGCGAGAGGCTATCGCCGAGCGGTTTCGCAGCGTGATGACGGCGCTTTCGGCATGAGCATGGCCGGCACAGTGGTAGCGGACGGTGGCGGCTCGCTGCACCAGCGCATCCTGACCGACATCAGTGAGAAGATCACGTCCGGTGCCTGGGCGCCCGGCCATCGCATCCCGTTCGAGCACGAACTGAGCGTGCAATACAATTGCTCGCGCATGACGGTGAACAAGGCGCTATCACAGCTTGCCAAGGCCGGGCTGATCGAACGTCGCCGCCGCTCAGGCAGCTTTGTGCGCCGGCCGCAGTCGCAAGCGGCGGTGCTGGAAATCCACGATATCCGCATCGAGGTCGAAGCGCTCGGCCTGCCTTACCGCTACGAGCGCGTCGCTCGGCACAAAAGGCGCAGCAGCGCCGAGGATCGCGCCCTGCTGGAATTGGGCTTGGCCGGACCGGTTCTGGCGCTGGAATGCGGGCATTTCGCCGGCGAGCGGCCGTTCGCGCATGAACAGCGGCTGATCAACCTCACCGCCGTACCCGAGGCAGCAGACGAGGAATTCGTGGCCATCGCACCAGGACCATGGCTGATCGGCCGCGTGCCGTGGAGCGAAGCCGAGCACCGGATTCGCGCTGTCGCCGCCGACAGACATATAGCGGCCGCACTCGACATCGAAGCCGGCGCGCCGTGCCTGGTGGTCGAGCGACGGACATGGAGCGCCGAACATCCGGTCACCCATGTGCGCTTTACCTACGCGGCCGAGAGCCACACGCTGGTGGCAAGGTTCAGGCCGCAGGGGTGAGGCGTGTCCAGCCGCAGGCTGGCGAAAAGCCAACGATTTGGCTTTTCGAACGCCGAACGCCCGGAGCCATAGCGGAGGGCAGCGGCGCCACCCCCACCCCGTTGCTTCGCAGCGACCCTCCCACAAGGGGGGTAAAAACTCAAATCGCAGCGGTAATAATGATCTCGACCAGATAGTCCGGGGTGGCGAGCTTTGCTTCGCCGGTGGCACGGGCTGGCGTGTTGCCCTGCGGCACCCACTTGTCCCATTCCGCGTTCATCTCGGCAAAGGTGCTCATGTCGGCCAGCCAGATGATCGCCTGCAGGATCTTGGTCTTGTCGGAGCCAGCCTTGGCCAGCAATTCGTCGACAGCCGCCAGAATGTCCCTGGTCTGCGAAGCGACGTTGCCGGTTGGCTGGCCGACCTGACCAGCCAGATAGACGGTATTGCCATGGATGACGATCTGGCTCATGCGCGGGCCGACATCGATGCGACGAATGCTCATTGGATGGTTCCTTCCTGTGACGGTTGCGCTTCTTTAGAGTCGCGGCCGGCTTGGGGCAAGGTCGCCAGGTCGAATCCCCTTGGGCCAACGGCATATGGCATGCACACACGGCAAGTTGACCCTGCGGCCGCAATTCCGCCGGATTGGCTTGTTGACTAATGTAATAACATCACATATCCAATCGGCCGCTGCCAGCAGCCGGATTTCGCCGCCTACGGATCGCAGAATGACAAATACCTGCCTGACATTCCGCGACCTGACGCTTGGCTATGGCAGCCATCCGGCGATCCATCATCTCGACGGCACCATCCGCAAGGGCTCGCTGACCGCTGTGGTCGGCGCCAACGGCTCCGGCAAATCGACGCTGATGAAAGGCATTGTCGGCGTCCTGAAGCCAATGGCCGGCGAGGTTATCCGCGCGCCCGGTGTACGTGCCGCCTATCTGCCGCAGCAATCGGAGCTCGACCGCTCTTTTCCAGCGCGCGTGGTCGATCTGGTTTCGCTCGGCCTGTGGCCACGACGCGGCCTGCTTGGCCGCTACACCAAGGAAGATCGCGATGACGTCAGCAAGGCGCTGATGGCGGTCGGCCTCGGCGGCTTTGAAAAGCGCCCGATCGACACGCTGTCGGGCGGCCAGTTGCAGCGCACGCTGTTTGCGCGCGTCCTGCTGCAGGACGCCGACCTCATCCTGCTCGACGAACCCTTCAACGCCGTCGACGCCAAGACGGTCGGCGACCTCATTGCCCTGATCAAGCACTGGCACGGCGAGGAACGCACCATCATGGTTGTCGTCCACGATCTGGACCTGGTGCGGCAGAATTTCCCCGAAACGCTGCTTCTCGCCCGCCAGCCGATCGCCTGGGGCGAAACCAGGGAAACGCTGAAACCTGACAACCTGTTGCGCGCCCGCCGCTTCCACGAAGCTTGGGAAGAAAATGCACCCTGGTGCGAGCCGGGCGAGGACGCTCATGGTGACGATCACCATGGCCACGATCACGACCGCCAACATGGCGTCGGACCGAGGGCTGCCTGATGGACATGCTTTACGGCCTTGTCATCGCGCCCTTCGCCGATTTCGGCTTCATGCAGCGGGCTTTGATCGGTTCGCTGATGCTGTCGCTCGGCGCCTGCCCTATCGGCGTCTTCCTGATGCTGCGGCGCATGAGCCTGTCGGGCGACGCGATGGCGCATGCAATCCTGCCCGGTGCGGCCGCCGGCTTCCTGTTCTATGGGCTGGAGATCCTGCCGATGACCATCGGCGGCCTGATCGCCGGCGTCATCGTCGCGCTCGGCGCCGGCGCCGTCTCGCGCTTCACCATACAGCGCGAGGACGCCTCGATGGCGGCGTTCTATCTGATTTCGCTCGCCATCGGCGTGCTGATGGTGTCGATCCGCGGTTCCAGCGTCGATCTCATGCATGTGCTGTTCGGCACCGTGCTGGCGCTCAACGATGAGGCCCTGACGCTGATCGGCGGCATCGTCGCGGTGACGCTGGTCAGCCTCGCCATCTTCTGGCGGGCGCTGGTCGCCGAATGCCTCGACCCGCTGTTCCTGCGCTCGGTCAGCCGGCTCGGCAGTCCGGTGCATTTCATCTTCCTCGGCCTTGTCGTGCTCAACCTTGTCGGCGGCTTCCAGGCACTCGGCACGCTTCTGTCGGTTGGGCTGATGATGCTGCCGGCCGCAGCTGCTCGCTTCTGGACAGCTCGCGTCGAGCCGATGTGCGTGCTGGCGGTGCTGATCGGCTTCGCCTCCTGCGTCGCCGGGCTGCTTTTGTCCTATCACGCGTCGCTGCCATCCGGCCCGGCCATCATCCTTTCGGCCGGCGTGGTCTATTTCGCCTCGATCCTGTTTGGCACGCGCGGCATTCTGCGCGCGCGCATCATCCATCACCGTCACAGAACGGCCTGATCCCCGCCCCTAGAAGGAGACCGTCTATGCTGAAATCGATCCATGCCGCCCTGGCGATGAGCGTTATAACATTAACCGCTTTTGGCGCATCGTCGGCCTTGGCCGCACCGCTGAAAGTGGTCGCCAGCTTCACCGTCATTGCCGATTTCGCCAAAAATGTCGGCGGCGACCGCATCGACGTCACCACCATTGTCGGGCCGGATGGCGACGCCCATGTCTACGAGCCGAGCCCGGCCGATGCTGTGGCCATGGCCAAGGCCGACATCGTGCTGGTCAACGGCCTGCATTTCGAAGGTTTCCTGCAGCGGCTGGTCGATGCCAGCGCCACCAAGGCGTCTATCATCACCTTGACCACGGGCGTGACGCCGATCGATTTCAAACCTGAATTCGCCGATGCCGACGCGGCCGAAGGTGCCGGCACCGGCGGCGGCAAGACGGTCACCGATCCGCACGCCTTCCAGTCGATCGCCAATGCCAGGATCTACGTGAAGAACATCGCCGAGGCTTTCTGCGCGGCGGATGCGGAAGGCTGCGTCAGCTACCAGACCAATGCCGCCGCCTACACGAAGAAGCTCGACGCAGTCGAAGGCGAAGTGAAAGCGGCGATCGCCTCAATCCCGGAGAGCAAACGCGTCGTCATCACCTCGCATGACGCCTTCGGCTATTTCGAACACGCATACGGCCTGACCTTCCTCGCTCCGCAAGGCATCTCGACCGACTCCGAGCCATCCGCCGCAGACGTCGCCAAACTGGTCAATCAGGTGAAGCAGGACAAGGCGGCTGCGATCTTCGTCGAGAACATCACCAACCCGCGCCTGATCGAACAGATCGCCAGCGAAACCGGCATCAAGGTCGGCGGCACGCTCTATTCGGATGCGCTGTCGCAGCCCGACGGCCCGGCCGCGACCTATATCGACATGATGCACAACAACATCCGTCAGATCAAAGGCGCCATTCTCGGCAGCTGAGTATGAAGGGATCGTCCAGCCGGGCCGCATCGGCCCGGTTGGATTTTCCGGCACGCAGTGTCTATTTGGCAGAGAATTCCTTCGGTACGGATTGCCGCCCATGTCGGGGAGTGGCAAGACTGCCGCCTGACCAGTTTGCGAGGATGCTGCCATGGAATACCGCGAAATCAGCGAGGACTATTCGGTTTCGGGCCAGATCCAGCCTGAGGACGTCGCCGCCATCAAGGAAGCCGGCTTCAAGAGTGTCATCTGCAACCGGCCCGATGACGAACAGCCCGGCCAGCCTTCTGCCGACACCGTCAAGGCAGCGGTCGAAGCCGCAGGGCTCGCCTTCCGCTACATTCCGGTGATCAGCGGCCAGATCACCGCCGAGAATGTCGAGGATCAGGCCGAAGCGCTCAACGAACTCGACGGCCCGGTCTTCGCCTATTGCCGCTCCGGCGCCCGCTGCACCAATCTCTATGGGCTGATCCAACAGTCGAAGGGCTGAACGGCCAGGGCTTAAATCGGCAGTGCGCCGGTCTCCTTCAACGTCTCCAGCACGATCGCCGTCTTCACGTGCTGCACGGATTCGTGTGGCAGGAGCACGCCGTTGACGAATTCCGACAGCGACTTCAGGTCGGGCGTCACCACTTTCAAAATGTAATCCATCTCGCCGGTCAGCGCGTGCGCTTCCTGCACCTCAGGCAGCCGCGCCACCAGTTCGCCGAAGCGCCGCGCATTGTCGCGGTTGTGCGTGGCGAGCGTCACCGAGATGACGTTGACCAGGGAAAAACCGAGCTTGTCGCGGTCGAGAACGGCGCGATAGCCCTTGATAAAGCCGTCCTCCTCCAGCCGCTGGCGGCGGCGCGAGCATTGCGACGCCGACAGGTTCACCCGCTCCGAAAGGTCGTTGTTGGTCAGCCGCGCATCACCCTGCAACAGCGCCATTATCTTGCGGTCAAACTGGTCAATACGCGCCTCATCCATGGTTTTTCCTCACATCACGCACGCTTCACGCATGACATCATCATTTCAAGCGTTTGAATGCAAGCACCGTGCGCCTCCTCCGCGTTATGATCGTGTCAAATGGGCTTTTCAGGCCAGGCCAGCTTTCGGAGGAATATCATGGGTCCCTTCCCGCACGACGCCCCGCCTGCCACGATCAGCAAGGACAACCCCGCCGGCTCGGACGGTTTCGAGTTTGTCGAATTCGCGCATCCGGAACCGGAAAAACTGGCTCAACTGTTCACCCGTATGGGCTATGTCGCGGTGGCCAAGCACCGCACGAAAGACGTCACCATCTGGCGGCAGGGCGACATCAACTATGTCGTCAATGCCGAGCCCGGCTCGCATGCGATGAAGTTCGTCGACAAGCACGGCCCCTGTGCTGCGTCTATGGCCTGGCGGGTGGTCGATGCCAAGCACGCCTTCGACCATGCCGTTGCCAAGGGCGCCACGCCTTACGAAGGCGCCGACAAGGCGCTCGACGTGCCGGCAATCGTCGGCATTGGCGGCTCGCTGCTCTACTTCATCGAGACCTACGGCAAGAAGGGTTCGGCCTATGATGCCGAGTTCGAATGGCTGGGCGCTCGCGACCCACGGCCGGAAGGCGTCGGCTTCTACTATCTCGATCACCTGACCCACAATGTCTATCGCGGCCAGATGGACAAGTGGTGGGATTTCTACCGCAATCTGTTCGGCTTCAAGCAGATCCATTTCTTCGACATCGACGGCAAGATCACCGGCCTGGTGAGCCGCGCCATCACCTCGCCCTGCGGCAAGATCCGCATTCCGCTCAACGAGTCCAAGGACGAGACCAGCCAGATCGCCGAATATCTGAAGAAATACAATGGCGAGGGCATCCAGCACATCGCTGTCGGCACCGACGAGATCTATGCCGCCACCGACAGGCTGGCTGAGAACGGGCTGAAGTTCATGCCCGGCCCGCCGGAGACCTACTACGACATGTCGTACGACCGCGTGAACGGCCATGACGAACCGATCGAGCGGATGAAGAAGCACGGCATCCTGATCGATGGCGAAGGCGTCGTCGATGGCGGCACGACCAAGATCCTGCTGCAGATCTTTTCGAAGACCGTGATCGGCCCGATCTTTTTCGAGTTCATCCAGCGCAAGGGCGACGAAGGTTTTGGCGAGGGCAACTTCCGCGCGCTGTTCGAATCCATCGAGCAGGACCAGATCAAGCGCGGCGTGATCAAGGTGGACGGCAAAGCGGCGTAAGGTTACTCTCGCTGCGGCCCGGCTTTGGCTTAAGGTTGGGCCTAGCGAGGTCGAGCCGTGCACGTCTCTATTACGGAAGCCAGAGCCAAACTGTCGGAACTCGTCAGGCGTGCAAATGCCGGCGAGGAGATCGTAATCACCCGGCGCGGCAGGGTCGTAGCGCGTCTCTTGCCGCCCCCCGGCAAGGAAAGACCTATCGGCGCCACCGCTGCTCTGAAAGGGCCGAGCGGCTTGACGATTAATTAGAGCCCCAACCGCTCGACCTCTCTCTCCCTCAGCTTCGCATCATAATAGAGCAGAAACTCATCCAGTTGCGGCGGCTTGACCGACGTCCCCGAAAGCATGGCGTGCACCTGGCCGCGATGATGGATGTCGTGCAGGAAGACATGGGCGAGGATGTCGCCGATGCGCTCGGGGATCATGCCGTCCTCGCGCCGGTCGGTGATAACCTGCCGATCGAGGTCGTCGGCCGACAGTCTATCGCAAAAGGCGATCAGCCGCCGGTCGGCTGCGACCTGCACCGCAAACAACGCCCCCGGCTCGTCGAGGGGCACGAAGTCGTCATGGGCGGCAGCACCGAGACCACCCTCTTCGAGAAAATCGAGGTAGAGAAGATCGACCGCAAGGATTTGGTTGAGCGTCGCCTTGATCGATGGAAAGAAGCTGGTGCGTTCGGCCTCGAACTCGCCTGGCTGGAGCGACAGCACCGCGCGGTAGAGCCGGTCGTTCGACCACAGATTGTTGCCGGCCATACGGCGCAGATGGTCGAGCAGGTTCACGAGATCATCCCCCTGCCCGCATCAGATGCAAGCCTGCCCCCATGATCGCGAATCCGGCAAGAACGATCAGCAGAAGCCGGTTCATGCGCCGCCGCATGGCTTGCGTTTCCTCGTCGCGCGCGACGTTCATGTTGGTGATGGTGTGGAACATCATCGCCTTGCGCGGAAAGCCGCTGCGGTTGGTCAGGCTGGGCGATCGCGCCTCAATGCGGTAGCTCAGCCGGATCGCCTGGATGAAGACCGCCAGTATGGCGAGTGCCCAGACACCGGCCAGAAGATAGTCCCCCGTCATGCCCTTACCTCTCGTATTTCTCGACCTTCTGCTCAATGGCGCCGAAGATCGAATGCCCGGTTTTGTCCTTCATCTCGATGCGCACCGTGTCGCCGAAGCGCAGGAACGGCGTTTTGGGTTCGCCTGACACAATGGTCTCGATCATGCGCACTTCTGCGATGCAGGAATAGCCAGCGCCACCGGCCGAAACAGGCTTGCCCGGCCCGCCGTCGAGCTTGTTGGAGACGGTCCCCGAGCCGATGATCGTGCCGGCCGCCAATGGCCGTGTCCTTGCTGCGTGAACGATCAGCGCCGGAAAATCGAAGGTCATGTCGATACCGGCATTGGCCCGGCCGAACGGCTTGCCGTTGAGATCGGCGAGCAGCGGCAGGCTGACCTTGCCGCCGTCCCAGGCGTCACCCAGTTCGTCCGGCGTGACCGCGACAGGCGAAAACGCCGAGGACGGTTTTGACTGGAAAAACCCGAAACCTTTGGCCAGTTCCGGTCCGGTGAGAGCGCGCAGCGTGACGTCATTGACCAGCATGACCAGCCGGATCGCCGCGCGCGCCTCATCGACACTGGCGCCCATCGGCACGTCGTCGACAATGACGGCGACTTCGCCTTCCATGTCGATGCCGAAGGCTTCGTCAGCCATGCGGATCGGATCGCGTGGCGGAATGAAAGAATCTGAGCCGCCCTGGTAGATCAGCGGGTCGGTCCAGAAGCTCGCAGGCATCTCGGCGCCGCGCGCTTTGCGCACCAGTTCGACATGATTCACATAAGCCGAGCCGTCGGCCCATTGATAGGCGCGCGGCAGCGGCGAGTGGGCGTCATGCTCGTGGAAGCGCTCCGCCGGCACCGCATTGTTCTCAAGCGATTCCGCTATTGTCGCGAGATGCGGGGCGATGCGGCGCCAGTCGTCGAGCGCCGCCTGCAGCGTGCGCACCAGGAACGAGGCGTCGGTGAAGCGTGTCAGGTCGCGCGAGACAACGACGAGTTTTCTATCGCGCGTCCCGTCCTTCAATGTGGCAAGCTTCATGCGGTTTCCTCTCCTGCTGCAGCTTTGGCGCTGCTTTGGTTTTTTATCTTACGCATGATCTTTTCCGAAAACCGGTTCCCACTTTTCGGGATCATGCTAGCTCCACAACAAGGCCGTCGCGGGCGATCGTCAAGTCGCCGGCCCATGTTTTCCTGACAGCGGCAGTCCAGTCGGCCTCCCCGATCCCGGGATCGTCGGCCGGAATGAGATGATTGAGCACCAGTCTCTTGACGCCGGCATCGCTGGCGATGCTGCCGGCCTCTTCGGCAAAGCTGTGGCTGGCGAGCAGGTGGTCTTTCAGCCGCGCGCCATTGCCGGTCCTGGCCACCAGCCGCTCGATGCCTTCTTCCAGCATGGCTTCGTGGACGAGGATATCGGCGCCTTGGGCAAAATCCGCGAGCGGCGGAAAGAAGGCCGTGTCAGCGGAGAACACCACGCTTTTCCCGCCGTGTTCGAAGCGCAGGGCAAAACAGTCGGTCACCGGCGGATGCTCGACGCGCAGCGCCGAAACCGTCAAGCCGCCCTGTTCGACCACTTGGCCTTCGCCGAATTCGCTGATCGAAACCAGGTCGCGAATATCCGGTCGGCCTTCATCGACGATGCGGATTTCGATATCGAACTCCATCGCCTGGCAAAAGCGCCGCCAGTAGTGGCCAGTGCCGGGCGGACCGAAGACGCCGACGGGCGTGGCCAGACCCGCCGTCCAGGCGGTGTGGATCAACGGCCCCAGTTCCAGCACATGGTCGGAGTGCAGATGCGTGATGAAGATCAGATCGAGCGATTTCAGGCCGATGCCCGCGTCGACCAGACCGCGCGTCACGCCAAGCCCGCAGTCGACGACGATGCTGCGGCCTCCGATCTGCAGCAGCGACGAACTCGGCCACGGACCACCCGGCCGCAATGCCGGGCCACCCTTCGAGCCCAAAAGCACCAGCCGATCCGGCATTGGCTCGGTGCTCAAGACCAGTCGCCCTCGGGCGTGCCATTGAAACGCTTCTTCAGATCCGCCCAGCAGTCGATGTAATTGTCCTGCCGGGTTTCGAGTTCGGCGCCGTAGCGGGTCAGCATTTGCGGAAATCGGGTCTCGAACATGAACGCCATGGTGTTGTCGAGCTTGACCGGTTTCAGGTCCGCGCGCGAGGCCTTTTCGAAGCCAGGCGCATCCGGTCCATGGGCCAGCATCAGATTGTGCAGACTGATGCCGCCGGGCACAAAGCCCTCTTCCTTGGCATCGTACTGGCCATGGATCAGGCCCATGAACTCGCTCATGATGTTGCGGTGGTACCAGGGTGGCCGGAACGTGTCTTCGGCCACCAGCCAGCGTGGCGGGAAGATGACGAAGTCGATATTGGCCGTGCCCTCCTCGCCGCTGGGTGCCGTCAGCACAGTGAAGATGGACGGGTCGGGATGGTCGAACAGCAGCGCGCCGACAGGCGAAAAGGTAGCCAGATCATATTTGTAGGGGGCGTAATTGCCGTGCCAGGCAACGACGTCCAGCGGCGAATGGCCGATCTCGGTGACATGGAAATTGCCGCACCATTTCACCGTCAGCCGGCACGGCGTTTCCTTCTCCTCGAACCAGGCGCAAGGCGTCTTGAAATCGCGCGGATTGGCCAGGCAGTTGGCGCCGATCGGGCCGCGGTCGGGCAGCGTCAACTTGGCGCCGTAGTTCTCGCAGACGTAGCCGCGCACTTCCTTGTCGACCAGCTCGACCTTGAAGACCAGACCGCGTGGCAGCACCGCGATCTCGCCGGGCCGCAGCTCAATGACGCCCATCTCGGTGACGAAGCGCAATGCGCCGACCTGCGGCACGACCAGCAATTCACCGTCGGAGTTGAAGAAATGGTCGTCGACCATCGAGCGGTTGGCGACATAGACATGTGCCGCCATGCCGGTCTGGCCGAGCACGTCGCCTGATGTGGTGATGCTGCGCATGCCGGCGATAAAATCGGTCGGCTCTTTCGGCATCGGCACCGGATTCCAGCGGTATTGGCCAAGCGCCAACTCATGATCGCCGACATTGGGCGCACTCTTCCACAAGGGATAGCTCGCAGGCTTGAAGCGGCCAGTGTGCTTGACGCTCGGCCGGATCCGGTAGAGCCAAGAGCGCTCATTGGTGCCGCGCGGGGCGGTGAAGGGCGAGCCCGAAAGCTGCTCGGCATAGAGGCCGTAGGCCGGCCGCTGCGGGGAGTTCCGTCCTTGTGGCAGCGAACCGGGCAGCGTCTCGGTTTCGAAGTCGTTGCCGAAACCCGGCATGTAGGAAAAGGCCATTGCTTCCTCCCCGGAATGGATCTCAATTGACCAAACTGGTTTCATTTGTAACCATTGAAAATGTAACCATCAATGGCGGCTTTGAAAAATGGCGATCAAGAGCGAAGCGTCCGACGCGCCTGAAATTCTCAATCTGGAAAATTTCCTGCCCTACCGGCTCTACCGGCTTGCCGACGCCGTCAGCCGCGAATTTTCGCGGATTTACAAGGATAGCCACGGCCTGACGCGGCCGGAATGGCGCACCCTTTCGGGGCTGGGGCAGCATGGAACGATGACGGCGTCTGCAATCGGTGAGCAATCGGCCATGCACAAGACAAAGGTTTCGCGCGCTGTCGCCGAGCTCGAACGGCGGCGCTGGCTGACGCGAAAACCGGACGAAAAAGACCGCCGTATCGAACATCTGACGCTGACCGGAACGGGACTTGCCGCCTATCGCGAGATGGTGCCGCTGGCCAAGGCGTTCGAACGGGATTTGCTGGCAAGGCTCAGCGCTGAAGAGCGCACGGCGATCACCAGCGGACTGGCTGCATTGGAGACCAGTCTGGTCCCGAGCATGGGTTAGTCCAAGATCAAGCCAATCACTCTGAACGACGGAGTTCGAGCGAACCTGCGTGGGAACTCCCACCGCAGCCAAAGCATAGCATTGCTTTCGATTTGATCGTGATTTGCGTTGTCAGGCCGCGTATAATGCCCATTACACCGACGGGAGGACTACGATGAGCATTCGCGCATTAAGTGTCCTGGTGACGCTACTTGTAGGCACCTGCACATTTGCGCAGGCCCAGCAGACAAAGCCGATGTCGATCGAAGTGTTCCCTTTCGAATTGGAGGACAAGAGCGCCGGGGCGGGAATAATTCCCCCAGATGAATATGACAGGCGCTATCTGTCGGAATCGGCACAAGTTGCAAAGGACATGCTCTCCCAGTCTGGGCGCTTTACAGTAATTGATGTGCCGGCGAGGGATACACAGGCTGCTGCGCCGCACGGATTGCGCAACTGCGCTGGTTGTGAAGGACCGATTGCCAAGGAGCACGGCGCGTCGCTTGCCTTGCTTGGCGTCGTAACGCGCGTCAACCGAACGGAACATACTATGTTCATTCGCATCCTTGACGCCGAAACCGGGAGACATGTTTCGGAGGGGTTTACCGATCTTCGCATGGGTGCGAACCACGCATGGCCCCGCTCCGTGAAATGGCTGATGAAAAACAGAATCCTGCGCTAGGCGGCATCTACCAGTCCATCACCACCTTGCCGGAACTGCCGCTGCGCATCGCATCGAAGCCGGCCTGAAAATCGTCGATGCCGA